>CALXLH010000021.1 GCA_944389145.1 uncultured Spirochaetaceae bacterium
AAAAAAAGACAGAAATACAAATTGAAGCTTGCTTTCTGTCCTGCATACTAAAATGTATGATTAATGTATCCTTAACTTAATGACATTGGGCTTGTCCTGAAGGTCGTTGACTCTGACAAAATCGTAGAGTTCCGTATATGAAGACAGCCGTTGTTGATATGGGTGGAGGAATGAGGGGCGCATTCAGCGCCGGCATCTATGATGCCCTTATGGATAGGAAGAGCTATCCGTTCGATTTCGCGGTCGGAGTCTCCGCAGGAGCTTCCAACCTCTCTACGTATATCGCAGGACAGAGAGGAAGGCTCATGCGCTACTACACGGTATATCCATGGCGCAAGGAATACATGGGCATCGGGAATATCATGCGCAAAGGCGTCTACATAGATCTGGAATACGTCTATGAGACGCTCTCCTTCCCCGATGGAGAGGATCCCTTTGACATAGACGCATACCATGCCAATCCAATGGGGCTCACCATCGTCGCAACGGATGCAGAGACAGGAATGCCTGCATATTTCGGAAAGGACGCGCTTCAGCGCTGTGACATGAGGGCGATAGAGGCCTCTGCAGCCGTTCCGGTAGCGTGCCACCCGATCCTCTATAAGGGAAGAAGGTACTTCGATGGAGGAATAGCTGATCCTCTTCCCTATGAGAAGGCCTTTGAGCTAGGAGCGGATCGCATAGTCGTCATCCTCACCAAGCCCCATGACTTCCTCCGCACGCCGAAGAAGGACAGGCTCCCTGCAAGGATCGTATCCAGGAAGTATCCTGCGACAGGACGCGCAATCGCAGAGCGATATGCCACCTATAACAGGCAGCTCAAGGCGCTATGGAAGCTCGAGGAGGAGGGAAAGGTACTCATCATCGCCCCTGACAGCACAGAGGGCATAGATACGATGAAGCATTCAAACGATGGGATCATGAGGCTCTATGAGCATGGGTATGAGAAGGCCTCGATGATTGATTCATTCCTCAGAAATGGATAAGAGGCTGCCTTGCGACAGCCTCTCGTTGCCTGTATGTTTCCTTATCAACCGAGGAGAAGGAGGCAGAAGACGAGGGTGAAGAGAGCGACGGTCTCTACGATACCGATTACGATGAAGTAGTTAGCCGTTCCCTTTCCTGTCTCTCCGAGCGCATCGGAAGCCGCTGCAGCCACCTTACCCTGCATCCATGCAGAAAGCCCGATGGCAAGTCCGCCGAAGACGCCTGCGCCAAGGCAGAGAAGCGGAGATGCGCCGCCAGCGAAGGCAGAGCTGATGAAGTTCATCAGCAGGAAGCCATAGATCGTCTGTGTCAACGGTGCGCCAGCGAATGCGACCATGATGAACGGAGCAGGCTTTCCTGCCGCATAGCACTTTTTCCAGCCGCCTACTGCAGCCTGTCCCGCGCAGCCTGTTCCGAGTCCAGATCCGAGTGCAGACAAGCAGAGTGCACAAGCCATTCCAAGATAAGCGAGGTTTTCCATATCCTTCTCCTTAGCTATTCATTATCCTGAACCATCTTCCTGAACGGTTCGTAGTTGTATCCGGCCCACTCCATGCCGAGTGCGCCGGAGAATTCCAGTAGATTGAGCCTTACTCCGTGAACGACTACAGACAGCAGCCCCATCACGAGGTTAAGCACATGTCCCAGGAGTATGACGATGACGCCGACGATGAACGCAGCGCCTCCGAGCATACCTCCGCCCATGCTGTTGAATGACTGGGCTATGGCAAGAGATGCCATGCCGACCGCGAACAGCCTTATGTAGCTCATCAGGTTAGAGAAGCACGAGATCGTGTCGAGGAACGTCGTGAAGAAGCCTGAGAGGCTTGAGAGCATTCCCTTCACGAATGGCACTCCCGGTCCCTGCGCCGAGAAGAGGCAGACAAGCACGAAGCCCGTACCCACTCCGATACCGACCACGGAGAGAGGGAACGGCTCGCCTATTACGAGGTTGAGCGCCAGGAAGTACAGGAGTATGCCATCCATGAGCCATCCTATCTCAGCGACGAGCGAAAGATCCCTTTCCCTAGCCTTGCGGATGATATTCATCACCCTGGCAAGAGAGAGCTGCACCGTACCAAGCATGAAGCAGAACTTCATCAGCATGTTCTGCGTATATGACGCATCAAGGCCGAAGAGTTCGGGATAGTTGGCGATCGATGGAATCACAAGGCGCTGCAGGAACGGAACGCGCTCCAGTATCGAGAGAGAGCCGAACCATGTGCCGGTGACAGCACCCCATACCACCGTCGCAGCCCCTACCACATACAGCAGTATGTTGATATCGGTGCATTTCCTTGACCTGAGCTGCATTGCCAGGCCGGCAAGGATGAATATGATGCCGTAGCCCGCGTCTCCTATGATCATCGCGAAGAAGAGCGAGAAGAAGACGAGGAAGTACGATGAGATATCATACTCATTATAGCCTGGGACCGTACCGAGGATATCAAAGACAGGCTTGACGATCCTCACGAATCCCTTATAGATGACCTTCGTCGGCGGATTATCATCAGGGCCCGGATCCGAAAGCGAATAAGCCAGGCCTTCCCTCTTCGCGTACTCGGTGAAGCGGGGAACATCGGACTGAGGGATGTAACCGGTGAGATACACTATATCATCGCCGCCTACGCTCTCGGAGACACGCTCGAACGTTATATCCTCATCCTCCCTTCTCAGCTCCTTCTCATAGAGAGGGATATAAGCCGCAGCGGCCCTTATCTTCCCATCGATCTCCTTGAGATGCTCCCTTGAGGAGAGGATCTCGGAATCTATCGCGGAAAGCGATGAGGACGGCAAGGCGAACGGGGAGAGCGATGATCCCTCAGGGATATCCTGGCCGAGTATGGCAACCGCTATGCCCTTTCCCTCATACCTCAGGGGAAAGTATCTGATGTCAGAAGCGGCAAGGATGGCCTCATCCTTCTTAGTACCGGTATAGAGCCTGAGCTCTATGCCATCATCCGCAAGCCCCCTGACAGACTCTGGATCGAACTCTCCCAGCGGGAGGATGCGCTCCCTCTCATTCTGCAGCGCGATCATGCGGTCTCGGAGGGCCTCTTCCTCTGCAAGGAGGGACATCAGCGATGCGTGGACGGTGCGGAAGTCTCCAGACGCAGGCTGGGCCTTCTTATCGCCACGCTCCTTCAGGGTCTGCAGGACGGAGGCATGCTCTGCCCTCCTCTTCTCCAGATCATCAAGCGGCGCCGACTTGGTGACGATATCCGTGATATGCATGATACCCAGATCCCTCAGGGAGGAAAGCAGCTCCGCCCTGCGGGAAGAGGAGGAAAGCACTATGGTCTTCTTCATCCTCTCTATCATCTCAGCCTGCCTTCACCAGCTTGCGCTTGGCTATCTTTCCGCGCACGACGGCCGCGGTCTGCTGATCCTGGAGATATATCGATATCACGCGTATATTCTCCTTCGCCTCAGGTATCTTTACCTTCTCGAATAGATTGACGCGCTGTACCGTTGTCCTCAGCTCCTTCTGCAGCAGGTCTATCCTCTCCTGAAGCGTCTTCACGAGAGCATCGTACCTGGCGATGTCCTTCAGCGCAACGAGCGCCTTATCGACCCACAGCGGATAGTACCTGAGATCATACCTTATATCCTTGAACACGAGGCGGCGGAAGACAGGGACCTCGACTCCTGCGATATTCTCCTTATCCTTCTCGATACGCTCTATCTGCACCAGCGTGCCTATTGAGCGCTCGGGAGGGAATGCGGCATCGCCGCCATAGACCGCGATCCAGCCAGAGAGAGCCGCGACAGCCTTGCGCTGCTCCTCCTTCAGCGACACGATCTCGTTCTCCGCCTCACGGATAACGCTCTGAAGCTGCTGCTGCTTGAGCTGAAGGGTCGGAAGATAGCGCTGGAACTGCTTGAGCTGGTCCTTCTGCTTCTTCTGCTCGTTCTTCGTTAGCTTGACACCCACTATCTCAGCTCCTCTTCGGCCAGTACTCGGCGATAAGATCGGACCTCAGTCCAGTCTCGCTCGGCTCGAAGCACTCGGCAAGGATCCTCCATCCCTCATCGAGGGCCTCCTCCAGAGGGATGTTCACCTTCAGATCCATCATCCTGGACTCGAATGCCGCGCCATAGCGCAGAAGCTTCTCATCCCAGTCGGACATGGTGAATCCCATCGACCTCTTCTCCTGCGAATCCTTATACGCGGAATAGAGCTTGATCATGGCATCCATCAGCGACCTGTGATCGCTCCTGGTGTCCTTGTTGACGTTCTGCTTCAGCCTTGACAGCGAGCCGAATGGCTCGATGTGCCCGTGACGGAGGTAATACTGTCCCTCCGTGATATATCCGGTATTATCAGGCACCGGATGAGTGACATCATCGCCGGGCATCGTGGTGACACCGAGGATCGTCACCGATCCGGCACCAACGAAGCTGACAGCCTTCTCATAGCGGGAAGCGAGCGCGGAATAGAGATCGCCAGGGTATCCTCTGTTGGAAGGGACCTGCTCCATGGTGATCGCCGTCTCCTTCAGCGCATCGCAGAAGTTCGTCATATCAGTAAGGAGGACAAGCACCTTCTTCCCGTCCAGCGCGAAATGCTCGGCAACGGCAAGCGCCATATCCGGCACGAGCGTACACTCTACCGTCGGATCGGATGCCGTATGTATGAACATGATCGTCCTCGACATGGCTCCCGACCTCTCCAGCGTGTTGCGGAAGAAGAGATAGTCGTCGTACTTGAGGCCCATGCCGCCCAGGACGATGATATCGACCTCAGCCTGCATCGCTATGCGCGCCAGGAGCTCGTTGTATGGCTCTCCGGAAACGGAGAAGATAGGAAGCTTCTGTGACTCGACGAGGGTATTGAAGACATCGATCATCGGGATACCGGTCCTGATCATCCTGTTCGGGAGTATCCTCTTCGACGGGTTTACGGACGGGCCTCCGATCTCAACCATGTTCTCCTCAAGCGAAGGTCCGTTATCCCTTGGCTTTCCGGCGCCATCGAAGACACGGCCAAGAAGGTCATCGGAATAGCTCACGCGCATCGGCACGCCCAGGAAGCGCACGCTGTCGCCTGTGGAGACGCCCTGCCCGCCCTGGAAGACCTGAAGCGAGACCTTATCGCCATCAAGCTTGATAACGTTGGCATAACCCGTTCCGCTGGAAGTGGTTATCTCAGCCAGATCGTTATTCCTCACGCCCTCTGCGCGTACCGTGATGACGTTTCCCACGATGGAATCTATCTTCGTATAAACCTTCTCCATCATCTGCTCTTCTCCTTATAGCAATCAGCAACGGCTGCCCTGCGTGAAGCGAACGCCTCATCGGTCTCGGCAGTTCCGTTCCAGTCGAGGAAGCGCTGCCTGAGATCATTGAAGAATGTCCTGGCCTCCTTCTTGTCGGCAAGGGACAGATCCGCACGGAGTATATCCAGAAGGAGCGAGAACGAATCCTGCTGCCTCTCTACCGATACAGTCGCATCGACAGGGTCGAATGAGTTCTGCTGGAGGTATACGGCATCAAGGAACTCACCCTTCTGGTAGATGATGTAGTCCTCAAGGCTCGTGCCTTCCTCTCCTACGACCTTCATCATCTGTCCGATCTCGTTGCTGCGCCTGAGATAGGAATAGGCCTCCTCGACCTCCGCCGGATCGATTATGCCATGATACTTCGACCATGAGTCCATCGGATCGATCGCAGGATACTTACGAGCATCCGACCTTTCCCTGGAAAGCCCATGGAAGGCGCCTACGACCTTAAGGGTGGCCTGCGTCACAGGCTCCTCGAAGTTACCGCCCGCAGGAGAGACGGTACCGCCGATCGTGACAGATCCGACGCTTCCGTCCCTCATCCTTACCTTTCCGGCCCTCTCATAGAACTCTGCGATCCTTGACTCAAGGTATGCAGGGAATGCCTCATCTCCAGGAATCTCCTCCAGGCGACCGGACATCTCCCTCATCGCCTGAGCCCAGCGGGATGTGCTATCCGCGAGAAGCAGGACATCAAGGCCCATGTTCCTGTAGTACTCGGCCATCGTCACCGCCGTATATACCGACGCCTCCCTTGCCGCTACCGGCATCGAGGACGTATTGCAGATGATTATCGTGCGTTCCATGAGGCTTCGGCCAGTCTTCGGGTCAGTCAGCTCAGGGAACTCCTTCAGGATCTCGACGACCTCGCCGGCACGCTCGCCGCAAGCCGCGATGATGACGATATCCACATCGGCGTTCCTGGATGTGAGGTGCTGGAGCACGGTCTTCCCCGCTCCGAACGGGCCAGGGATGCAGTACGTGCCGCCCTTGGCGACAGGCAGGAACGTATCTATGAGCCTGATCTTCGTCACCATCGGCTCATCAGGCATCACGCGCTCGGCGTATGACTTGATGGCAACCTTGACCGGCTGGGTTATGATCATCGATAGATCCTTCGTCTCACCCTTGGCGTTCGCGATCGTGCAGACCGTCTCGCGGCTCCTGTGCATCCCCTTATCGGCAATCGACCTTATCGTCCACTCGCCCTGAAGGGAGAAAGGAACGGTGATGCGATGCGTGAAGATGCCCTCTGGAACGGTTCCGAAGGAGTCACCTGCAAGCACTGTGTCCCCTACCTTCCTCGTCGGAGTGAAGTCCCACTCCTTATCGGGAAGCGGGGAAAGGTAAACACCTCTGTCAAGGAAGAAGCCGCACTTCTCAGCAAGGTCCGGAAGAGGATTCTGCAACCCGTCATAGACCTGTGTCAGAAGGCCCGGTCCCAGCTCTACAGAAAGCATCTCGCCGGTGAATTCCACATCATCGCCGACCTTGATGCCGCCGGTCATCTCATAGACCTGCATCGATGCCACGCCGTCGGTGATCCTGATTATCTCGCTCTTCAGCCTTGTCTCTCCGACGTGGATGTATCCCACCTCGTTCTTTATGACCTTATCATCGAAGCGGACGTTAACCATGTTTCCGTTCACGCCGGTAACGCGGCCTCTTGCGCTTGTTGCCATATACACTCCTTATCGGAAAATATCCGTTTCTATCGCTTTATAGAGCCTATCGAACTCCGCCTGTCCCTTCTCCTCGGAGAATGCCGCAGCCCGCTCCATGAGCTGAAGCTTCAGCGCATAGATCATCAGCGCCTCCGTGCTGAACGGAGAGCCGCCCTCGCGGGAGGAGAGGAAATCAAAGTAGATCGAAAGCACGGCCTTCTCGGCCTCCAGCGGATCGAGTTCGGTGACGATCGAATGGATGCGGTCACGGAGGGCCTTGTCAGCGGCCTCGCCTTCCCCATATCCCTCGAATCCCAGAAGAGAGGCCCTCTCGCTGATGATCAGCGACTCGATCCTGTCGCGGTACTCCTTCCATTCCCTCGCGATCCTCGTGGATGGCTGCTCAGCGGACTGGAATGAGAGCGAGCGAAGGCTCTGATAGTCCCTCTTCGACAGCTGCCTCTCGGCCGCCGTCATGAAATCCTCATAGCTTATAGGCGTCTCCCGCCCCATGACCAGCATGGGAAGGGTCGAGGCAAAGTAATAGTACTCAGCCATCTTCAGCCCTTTATCAGCGCCTTGAGCGAGGATGAGAGATAAGGCAGAAGCAGATCGGCCGCGCTCTCACCCGTCACATCTATGTATCCGGATCCGTCCTTTTCCGCGATGCGGAATCCGGAGGTCACGCCCTGCGACGGCCTGAACTCAAGCCCGGAACGGATCTCTGACGCGAACTGGGCCGTGAGACGGGCCTCAAGAGCCTCCAGGTCAGAAGGCGAAAGCTCGACCGCCTTATCGGAAAGCTCCGCGGAAAGCACCTTGCCGAGTATGGCAACCAGGGCATCTCCATGCATCGCCTTCTCCGTATCAGCGCGAAGTATCGCGGAATAGGCATCCTCTATGCTCTTCTTAAGAGAGAGGGACACATCGCGGGCAGCCTGCCTTATGGAAGCCTCCGCCGATGCCCTTTCCGTCTCCAACGAGCGCCTGGCATCCTCGATCATCCTGTCCCGCTCGCGCCTGGCATCCTCGATGATGGAGGCAGCCTTAGCCTCCGCCTCGCTGACGATTCTCGCCGACTCGGCCTTAGCCGTATCGATTCCTTCCTTCCTGATGGAAGCCACAAGATCCTGAATCTGCTGTTCCATTATTACCTTCCTGAATGAAAGTGCTTCTAACCGATAATATACTTTGCGAAGGCAAATTACAAATGCATAAAGATGTAATTGGCGTGTAGAGAGGATATTCAAAGGCCCGTAATTCCACACATCGATGAAAATGTGAGGAAAACTTGCAGAAGAATGAGATGCTCTCATCCAAGAAGGAATGAAGACAACATCCCGCTTTGCAGATATACTCCGACCTATGCAGGATTATGGTATCTTCTCACGCCCGGACAAGGTGCGCGGCATCATCTCGATAAGGAACCTGAAGACAGGCAGGACGCTTCTGGAGAAGACGGAAGATGCGGTAAAGGCATTCAGGGATGAGCGCTTCAGGCTTGACCTAGGCATGCATCCAGAGGCATCGCTCCAGGCCGAATACGCATCGCTGGGACTTGAGCTGTTCTCAATCGACCTTGAGACCGAGGCCGATGGAGATGAGGATCTTGACGCCCTTCTGGAAAGGCGGAAGAGAGCCTATAGGGAAAAAGGAACGGATCTTTATTCCTGAAGGCCTCACCCTCTTGGGAGAGCGACAGGTTCTGGTGTAATATAGCGCGCTGTATGAAAGAGAGAAACGCAGCGCTTCTGTTACTTCTGACATCGGTGATCTGGGGATTCGCCTTCGTGGCCCAGTCGGTCTCATCGGAATCGATAGGACCATTCGCATTCAACAGCATACGCATGATGATAGGAGCCATCGTGCTGCTTCCCGTCGCCGTACCCCGCATCCTGAAGGAAAAGGATCAGGAAGGCTACTGGAAGAGGACGCTCCTATCCGGGCTTCTATGCGGCTTCCTGCTGATCTCAGCGGCAGTGACACAGCAGTTCGGCGTTGCGCTCTCTGGAGCCGGCAAGGGCGGATTCATCACATCGATCTACATAATACTCGTGCCATTCATCTCGGTGCTGATGGGAAAGCGGATAGACGGGAGGACCTGGCTGGCAGCGGCGGCTGCGCTCGCGGGGATGTATCTTCTCTGCCTCGGCTCGGATGAGGGTATCGCGCGAGGAGACATCTTCCTGATCATCTGCGCGCTCCTCTTCTCCTTCCATATCATAGCCATAGACAAGGTAGGAAAGAACGTGGACGGCGTCGTCCTATCGATGTTCCAGTTCCTCGCAGGCAGCCTCATAGCAGCGCCGGGGATGCTCATCGAATCGCCGGGGATGGATGCAATCCTCTCCGCATGGCTGCCGATATTCTACGCAGGAGCATTCTCATGCGGCATCGCATACACGCTGCAGGTCGTAGGCCAGAAATACGTCAGGCCATCGCACGCAGTGCTGCTATTGTCGCTTGAGAGCGTATGGGCCGCGATCGGAGGGGCACTGCTGCTATCGGAGCGCATGAGCGCGAGGGAGAGCATAGGATGCGCGCTTGTCTTCGCTGCCGTGATAGCAGCACAGCTGCCTTCGAAGTCTAGACGGAAAGCGTAACGTAGGTCTTTCCCATCCCTCCGTCCTCAGGCCGGGCGAAGCTGTAGTCCTTCACCTCCCGCCGCTTCTTGAGATACTCATGGATGCCACGCTGCAGGATGCCGTCCCCATAGCCATGGATGATCGAGAAGGATGAGAGTCCGGAGAGCAGCGCGGCCTCGATCTGGTCATCTATGCGCCTGAGTGCCTCCTCAAGCGTCAGTCCCCTGAGATCCATCGTGTACTCTGCCCTCTTCGAGCTGGCACCATATGACACCGATGGCTTCTCCTCATCCTTCCTGCGGCTCCTATGCCGCGCCATGGTGCTCCTGATAGTCAGCCTCAGCCCGTTCTCGAGCGAGACGGAGAGATGAGAGCCATCGACGGCGACGACGCGGCCCGGGGTACCGGCTGCGCCGCAGAAGACCTCATCGCCGGGAGCGAAGGAGTCGTCGGAGGGCTCCTCCTCTTCCTCGCCTACCATGGACTCCACCTCTTCCTTCTTCCTCTCTATGGCCTCTGTGAAGAGCCTGGCCTTCTTCGTCTTCTCCTTCGTCAGCCTTCCTGTCTTCAGGTCGCTGATAAGCCTCTCAAGCTCCCGCCGCGTCTGATGAAGGTAATCGTCGATCTCCTTAACGCCGCCCCTGCGAAGCTCCATCTCCTTCCTCTCGACAGCCTTCTCCCTCTCCGCAACGGCCTTCTCGCGCCTCTCCTCATCGCGCTGCTGCAGCGAGAGCGCGGTGATCTTGCGGTCAAGCGTGCGTTCCTTCGAGAGAAGGGCCTTGATGATGGATGCGCTGGTGGCATCACCTCCGCGGAGAGCCGAAGAGGCCTCATCGACGATCTCTCGAGGCATTCCCATGCGGAGCGCCGTGGCAAGCGCGTGGCTGTCCCCCGGGATACCCTCAAGCACGCGGTATGTAGGCATTCCGGAGCGTTCATCGAATTCCATGGAGGCGTTGAGCATGCCATCCTCGGAGTATGCCAGGCTCTTGACCGAGGAGTAATGGGATGTGATGAACGTAAGCCCGGCATGCCGTGAGAGATAGCGGAGTATCGCGACAGAGAGCGCAGAGCCCTCCTCCGGATCGGTTCCGGACCCAAGCTCATCCAATATGACAAGCGAGCAGCCATCGGCGCGGCGGGATATCGCCGCGATATTCTTCATATGAGACGAGAACGTAGACGCGGCATCAAGTATCGACTGCCCGTCGCCTATATCCGCATAGAAGGAAGAGAAGACAGGCATCACGCTATCCCTTGATGCCGGTATGTATCCAGACATCTGATACAGAAGGGAGAGGAGCGCCACGGTCTTCATCGTCACGGTCTTTCCTCCTGCGTTCGCACCGGAAAGCACCACGGCGCGTATCCCGCTTCCAAGCTCTATGGTTATCGGGACGGCATTGCTGCCGAGAAGCGGATGGCGGGCCTCCTTCAGGGAAAGGGACGCACCAGAGAGAGGATGCCTTGCGTCATTCCTCCTCGCCCAGAGGGCAAAGGCATAATGGTAATCGAAATCGACCACCTCAGAGAGCATCACGCGCATCGCAGGAAGCGCGTCACGCACCTCGGCGGATAGCTCGTGGCGTATCCTGGCCTTCTCGGCACGTATCCTCTCCTCGGCAATGACGACCTCATTGTTCAGTGCCACGAGCTCGAACGGCTCGGCAAAGAGAGTGGATCCAGATGCGGATGTCCCTGAGATATACACACCTTCCGTTACCTTCTGGTCACTGCGCATCGGTATGACGACACGCTCATTGCGGTAAAGCGGCTCTGACTGCTGCATGCTGTCCCTGTGTCCGCGCATGAACGCAGCCGAATAGCGCATGCGCTCGCCTTTCGCCTCCTCCCTCCTGCGTATGAGAGGCAGGAGCCGCGGATGATCCTCATAGACCTCGCCATCGAAATCGATCGATGAGAGTATCTCGTCGGAGAGCGACATGAGATTGCCATCCATCCGTTCCCTCTCACCGATGAAGGAGAGCATCGAGGCATAAGATGACAGGAACTCCCCTGCCTTGTGGATATCAGGGCCATCGAGGTCAGCATGGGTATGCCCGGCGTATTCGAAGATGCCAGAGATCGAGGGGAATTCCTCAGGAGCATCGCCGCCGAGGTATGAGATATACCTTCCGATCCGGTCCGCCCGCCTCTCTATCTCATCGATATCCGCGGTGAGCATCGCCGGCGTGATGGCGTCACGGCCCTCAGGGGAGAGAGCATAGCTCCTGACGCTATCAAGCACCTTGTCCAGCTCAGTGTCGCGGACAGTCCTATCGTCTATCATTGCTCCTCCTCATGAAGAACGGCCTCCTCGATTCAAGCGAGGAGAGGATCCTGAGATAGCTCTCATATCGTTCCTCGCTCATGCCGCCACCCGCGACGAGGGAAGGTACCGAGCAGCCATCCTCTCCATGGTGCAGGCAGCCGCCATAGCGGCACTCGGCTCCCTTCAGCTCAGGGAAGGCTTCAGCAACGAGCGATAGATCCTCAAAAGGTACCTCTATCTCCCTGACGCCCGGCGTATCGATCAGGGCGATGCCATCCTTCTCAAGGAAGAGGGAATGATTCGTGGTATGACGGCCCCTGTTGTATTTATAAGAGACTTCCCCTGTCCTCTGATCTGTCTCAAGGATAGTGTTTATCAGGGTTGACTTACCTACCCCGCTCTGTCCCACGAACGCGGTTATGCGGCCTTGAAGCAGGGCCTTAAGCTCATCGAGCCCCTCCCCGCTGACGGATGACACGCGCAGCGTCCTGAATCCGATCCTTCCGTAAAGAGAGAGGGAATCATTGACGTATTCCGGAATCTCGTCATCCGCCTTATTGAGTATGATCAGGATCGAGGCCCCATGGGAGGATGCGATCGCACGGTCGATGAAGCGCGGACGGAAGGGCGGCGATGACGGTGACGTGACTATCGCGGTCATGTCCTGATTGGCCGCTATCGTCTGGTTAAGCTCCCTCTTGGCGTTCCAGCGCCTGAACGCGCTCCTGCGCTCCTCTATAGAGGAGACCAGGGCCTCACATTCTGAATAAGGCTCGCCTACCGCGATGTCTCCGACCGCTACGGGGCTGTATTCAGCCTCATCCTTACGCATCACCTTTCCCTTGATCCTTGCAGTATAGATACGTCCATCGGAGAGGGATAGCGCGGTATATATGTTGTTTATCGACCTTCTGATCTGGAAGCGCATAGGATGATTATAGCGAGAGAGAGGGATATCGTCATTGCCCTCTTGGAAGAGAGTTGCAAAGGAAGAGCCAAAGTCAGAGAATCCAGGCTGATATGAGGGATAACGTGAAAGGATCGCTCTCCGCGCTGGGATGCGAGACGCTATACGGCTTGAGCTATGTCTTCACGAAGGATGCGACTGAAAGCGCCAGCTGGGCCGCTCTCCTGGGATGGCGATTCCTGATCGCCCTGCTCGGCATGTCGCTGTGCATTGCCATAGGCCTCATAAGGATAGACCTGAGGGGAAAGAGGATAAGGCCATTGCTTCTGGCAGCACTGCTCAATCCATGCATCTACTTCATAGCAGAGACCATAGGGATAAGCCATGCCACGGCATCCGAAAGCGGGGTGATGCTCGCATGCATCCCGGTAGCGTCATCAGCCGCTTCAGCGCTGCTCCTCCGCAAGAGGCCGAGAAGGCTGCAGATGATAGGAATAGCCATCACGCTCTCCGGCGTGATGCTCACCGCGCTCGCAGCCGGTGGCGGAGAAGGCACCTCGGCCATAGGATATGCATCCCTGCTGATCGCCGTCGCATCATACGCGCTCTATAGCGTCTCGGTCGAGAGGGCCTCCGCCTATACGGATGCCGAGATAACATACGCGATGCTGGCTGCGGGCGCCCTTCTCTTCTCCGCATCCGCGCTGGCAGAAGGCTTGATCAGAGGGAGCATCAAGGAAATGCTGATGCTGCCCGTCCACGATCCCGGATTCCTCAGGGCGGTGCTATATCAGGGAATAGGCTGCTCGATACTCGCCTTCTTCCTCTCCAACAAGGCCTTATCCCTGATAGGGGTCAACCACGCATCATCGTTCATCGGAGTCGCTACGCTCGTATCTATCGCGGCTGGGACGATGCTGCTCGGTGAGCCATTCACCGCAGTACAGGCGGCAGGTGCGGCGCTCATCGTCGCAGGCGTCTACACGGCCAACGCAGGCAGGAAGGGAAAGCGGAAGGAGGATATGGATGGAATGCGTTAAGGTAAGAGGAGCAAAGGTACATAATCTCAAGGACATAGATGTGGATGTCCCGCTTGGAAGGATAGTGGCCATCGCTGGGGTATCCGGATCGGGAAAGTCATCCCTCGCCCTCGGCGTGCTTTATGCGGAAGGTTCCAGGCGCTATCTGGAAGCGCTCTCCACATACACCAGGCGCCGCATGACGCAGGCAGAGAAGGCCTGGGTAAGCGACGTCTCCTACATTCCCGCAGCCCTCGCCCTGCGCCAGAGGCCAGGCGTTCCAGGCATCCGGAGCACATTCGGGACCGGAACCGAGCTGCTGAACAGCCTGCGCCTCATGTTCTCACGCCTCGCAAGCCATCGCTGCCCGAACGGACATTACCTTCCGCCGACGCTCCGGGTGGCCGCAGGAGAGGATCTCATCTGCCCTGAGTGCGGCGCATCGTTCCAGGCCCCGTCGGCAGAGGAGCTGGCATTCAACAGCCAGGGAGCCTGCCCGCGATGCAACGGGACAGGCATCATCCGCACCGTGGACAGATCGTCACTTGTCCCCGACCAGTCGCTCACGATAGACCAGGGAGCAGTCGCGCCATGGAACTCCCTGATGTGGTCGCTGATGACAGATGTGTGCAGGGAGATGGGAGTACGCACCGATGTACCCTTCAGAGAGCTTACGGAGAGGGAAAAGGAGATAGTATTCGACGGACCTGCGGAGAAGCGGCACATCATATACCACGCGAAGAAGACCAATCAGGCGGCGGAGCTCGACTTCACATACTACAACGCCGTCTATACGGTGGAGAACGCGCTTTCGAAGGTAAAGGATGAGCAGGGAATGAAGCGTGTGGAACGCTTCCTGAAAGAAGATGTATGCCCCGCATGCCATGGAACGAGGCTATCTGAGAGGGCAAGGGAACCGAAGGTGCTCGGTATATCATTGGATGAGGCAGCAGCAATGACGCTTTCCGATCTCATAAGATGGGTACAGGACGTACCGCCATCACTTCCAGAGGAGATGAGGAAGATGGCGGAGAGCATCACGGATTCCTTCCTGGACGGAGCAAGGAGGCTCATGGAGCTAGGGCTTGGCTACCTCACGCTGGACAGGGCCGCATCAACGCTGTCGACAGGGGAACGGCAGAGGATGCAACTCGCGCGCGCCGTACGCAACCGCACGACAGGAGTCATGTACGTTCTGGACGAACCCTCCATCGGGCTTCATCCATCGAACATGCAAGGCCTGACGAAGGTAATGCACGACCTCGTGGCCGACGGCAACTCAGTAATACTCGTCGACCATGATACCTCCATACTCTCAGAGGCAGGCTGGATAATCGAGATGGGGCCGGGAGCAGGCATGAACGGGGGACGCGTCATTGCTGAAGGGACGGTTGAGGAGATAGAGAGGAATCCGGCATCGAGGATAGGTCCATTCCTGTCAGGAAGGCAGCAGGTGCTTGCAAGGAACGCCATCAGCGCTGACCGGATCTTCGACAGCGGTTCGATAAGCCTATCAACCTCGGCCATCCACACGGTACAGCCCCTTTCCGTATCCATCCCCAAGGGACGTCTTACCGTAGTGACAGGGGTATCTGGATCCGGAAAGACAACGCTGATACTCGAAAGCCTCGTACCGGCCCTGGAGGCGATGATCCAGGGAGGCAGGCTGCCGGAGCATGTCGCGTCCATAACGGCCGATGGCATACATTCGGTAAAGCTCATCGATGCGACTCCTATCGGCATCAATGTCCGCTCAACCGTCGCGACCTATGCGGATATCCACGATGAGCTGCGAAAGCTCTTCTCCAGGACGGAGGACGCTAGAAGGCTCGGCTGCAAGGCCGGGGACTTCTCCTACAATACAGGCAGGCTCAGATGCCCGACCTGCGATGGCACAGGCTCGATAAGCCTCGATGTGCAGTTCCTTCCTGATGTGGAGATCCCCTGCCCCGATTGCCGCGGCTCCCGTTACTCGAAGGATGCGGATGAAATCAGATGCGCGACAGGTGACGGACAGGCATATACGATCTCCGAGCTGATGGATATGGATGTCAGCACGGCTCTTGAGGCCTGCCGCTCGCTGAAGGCCGTCCGGGGGAAGCTGCAGACGCTTGAGGACCTCGGGCTTGGATATCTACGGCTGGGAGAGGAGACGCCGTCCCTCTCTGGAGGAGAGGCACAGCGGCTGAAGCTGGCAAGCGAGCTGGGAAGGCCGCAGGGAGATGCGCTATTCGTGTTCGATGAGCCAACCATAGGCCTCCATCCGCTTGATGTGCGCGTCCTTCTGTCCGTGTTCCAGACGCTCATCAGAAGCGGTGCGACAGTCGTGGTCATCGAGCATGACATGGATATAATCAGGAATGCCGACTGGATCATAGACATGGGACCAGGCGGAGGGGAAGAGGGAGGAAGGATCGTGGCAGAAGGCACCCCCGATATGATAAAGGCCTCAGAGGAGAGCATTACAGGAAGATATATATGAGATCATGGTATACTCTACCAATGAGAAGAATCATCACGATACTGCTGATCGCATCGGCCATGATCCCGGCATCGGCTTCATCCATCCACTTCCTGAATGCCACATACAGCGTATATGAGGGAAGCCATATCGGGCTGGACTACGCAGCCTCATCGGATTCGCCCGTGCATGCCTATGGCGGCATATATGGCCACGCAGGCATCAGCGGTGCCTCCCCTGCCGCCACGGTTGGAATATACGCAGGGCCAGGATTCAGCATCCCTCTCAATGGGGAGCGTTCGCTTCTTCTCCAGCTTGCCGCCGCAGCTGATATCCCGATGTGCTTCGATGAGGGCATCATCGGGATAGGGATCGGCCTGCTCGCTGACGCAGGCATCAGATGGCGCTTCGCCGGCAGCAGGATATCAGAGGGGATCTATCTCTCTGCCGGAATCAAGGGCGGATATTATCTTGGATACATCAGCCTGGATTTCAATGATATCGGCAATATCACAGGAAGCAGCCCAAGGCTCATGAAGTATCGCATCACGCCTTATATCGGCATAGGCTTCGCCCTCTAGGAGCGTTGACAACGCATGGAAAAGGAATGAGCATATCCCTATGTTTCCCTTCATCAGATGCCAGGAGCCAGGATGTCAGTCATTCGCAAGCGGAAGCAGCAGCTTCTGCTACCATCACTCCCCTCAGGATGTGCGGGAGCGCATCGATAAGGAGATAAGGGAGAAGCTCGCTGCGGGCACTTCCATCACGGACACGGCCATGGTGAACGCGGAGATCCGGGGGATAACGGCGGGGAAAGGCCTCAGGCTCTCCGGCTGCACGTTCTCCTTCTCCATATTCGAGGACTGCGTCTTCAGCTCCTCATCGATCGTGTCCTGCTTCTTCGACTACTGCTTCTTCCATAACTGCATCTTCTCGGATATGGATATCCGCTACTCTGTCTTCGCAGGCTCATCATTCGTCTTCTCCCGCATCAGCGACAGTACCGTGATCCACAACAACTTCATGGGCATCGACTCGATCGATTCCGACTTCTCCGGAAACGACTTCTACTTCTCCAACTTCTCGCTCTCACGGCTGATAGACACAGGCATGGAGGATGCGAACCTCAAGCGGACGAATTTCCGGGGCTGTACGACGAGGGGGGTATCATTCAGATACTCCAATCCTGAGGAAGCCTTCTTCAGGAAGGATGATGAGGGAGCGGCCAGATGAAGATCTACACACACTTCTCCACAGAGCATCTTGCGAATGTCTATGTCGTCTCGGATGATAAGGGAAACGGACTCATCATCGATCCCTCATACATCGACAAGGAGCTACTGGAGATCATCGAGAGCGGAGGGATCGATCTGAAGGCAGTCCTCATCACGCATGCGCACGAGAGCCATACCGCGGGGCTGGGGACGCTGAAGAAGATCTACTCGTTCGATATCTACGCCTCTGCATCCTCGATAGAGGGCTTCCCCGCACGCACGCTGTCCGATGGCGAGAAGATATGGATCGGGGAACTTGAGGTAGAGGCGCTGTTCATTCCCGGGCACTCGATCGACAGCCTCGTGTACCGCATAGGATCGGCGATCTTCACCGGCGACACGCTCAGCTCCGGTACCATCGCCTCCACCAAGAGCTATGTGGCAAAGAGCCTGCTCCTGAAGAACATAAGGGAGAAGCTCATGATCCTTCCAGACTCCACCATCGTCTATCCAGGCCATGGCCCGATATCCAACATAAGGGTTGAGAGGATGTTCAACGTGGATCTCCTAGAGGACAGCGGCCGCTTCTGAGAGCCCCAGTGATGAAAGGACATCCATGAATCGCCGGGGAAGAGGAGCGCGGAATGTCATGATCTCCCCGGTTTTCGGATGGGCGATCGAAAGCGTGGTCGAATGAAGCATCAGCGTCGCTTCAGGAAAGCGCCTGTCCCTCGATGAATAGATGGGATCGCCGAGCACAGGGTGCCCGATGGACTGCAGATGTACCCTGATCTGATGAGTCCGCCCCGTATAGATCCTCACATCAAGGAGCGCATATGAGCCATCCTGGGCCATGACGGAAAGCTCTGTCACGGCCTCCTTTCCCCTCGTCTCCGCATTCGTTGAACGGAATCGCTTCCTGTCCCGGGGATCACGCTCGATCCTTGATTCGATCATCATATGGCTCTCAGGGAAGAAGCCCCGGGCGATCGCGGTATAATGCTTCACGGCCGCATGCGATGCGAACTGCTCCTGAAGCGCCTTCTGGCTCTCCAGCGTCCTGGCTATGACCATCACGCCAGAGGTATCCTTATCGAGGCGATGGACGATTCCTGGCCGGCTGTCATCATCAGATGTGGAGAAATCCTCCCCATAGCGTGACAGCAGCGCATTGGCAAGCGTGCCGGAATGGACGCCTGCGCCGGGATGGACGACCATTCCCTGCGACTTGTCTATGACCAGGATCGACTCATCCTCATAGAGCACGTCCAGCGCTATATCCTCGGCCTCGATGCCCTCGAATACATCCTCATCCCATTCGACCGCTATCTCATCCCCCTCCTCCACCCGCTGGCTCTTCTTGACCCTTCGGCCATTTACGATGATGACGGCAGACGGATGGGAGAACGCGGAACGAGGGACGGCCCCATCCGATGAGGCTACCGCATCCACGCGTCCGGAAGATGAAGCGACGACGCGCTCAGAACGCTTCCTAATCATTGGAGAATCGTCCTATGAGCCAATCTGTCAAGGCTATTACAAGAGAGAGCCCCGCGGCGATTCCTGCCTCCACCAGAACCTCCTGATATGTCTCGGAAGGAGTCGGCATGCCAAGCTGCCGGCCGATGGCATAGACTCCCATTGCCAAGGGGAATGTTATGACAAGCGATCCGAAGAAGATAGACTCGGCCCTCCTCAGCTCATATGACCAGATGGGGAACTCCTCCTCTTCGTAAGGCTCATACACGTATTCGATAGGATCCGCCGCTAAGGGAGGCAGGATCATCAGGATGATGAGGATGAACGCTATGATCCTCCTCATGAGCGCTCCCCGAAGATCGCGGTACCGATCCTCACCTCGGTAGAGCCATACTCCAGCGCGGTCTTCCAGTCCGAGGACATGCCCATGGAAAGCACGTCTATGTCATCGGAAAGTCCCTTCATCCGCTCGAAGACGCCCTTGGCATAGGAGAACGCCCTGCGGTTCTTATCATCATCGAATCCCAGCGGTCCGACCGTCATCAGGCCGCGGAGCCTCATATGCGGACAGGACGCGATGATGAAGGATGCGGCCGCAATGGCCTCCTCCTCGCTGCGGAATCCTGCCTTCTGCTCCTCTCCTCCGCTGTTGACCTCAATAAGGACATCGATGCGCCTTCCTATTGCAGCGGCCTCCTTCTCGATCTTCTCTATCAGGGGAAGGCTATCGACGCTCTCTATCCTGTCGGCAAGCTCGACCGCCTTCCTTACCTTATTGCGCTGGAGCTGCCCGATGAGATAGACAAGCATCCCTTCAGGCCTCTCTCCAGGATGGGGAAACTTGGACTCAAGCTCCTGGACACGGTTCTCTCCGAAGATCCTGGCACCATCTGAATAGGCTTCGAGCACGGCATCATACGGGTGCATCTTGGATACGGCAACCAGGACGGCCCCCGATGCCTCCACCTCTCGGGCTATCTCCTTATACCTCGTCATTCCTGCGCCTCCTAATCTTATCGAGATTCTCCTCATCAAGCGCCTTCAGCTCAGCCTTCTGCCTCCTGATGAGCTCCTTCCTGTCGTGTGTCCATGAGCGGAGCATCTCAAGCTGCGTCAGGATCTCACGGCTCCGTGCGGTCATCGTCGGGTTGGAGAGCGTTATATGCCTCATGCTGCCGGCAAAGCTTGTCCTTGCCTTATCCATATCTGCCTCGAAGCGCGCCCTGAGCTCCTCGGCAAGCTCCTTCTTGCCTGAGGCGACAAGCGCCTCTATACGTCCGTTGAAATCCCTGCGCATCTCCCTGAAGCGCCTGAGCCCGGCCTTGAAGGAAGCCATCTTCATCACCGAGAGCGTAGCATCGACCGATAGCACCATGGCAATGAGAAGCGCCACCGGATGGATGATGGCCGATGGGATATCAGAGATGAGGCGCGCCATCCTCGGCTGCACGATATACTCCGCCGCAAGTCCCATGATGCCGAAAAGCGTCGAATTCAGAAGGCATACCCTGCCGTTTATATTCACCTTCATCCTGGAATAGTCCCAGAGCTTGACCGAGAACAGCCTCTCGAGCGCCCACGATGTGAAGTACTCAAGCATCGATGTAAGGAGGAATGCCAGGATGAATACCAGCAGAGGCTGCTGGGATACCGGATCCAGGAATATGACCACGAGAAGGCCTCCGAAGCCATAGATCGGAAGCCATGGGCCGTACAGGAATCCCCTGTTGACAAGACGACGCTGGCCTATCGAGCAGTAAGCGACCTCGGACAGATACCCGAGAAACGAATAAACGAGGAAATAGATTATCAGCCTATCGATCATGCCTGCCTCTTGAAAGAGATTAGCAGAATATGGCGAGGAAAGGAACAGAAGGCCGGATGATGATTGAACGAAGGAGGCAAAACGAATACCATCGGTATCTCGGTATGCTAGGATTCATGAAAAGAGAGATGGTCTTCGTCATCGCCGTGCTGGCCGCGCTTGTCTCGGCCTTCTTCAATCCGCCTTCGGCCTCATGGATCGATGCGATTGATTTCCGCACGCTCTCGCTGCTCTTTTCGCTGATGGGGATATCCGAAGGATTGAAGGCCTCCGGATTCTTCGACTCCGTCGCAGGCGCGCTGATGAAGCGTTCCGAGGATACCGCAAGGCTGTCATTCCTGCTGATCGCCATAGTATTCCTCTCATCGATGCTCTTCACCAATGATGTGTCGCTATTGATATTCGTTCCGTTTTCCATGATGCTCATGGACAGGGCCGGAGCCGATGAGAGATACATCATATCGCTTGTGGTGCTTGAGACTATAAGCGCTAACCTTGGATCGATGACGACTCCGGTCGGTAACCCGCAGAACCTCTATATCTGCTCATTCTTCTCCGTCGAGGCAGGCCAGTTCTTCGCAACGATACTTCCCTACTCCCTGCTCTCCGCGATCCTAGTGGCACTGCTGTCATGGCTGCTGCTATCAAAGGGACGGGAGATGGAGAAGGAAGAGCGTGAGATAAGGAAGATGGACAGGATCAGGAGCGCGATATACCTTGCATTCCTCCTGATCGCGATGCTGTCGGTATTTGATGTGATAAGCTGGAAGCTCCTGTTCGTCCTGGAGCTCATCACGCTCGCGGCGATAGACAGGGCGATCCTCAGGCGCATCGATTACATCCTTCTGCTTACATTCGTCGCCTTCTTCATATTCAGCGAGAACATGAGGAACATCGAAGGGGTGCGGAATCTCTTAGAGGCTCCCATGGAAGCGCATCCGATAGCCACGTCGGCGCTGGCATCGCAGGTGATAAGCAACGTCCCTGCGGCAATCCTCCTCTCATCATTCACCGAGAGCTTTTGCGGCGTCCTCATAGGTACCGACATAGGAGGTCTCGGAACGCCGATCGCCTCGCTTGCATCGCTGATATCGCTGAAGTTCTATTTCTCCCGCCATCAGGGAAGGAAGGGGGAGTATATCATGCTCTTCCTCATCCTCAACGTAGCGCTGCTTGCGATCCTGGCGTTATTCTCGCTTATCATCCGCTAACGAAAAAGGAGGCCCCGAAGGACCTCCTTGAATCCATTGCATCAGGATGATCAATAAGCAGCGTTGAGCCACTCGATGCCATCGATCTGCACAGTGAAGTATGGAGCCGACTGGAAGAGGGACTCATGGAACGCGCCATCGAACACAGCCTCTTCGGAATCAGCGGTGAAGTCACCATCGGTATCCAGGGCGAATGCATGCGTAAGCTCCTCACCACCGACAGTGAAGGTGCTGGTATCGAATATCTGGAGAGATCCATCAGCGATGGCAGCCTCGATCTCAGCGATCTTCTCTGCCGTTCCCGGAGCCGCGATAGCCTCATTGAGGGCGGTCATCACGACAGCGCCATCAGACATTCCCTTGCACCAGTCCTGAGGAATCTCCTCTCCGTTGACATATGCCTTGATGGCCTCATAGAAGTAGATTGCCCAGTCGATCCTGGTTGAGATCAGCGATGCGTTAGGAGCAACGCCTGTCATATCATTATTGTATCCGGTATGGAAGACGCCACGGGACTGCGCAGCTGTCGCAGGCGTCGTGTTGTCAGAATGCTGGGAGATCATCACGCAGCCCTGATCTGCAAGGGCGAGAGCAGCATCGGACTCAGCGGTAGCGTCGGACCACGATCCAACGAAGGAGACCTTCATCGTCACGGACGGGCACACTGACCTTGCACCGAGGAAATAGGAGGTGAATCCCGAGATAACCTCTGCGAACGAATATGCGCCGACATAGCCGATCACAGCCTCTTCAGGAGCGATCTGTCCCTCATCTATCATCTGCTGGAGCTTGAGTCCTGCCACGACACCGGCGATATACCTGCCCTCATAGATATTCGCGAATGCGTTATGCGTGTTGTCCCTGCCGTCGAAAGCGGATGCGCAGTTGGTGCAGCTGATGAACTCGATATCAGGATACTCATCGACGACCTCAAGCATGAACGGCTCGAATCCGTAGCTGTTGTTGATGATGATCTGGCATCCTTCCTCAGCAGCCTCGATATTCGCATCGGTACATGTGGCATCCTCGCCGATGTTGTACTTCGTCACCCATTCGACATTGATGCCGTCGGCCTTCAGAAGCTCCGTAGCCTCATCGCGGCCCCTGATGAAGTTATAGGTATATCCCTGGTCATTCTCATCTCCGATGCAGAGAAGACCTACCTTCACCGTGTTCGGATCCGATGGAGCCGCCGCTTCCTGGCTGCCTCCTGCGAAAGCGAGGCCGGAGAACAGCATGAGTGCGATCAGAACGAGCGAAAATCTTTTCATATACTCTCCTTCTCAGTTCCTAATGATAGGAATTACTGAACATGTTGAATCGAGAGGACGCGCAATGGCCTCCTCATCCCTATCTATCCTCCCTGAAGTAGTTTATGCCCAGGGAAGCCGGTGGCTGCTTGTCCCTGCTGTTCCTCATGCTGGTAAGTATGAGGACGATGACAGTGACGACATACGGAAGGATCTTGTAAAGCTCGGTGGGGATGAACGGTATGCGGACACGCAGATACATTATCATCATGGCACCGAACAGCACCGATCCCCAGATCGCGTTAAGGGGTCTCCAGATGCAGAAGATGACAAGGGCGACGGCAAGCCAGCCTACTCCCGAAAGCCCTTCATGGTTCCACACGCATCCAGCGGTCGTCATTATGTACACCATGCCGCCGATCGCTGATATGCCTCCGCCTATGACGGTGGCAAGATACTTATACCTTGTGATGTTTATCCCGGCAGCATCAGAGGTGGCCGGTGACTCCCCCACGGCGGTAAGGTAGAGGCCATAGCGGGTCTTCTTAAGGAAAAGATACATTAGCACCGCGATGAGCAGCGCAAGATAGAAGAAGACGGTATGGGAGAACAGCACCCTGCCGATTACCGGGATCGAGACGATCGCATCGGGGAAGATCGATGCGGAGAAGGCCTCCTTGAGATTATTGCCAAG
This sequence comes from uncultured Spirochaetaceae bacterium, assembly GCA_944389145.1. GTDB lineage: Bacteria > Spirochaetota > Spirochaetia > Sphaerochaetales > Sphaerochaetaceae > Ornithospirochaeta. Next base: position 23,855 of record CALXLH010000021.1, read on the forward strand.
AGCGACATAGCCGCCTTCGCTCACCCTCATATACTCTCCGACGAACTGCCCGATACCCGTTCCGAATATGGAAAGGGCAAGTCCGGTGACGTTCTGATTTGCCCGGAGCGTTACGGTTATGAAGCTGTAGATCGCAGAGGCAGCCGCTCCCGCAGCGAATGCGGAGAGTATCGCGAGGACGATGGCGACCGGTCCGCTGGCAGCCGCAGCGGCCGCCTTCTCGTAATAGAATGCGCCGGCAAGGCCGAACGCCCCGCCCATATACATGATGCCCTCGACTCCAAGATTGAGGTTTCCGGACTTCTCGGTAAGTATCTCACCCAGCGTTCCGTACATCAGGACGGTGCCGAAAGTAACCGCGGCGACTATGAGCGTTATCAGGGTAGTCATGCGTCCTCCTCCTTATCCTTATGACGGAATATGATACGGTAGCTTATGAAGAACTCGCTGCTGAGCATCGCAAACAGGAGGATGCCTGTTATGATATCGGAGATGGATGCAGGTACCTGCATCTTCGTCTGCAGCGTGTTGGCACCCTTCTCAAGCACCGCGAGCATCATGGATATCACGATCATCGCGAAGGAGTTCAGCTGGGAAAGCCAGGCAATCGAGATCGATGTGAATCCCACGCCGTTCGCAACGCCCTTATAGAGCGTGAAGTTGGCACCTGAGACGATCATGAATCCGACGATTCCGCTTATCGCTCCGGAGATGAACATGGTGCGCATGATGATCCAGCCCACATTCATCCCCGCATAGCGGGCGGTATTGACCGAATCTCCTATGACGGCTATCTCGTATCCCTGCTTCGTCTTGTTCATGTAGACATACATCAGAAGCACGAGGATAAGCGCGATTATCCAGCCGCAGTGGACACCAAGCACCTGGGGCAGGCGCGCATTGTCGCTGAACATGGGAATCAGCTGGGAGCCCTTCCTGCCCTCCCACGGCCCGCCCTGCAGCCAGGCCACGATGCCGATAGCGATATAGTTCATCATCAGCGTGAACAGCGTCTCATTCGTGTTCCATCTGGCCTTGAAGAAGGCCGGGATAAGCGCCCAGATGCCTCCAGCCAGGGCACCGACTGCGAACATGATGACGAGAAGCGGAAGATGGGGAATCCTGTCAGCCCAGAAGAGCGCGAAGTATGTGGCGGCCATCGCCCCCATGGTTATCTGTCCCTCTGCCCCGATGTTCCAGAACCGCATCTTGAAGCATGGAGCGATAGCCAGGGCGCAGCACAGAAGCGGTACGGCTATCTTCACCGTCTGGCGGAAATATATCGGGCGGGAGAGCGATCCCTGGATTATCACGCCATATGCCGCGAATGGATCATTGCCCGTCAGCATCATCGGAATGCAGCCAAGAAGGAGTGCGACGATGATCGATCCTACGCGGATTGCCCAGACCTTCCTGCGGTCCATCTCAGCACGCTTCGCAAGCCTAATGAAAGGAGTCCTGTCCTCTGCCATGCTATGCCTCCTCCGTCCTGAACTGAGTCATCAGGAGTCCGATCTCTTCCTTGGTGGCCTTCCTCGCATCGACTATGCCGGCAACCTGTCCGCCACATAGCACCAGTATCCTGTCAGCCAGCTCCAGAAGCACATCAAGGTCCTCGCCTACATATATGACGGCAACACCTCTCATCTTCTGTTCCGTGAGGAGGTTGTAGATCGTATAGGATGTGTTTATATCAAGGCCGCGGACCGCATAGGCAGTCATAAGCACCTCGGGTTCAGAGGAAATCTCCCTTCCGACAAGCACCTTCTGCACGTTTCCGCCTGAAAGGCGCCGTACCGGATAATCAATGCCTGGAGTGACTACCTCAAGCTCCTCCATCACCCGCTCAGCAAGCTCCGATGGCTCCTTGCGCCTTACAAGGGCTCCCTTTCCCTTCTTCCAGGACCGCAGCAGCATATTGCCAGTCATTCCCATCGAGCCGACAAGCCCCATGCCGAGCCGGTCCTCCGGAACGAAGGCCATGCCGACCCCAGTCTCCCTGATCTTCTTCGGCGACATGCCCACAAGCTCTACATCGGTCCCCGTACCATCCAGGAACCTGATGCTTCCCGCCTTTACAGGATAAAGGCCCGTTATCGCCTCCAGCAGCTCCTTCTGCCCTGATCCGGAGATTCCGGCGACGCCGAGTATCTCTCCCGTATTCGCGGTAAACGAAACCTTGTCGAGCCGGGTGATTCCCTCCTCATCCACGCAGGTAAGGCCTTCGACTATCAGCTTTGGCTCAGGATTCTGATAAAGGGGCCTCTCGATATTCAGCGACACCGAGTGCCCGACCATCATATCCGTCAGGGCCTGGGGATCGGTCTGCGATGTCTGCACCGTGCCGATGTACCTGCCCTTCCGCAGCACTGCGACCTTATCCGAGACATCCATGACCTCATGGAGCTTGTGAGTGATGATGATTATAGCCTTGCCGTCATCCTTCATGTTACGGAGTATCGTGAACAGCCGCTGCGTCTCCTGCGGGGTAAGCACCGCCGTAGGCTCATCGAGTATAAGGATATCCGCGCCGCGATACAGCACCTTGACGATCTCGACAGTCTGCTTCTGGGATACGGACATATCATAGACCTTCTTCTCTGGATCTATATCGAATCCATAGCGGTCGCATATCTCCATGACCTTCCTGTCAGCTGCCGCGATATCAAGGCGGCCATCATTAAGTCCGAGTATGATGTTCTGGGCAGCCGTGAATACCTCTATGAGCTTGTAATGCTGATGGATCATCCCTATGCCATGATCATAGGCTTCCCTGGGAGACTGGATATAGATGCGCCCACCATCCTTGTAGATCTCTCCCTCATCGGGCTGATAGATGCCGGAAAGCATATTCATCAACGTGGTCTTTCCGCTTCCATTCTCACCGAGCAAGGCCAGGATCTCTCCTCGGCAGATCCTGAGATCAATGCTATCGTTGGCGACTACCGGTCCGAAGCGCTTGGTGATCCCAAGCATCTCGATTGCATAGTTCTTATCCAAAGCCTTACCTCTCGATGTTCTTATGTTACCATATGTTAGCCCATCTGAAAGAAAAAACAGCCGCAAATATTGCACATTTTTTAACCTAATGTATGTAATTGATGCTATTGAACATAAATATTAAGAATAAAATCACTATAATTCACTCTTCCAGCCAGAAATTCCGGAAAGGTACTTTACATAAGAGAGCGATTCAGGCATACTCAAATAGCTTTTCGGAGGATTAGCTCAGCGGGAGAGCGCTTGCCTTACAAGCAAGATGTCACAAGTTCAATCCTTGTA
>CALXLH010000022.1 GCA_944389145.1 uncultured Spirochaetaceae bacterium
TCAGGAAGATAACTGACAACGTGAAATTCCTCGGCCACTCATTCTGGCGGAACAGCGAAGGGGGGATTGCCCTTGGCATCCATGAGAAGAGCATGGCTAAGATGAAGAGCGCCCTGAAGGAGATAACTGCGAGGAAGACGAATCTAAGCTGGGAACAGCTGAAGATGACGCTCTCGCAGAAGATAACAGGATGGGTGAGTTACTTCAGATATGCTAATGCGAGGAAGAGGCTACAGAAACTCGATAAATGGCTTAGACACCGTATTCGGTGCCTGATATTCAGAAGGTACTGGAGGCCACGCTCAAGATATGCATTTTTCACTAAGAACTGCAAAGTTCCACATGAGGATGCACTCAGGATTGCCAATTCAAGACAGGGGCTCTGGGCTTTTTCCGGATTTCATCATGTAAGCAAGTGGGTTAGTAACAACCTGCTCCGTAGAGCAGGCTATACGTTTCTGTATGATGTGTACCAGAGGGTACACGCCGAGATTTAGGAACCGCCGTATACCGGACGGTACGTACGTTGCGGTGTGAGAGGACGGGATTCTGAGAGGTTAACTTCTCAGATACCTCCTACTCGATCATCACAATGATGGCTTAGAAGGGAATAGCATGATTACTGTGGATATTCAAGAAGCCAAGGATGATTTATCTTATTTAGTGAAGCTACTTGAGACAAAATAAGAAGACGTTGTTTATCTGACTCGGAATGGTTCTCCGATCGTACAGCTGACTTTGATACCTCGGGATATCCCTGGGAAGCGAATCGGGGTTGCTGAGGGAAGATTCAGGGTTCCTGATGAGTTCGCACAATGGGGAAGTAGATTGAGGATATGCTTGGAGACGAGCCTTGAGGGATAATAGTTCCTTTTCTCTTTTGATTGCTTATTGCGCTGTGAGTATCATGTTTATCAATTTCGTAGCGTAATAGCTGATTGATTTATGTTTCTTACTGTTGGATCTGGCTGGTATTTATCGTTTATTGCGCTACGAAATCGTATTTTCACTTGTTCGTAGCGAATTAAACGGTATAATCAAGGCATGGTCGGACGAAAGAAGGAAGCAGAAGAGCTGAATGAGCTGTATGCGAGCGATAGGGCTGAGTTCGTTGCGATATATGGCCGAAGACGTGTCGGAAAGACCTATCTGGTGGATCAGGCGTTTGAAGGGCGTATCACATTCCGTCATACGGGACTGTCTCCGATTGAGACGGGGATGTCTGGTACGGGCCTTCTTAAGGCCCAGCTGAAGGCGTTTCATCAATCGATGCTGAGACAGGGGATGGCGGTCGATCATTGTCCTGAGGATTGGATGGATGCCTTCTTCATGCTCTCGATGGCATTGCAGAAGATCGATGATGGCTCACGCCAGCTTGTCTTCCTGGATGAATTGCCGTGGATGGATACTCCGCGTTCATATTTCATCACTGCTCTTGAGAACTTCTGGAATGGCTGGGCCTGCCATCGGGCGAATTTCATGCTTATAGTGTGCGGAAGCGCCAATTCATGGATTCTCAATAAGCTTGTTAATAATCATGGTGGCTTATATGGTAGGCTTACCTATCAGATAAAGCTCTCTCCTTTCACCTTGGGAGAGTGTGAGCAGTACTACGAATCCAGGAACATTGACATGTCCCGCTATGATATAGCCCAGAGCTATATGATAATGGGCGGTATTCCGTACTACATGGGGTATATGAAGCGGAAGGCAAGCATGGCCCAGAATATCGATGAGATATTCTTCTCGAAGGGGGCGCAGCTCAGGAATGAGTTTGATCATCTGTTTGCATCTGTCTTTGATAACCCCGACCGTGTTAAGGCTGTCGTTGTCTTCCTAAGCGGCAGGAGCGCTGGCTTTACCCGGGATGAGATCGCCAGCCATCTCGGAATCAGCAACGGCAGTACCCTCTCTGCGATACTGTCCGCATTGGTGGCAAGTGATTTCGTGATCAGGTATGTCCCGTTTGGATTCTCGAAGAGGAAGGCGCATTATAAGCTTATTGATCCGTTCTGCCTGTTCTATCTGAGATTCATTGAAGGCAGGGATTCCCTTGTGGAAGGATTCTGGCTTCAGAACCTGGCTTCCCAGTCTGTCATCACATGGAGAGGACTGGCGTTTGAGAATGTCTGCTTCAATCATATTCCTCAGATCAAGAAGGCCCTTGGTATCAGCGGGGTGAGTACGACGGAATCCGCATGGTCGAAGCGGGATGACGAAGGAACCCAGATAGATCTTCTTATAAGCCGGCAGGATAATGTCGTGAACATGTGTGAGATCAAGTTCTATAGCGATATATATACCGTGGATGGTGATTATCATAGGGTAGTCATGCATCGTCAGGCATTGCTCGAGCCGTATCTTAAGAGGGGAATGGGAATACGGAGTACCCTGATTACCACCTATGGACTGAAGCAGAATAAGTATAGCGGGGTATTTACCAACGTCGTGACGCTGGATGATCTCTTCTCATCCTGATCTGCCTTGCCTGCCATTTGGCCACGGTGTTGCAGTTTGTTGAATATATGCGTCTTTCGCTTGAGTAGCGTTATTTTCTATCTTATTCTATAGCAATGATATAGGTTTTTATGCTTGATAGCGGGGCCTCCTTTCTTTGTTTGACAGCAGGATAGCGTGCAGTTAGAATGGCGTTATAACATCCAGAAAGGAGAGTCCCAATGAAGAAAATCATTGCTGTTCTGCTTATGATGGCTATTGCCTTCTCGGCGTTTGCTTCTGGCTCATCCGAGTCAGCCGGGGGCGGCCAGCTCATGCTTGGAATGGTCACCGATTCAGGAACCATAGATGACCGCTCGTTCAACCAGGGAACATATGAGGGAGTGAAGATCGCCGCTGAGGAGCTTGGCCTCCAGTGTACCTATCTCAGGCCATCCGGAACCACGACCACCGATTACCTCACCGCTATCTCCGATCTCTATGATAATGGCTACAGGTTCATCGCATGTCCTGGCTATCTCTTCGTGGAGGCTGTCTCGCAGGCTCAGGAGATGTATCCTGATCTCATGCTCATCATCATCGATGATGCGCTTGCTTCTGGTATCGGACCGAATACGGTCGCCATCACGTTCAAGGAGCAGGAGTCTGGATTCATGGCAGGACTTGCCACGGCTCTCAAGCTTCAGGATGGTGATGTAGGATTTGTCGGCGGACTCGAGATTCCTGCCGTGCAGAAGTTCAACTGGGGATTCCAGCAGGGCGTCGCGTATGCTAACGAGCATTATGGCACGACGATCGGGATGGATAAGTCCAACTTCGTGTATCAGGGATCATTCGCGGATCTCGCGGGTGGCCAGCAGCTTGCCATGGCTATGTATGACAAGGGCGTTGACGCGATCTTCGCTGCCGCCGGCGGTACAGGCGTCGGTGTTATCAACGAGGCTAAGAACCGCCGTCTTGCCGGACAGAATGTCTGGGCCGTGGGCGTTGACGTAGACCAGTACTCTGTCGGTGATATGGGCAATGGCGAGTCCTGCATACTTACCTCTGCCATGAAGGATGTCACTGGCGTTGCCTATGATCAGGCGATCGCAGCGGCCAATGGCACGTTCAAAGGCGGACAGCATCTTAGCCTCGGAGTTGCGGAGGACAGGGCAGGCATCCCGGCTTCCAACCCGAACCTCACCCCTGAGATCGAGGCCACTGTCGCAGAGGTCGCCCAGCTGATCAAGGACGGAACGATAGTCGTCCAGGATACTGCAGACGGGCTTATCCCATAACCGCATGGAATAGACATACAGGCCGCCCGACGAAGGCGGCCTTATTGCAGATGCACCACCGCGTGCCCTCAGATGGGAGAATCCATATTTGAGTTACGTCATTGAAATGCTTGGAATCCGTAAGGAATTCCCCGGTATCGTGGCAAACGACGATATCACGCTGCAGGTCGAGGAGGGTGAGATCCACGCGATCCTCGGAGAGAACGGAGCTGGAAAGTCCACGCTCATGAGTATCCTCTTCGGTCTTTATCATGCAGATAAGGGCGTCATAAAGGTAAGGGGCAAGGAAGTCAGCATTAAGAGTCCGAACGACGCCTTCGATCTCGGCATAGGGATGGTGCATCAGCACTTCCAGCTCGTCCATAACTTCACCGTTGCCGAGAACATCATAATGGGAAAGGAAGGAGGCTTCGTCTATGACATCAGGAAGGCCTCCAGGAAGATAAAGGAGATATCAGAGCGGTACGGCCTTTCTATCGAGCCCGATATGGTCATCGAGGATATCACGGTGGGGATGCAGCAGCGGGTGGAGATTCTCAAGATGCTCTACCGCGATGCCGATATCCTCATATTCGATGAGCCTACGGCGGTGCTTACGCCTCAGGAGATCGATGAGCTGATGCAGATCATGCGCAATCTCGCCGCAGAGGGAAAGTCAATCATCCTCATCACGCATAAGCTCGATGAGATCAAGGCGGTGGCTAAGCGCTGTACGATAATCAGGAGAGGACGCCTTATAGACGTGGTAGATGTTGCCTCCACATCCGTTGAGGCGATGGCTGCGGCGATGGTCGGGCGTCCTGTGTCATTCAAGGTCGAGAAGTCTCCGTGCCACCCGGGAGCCCCGATCCTGGAGATCCGTCACCTTTCCGTGATGAACAGCAAGAAGGTGCTTGGCGTAAAGGACTTCTCTCTTACCGTTCATTCCGGGGAGATCATCGGTATCGCGGGCGTCGATGGAAACGGCCAGTCCGAGCTTATCGAGGCGATTACCGGACTCAGGAAGGCGGAGTCTGGCTCGATCATCTTCAATGGCAGGGATATAACGGCGCTATCGATCGAGGAGCGCAATGAGATGGGTCTCGGCCATATTCCCGAAGATAGGCAGAAAAGGGGCCTGATCCTCTCTGCCCCTCTTACCTCGAACATGGTGATAAAGGAGTTCCGCAAGGCTCCGTTCTCCTCTCATGGCATACTCGACTACTCATCTATCCGTGAGTACTCGGAGAAGATCGTCAGCAAGTTCGACGTACGCTCCGGAGAGGGTGTTGATTCCCTTGCTGGGAAGCTCTCTGGAGGAAACCAGCAGAAAGCGATCATCGGACGTGAGATAACCGCCGATCCGGACCTCCTTATAGCGGTACAGCCGACGCGCGGCCTTGATGTAGGCGCTATCGAGTTCATCCATAGGCAGCTTGTTGAGGAACGGGAGCGCGGCAAGGCTGTCCTCCTCGTCTCATTCGAGCTTGATGAGATATTCAACCTCTCTGATAAGATCGCGGTCATATCTGGAGGAGAGCTTATTGATATCGTTGATGCTTCCTCTACCGATGAGCATGCCGTTGGTCTGATGATGGCAGGAATAAGGAAGGGAGGAGAGAACTGATGGGAAGGGAACGAATGAAGATACAGCGTCCTCTCGAAGCGAGGAAGGCCTCTCCTCTGGTTGTATCGCTATCAGCGGTGTTTCTGGGAATCGTGGCAGGATGCGTATTCATCCTCTGCATAGGCAAGAATCCGTTCGTAGGATTCGAGCGCATACTTTTCGGTGCGCTCTCGAATGTCCGGAGAATCGGAAACACGCTGGGAATGTCAACGCAGCTCATACTCATAGGGCTATCGGTGGCATTCGCGTTCAAGACAGGGCTCTTCAATATCGGAGCATCGGGGCAGATGCTGATGGGTGGCATCACAGGTTCGATCCTGGCCTACTATCTTCCATTGGACATGCCTCGCGTGATCTATCTTCCGATCATCATCGTTGCCTCGATGGCAGCAGGCGCCGTATGGGGCTTCATATCGGGATTCCTGAAGGCGAAGTTCAATGTTCATGAGGTCGTTTCCACGATCATGCTTAACTGGACGGCATACTGGATCGTATATGACTTCATACCGCGCTTCATCATCGATCCTACGATCTCTGTGAAGTCAAAGCCTATCGACACGGTACATACGCTCAGGGCAGATTGGCTTACCGACCTTACGCAGTTCTCGACGCTCAACTATGGCTTCATCCTTGCCATCATCATGTGCGTCGTGGTCTGGTTCATACTGCAGAAGACCACGCTCGGCTTCAATCTCAAGGCCGTAGGATCAAACCGCTTCTGCGCGGAGTACGCAGGGATAAAGGTCAACCGTTCGATCATGATCTCCATGGCCATCGCAGGAGCCCTTGCCAGCCTTGCCGGCCTTACGTATTACTGCGGATATTCCAATATCATGGAGATGGGAAAGATGCCGAACGAGGGCTTTGATGGGATTGCCGTTGCGCTTCTCGGCAATTGCTCGCCTGTAGGCATATTCTTCTCAGCGATCTTCTTCGGTATCCTCAAGATGGGGCGAGGATCCCTCGCGGCTACGGGCATTCCCACAGAGATCGCCGATACGATCATCGCTACCATAATCTATTTCACCGCGACCAACGTCATACTCGCCAGCTTCTGGAACAATATCTTCAAGTCACGATTCGAGCGCTCTGAGGAGGCTGCCCGCCTGGCTATGGCGAAGCATGGTGATGATACGCCGATCGCGTCGCTTTCCAGGAAGAGGTTCAAGGAGTATGCCAAGGAAGGACGGGCGTACCTGAAGGAAGGGAAGGAGGTGAGGTAAATGGGTTTCTGGAGTGTCATAACAAGCATAATACCATCGGCTATAGCCTATACGATCCCTATCCTCATGGGTGCGCTGGGAGGCCTTTACTCCGAGCGTTCAGGCGTTACGAACCTCTGCATCGAGGGCCTGATGCTCTTCGGAGTCTTCTCCGCAGCCGCTACGATCGTCAAGCTTCAGGCAATCCCTGGCTTCAGCTTCGTCCTTGCGATAGTCATAGGGATACTCGTGGCGATGGCTGCCTCCGCGCTGCTCTCGCTGCTGCACGCCTTCGCTGCTATCAATCTGAAGGCCAATCAGGTGATATCTGGAACGGCGATCAACATGCTGTCCACGGCTGTGACCCTATTCCTCGCGCAGACGATCACGGGAAGCGGCAACATAACGATCGTCAGAGGTATCATCAGGCAGAACGTGCCTGTGCTATCGAAGATACCGGTGATCGGACCGCTCTTCTTCACCAGTACCTACTGGACTACCTGGATCTGCCTCCTCATATGGGGCCTATCCTGGTTCCTCCTCTACAAGACATCATTCGGACTGCGCCTTCGCGCATGCGGAGAGCATCCGTCCGCTGTCGCGTCTGCTGGTGTCAATGTACGCAAGATGAGGTATATCGGCGTGATAGCCTCCGGCCTTCTCTCTGGTATCGGAGGAGCGTGCATACTCGTTACCTACGCCGGTGAGTACAACGCAGGAAGCGGTATCAACGGACTGGGATTCCTTGCCATAGCTGCCTTGATCTTCGGGCAGTGGAAGCCTCTCGGAATCCTTGGTTCCACCTTCTTCTTCGGCCTATGCATGACGATTGCGAACATGGGAAAGGTCTTCCCGATATTCCAGTCTATACCGACAGGATACCTCGGGATGTTCCCTTATATCGCGACATTGATCGCGCTTATCTTCTCCAGCAGGAAGAGCGCTGCTCCTCTTGCCTCCGGAGAACCGTTCTAAGGAGATTGTGAAAATGAATCTGATGGAAAGCCTGGATGAATCCAAGAAGTATATCGAGTCGAGGCTCGATGGCAGAAAGCCGGAGATCGGCCTCGTGCTAGGCTCCGGCCTGGGAGACATGGCTGAAACGATAGGGGATCCGGTGGTCATTGATTATCATGAGATACCGCATTTCCCGGTATCGACCGTCCCCGGTCATAAGGGCAGGCTCGTTATCGGAGAGCTTGAGGGAAGGACAGTACTCTGCATGCAGGGGCGCTTCCATTACTACGAGGGCTATTCGATGGATGAGGTCGTGTATCCTGTGCGGGTGATGAAGATGCTTGGTATCAGCAACCTCTTCCTCACCAATGCCGCGGGGTGCGTGAATGAATCATGGAAGCCGGGAGATCTGATGCTTATCTCCGACCATATAAAGATCGTGGCGGAGAATCCTCTGAGAGGGCGCAATCCAGATGAGCTTGGAGAGCGTTTCTTCGATATGACGAACGCCTATGACAAGGGGCTTCTGGCCCTGGCGGAGAAGGCCGCTATCAAGAAGGGGATACCTGTACGCAAGGGTGTGTACATGCTTTTCACGGGGCCTTCGTTCGAGACCCCGGCAGAGGTCAGGTTCGCACGCCTGGCAGGCGCTGATGCCGTAGGAATGTCTACCGTGCCTGAGGCTATTGCCGCGTCGCATATGAGGATGAGGACGCTTGGCATAAGCTGCCTTACGAACATGGCTGCCGGCATCCTTGACCAGCCCCTTAACCATGAGGAAGTGCTTGAGACCGGGGAGAGGGTCAAGACGACGTTCTCAGCACTCGTGCGTGAGATCATAAGGACCTGGAACTGATCGGCAGGGCCATCTCTGAGCGAGGTGGCCCTTCTGCTTCCTTGCCGCTTATCAGCAGGAAGCCATCTGGACGGCATTCATTCCGGAAATGGCCAGAACGAGCTAGGACCCCTTGCTTCTGAGGGAAGGGGTATGCGCCAATGTGGCTCCGATGCGGTCGCGGAGCAGCTTCAGTCTGATATTCATTGATTAGGTAATTGGCGGAATACTTTAATAATGATGTGCATTAATTAAGCAAACTCCAGAATCCTTTAATAAGGACAGTCGTTAATAAAGTAAAACGCCTTTTGCTTTATTAACAGATTCCCTTATTAATGAAAACAGCCTATTCTCTTTATTAAGAAATCGTATTAAAGGAAGCATTTTATGTTGATCATAGAGAAATTCAAGTCAGGAACATATCGCAACCAGGGGGATTTCAAGTCCTTTGTTCCCTTTCCCATCAATGACACTTGGACTTGGAGCTCCCCCGATATCAATTCACTTTTATCAAATGCCGATCAGGAACTTGGTGCGCTTGGTGGATTGTCTGAATTCATTACAGATATTGAGCTGTATATCAGGATGCATATCAGGGTAGAGGCCAATAAGTCGAATCGTATTGAAGGAACCAATACTACTGTCCTTGAGGATATGATGCCTACGGAAGAACTCAATCCAGAGAAGCGTGATGATGTTACAGAGGTCGAGAATTATATTGCGGCCATGGAATATGGGATAAAACGGATAATGAATGACGGATTTCCATTCTCCAGTAGGTTGCTGAGAGAGCTTCATAGTATATTGTTGCGAGGGGTCCGTGGAGAACATAAGACTCCGGGGGAATTCCGTACGTCACAGAATTTCATCGGTGGCAGTAAGCCATCGGATGCCGCCTATGTTCCTCCTGCAGCCATAGATCTCTATGATCTTATGAATGACTTTGATAAGTTCATGAATCGTAATGATGATCTACCAGTGCTTATAAGGCTTGCGATAATGCATTATCAATTCGAGACCATACACCCATTCCTTGATGGAAATGGCCGGATTGGACGATTAATGATACCGTTGTACCTGCTTTCCTCGGGAAAGTTACACAAACCATGTTTCTATATAAGCGATTACTTCGAAAGCCACCGATCTGAATATTATGATGCACTTCAGGCCGCAAGACGAGACAATGATATGCATAGATGGATATGTTTTTTCCTAAGAGCCTCGATCGAGACAGCAGGAAGAGCTAAGCTCATATTCCATGATGTGCTCTCTGTCGTTTCTGAATACAATGAGTATATTGCGAGCAAGAAATCCTCTCCTCTTGCATTTGGTGCGATAATCAAGGAGATGTATTCTCAGCCTGTATCTACTGTCGGCAGGCTTTCTCAGGCTACGGGACTTTCCATTCCGACAATCAATAATGCTGTAAATACGATGTGCTCAGATTCAATATTAAGGGAGATCACAGGAGGCCGGAGGAACAGGATTTTCGAGCTTACGAAGTACATAGAGGCTTTTACTAAGTCATAAATGCAGGGGAAGCCATAAGGATATCCGATTGGATTTCGTGTTACTTGCTTGACTCTTATTATGAATGTTCGTTAATTAAGCAAGCACCAGAATCCTTTAATAAGGACAGTCGTTAATAAAGCAAAACGCCTTTGGCCTTATTAATGGTGCCGATAAGTCAGGTTCATCGCCTATGCCATGTTCGCAGGAATCGTTCCAGCTACCTGGTCCCACCCCAGCCTGCCAAGCCATACCGCCAGGGGATGGCAAGGCGTTTAGGAAAGGCCACCTTTTCACCCTGCCGCATATTCATCTATACTCAGGCTGGCCATGAAGATTCTCTGCATCTCCGATACGACGGATACATTGATCTACTCGTCGATTGCCCCTGATCTGTACAGGGATGTCGATTTCGTGATATCCGCGGGAGATCTTCCGCTCCGTTACTATGATTATATCCAGACGATGCTCCGCAAGGATGTCTATTACGTCTATGGAAATCATAATCTTGAGGACTTTGGACGGATGATGAAGGGCTATGCCCGGAATGATCAGTTCCCGACAGGCTTTTCGCATGGAGGCAGGCATATCACGGAGATGCCTCAGTTCGGAGGATTCATCATGGATGGGCGCTGCGTATATGACAAGACCCATGACCTGATCATCATGGGACTCGGCGGTTCGATGCTCTATAACAATGGAGATAGCCAGTATACGGAGAAGCAGATGCAGCGCCGTATCACGAAGCTTGTTCCGCGGCTGATGTTCAACAAGCGTAAGTACGGCCGCGCTCTGGATATCCTGATTACGCACGCTCCTCCCCGGGGGATGGGGGATGGCGAGGATCTCTGTCATAAGGGTTTCGAGTGCTTTCTCTCCTTCATGGAGAGATATAAGCCGAAGTACCTGCTGCACGGCCACGTCCATCTTGAGGATATGAATGCGCCGCGCGTCTCAGAGTTCATGGATACGAAGGTCATCAATATCTACAAGAACTACATCCTTGAGGATGAGTCTCTTGGAGCGAGGTAGCTATGGATAGCACTGCGATGGACGACTTTACCAAGGCCAAGGCCAAGGCGCAGTTCCAGGGCCTCTTCTCAGCCCTGCATTGGAAGAACAACAACCTCCTCTCGCTTTATGAGGTGACATCGATCATCAAGCCCAAGTCAGAGACGTATCTCGGCATGAGGACGATCCCGGTGAGCCGCATCATCGGCTCTGAGGGACGCTATCATGATTTCTCCTCTGCCTTTTACCCGAAGCGAGAGCTGCTTCGTTCCCGCTGGGTCAGCGTAGACAGTGCCATCATAAACGATGTCGTCCTTCCTCCTATTTCCGTCTATAGCCTCGGAGGCTATTACTTCGTCCGTGACGGCAATCACAGGGTATCAGTGGCTAAGGCCAAGGGCATGGAGTTCATCGATGCCGAGGTCGTAGAGCTGGACTCCGAGATACCGCTCCATCCCGGAGTCTCCATGAAGGAGCTAAGGGCCAAGGTCGTTGAGTACGAGCGTAACAGCTTCATATCACAGTACAAGCCATCATATCTTCCCATGGGCGATATCGTGTTCACGACTCCTGGATCATATGCTGAGATGGTAAATCATATCCTCGTGCACAAGTACTATATAAACCAGGCCATTGACCATGAGATCTCCTTCGAGGAGGCGGCAAGGAGCTGGTATGAGAACGTCTACTCTCCGATCGTGCATGAGATCAGGAAGGAGCATCTTCTTTCCGCATTCCCCGGACAGAGCGAAGGTGATATGTACATGTGGCTTGTCAGGAAGTGGGATGAGATGAAGAAGCAGGAAGGACAGGGACTGAGCGCAGCGGAGGCCGTGAAGCGTGCCTCAAGCGCGGCGGGCAAGAACTGGCATGCCCGCCTCCGGAGATACATAGGATACTATCTGTCTAAGATATCAAAAGGCTAGGATCGCCGTTCCGAGATGCTCTGCGATGAAGTCTATGTCATCGGTTGGCCTGTTCGGCATCAGCTCTCCTTCCTTATGCACATAGATGGAGTAGGGAATATTAACCAGCCCCATCATGCCTGCCCATGTGTAGAGTCCGTGTGCGGCCTTCAGTCCATCATCTATCGATACGGAGGAAGAGGCGAAGGCGTAGAAGAGCTTTCCTTCGATCGAACGCGACTTGTATAGCGGTGCCGTCGAGTCGATGAATGCCTTCATCTCCGCACTTGGCATCCCGAAGCGCGATGGGGTTCCCAGTATGATGGCATCGGCCTTCTCCAGCGTATGGCTGCTTGCCTCAGGGAGCGAGGTGATCTCCTCGTAGTACTCATTGACCTCCGTCCTCTCGTTTGCCTCTATATGGAGATCCGGGTCTGCCACGCGGTACAGCCGCGCATCTATCCCCAGTGCCTGCAGCGTCTCGGTGAATGTCTCGGCTATCAGATAGAGATTGCCGGAAATCGAATGGATTATTATGTTGGCTCTCATAGCGCCTCCTTTACTGATTATAAGGGATAATCAGCAGAAAGCGGTGTATATTCCATCGGAAAAGGCTACATGTACCTTCCTGTCGAACAATCTGGAAAGCATAGGTTCCGTAAGGCACTCTTCCTTCGTTCCGTCCTCGACGATCTTCCCGTTCTTCATAAGGATGATCCTCGTGATGCCTGGAAGTATCTCTGATAGCTCATGGGTGACCATCACGACAGTGCGCCTGTCTGTGGCATAGTCGGATATCGTATTCCTCAGGTCGGCACGGGAGGGAAAGTCCAGCCCTGTGGAGGCTTCATCCAGCAGGAGGATATCCGGAGATGTCACGGCCGCACGGGCAAGGAGGACTCGCCGCTTCTCTCCGGTGGAGAGCGTGTTCATCGTGCGTTCCCTCTTCTCATACATGCCTGTCTTCCTGAGCTCATCGTCGGCCTTCTCCCAGTCTTCCGGGGCGACTGCGTGGTGGAAGTCGAAGCCAAGGGATGCATGGAGACCCGATGCCACGATCTCCCGGGCGGTGTATGATGAGGTATAGAAGATATCCTCAGCCGGAGATACGAGGCTCACGCGCTTCTTCAGGTCCTGTATTATCCACCTCTCCTCTCCAAGGATCTCTGATCTGTACTCATCAAGAGCCAGGGGATAGATGCGGCGTGCGATGACGCCTAGGAGCGTGGATTTGCCTGCTCCGTTGGGGCCGATTATCGCGATGTGCTCACCCATCCTGGCACTTATCGAGACAGAGGTGAGTATGTTCTTTCCATCACGCCTTACCGTGGCGTTCTCAATGCGGAATGCGTCCATTTGGAAAAGAGTGTATTCCAAAGATTCCTTTGTGTCTTGTTGATGGCGCCATGACGCTGTAGAATTCCAGCCATGAGCAGGAAAGACGACGATTATCATCTCATATTCGGAGAGGATGGTCCGGCTGATGATTTCGACCGCGACGTCTTCAGGAGGCTTGTCATGGAAGGCGGTCATGATGAGAAGATCGCCGATCTCTTTGCCTCGATTCTCTCTAAGGATTGCGATGGAGCTGAAAAGTGCCTCGAGGATGCGGTCCGCGATGGGATCATCGATACCGAGGACCTGATATATCCATTCGCCCAGGCCATCATATTCCAGTCCAGAGGAATGGAAGCATTGGAGAAAGGGGAGGCGGATGCCGGTAAGGAATATCTCAGGAAGGCCAGGGACTGCTTCCGCCTGACAGAGGAACGTGGATTCCCTTCTCCGGTCGTCCAGAAGGCCGTGCATGATATAAACACCTTCCTTGGGGAAGATGATGACGAGGAAGAGGAGGATGGCTTCGATCCGCTCTCCATTGACTATATGGGCTTCCGCAAGGAATTTCCCAAGGGCGGGGAATTCGAGGCTGTCCTTCGCCTTGAGTCCGAGGATTTCTCCATCGATACGCTTAAGGAAGACTATCTGGAGAACTGGGATGGAAGGATCAGGTCACGAAAGCTCAAGGAGAATAGCTGGCGTCTCAATGCGGACGGTGTCTCGGTAAAGGTCGTATTCCAGAAGTGCATCGAGATTCCATCGCGCTATGATCAGAGGATCGTCGGTGGAGATGATGAGGATCTGGAGTATCTATTCAATCCATCAGTTGCCCGTGTCACGATAACTGCCGAGGTCGGAGATGAGACATCGTATGAGCGTTCCGTTGCCTTCACGAAGGTGCTTGGTGCCATCCTCTCATCCTGCGGAGGGGTATCGATAGACATACAGGGCGTGCTTCGCGACCCTGATGATGTCTTTGATATCATCATGCGCCATGACGATGATGAGTGGCTCTGCTCTGCGGTGACATCTGGCTTCATCGTCGATGGGACGCCTGCCATGGGAGCGCTTTCGATCAGATCCTGCGGACTTGCAGCCTTCGGATTCCCGGAGATACTGGTGAAGAAGGTGTCGCCCGATGATATGATGGATGCGGCAATGGTCATGCTTGATCTGCAGCGCTATATCTTCACGTTCGGCATGGGAGAGCCTGCAGAGGGCCGCTATAGGACATCCGAAGGCTCCTGGTTCAGCATCAAGCGCCGGAAGAAGGGCGGCGAGCATCTTCTTGAGGTCATCCTGCATGGCAGGGAAGAGGAGTAGGAAATGGAAGGCGAAGAGACAAGGATAGCTGTCATAGGGATCATCGTCGAGGATAAGGAGAAGGCCGAGGCGGTCAATGCGATCCTCCATCAGTACAGCCCCTATATAATCGGAAGGATGGGGCTGCCGTACCATAAGAGGAACATGAGCATCATCAGCGTCGTGGTCGATGCGGATGCCGATACGATATCAGCGCTCTCAGGCAAGCTGGGGAGGCTTCCAGGCGTCAGCAGCCAGGCCCTCTACACAAAGGCCTGATGGGTGTAATAGAGAGGCTTGCGGCAGGCGAGAGGCTTTCGCTTGGAGAATGGCGGTCCCTCATAGCGGATGAGGAGACCTATCCTTCATCCAGGCTGGGAGAGCTTGCCGTGTCGGTCCGTGATTCCATCTATGGCCGCCGCGTCTTCATCCGCGGCCTTGTCGAATTCACATCCTACTGCCGCAATGACTGCTACTACTGCGGGATAAGGCGGAGCAACGGCAAGGCAGCGCGCTATCGCATGACGCCGGAATCCATCCTTGAGACCTGCGTCCGTGGCTATGCCTGCGGCTTCCGTACCTTCGTCCTTCAGGGCGGAGAGGACCTGTTCTGGTCCGATGATATCCTTGTGCCTCTTATCAGGAACATAAAGGAGTCCTGCCCGGGCGCGGCAGTGACGCTCAGCCTCGGGGAGCGGAGCGATGAGAGCTATGGGAGGCTGCGGGATGCCGGCGCAGACAGGTATCTCCTTCGCCATGAGACGGCTGACAGCGCTCACTATGGCCGCCTGCATCCCTCCTCGATGTCGCTGGATGGCAGGAAGCGGTGCCTGTGGACGCTCAAGCGCCTCGGCTATCAGACTGGGGCTGGCATGATGATCGGCTCGCCTTACTCATCCGTCGACACCCTTGCCGCGGATATGGCCTTCCTGCAGGAGCTGTCTCCTGAGATGGTAGGCATGGGACCGTTCATACCGCATCACGATACCCCGTTCAGGAATGAGAAGAGGGGGAGCGTGGCGCTTACGCTCCGCATGATATCCCTGGTGCGGCTGGCCCTTCCTCACGCCCTCATTCCCGCGACGACGGCGCTTGCCACCGCGAGTGATGATGGGCATATCCAGGGCTTCAATGCCGGAGCGAACGTCGTGATGCCGAACATCACGCCGCAGCAGGAGCGTGAGAAGTACTCCCTCTATGATGGAAAGAAGATCAGCGGAGAGGAGGATGGCAGCGATCTCAGCGTCATCTTCGATAGCTTCAGGAAGGCCGGTTATGAAGCCTCTATGGAGCGGGGTGATTACCTCTAGCCGATTCACAGCCTGCCGCGCTTTTGCTATCCTTGCGGAAAGGAGTATCGCTTATGGTTAGAGTCGCGATCTGCGATGATCAGCAAGAGTATCTTGCAGGCGTTCATGACGCTGTCTCCTCCTATTTTTCGAGGAGGCCTGAATTCTCCGTACGGATCTCTGACTTTTCCTCTCCGACACGCTTCCTGGAAGAGCTTGGACGTTCATCCGGCTGGGATATCGTGGTGCTGGACATATGCCTGCCGGGAATGCTTGGCACCGATGTGGCGAGGGAGATACGTCGCCGCCATGACAGGACCGAGATCATCTTCATCTCCATCTCGCGCGATTACGCTATCGATGCCTTCTCCCTCAAGGCTGTGCATTATGTGGTAAAGCCATTTGCACAGGCCCAGCTTGATGAGGCGCTGGATAGGGCGATGGCCTCGTTCGAGGAGAAGAACATCAGGAGGCTGCTGATCAATATCGGGAACGGAGAGGTGCAGAGCGTCTCCATCGATAAGATCCTCTACATAGAGAGCCAGGGATACCGTAGGGTTGTCCATACGGCAGAGGGACTGTATGAGGAGGTGAAGGACACCCTTTCCCGTATGCAGGAGGAGCTTGATTCCATCTCCCTAGGCCAGTTCATCCAGCCTTACAGGGGGTACATCGTCAACCTTGATGCTGTGCGAACCGTTGCTTCTGATAGGATCTTCCTCAATAATGGTGAGTTCATCCTGATAAAGCGGGGAGACTTCCGCCGCATACGCAGCCTGCTCTTTGCCTGGTCGTTCGGCAACGGCCGCCATTGAGCTGGAAGCGCAGCCTTTCCGCTCCATTATTCATCGGGTCATATGTAGGCTTCATCGGAAGCAATCTTAGATATATTGCTATCTGGCTTCTGAGGATATCGGAAATCCTGCCATCGGCAGACTCCCTGAAAAATTAATTTACGTAATCGAACTTTCTATCAAAGACGTTATTATATAAGAAAATATCTAATCCAAATGATGATTTTTCGCTCTTTATGCCATCGTTTGTCTGGTTTGAGATATTGAGAAATTTTTCCACAAAACAGCGATATTCTGGAACAATTTGTATAATTTCTTACAGACCAAGTATTTTCTTGCTGCGATATTGACAACGGCAAGAACCTGTTATATAAACCACCTAGCTAGGAGAAAGGCTGATCTTCCCTGATTTACGGGTAGGTGCTTATTTCTCCTCCCTCCGCTGGGACCTCGTGCGTTTCTGTTCCAGCTCGGCTATGAATGAGGCTGACATGTCAGAATTGACGTGGGGGGGGGTAAACCTAACATAGACAGCTTCTATCCCGGCTTGGACGACTCCGTCGTTCAAAGGGGGTATTTTATAATGATGAGGGCAAGGAAGGCCTTGGCCATCGCTTTGTGCATGGCTTTGGCTATCGCTGGGCTGTCAGCTTATCAGCTTTCGCCGCTTAACGTTACCTATGACCCTACCGGAGCCGGTAGTGCCAAGGTCTATACGATCGTGAACGACTCTGACTCTCCGATAGCCATCGAGGTCCGGGCGGAACAGAGGATCGTCGATATCGACGGCAACGAGGCGAATCAGGACGGATCCGCATACTTCTCCATACAGCCTAGCCGCATGATCATACGTCCGGATTCCACTCAGCTCGTAAGGGTTCAGTACCGAGGCCCGAGCACGGTGACCCGTGAGCTTTCCTTCCGTATCATCAGCGAGCAGATCCCGATGCCGACAGGCGCGCAGTCAGATGAGGGCGGCCAGATGATATCATTCCTCTTCGTCTATTCGACAAGCGCGTACGTACGCCCCTCCCGCGTTGTGGAGAGGGTTGAAGGAGACGCATCCGTCAATGAGGAGGGGAAGCTTGAGGTGGTCCTCTCCAATACGGGAAGCGTCCATCAGATGCTCAATTCCCTTGCTGTCACCGTCAATGGGGATGATGGCTCCTCCTATACCCTTTCAGGAGAGGAGCTGCAGCCGCTTGCCGGACAGAATCTCCTCACTGATTCCAGGCTAAGGACGATCCTCGGGCTGCCTGATGCGCTCAGCGGCGCATCTGCGTTCTCGGTAGATCTTGCATACGATTTCGAATATTGAGCTGCTCAGGCGCAGACTATGGGACGGTTGGGTGTGATAGCGGTTGCAGTGTGGGTATCTGTGGTGGCAGTCATGGTGCTTGCACTGCTGCCTGGCATGGGAAGCAGGATTCTCCATGTCATGATGCCGCATGCCTCAATAGCCATCCTGGTCCTTGCGCTTATGACGATGATGCTCCTCTGCAGCTGGAGCAGCGCTGAGATAGTACCCCCAGGGACGGAGGTCGTGATTTCATCTGCAGATGACACGGCCTCCTCCCATTACATATATGATAGCACCGTTAGCGGAAGCTATCCACAAGGCAGGGCAGGGACGGACGCAGAAAGCATCCTTCTTCCGATCGAGTTCTCCGATTTCCCGCCTCTCGTTCCATCCAGGGCACCGGAGGATTTCATCCGCTTCCTTTCGATCAGGGAGCGCATGAGAAGTGTGGCAAGGATGATTGATTTCATGGATTCCACGGAGCTTCCCCCAGAGATAGAGGACATCCTCCTTCCGATAGAGTTCTCCGACAGTCCTCCGCTAGTGCCAAGGACTCTGTCAGATATGCATGAGGCGATAGTGCTTCCTGCTGGTCAGATATATCCGGCTATGCCAGAATCCATGCAGGATGAGGAACCTGTTACCGAGAGTCAATTTGAGGTTCCGTCATATCTTATTTCTGGAAATGGCTCTGAAACAGCAATCGTGCCTGATCCTATCATTGCTGTAGATGAAGCTTCCGAACTGTCTGTTCCCGCTCAGGAGGAGGGCTCTGGCGGCTTAGATTCCATCGATGATCTCTTAGCGGGCCTGACTGAGGAGGAGCGTGCATTCTGGTCTGCCTTCTATATTGCAGGCGAGGATGAGATAGTGCTTGCTGATGGCTTGTACTATATGGATCTGTATATCAATGATTCATTTACCGGTACCGTCGGCGTAACGATTCTCAACGGAGAGCCAAGCCTAGACAGAGGAGACCTTGCCGGTTATCTACGTGATACGATTACCGATGAGGCCTTTGACAGGATATTTACCTATTCAAGCGATGCGATTGCCTTGAGCTATCTTGATAGCATCGGTATCCGTACCTCGTTCAACAGCGAGAGTTATGAGGTCAGGATCTTCTTCATGCCAGAGGATATGCCTATACAGATTCTCAGCCTGACAGGCGGAATGAGTGCAGGACGACGTCGCTCAAGGCCTATCGCGAATGGGATTAATCTGGAACCTGCCGTATTTGCTGTCGAGTCAACATACAATCTCACGGGACGTGTTCCGAACTTCCGGAATGACCGCTGGCTGAATAACATGACATTCACGTTTTCGTCATCGAATCATGCCAGGCTCTATGATCTCCATCTGGATTTCAATTACTACATGAATTTCGGAGTCGGTAGATTCCTGTTCAATTTCGGTTCATACAGATTCTATTATGATTTTCCTGATGAGATGATCAGGCTTTCCTTCGGCAATGTGTCATCAGATCTTCTTAGCCCTGATGGAACGTCCGTGGGCGTAGAGTTCGAGAAGAGCTATGCATATGCTCCTTCTGGGTATATAAGGCCAAGCCATTATGAACAGCTTATCGTCATCGAGAAGCCTTCGGAGGTCGAGATTTTCAACGAAGGCCGTTCCATATTCCATCGTACGCTTGATGTAGGAACATACAGGCTTCGCGATTTCATTCTCTATTCAGGTGCGAACAGGATCACTATCAGGGTGACACCTCTTGATGGTTCCCTTGTTCAGGAAATTGATATGGATTTGCTGTACTCTGGCTCGCTTCTGGCTCCTCATGAGGTATATTATGGAGCGTCCCTTGTCACGGGCCGCAGGGTAGTGAATTCTTCTTCGCAGAAGGACAAGGGCAAGCTGCGCCTTCCTATCTGGGGAGGAAGGAGCCTTGAGTATGACCTAAGGGATTGGACGCTTTCCTCGTTCGTCAGGGCTGGCCTTACTCCTACGCTTACTCTCGATACCACTGTCGCGATTCAGAATAATCCTACGGATCTGGCTTCATTCCGTCCTAATGCCAGGATGGCCGCTGAGCTTATACACGCGAGCTTCCTTGGTACTACCAGATACCTCTTTAATGTCTCTGAGCGTACCGATGAGAACGGCACATGGCAGATGCCAGGCTTCTATGCGAGCATTGGCCATCAGATTTCGACGGATTGGCAAAGCCTGAGCTCTGTGACGATCACAGGCAGCTATTATTCTCCAAGAGAGCTGGGAATCGATGGCCGCCATCGCTTCTCTCTCAGCGGAGGACTCTCTGGCCGGGTCGGGATAATGAGCTGGAGCGTGAATGCCTCAGGTTCGATTTACTCTGATATCATCAAGGAGAGTGCCTGGTATCTTTCCTCATCCCTTAGCTTCTCCCTTTCCCGGAATGTATGGCTTACCGCTTCCGGAACCATGCAGGGAGACTTCAGCTCCGCGCCTCAGTTCAGCGGAAGGATCTCCGCATCAATCAGGTTCGGACGCACGAATACGAGCATGACGCTCAGCGATACCACGTCGTATGCTACGTTCAGGTATTCTGATAACAGGCATTCATTCACGATCGGGGCAGATACGGGCAGATTCGATGATTTCAATCGGTATGGCTTCGATGCTGATTACGCATATTCTGGTGATTATATCAACGCCTCGCTTGGACTGGATGCCGGTTCATCGTTCAATACCATCGGAGCTGACTTCCGTCTTAGCACGGCGAGCGTGTTTGCTGACGGCCTGATGGCATTCAATTCCCATGTTCCTGTGAACTATCTGCTTATCAGCCAGAAGGGAGCGCTGAAGGATAATCATATATCGATCGGTTCTCCGGGCAGCAGCGTTGCTGACAGGATGGATTCATTCCTGGGCGTCTCTCTTTATGAAGGGCTTTCCGCTGGAGGTTATGATGACAGCTTCATCGTCTACAGCGAGGGTGAGAATGCCTTTGCCCCTCTGGTGATGTACCCGGTGAATATCCCTTCATCCTCAAGGCGCGGGTATGTGCTTCGGCTCGATGCTCCGAATACCTATCCTGCCTCCGGAGTCGTTACGTTGCCGGATGGGAATCTGTGGCTCAATGGCTCTTCTCCGATCTATTCGATAACGATCGAGGATGATGAGGTGAGGACCGAACCTACCGATGAATATCTCTTCACCGATAGCGATGGGCGTTTCGTTACCCAGACACTTGAGCCTGGAACATATGGCTTTGATGTCATGTATGACGGCGACTGGATACTTATGATGTTCACGATACAGGATCTTGCAGACAGTATCGGATGCATACAGCTTGTGAATCAGGGCAGCTCATCCATGGATCTCAGGCTCCCTGAGGTCTATTCCTCATCGATCATGTTCACTTTTGATCAGGCAATATCTTCTGATGCCTTCTTTGATCTGCTCTATGGAGGTGCTGCATGATAAGGAAGCTAGGTACTTTCGTCTCGCTCTTGCTGATATCTGCCATTGCTCTCTGCGGAAGCAGCGTGTTTCCCGAGGGAATGGACGAGAATGCCTCCAATGTCCTCAATATAAAGGCATACAAGATAGGAGATGTCGATGGCGTGAGCGTCGTGATAACAGACGCTCTCTCTGAGTCTCTTGATACCGTGGACCTTGGCGAGAAGGAAAGCATCGATGAGATTGTCGTCGATAACTACATCGATTCGCTTTTAGGAGATACTTCAACATCAATCATGGATGAGGCGTTTGCTGAGCATATCGTGTTCTCTTACAGGGTCATCGGGAATGAGACGGGCAATTATTCGCTGTCTCTTGATTTCTCTGCCCTTACCCTTGCCAATGGTACCGATATCATCGCGACGAGCTATGATCTGGGTAATCTCTCTTATTCCTTTCCCGAGTATACGTCCAGTACGTATACGGAGACAGGGAACAGCACTGAGATCAAGGATTCCTCCTCGATTGCGAATGTGGATACAGCCAAAGCGCCAGGGAAGCTTTCCTCATACTGGAAGGTAGTTAGCCCGAGCGGCTCAGAGACGACAGTGAGCGGAGGCCAGAGGATACCCACCCATGTGTGGGTCCATAGGGGTGCTATAGCGATGACGGTGAATAGCACAGAATATCTTTCGACAGGTGACGATGCTCCTGGCATCGGAGAATACAGGGCGACGGTACGCGTCATCCTGACGGATGGGAACTGATGATATGAAGAAGGCTGCAACGATCCTCATCCTTATATTCCTTGCCCTAGGAGGGATATCTTCGGCTCCGATAGAGGTGGCGCATGATTCCTTCACGATCCAGGCTGGATATGGTGCTGTGCAGGAGGTCTCATTCCACGAGATTCCTGCCCAGTCATATTCGTATATCGCGGGGATGCCATTCAACATCGAGGAGCAGTTCGTCCAGTATGGGCAGACGGAGAACGGCAGGCAGATCGCAACCATAGATATGCTCTCTAATCAGCCGATGAAGCTGATCTTCAACGGTGAGCAGATGATGCATGAGAGTGAAGAATCCACGCCTCTTGATTACATCATTACGATTGAATACGAGGAGGGCAGGTTCAGCAATAACAGCATCGTCGAAGGAGATTCAAAGACATTCACGTTCGACAGCCGTACAAGCGATGCCGAGCTGATACTCGGAGAGGATGCTGACGCAAATACATTCATCGGCTCAGTGGATGGCCTCGTGTACTTCATGTTCACCCGTAAGTCCTCCAGCGTGATAGCAGGAGCAGATGATTCGACGCTTCCTCCTGGAAATTATGGAGCGCGTGTCTGGGTGACGATTGAACCTCTTGAAGGAGGTACTGTATGAGAAGGGTATTCTCAATTATTGCGTTGCTTATCAGCTGTATATCAAGCATCACTGCCGCATACGTAGGCGTCAATCCTAGCGTCGGTGGCTTCAACATTGACATGGCAAGCTGGGATTATCAGGGAGGCACTAATTGGAGTGGAGCGGAGGTTTCCGGCGCAGGCTCTGCCAATAGTTATTCCTATGAGCAGATGGTAGGCATAGGTGGTGTTTATGAGATGGAAGTTCCTCTCGATCAAACATTTACTGGGCGTGATTATATATGGAGTCAGGCGGATAGTAATAACAAGATGACAATCTCTGCATCTTGTCCTAATGGATTCTATTTCGTGTCCGCTTCTAATCCATCAGCGCGGCGTCCATTCAATCTTGTCATTGTCCTCAAGACCCACCATCAGGAGAATCCTGGATTAGTGAAGAGTTCAGCCAATGGAGGTAGTGCCATTATCACTCTGGGACAGGGAGGCGCCATAAATTCAAAGGAAATTGGATATTGGGATTATAACCTCGTGAGTTCAAGACCAGAAAATTTTACAACAACTCTTGTGTGGGAGGATTCGGATAGAAGTTTTCGCTACCAGTATATGTGGTTCGATGTCATCCTTGAACTTCCGATTGATGATATAACCAATACTGGTCTGCTTACTGCCGATGGCAGGGTCTACAATCTCGTTGAGGCGGATGATTACAGTGCTATCGTGACGCTGAGCATTGATTGGAATGGACAGCATACGGAAGTTACCATTCCGATGTCTGGACATTATTCAATCAATGATGGTCGGCAGAGCATGGCAAGCCTTGTGGTAAGGCCGCGTGCGGCTGCTTCCAACCTCGATATAAAGAACATGGCAGGGGATCCCCAGACTGTTGCTGATATAGACTTTATGTCAGAGGTATATTCTGTGGATTATGAGAGATACCGTAATGGGATCAGTAATCCTACGGCTCCTTCTGGTAGCTACAGGATTTTCCTGTCGGCTTCTAACGATCCGAACGATTCAAACTCCACGTTCCTGCTGGAGCATTCCTCTCGCAGTCCATTGGATGCTCCTTCGCCGTATAACACTATTGAGTATACTGCTACGCTCAGCGGATACGATGGGCCTCTTTCTGATTCGAACAGGCGTTATCTTACTGAGACGTTCTATGGTAATGAGGCGATATCAGGGACGAATGTTCCCGGTGTGCTGGTTGAGAGCGACAGCCATTCAGATACCGGCGCTGATATCCAATACGCGCAGTTCACGGGAAGCATTGATGTGACTATCAGCGAGCCTGATACGCCGATCATGCAGCAGGGGAGATATGTCGATGAGATATACATCCATGTCGTTTCGACAGGGGGATAAGGAAGGGAATTGGCCTTGGTGATGCGAGTCAGTCAGGGAAGAGATAGAGGGTTCGGTGCCGTTGCCGGATATCGTGTCCTTAGGAGGATACAACGGGTGGGAAATATATATCGATCTATAAGGAGGACGATATGAAGAAGATTCTTATATTGATGGTTGCCATGATGGTGATCGGAGGGATGGTGTTCGCAACAGAGCCACCAGTAGGAACCGGAAAGGATACGGGAACAGATGCAGAGGCTACTCTTGTTGCAAAGCTTGATCTGAAAAATGCTGATAATGATTTGATTGAAGTCGGATTCTCTGCTGATGCTGTTTCTGGTGATAACGTATCAACAGTGGCAAGCCCTTCTACATCGCTGGACATGGATACCGACATTAATGGTGAGAAGACGCATAGTCAGGATGTTTATGCCTACTGGATTATCCGTTCATCTTCTAATCTTGATGTAAAGCTTTCTCTTACAGATGGCCTGACTGGGTTGGATGATGAGGCAACAATCAGTGTTGCCTGGAATGCGGCTCTTTCGGACTATGCCGGAGAGGCTGGAAAGGAAGAAACCGTATCTATTGCAAATGGTTCCAACGGCGTGATTGCTGATCATAATGGAGCAACTGATTATGCTAGTACGGGAAGTGTTAAGCTTGCTCTTACTACGGATGGTTTTAGCGCATTGACAACGGCTGGTACCCTTTATGGTACTGTAACCCTTAATGTCGTTGCGGGTAATTAAAAATCTTTTTGTCCTGCCTCTTTATGAGGCAGGGCATCGTTGAGAGAAGATGAAGAAGCTTGTTTTGTCATTGATATTCCTTATGATGCTCTCTGATGCGTTCGGGGTTAATCCTTTTGTCTTTGATTCTTCGCAGACAGAAGAGGGTTTCCCGGAGGAGGGGGGTATCGCTGATTATCCTGTATATTGGGATCTTTCGAATGTAGCGGGGCTCGTGTCTTCGGGAGAGGCTTATTTCAATATCGATGCGCAGGATAAGGATGAGGAAGGTAATCTCGTACTGTCTCCATCGACTGTCAGCTTCGAGGGTGGAACGTATTATGTTGGTTCCGGTACTGTTGAGGCTGCTTGGAATATCAATGCGTACAAGGCAAGCGTGATGCTTACCGTGAGTGATATGATGACCGGTGATGATACAGCCCAGACACCGTTGCTCTGGTATGTCTCATCCAGTGATTCGGCAGGGCAGTCCTTTACTATCGGAAGCGGTGATTCCGGGGTATCTGCGGTCATCTATACCCATGATCCTGAGAAAGGCTATCATCAGGAGGGAAGCCGTGAGATACGCATCATGACAGAGGATTACTTCAATAAGCCCCGTGCTGAGTTCTCAGGTACGCTGACGCTGGAGGTCAAGGATCTGGCATGAAGAAGATACTGGCTCTTATCATTATCATTACAATATCTATCCCTCTCTTCGCCGCGCTTGAAGGGGAAACTTCCGCAACGGTAAACCTTGCGCTTGACCCTAGTGCATCATCCCGCTTTGAGATGGGATTCTCAGGAGGAGAGGTTAATACCATGTATGATTCTCCTTCAGGTATAGAGGGGAACAGGATCGAGCTTCAGACTTCGCTCAGCGATGATGGTACCACCATAAATGGATTGAGCGAGGTTGCCTGGGTATACTGGAAATACATCTCCGTAAGCAGCGTCGATATTTCATTGACTATCGAGGATGCTCTCCAGGGGGGCGGTGATACGATACCGCTGACTGTTTCGATAAAGGATGGGACCGACTCCATAACAAGCGGAGATGACAGGTCTTTGCTTATAGGGAGTACCGCTACGAATACGCTGCCATCTGTAGGAAGCAGGAATCTCAGGATCGAGGCATCTGTTCCTGTGGATGATTTCCATGCAGTTGAATATAGTACGAGACTTATCCTTACCATGAAGGTGTCATGATGAGAAAAGCATATCTTATTATCCTTATGATATTCCTTGTCCTTCCATTATCGGCTGAGGATGATATATCGACGATGGTTGTCTATGACGCGCCTTCGACGCGTGTGGAGTTCACGGTAGGATTGACTCATAATATCGGTTTCTCCTCAAGGGATTTCAGCGGTAGCACGATAAAGCCATCCGAGGAATATGAGATCACAGGAGATACTATTGCCTTTGATAATATCAGCGAAGACTTCATGAGCTATACCACGGATATCTTCTATTTCTATCTGCAGGTATTCACTACCGAACCTGTGAAGGCGGTGATAGGATCGCATCCTGCATTATCTTCAACCGGTGCTTCTTCCGTCCATTATACGAATCTTGGTTATTCAGGATATTCTGGAAGTGCCATGACCACCGAGGCTGTGCTGGTTGATGAGACGGATGTTGATACTACCGTTCCCCGGTCATATTTCCGGGCATTGCAGTTCTCTGTACCGGTTGATGCCGTGACGAATAACACTTATTCATCATCGCTTATGGTGACTGTCTCATCGATAAACTGAGGAGTATTCATGAAAAGTATGTTCAAGCGTTTCCTGGTCCTGCTCTCAATGTCTATCCTCCTTATCGGAAGTGTTGCGGCTGATGATACCGTTTACCCGCAGTTCGATATCGTGCTGAATAAGGTTGGAGAGACAGATTATTATTTCTCGGACTTCGGCCATGAGACACGTAACCCTAGGATAGTGATAACGGATCAGAATAAGACCGCACCATATACTTATGATTTCTCGTTCGTCTGGTCGATATACACTAACTCCAAGATATCCCTAATCATGAATTTCTATGCGACTGAAGCAGATGTTTCAGATGGATATGGATTCATGCTTCGGCATACGGAGAATAACTCTATCGGAATAAATTATGATGTCAAATATAATAATAGCAGTAGTATTCCGGTAGATGGCATTTTGGCTACCTATTCTGAAGCTCCAGAGGGGCAGGGCGTGGGAATGTTGTTATCAAACAGACAGATTCCCTTGCTGCAGAATGTGCAGGTTACCCCATTGGCAGGTAACAGCGGACATGTTGATCTTACGGTCTCCATTGATCCCGCAAGGCACGCTGAGAATCACGAGTCATTCACTACGGGGCAGTATACAGGATATATAGAAGTGCAGATCCTTACAGGGAATTAGGCAGGGCCTGTCTTTCTTGGTTATTTCCGCATGGTGAGATAGCTGGTACTGCTGGTGTTGCTCACCTGAACCTCCACGTATGATCCAAGGTTCTGGAATACAAGGTATGAGGTTCCGCTGAAATCGAGGTAGAGTATGTAGCGGTCGGAATCTGTTTCTGCCCAGCCTCCGTTCTGATAGGCCATGCTCATCAGATTTATCTCTTCGTATTCCCATTCCGTCCTTGTTATCGTGATATCCTCTCCTGATATCTCGCATTCACCTATCTGAAGGTTATCTTCGTCTAGCAGTCTCCAATTTCCTTCGAGCCAGCTTGGAGGTGGTGTAATGATGAACATGCTGCAGCATATAACGCTTAACAGCATGAGTAATGTCGTCATGGCATTGATCGTTTTTCTCATGGCTGGATTATAGCATCCTGATCAGCTTAAGGCTTGGCTTATGCGTAGGTATAGCGGATATTATCTTACCTCCTCTGGTGATCTGACTCTTGATGCCAAGGCAGCTCTAGATCAGGCTTCCAGGACCATTACGTTTACCAAGAACGCCGGGGTGACCGTTCCTAATCCTATCGATGTTGATATCGTCTTCGATCTGGACCTGTATAAGGCAGGGGCGTTCGTGACAGGCCAATATAGCGGCCAGATCATAATGACGCTGGAGTTTGACTGACGGTTATTTCTCCACTAGCCTGTATGTCGCCATCTTCCCTTTCCCTTCAAGCCTTAGGATGCCTTTCTGGGTAAGCTTGCGGAGGAGCCTGTATGCCCTGTCTCCTTTTACATGCAGCAGCGCCATCGCATCTTCTCTCTTTATCATTCCATCTTGCTGTCTTGCCAGCTCGATCAGTAGCTCCTCGGATCTGATTGTCTCTATGTCTGCCTGATGTATGTATCCTGTCGGGTTCCCCTGTTTCCAATATGTCTCTGCGCTTAGGATGTATTCCCTTCCGGAGGCTGATCCTAGGCCTTCTATCAGGCCGGATTCCACCAGTCTTTCAAGGCTGGCCTTGAGGCGCGTCCTGCTTATATGCGTAGCTTCCTCAATGTCCTTAAGGCTCAGCCTCCTGTTAGTGCGGAGCGCTGAGAGGATCAGCAGGGAATTAGTCGGGAACGTCCTTCCTGTCTTGTTTTCCTCATCAAGGAGCATCTTCATGAATGGCAGGTCAGGCTCTGCCCTCTGTATGAAGAGCCTTACATTCCGCGGTGTTGACTCCGAATAGTCTGGCAATGGCCGACCATATATCATCGAGCCTTCGAATATGCGATCGATTCCTCTTCCGGTTCTCTCCGCAAGTCCTATCCGCTTGAACGCATCCGCAAGGGCTGGGTTGCGCCCGTGCGGCTCAACGGTAAGAAGGTTGTCAAGAGTGACCCCTTCAATGAAGCCCCCAGGGCTGTTTATCGTAAGGCCATCATCGTCTATGACGATGCGTACCATCTGCAGTATAGAGTAGTCCCTATGGCAGAAGGCATTGACGAGCCCTTCCCTAAGTGAGATCTCAGAGAATTCCGGAATGGGGATCCTGATTAGGCCATATTCTGTTTCCTTCTCGGGGTTCCAGGCCTTAATGTGGTTTTCGAGTATCTCGAATGTGGCAAGAAGAGGCTTGGAGAATTGTTCGTTCACCCGTATCTGCGTCCCTTGGAGTACCTGGAAGCTGGTCCTTGCTGTGGGTATCAGGCTGGAGAGCCTGTCCTCTTTTCCTATCAGCAGCATCCCAGTTATCGTTGGATAGGTTATTCCTTCTATCGTTCTTGTGAACTGAAGAGCCTTATCAAGATCCTCATCGCTCAATTCAAGCAGCTGATTCTCTCCTTTTCGCAGCCTGATGATGTTTCTGAGGCGGTTCCTTTCATTTGGGTCAAAGTCATCTGGTGTCGCATCTGGGAGTATGCTTGCTGAGAAATCCAGAGAACCGAGGTCGGAGAGCCTAGAGTTGATCTCAAAGGGATACATGGGGATGTTCTCCGGAGCGCCATCTATCTTAAGACGTCTCTTGAGGATCTTTCCTTCTGAGGAGGCAACGATCACCTTGCTCATCGGTATGTCTATCTTCAGGATATCATGTCCATCTTCATGTATGATCTCAGCTTGCGTGTATATTGATGGAACCGTCCTGTTTGCAATCAATGCACAGACTCCTTCTGGATCTGCATGCTTCTTATTGACTCCGGTTATGGTACCGTCATCTTCTACCCCAAGGAAGAGCGAGCCTCCCTTGGAATTCGCTATCCCCACGACTGCATCTATCAATTCGGTATCGTTAAGACCGGTCCTATCGCTCTTGAATTCGACCGTAAGGGTTTCCTTGCTTGGGGTTATCCTCATTTTCATGCTCCTTAACACGGAGGTTAACACGCGCGTGCATTAGATTCAATATTTTTT
Organism: uncultured Spirochaetaceae bacterium; assembly: GCA_944389145.1. GTDB lineage: Bacteria > Spirochaetota > Spirochaetia > Sphaerochaetales > Sphaerochaetaceae > Ornithospirochaeta. Next base: position 29,420 of record CALXLH010000022.1, read on the forward strand.
AACACGCGCGCGTGTTAAAAACGCGTGTTAAGAAAGGTGTTTGCATCGTAATTATTTGTAAAATCTGTAGATATTCTAACGCATTATTAATGCATTTTAACACGCGCTTCCTTGAATCAAGGTCGAGAAGATGTGCTTTCGATCGTTGCTGAATATGATTTCTCTGAATTTGTTTTCTCTGAAATCAGATTTAGAAAGATGGATTGGGAGCAAGGATATTGATTTTGGTATCCAAAGATACCGCTTGACAAGATCTTGTCTGCTCGGGGTATTATAAATTACCTATCGGGTAATTTGATGATTCGATATCTCAGGGGCGTCAGGTGGAGATTCTATTCGCATCTAACAAGATAGAGCGGTTATGCACTGATATGAAGGCCGCGAGGAAGTTCTTTGGGGGAGAGGAGGTATTGGTTCGAGGGCTGTTCTCTAGGATAAATGCCCTGCGTAGTGCGGATACGATAAAGGATATCATCGTGCAGCCACCCTTCAGGTTCCATAAGCTGCATAACTGGAAAGATGGGACTGGAGGGTATTTCGCGATAGATGTTAAGACGCGGAGGGATCCCTGGAGGATAATACTGCAGCCCCTGGATCAGGAAAGGCAGCCATTCGTACCTTGTAATATAGATGAGATCGCAATGATCGTGAGAATCGTGGAGATAGAGGAGGTAAGCAAGCATTATGAGTGATTATATCGAATACAATGGCAAGATAGCCTTCCATCCCGGGTATTACATCAATGAGTGCATAGAAGCAAGCGGGCTTACGCAGAATGACTTTGCAAAGCGGCTTGGTACCACGCCTAAGAATCTCAGTATATTGGTGCGAGGAAACCAGGATCTTTCCTATGATATGGCGATGAAGCTCTCACGGATGCTTGGCACGAGCATTGAGTACTGGCTGAACCTTCAGAGCGCATATGATGCGCTTCTGGCTGAATTCGATTCAGAGAAGGAATTGGAGAAGGAGAGACGTGTATTCGGCTTCCTTGATTACAAGTATTTCCGTACTAATTTCAGCCTGCCTGATCTGCCAAGAAGGAAGGATGAGCAGATCGCCCAGGTCAGGAGGTTCCTGGGAGTCGCCTCGCTCTCCGTACTGTCTCATAGGGATATGGCCGTGAGCTTCAGGAGTTCTAGCGGGGACATGGCGGAGGGAAGCATAATCAAGGCCAACGTGATGGTCCAGATCGCAGCTAATATCGCATTGAGGAAGGAGGCTCCTTCATACGACAGGGAAAGGTTCCGGAAGGCGATAGGGTATGCCTTGACCCAGACTACCGCTCATGATTCCTTCTATCCAAGGCTTTGCGACGCCTTCCTTGAGGCCGGTGTCATCTTCGTTGTTCTTCCTAATATTCCGGGATCAAGGACGAATGGTGCAACCAAGAAGATCGGTAACCACATAATGCTGATGGTCAATGACCGGAGGAGCAATTCTGATACGTTCTGGTTCACGCTCTTTCATGAGATAGGACATATCATCAATGGGGATTATGGTATTTCCTTTGAGGATGAATCCGGAGATATGGAGGCTGCTGCCGATAGCTTCGCGCAGGATGCGCTTATCCCTCCGGAGGAGTATCGCCAGTTCAGGGAGGGAGATCGGTTCGACCTACAAGCGATAAAGTCGTTTGCGGCAAGTATCGGACGCGATCCTTCCATCGTGCTTGGACGGCTTCAGAATGATGGGATCATTGGATTTGATGATTGGTCGATGAATTCCTTAAGGCATAGATATAGGATACGTATGGCATATTAAGCCGGTTTTTCCTGGGCCAGACGATGTGTTGGCTTTCCCTATTCTTGTCTACATTGCCTGTTTTCTATATGAAGGAGCAACGGCTATTTCCTTTATGATCGCTTTCTGGCTTTTGACAGCGCGCCTAGGCGTGATGTGGAACGTGGAATCAGGATATTGCTGAATTCATTTTCTCTGAATATAATTATTCTGAAATCAAATTCAGAAAGGAGTATCTGTATGTTCATTGCGCGTACGAGAGAGATGGGCAAGGTGAGGGATTTCCTTGATTCCAAGGATAGTGCGATGCTCATATATGGAAGGCGGCGTGTTGGTAAGACCCGTCTCATAAAGGAGGCCCTTTCCTCCTTAGATTCTCCGGTTATCTTCTATCAATGCTCCTCAGAATCATACGAGATCAACCTTGCTGGATTCACTGATGAGCTACAGACATCATTGTCTCTGTCATTTCTTTCCTTCAGATCGTTCTATGATGCATTTTCCTTCCTTGTGTCACAAAGGAGGAAGATCATCGTTGTCATTGATGAGTACGGTGAATTCAAGAAGTCATATGGCCCTGCTGCCTCTGATTCGATGCTCCAGAAGATAATAGACAGCCTGAAGGGCACGGAGGTGAAGATCATAGTCTCTGGTTCGGCTGTCGCTATGATGCGAGAGCTTCTTGAGGAGCAGAATCCATTGTTCGACCGCTTTGGCTGCGTGATTAACCTACAGGAATTTGATTATTATGATGCCTCCTTGTTCTTTCCTTCGCTCTCAAGCAGGGAGAAGGTAGCATATTACTCGATCTTCGGCGGCAGCCCTAATATGCTTGAGGCTATTGATGCATCCTTATCCCTTGAAGAGAACATAGAGCGGCTTCTTCTTTCTCCTGATGGTAGAGGACGGTCCTTCATTGAGCGATCGCTCCTGCAGGAGTATGGGAAGATCGGACCGGCTCTGAGCCTTTTCCAGACTATCGGCAATGGTAAGAGGACATATACTGAGATAAAGGATAGGCTGGATCCTCACAATACAGGGAATCTCTCTAAGCAGCTGGATAAGTTCATCGGCAACGAGGTCGTGAAGAAGGTCAGCCCGATCAACCATAAGGATGAGAAGAAGCGTACATTCTATACGCTTAGCGAGAATCTCATGCGTTTCTATTTCACCTATGTGCATCCTAACCGTTCACAGATAGAGGTTGTCGGGGAGGAGGCGGTATTCAGGACAAGGGTCCTTCCTTCGCTGGATACGTTTATCAGCTATCGTTTCGAGGAGATAGTGCGTTCGTATTTCTCCCGTATGGCTCGCAAGGGTATGCTGCCGGGCATCATGGATATAGGGACATACTGGTACGATGACAGATTCTCTCGCCAGAATGGTGAGTTTGACTGCGTTCTTGAGTATGCAGACGGCTATGATGTGTATGAGGTGAAGTATCTCAGGAGGGCAATGAGTAAGGCAGAAATCGATGAGGAAGCCTCGAAGATCCGTGCGATCAGGGACTTCAAGCCTCGCCATATTGGCTTCGTATCCATTGATGGCTTTGATTCTCAGAGCCGCGGCTTTGACCTTCGGTCAGGGGATGATATCTTCTCTGAGGAGCTTGGGGACTGATTAGGTTAGGATACGTATGGCATATTAGCTTCCCATGGAAGCATATTGGGAAATGGTGCGTTGCCTTGCCTGTTCGGCCTGTTTCCTGATACTATCTTCCCATCCGAGCCTAGGAGGACCGAAGCGAGGATTCGACTTTATGACTGACGGGGAAGACCATCTGACCCGGAGGAGGCTATGTGTACGATCCGAGATCAATGATAGCGGATGATTTCATCAATCATGATGAGATCATGGAGACGCTTCGCTATGCGTCTGAGAACAAGGGCAACAGGGCCCTTATAGAGAGCATCATAGAGAAGGCAAGGCTGAGGAAGGGGCTTTCCCATAGGGATGCCTCCGTGCTTCTTGAGTGTGATATCCCTGAGCTTAATGAGGAGATATTTGAGCTTGCCAATGAGATCAAGCAGGACTTCTATGGCAACCGCATCGTGATGTTCGCTCCTCTCTATCTCTCAAACTACTGCGTCAACGGCTGCGTGTACTGCCCATATCATTCGAAGAACAAGCATATCCCGCGCAAGAAGCTGACGCAGGAGGAGATCGTCAGGGAGGTCACGGCCTTGCAGGATATGGGCCATAAGCGTCTTGCGCTCGAGACAGGCGAGGATCCAGTGAACTGTCCGATAGATTACGTATTGGAGTCTATCCGGACGATCTATTCGATCAAGCACAAGAACGGCGCGATCAGAAGGGTGAATGTAAATATCGCGGCGACGACAGTGGAGAACTATCGTAAGCTCAAGGAAGCCGGCATCGGCACATACATCCTCTTCCAGGAGACCTATCACAAGGAGAGCTATCTGCGTCTCCATCCTACAGGGCCGAAGCATGATTACAACTACCATACGGAGGCGATGGACAGGGCCATGGAAGGCGGCATCGATGATGTGGGATGCGGAGTCCTCTTCGGGCTTGAGCTGTACCGCTATGAGTTCGCCGGGCTATTGATGCATGCTGAGCATCTGGAAGCGGTGCATGGGGTAGGTCCTCATACGATCTCCGTTCCTCGTATCAGGCGAGCCGATGATATCGATCCGTCTGCATTCGATAATGGAATAGATGATGATACATTCGCCAAGATCGTGGCCTGCATCCGTATCGCCGTGCCTTATACAGGCATGATCGTCTCCACCCGTGAATCGAAAGCCGTAAGGGAGAGGGTCCTTCATCTCGGCATCTCCCAGATCTCAGGAGGCTCCCGTACAAGCGTCGGAGGCTATGCCGAGGAGGAAGAGGAGGATTCTTCTCAGTTCGAGGTCTCTGATAACCGTACCCTAGATGAGGTCGTGAAATGGCTTATGGAGCTTGGTTATACGCCATCATTCTGTACGGCATGCTATCGTGAAGGACGTACCGGCGATAGGTTCATGTCGCTCTGCAAGGCCGGACAGATACAGAACTGCTGCCTTCCCAATGCCCTGATGACGGTTAAGGAGTACCTTATAGACTATGCCTCTCCTGAGACGAAGGCCGTAGGGGATGCCCTGATAGCCCAGGAAGCGGAGACGATTCCCAATGAGAAGGTAAGGTCGATCGTACGTGAGCGCCTCTCTCTTATCGAGAACGGCGAAAGGGACTTCAGGTTTTGAACAGCACGCCATCAAGCAACAGGAAGCATATAGGCATATTTGGCAGCCGGAACGCGGGAAAATCCACTCTGATGAATGCGATTATCGGGCAGGATCTTTCTGTGGTCTCTCCGGTGAAGGGAACGACTACCGATACTGTAAGCAAGGCGATGGAAATTCTTCCGGCCGGACCGGTCGTCCTGATGGATGCGCCCGGATATGATGATGAGGGAGAGCTTGGAGAGCTGAGGGTAGGCAAGTGCCTGAAGACACTGGACCGTGCGGATCTGGCCCTGCTGGTAATAGATGGGACCTTGCCTCCTTCTGATGTGGATATCGGATTCATAAGCCGCATGCGCGAGAAGCGCATCCCGTTCATCATCGTCACCAGCAAGAGTGATGCAGAGCCCTCATACCGATATGGCTCCATGCTCCCGGGTGATGTGCGATGCATCTCCGTCAGTGCCAGGACAGGAGAGGGGATAAAGGAGCTGAAGGATCTTATCGCAGCATCTCTGCCTGCTTCTGAGGAGATTCCGATCATCCGGGATATCCTCAGGGAGGATGGCATCGCCATGCTTGTCATACCTATCGACAAGGCCGCTCCCAAGGGGCGTCTCATCCTTCCTCAGCAGCAGACGATAAGGGATATCCTTGATGGGCGTGGGCGCGTGATGGTCGTCTCTCCGGGACAGGTCGCTTCCTCGATCTCCCAGGTACGCCCTGATATCGTGGTGACGGACAGCCAGGCATTCGAAGCCGTGGCCGCATCCGTTCCTGATGATATACCTCTGACCTCGTTCTCGATCCTCTTCGCCAGGCATAAGGGAAACCTTGAGGATGCTGTGCGGGGAGCTGCATCGATACGGAAGCTGAAGGATGGCGACAGGGTGCTGATATCTGAGGGCTGCACGCATCATCGCCAGTGCGGGGACATAGGGTCGGAGAAGATACCCAGGATGCTCCGCAAGGTTACCGGCAAGGATCTCAATCTTGAGTTTTCTTCCGGTCAAGGCTTTCCTGAGGACCTCTCCCGGTTCTCTCTCGTGATACATTGCGGCGGATGCATGCTCACTGAGCGGGATATGCAGCTGCGATATGCCAAGGCAGTAAGCAAGGGGGTCCCGATCACCAATTACGGTATCTTCCTGGCCTATGGGAACGGAATACTCAGGCGCAGCCTCTCGGTATTCCCGGAGTATCAGAGGATGCTGGACTAAAATATTACTATTTTGTTAAAAGCGCATGTGTTTTCATTTGCTTTCTGTCTTTACCTGTGAGACAATCATTGCTGTCGGAAGGCTGATTGATCTTGCAGGTTCCGGCACTCTCATAAGCGAAATGGGAACAAGGAGGTTGCCGCTGGATATCGCCAGCGGTCTTTTTCTGCCTTTTTCCCTCGCTTCCCAGCATACGTCTCCTGTTTATATCCCCATGGCCAATGTAGGAGAAATGTCATTTATCAAAGTCTAGGAACGAAGCCTCAGGTTTGATTCCTCCGGTAAATCACAGGAAAGTGATCCTTGATCCTGATTGCTGATTTATTGATTTTTATTTAAATTATCATAAAATATAATATATAAGGAGAATTTTGATGGCTCAGGCAACATACAGTATCAGGATGGATAGCGACCTTAAGAAGGATTTTGATTTTGTCTGTGAGAATTTTGGCATGTCATCTACTACCGCAATAAATGTCTTTGCTAAGGCTGTCGTAAGGGAACGGCGAATTCCATTTGAAATAAAGGCTGATAACAGAGGAACAGAGGCCTTTAGGGCATTACGCGCTACTGCAAAGGCCAATGGCATACAGGACATGAGCCTTGATGAGATAAATGATGAGATAAGACGTACTCGTGAAGGGATTGATGAGTGACCAGGAAAATCGTAATCGATACAAACATTCTTGTATCTGCCCTTCTCTCAAGCCATGAGGATGCTGCAACTGTCAAAGTATTGAGCTTCATGCTGGAGGGGTATGTCGTGCCGATCATATCGGAGACGATATTTCAGGAATATGGAGATGTTCTCAGACGGAGAAGATTTGGTTTTCACGAAGAAGTCATATCCATCCTTCTCGATGAAATCTACAGGAAAGCTCTTATCATCAAGCCTGTACCTATCGGGATAGAGCTTCCTGATAATAAGGACCGTCCATTCCTTGAAGCAATGCTGATGATTGACGATGCCTTGCTTATAACAGGGAATCTGAAGCATTTTCCGATTCATGAACGCATAATGACAGCTAGGCAATTCGTAGATTCATTAAAGAATGGATTTGAATTTATCGATTGCCATCAGGATTCATAGATAGCGGAGCCTTGTTCGGACTCCGCTTCTTCCTTCTATCTCGAAACTACGTTTATGGGATTGCCTTTAAGGAATGATGAGAGGTTCTCCTCTGCCTTAGCCATCAGGCGTTCCCGTGTCTCCCTTGCCGCCCATGCGATATGAGGGGTTATCATGCAGGAGGGGCAGGAGATCAGGGGCGAGCCGTGGAGCGGAGGCTCTTCCGCAAGCACGTCCACGCCGGCTCCTGAGAGCCTTCCTTCATTGAGCGCTTCTGCAAGCGCTTCCTCGTCTATGAGGCCACCGCGTGCCGTGTTGATGAGTATCGCTGATGGCTTCATAAGCGCGATGCGCTCCTTGCTTATCATCCTTGCCGTTTCCTCTGTCTGGGGAACATGGAGGGTGATGTAGTCTGATGTCGAGAGAAGCTCCTCCAGGGAGAGGGGGATAAAGCCCTTTTCTTCCGCATCCTTCTTCCTGCTCCTTGAATGATAGGCTACCTCCATGCCGAATGCTGATGCGATCTCCGCCACCCGCATCCCTATATGGCCCATGCCGATTATTCCGATGCGCTTGCCATAGATCTCCATCAGGGGATATGCGGAGAATGAGAAGAGCCCGGAATCCTTCCACGCGCCTTTCCTTACCATCTGGGAATGCTCAACTACGCGATGCGTGAATGCTAGGATATGCGCGAACACGGACTCTGCGACGCCTTCCGTACTGTATTCAGGGACATTCGTGACTGTGATGCCCAGCTCCCTCGCTGCCGTGATATCTATTATATTGTAGCCGGTAGCGGTGATGCCTATGTATCTGAGCTTCGGCAGTGCTTCCATCGTCGCCCTGTCGAATGGGACCTTGTTGGTTATCACGATCTCCGCATCCCGGCAGCGCTCCAGGATATCCTCCCTGTCCGTCGTTGGGTATACGGTGGTCTTTCCAAGAAGGCTGAAGCCTTCCCAGGAGAGATCGCCGGGGTTGAGCACCTGCCCGTCCAGTATCTTGATGTTCATCTTGGTTCCTTATGCGAAGGCTGCCACGCCCGGTGGCAGCCTCCTGATATCAGATCAGCAGATCGGCGTAAGCCTTCAGCAGCTCATCTCCCTCGCAGCCGGCAAGTACCTTCTTTGCCAGTACCTTGCCCAGCTGTACGCCTTCCTGGTCGAATGAGTTGAGATTCCATACGAAGCCCTGGAACATCACCTTGTTCTCATAGTGCGCGAGCAGGGCGCCAAGCGCCTTCGGCGTGAGCTTGTCTCCGTAGATCAGGGAGGAGGGCCTGTTTCCGTCGAACTCCTTGTTGGTGTTCTCGTCATCCTTGCCACGTGCGAATGCCGCGATCTGCGCGGCGAGGTTGGCGTTGAGCTTCGACTGGCTAGTAGAACCTGCTGTCTCGATGTCCTTGCCATACTGGCAATGCCTGAAGCCGATGAATTGCAGCGGTACGATATCGGTACCCTGATGCAGGAGCTGGTAGAACGAATGCTGGCCGTTCGTGCCCGGCTCTCCGAAGATCACGGGGCCGGTTGGATAGGATACCTTCTCTCCGAATCTGTTGACGTGCTTGCCGTTTGATTCCATATCGAGCTGCTGGAGGTGGGCAGGGAAGCGGGAGAGTGCCTGTGAGTATGGCAGTATAGCTGTCGATGGATATCCCATGATGTTCCTGAGATAGAAGCCGATCATGGCATCCATCAGCGCTCCGTTCTTCCTTATGTCGCATTCCGTGGCCTTCACGTCTTCCTCATGCGCCCCTTCCAGAAGCGCGCGGAAGGTGTCGAATCCGAAAGCGAGAGATAGGACGACGCCTCCAACTGCGGATGTTGAGGAATAGCGGCCTCCGATATAGTCGTCCATGAAGAACGCAGCGAGCATCGATTCATCCTTCGCCAGAGGACTGGTCTTGGATGTCACAGCAACCATGTGCTTCGAAGGAACGAGCCCTTCGACAGGCGCCTTCTTAAGCGTCTCGAGCACGAGATCGCGGTTTGTCAGCGTCTCCTGCGTGGTACCGCTCTTCGATACCAGTATGAAGAGGGTAGTCTCGAAATCCAGCCTTTCGATCACTGCTGCTGCGTCGTCCGGATCCACGTTCGAGATGAACTCGGCGTTCAGCGTCTTCACTCCCTCTCCATCAGCCCAGCCCTTGAGCGCGAGATAGAGAGCCCTCGGTCCTAGGTCAGAGCCGCCGATCCCTATCTGGCAGACTGTCTTGAACGGCTTTCCGGTAGATCCCTTGATCTCTCCGCTCCTGACCTTCTCGGAGAATTCCCTGATGCTATCGAGGACAGAGGCATAGAATGCGCCTTTCTCCTCTCCGTCCTTCTCTATCTTCACTCCCAGCACGTTGCCGCGCGTGAGATGATGAAGGACCAGCCGCTTCTCTCCGGTGTTCATCATCTCTCCGGAAAGCAGTGCCTTGTATTTATCGATCAGGCCTTCTTCATCCGCAAGCGCCTGAAGACCATCGACGATCTCGTCCGATACCGGCATTGCGGCCCAGTTGTATCTCAGGCCACCGCCTAGCGCTATGTCTGCAGAGCGTACGCGGTCTGTGGTCAGGAGGTCCTTTACCGAACTCCTCTTCATATCCTGGAGGGCCTTGTAGCCCTTCGTGGCATCCAGATTGACATATTCGATCATTTCTGACTCCTTTCTCATACAGGTGCTGATGGATCGCTGACTTCGGGAATGCGTGAGTTGAAGCTTTCCAGAAGATCCTCCTTGGTCATGCCTTCCCGGAGGATTACGAAGATCGTATCATCGCCTGCCACTGTTCCGAGTATCTCGGGAAGCGCCAGCACATCAAGGGCAAAGCCCACGCTGTTGGCATGTCCCGGACGCGTCTTGATTACTCCGAAGTTTCCTGAGAACTCGATTGAGATTATACCTCTCCTGACATCCTGTATGTAGCTCTTTTCCGATTCGCTTACCAGATCGCTCTCTGGGAGCGTATAGTAGTAGCCTGACCATCCATCGGAAATCTTGCCGACCTTCAGCATCTTCAGATCGCGGGAAAGCGTGGCCTGCGTGACGTTGTATCCTTCCTTCTTCAGCAGTTCCAGCAGCGTATCCTGATTGTCTATCCTGTTGTTCTTTATCAGTTCCTTGACGACTGAGAGGCGGTTGTGACGTTCTTTCATTGCTTCTCCTGATGCATACTTATGCAATCAATATGCAATTCTACATTCTAGCGCATCGCATTGCAACCATGTCTTTGTTATGGCTTTAGGCATGTGCTATCCTTTATCCGGAGGCCATGATGGTTATTCTTATTGTCATATTGGTCATAGTCGTCGCCCTCATCATCTGGGCGATCAGCGTATATAACTCACTCGTCATGCTGCGCAACAAGGCCGATGAGGCCGAGGCAGGGATCGATGCCCATCTTCAGCAGCGCTACGATCTTGTTCCGAATCTCGTGGAGACGGTCAAGGGCTATGCGAAGCATGAGAGCGCCACGCTTGAGAATGTGATACAGGCGAGGAATACCGCTCTTTCTGCAAAGGGGACGAAGGAGAGCGCGGCTGCCGAGGATGCTCTTACCGGGGCTCTCAAGAGCATATTCGCCCTTGCCGAGAGCTATCCGGACCTGAAGGCCAACCAGGGGTTTTCCGAGCTGCAGAGGCAGCTTCAGGCAATCGAGGATGATATCCTCTCGTCGAGGAAGTACTACAATGCCGTCGCACGTGCCTTCAACGATAAGATCATGGTCTTCCCGGCCTCGATCATCGCATCAGCCTTCCATTTCGTGAAGCGTGATTACATCGATGTGGACGATGCGGCCAGGGAGAGGGTAGAGGTCAGGTTCTGATGAGACGGATTCTGATTCCCGTCATCCTTTCGTTCCTGCTGCTGCCGCTTTCCGCCGAAAGCTTCGTGATGGATCGCTACAGCGTCTCTGTCGCTGTTGACAGCGCGAGGGTGATGCACTTCGAAGAGCAGATGGATCTCGATTTCCTCTATCCATCGCATGGGATCATCAGGGATATCCAATGCTACTTTCCAGGCTATGATGGCTTTCCTGCGACACGGGCGGAAGTCAGCGATATAAGAGCCAGCGAGGCTGAGGAAGTCAGGTCGGACGGGCGGTTCGTCTCCATAGTCCTTGGTGATTCCGGGAGACTCATCACGGGGCCTTATTCATTTGCCATCTCCTATGACTTCGATATGGGGAAGGATTATTACGATGATTATGATGAGGTATATATCAACATAGTCTCGGCCAATGGGTGGAATACATATATCGGCATGGTAGAGTTCTCCATAACGCTTCCTTTCCCAGTCTCCTCTGACAGGGTATGGGTGACGTATGGGCAGTATGGCTCTGTCACGCGGCTTCCGTTCGCGCTCTCGGAAGATAGCCTTACCGTATCTGGTTCCGCCTCTTCGCTGAGTCCTGGCGAGGCGGTCACTGTACGCATAGAGATGGAAGAAGGCTACTTCATCGATGCATCAGATCCCTATGCCATGGCGCGGCTTGCCTTTATGGCAGGGCTTATCCTTACGGCAGCGTTGATCATCGTGGCTTTGATCCTGTTCTTCCGCTTCGGCCGTGAGAACCTTGTCATCGCTCCGGTGGAGTTCGATCCGCCGGAGGGCCTGACTCCTATGGATCTTGCCTTCGTGCTGAATGGAAGCGTAGGGGATGATGCTGTAGGCGCCATGCTTTTCTATTGGGCCGATAAGGGCTTTATAGAGATAGAGGAGGATGAGAGGGGACGCTTCACGTTCAGGAAGCTACAGGAACCTATGGAAATGGATGAGAGGGAGGCTATCCTCTTCCGTTCATTCTTCACCGAGGACATCGTGGATACATTGATGCTGCGCATATCCGGTTTTCCCGAGAAGCTCCGCAGGCATGTCCTGCCAGCCATTGCTGCCTTTTTCTCTGGTCCCCATGAGCTTTATGATGGGAAGGGCAGCAAGGCCCGTAAGGCAGTCATAGCACTTACCGTGATCCATGCTCTCATCCATGTGGCTGTCGCAGCTGTCATCTGCGGCCTTAATTCCCTGCCTGTGGCGGCTGTCATCGCCTTCATGGCGTTCATGGCTTCCCGCGCGCTCTCGGCACGCAAGGCCCCGGCACCTGCCATGCTGTTCATGGCATTCTTCTTCACGGTCCTTGGCCTTTCCTACAGTTCATTCCTCTCCTCGGCGGTACCGTCTGCCATCGCGGTAGCAGAGGTGCTTTCGTTCCTTGTCCCGCTTTTCCTTCTTTCCGTCATGACGCCGCGCATGATCAGGCGCAGTGGATATGGAATGCATATCTATTCGAAGACCCTTGGCTTCAGGGAGTATATCGATAAGGTCGAGAAAGACAGGATTGCCATGCTTAGCGAAGCTGATCCGCGTTATTTCTACCACATCCTTTCATATGCGATGGTCTTTGGCCTTGCGGATAGATGGTGTTCGAAGTTCAGCGGCATCACGGTTGCTGATGTATCGTGGTACAGGCCATATGGTGGCATAGGTGACCTGATGGCATATTCATACTTCTCCAGGCGGTGGAGGAGCATCTATCGCCATGATGTGATGCCCCCGCGCTCCTCTGGTGGGCATGGAGGCCGTCCTACATTCTCAGGATCCTCCGGTCATGCCGGCGGAGGGTTCTCCGGAGGGGGAGGCCGTTCCTGGTGAGTGACGCCCTTTCGATCCTGATCTCTGCCTGCTATATGGCTGTGGCAATAATGCTATGCCTGCTGCTTGACCGTGTATTCTCAGTTCCTCGCGAGATCGTGAGGAAAGTCCTTCATCTGCTCTCATCTCTCTGGGTAATCATGATGGCCTATGGCTTCGATAGCGCGGCGGCAAGGGCCCTGGGGCCTTTGCTCTTCACCATCATCAATGCGGTATATGCATATCGGAAGGAAGGACGTCTGGATAGCGGGCTTGTCACGTTCCCGATATCGCTATTCATCATCTCATTGCTGTTCAGCCATGGGTATGTGAGTACCGATACCGCGATTTCCTCTATGCTTGTACTGGGCTTCGGAGACGGGGCTGCCGCAGTGGCAGGATACTTCCTCCGGAAGACAGGAAAGAGCATCGAAGGCTCTCTGTCGATGTTCCTGGTCTCTGTGGCCGTGCTTCTTCTGTTCTCCTCCCTGACCCTTCCATGGTGCATCGTCGTATCCATTGCCTCAGCTGTGGCAGAGCGCATCACCCCATCTGGTCTCGATAACCTGACCGTGCCTCTCACTTGCGCCTTGCTGATGGAGGTCATATGCATTCTCTGACTTCGATGCTTGATGGCCTTTTCTTCCCGCTAGGCATTGGAGCCAAGGTAGCGATAATCGCTGCTGTCCTTGTCGGCATTGCCCTCATTGCGCGCTATCGCAGGCTACTTGATCCTGCGGGGATCGCAGCGGCTGCAATCATCGGCTTCATCGTGTTCTTCATAGGCGGGGTATCTGGATTCGTGATATTCCTTTTCTTCTTCCTCTCTTCCTCCGCTGTTACGAAGATATGCAGAGGCAGGGGGAAGGGCCGGCCTCGTACGGCATCCCAGGTTGTTGCCAATGGGCTTCCTGCGGCGATTGCGCTGCTTTCGTATGCAGCCTTCTCTTATCCGAGATGTGCGCTGCTGGCGTTTGCCGCCGCTGTTGCCGAGGCCTCTGCGGATACCTGGGCAGGTGAGATAGGACAGCTGTCGCACAAGGACCCTGTTTCGATAGTAACCTTCACGCGAGTTCCCAAGGGGATATCAGGCGGGGTGACGGTGCTGGGCCTATCAGCTTCGGTGCTTTCTGCGATGCTTATAGCCGTTCTTTATATCGGGACGTTCGGCGGTAGCCTTTCCGATGCGGCTATAATTGCCTCCTCAGGATTCCTCGGAGCCCTTCTTGATTCATTCCTCGGGGCTACCATACAGGTCAAGTACCGTGATAAGGATGGTGCGCTTACCGAGGAGGATACAGGCAATAGGGTGCGAGGTATTCCGTTCATAGACAATGATGCGGTGAATCTGATTTCAGGGCTGTTCTCCCTTTCACTGGGAGCGGCCTTGTCACTGCTCTGATGAAAAAGGCACCGGATCATCCGGTGCCGATTGCTGGATCAGGTTGATGCTCAGGCCTTCTCTGCCTTCTTCGTTATAAGTTCCTTCACAGACGTATAGACGATCGTTATCGCCAGGATCATCAGCAGCACTGCTACGATGAGCTGCAGCCCTTCGACCATGAACACTCCGGTTCCGGCAACGAATGACTTCACCAGTGCGATGAATCTCTGGATCAGGGCTGAGAATGTCACGATCAGCATGATTACGAACGGCGGAACGAGCGTTCTCATCTCCCTTCCCGTGACCTTGAGGAATACGCAGAGCGTTATGAGCACGAGCGCGCTCAGAAGCTGGTTCGCGCTTCCGAAGAGCGGCCAGATGTTCGAGTAGCCGACCTGTGTGAGAAGATAGCCGAACGCAAGCGTGATGAGCGTGGAGATGTAGGTATTGCAGAGTACCTTCCTCCATGGTGCGGCGTTCTTCATGTCATCGACGCTGAAGAGTTCCTGGAAGGACATGCGTCCGATACGTGCAACTGAATCGAGGGTCGTGAATGCCAGTGCCGATACGCACATCGTCATGAAGCTCTGGGCTACGAAGACGGGGATGCCGAACATCTCAAGGAAGCCTGCGACTCCTGAGGAGAAGATCTGGAAAGGCGTTCCCACAGCCGGTGTGCCATCAGCAGTAGCCGCTGCTCCGGCTACGCAGAGCGCGATGACCGCAAGCACGCTCTCGAGGATCATGGCGCCGTATCCTACCTTGAGCATGTCCTTCTCGTTGGAGATCGTCTTTGAGGAGGTGCCTGATGAGACGAGGCTGTGGAAGCCTGAGACTGCACCGCATGCGACTGTGACGAAGAGGATCGGGAAGAGCGTTCCGAGCTGCGGGTTGTTAAAGCCGGTGAAAGGCTGGAGGTTCATCGCTGGATGAGCGAAGAGAAGCCCGAGGGCTGCTCCGAGGATCATGCCTACGAACATGAACGTGGACATGTAATCCCTGGGCTGCATCAGGAGCCACATCGGAAGCACTGCCGCGACGAAGATGAAGCCGAAAGCGAAGAATACCCAGGCATCCTTTCCCCACATGATGGGCAGGTTCATTCCGCATACGAATGAGAGGATGGTGAATACCAGTCCAAGCACGACTTCCTTCCACCCCGTGAGCTTTGCCTTGTGCTGTATCAGTCCTACGACGACTGCAAAGATGATGAAGAAGATCGAGATGCTTCCTGCCGCTCCATTGACTGTCGCGTTAGGCGATAGCTCCCTGACTCCATCTGTGACGATATAGGCATCGAAGGTGCCTGCGACCATGTCTGCGAATGCGGCCATCACTATCAGGGTGAAGAGCCAGCAGAATCCGAGGAAGAGCTTGCGCCCTGTCTTGCCGATATACTTCTCGATCAGGAGTCCCATGGACTTTCCATCGTTCTTGACGCTGGCATACAGCGCGCCGAAATCCGTGACGGCACCGAAGAAGATGCCTCCGATCACTATCCATAGGAATACGGGAACCCAGCCGAAGACTGCGGCCTGGATGGCTCCGGTTACGGGGCCTGCTCCCGCTATTGATGAGAACTGGTGGGCGAATACCGTCCATCCATCGGTCGGGACGTAGTCCTGGCCATCATTGTGGACGACTGCAGGCGTCTTCGCCTTCGGGTCGATTCCCCACTTCTTCGCAAGCCAGCGCCCGTAGAGGATATAGGCTGCTACGAGACATACCACTGCGATCAAAACTATGACAAGCGTATTCATGATTCATGAAGTTACTTCTTTTTTTTATTAACATAAAGTGTTTTGAGAGGTCGAATTGAAAAGAAGATATAATTTTTCCTGTCATGCCGCTTACTCATGTATTCCCATCTTATCCAAACATGGGAATCGATGTACAATGGCTATTGTAGACCATCGAAAGGAGCATTCTATGGATTTTGACAAGAACGTACGTCCCTCTGATATGGAGCGCATTACTACGCCGTCTCTCGCAAAGGCCTTCATAGATAAGGAGGTTGAGAACGTAAGGAAGCAGGTAGGAGATGGCAAGGTCCTTCTTGCTCTTTCCGGTGGAGTCGATTCATCCGTTGTTGCCGCGTTGCTTATAAAGGCTATAGGGAAGAGGCTCGTCTGCGTGCATGTTAATCATGGCCTTCTGCGCAAGGGGGAGCCGGAGCAGGTGATACAGGTATTCCGCAATGAGATGGATGCCAATCTCATCTATGTGGATGCGGTCGACCGTTTCCTGGATAAGCTTGCAGGGGTTGCGGATCCTGAGCAGAAGAGGAAGATCATCGGAGCGGAGTTCATCAGGGTATTCGAGGAGGAGGCGAGGAAGCTCGATGGAATAGGCTTCCTTGCACAGGGCACCATCTATCCTGATATCCTCGAGAGCAACGGTGTCAAGGCGCATCATAATGTAGGCGGGCTTCCTGAGGATCTCAGGTTCGAGCTTGTCGAGCCGCTGAAGTTCCTTTATAAGGACGAGGTGAGGGTAGTAGGAAAGGCCCTCGGCCTGCCTGATGGCATGGTCTATCGCCAGCCGTTCCCGGGACCGGGACTTGGCGTGAGGTGCCTTGGAGCAATCACGCGCGATAGGCTTGAGTGCGTGCGTGAGTCCGATGCGATACTTCGCGATGAGTTCGCGAAGAATGGCCTCGAGGGAAAGGTATGGCAGTACTTCACCATCGTTCCTGACTTCCGATCTACGGGGATAAGGGATGGTAAGAGATCCTTCGAGTATCCTGTGATAATCAGGGCCGTCAATACCAAGGATGCAATGACTGCTACCGTCGAGGATATTCCGTTCAGCCTCCTGAGCCATATAACGGAGAGGATACTCTCTGAGGTCAAGGGCGTTAACAGGGTGTGCTATGATATGACGCCGAAACCGGTGGGAACGATTGAGTGGGAGTGAGAGGTGGGGGTAATATGCTCCCACAAGAATCATCTCATAATTTATTTCATTATAACAAATCAGCCTTGCCGAAATGACAAGGCTTTAATTATGAATAAGCGACACTTGACGAGGATTTGATGAGGAGTCAGGTTGGCAGGAGCATGGCGTGAAAGGCTATGAATGCATTCTCTCTGCCGACTGTTCTATCAACAACGAGTTTGTTCTGTTAGAGAATGGATAAATGGGTTGGATACATAGCTGAAGACAAGCTTACTGATTCATACGGACAGAAAAGAGTGTTACAGGAATTATGTATCATTCTTTCATGTTATTCACAATGGAAAGGCTGGAGTTTTCAGCCTCTAAACAGTACAAGAAATGCAGGTGCATGTTTTGCTTGTGTTCTCTTAGTGAATATGTAAAAATAAAGACGAAATTCAAGTTTTGTTTTTATTTTGAGAGGAGATGTATGCCGAAAGTAGCTTATTCCGATGAAGATAGGGAACGCATCAGAGCAGAACTTGTTGCAGTGGGACTTGAACTGATGTCGAAGCAAGGCATACGGCATACAACTGTTGAGCAGATATATAAGAAGGTTGGTATTTCAAGGACATTTTTCTATTCCTTCTTCTCGACAAAGGAAGAGCTGGTACTTGAAACGCTGTATCTGCAACAGCCTAAAGTCATTGAATATTCCCATAAGCTGATGACCGATCCTGCTATGAGCTGGCGTGCAGCTGCAAAGAAATTCCTCCATGATTGCTGCTATGGCGAAAAGACTGGTATTGCTGTCATGACAATCGAAGAACAGCAGCTTATTTTCAAACATTTATCAAAAGAGAATTATCAGGTCTTCCGCCAGAAGCAGAGATTGCTTTTCGGGAAAATCCTGGAAAGCTTCGGAATAAAGGCAGATACAGAACGGATCAATCTGTTTACAAACTTAAGTCTGTCTGTGATGGTTATGCGCAGAGCGCTCCCTGATACTCTTCCTTTGCTGGTTCCTGAAGCAGCTGATGAAACCGTTGATTTCCAGCTTGATGCTATTGTCGATATCCTGGAGAAACTGAAAAGGATGGATCAGGTTTCAGATAGTGGAAATTAGCTGAATCCGTCTGGTTATCGTGTGGTATCTCGGGCGGCTTCTTTTTAATCAAAATAAAGACAAATCATGCAATTAGTCTTTAT
Organism: uncultured Spirochaetaceae bacterium; assembly: GCA_944389145.1. Classification (GTDB taxonomy): domain Bacteria; phylum Spirochaetota; class Spirochaetia; order Sphaerochaetales; family Sphaerochaetaceae; genus Ornithospirochaeta. The sequence continues at coordinate 47,735 of CALXLH010000022.1, forward strand.
TTTGGCTATAAAAGCACAACAGAGGAGGGTGTGGGATGGAAGTATTTGATACGTTCTTGAGCAAGTTTCCGCCGGAGAGTGGGCTACAGAAACCTTCTGGTGGAATAATGGAGCAATTCAAAGGAAAGCTACCGACAGCTCTTCTTGACCTTTGGAGGGAATATGGCTTCGGAAACTATGGACAGGGATTGCTGAAGATCATAAATCCCGCTGATTATGCCGATACCACCTCGCTTTGGATAGGCAAAATAGAAAATTGCTATCCAATCCTGATGTCTGGATTCGGAGTGCTTTTTGTTTACAGAAAGTTATCTGATACAACCGATGATATATGCCTGCTTGATATTCATCATCGCAAATCTGGAAGCTTTTCTATCGGATTTTCTGATTTCTTTTCGGACATTGTTCCATCAGATAGCTTTGCAAAGCAATTCCTTCTGGTGGATTTATTTCAGGAAGCATCTGTAAAATTCGGGGCCCCGGCAGCCAATGAGATATTTTTCTTTGCTCCGGCATTGGTGCTTGGAGGACGAGAATCCATGGAATATGTCAGAAAAGGAGATGCGATTGTTCATCAGCATCTGCTTTATGAAATGGGGTCAGCAGATGATGCCTGGTCAGAAGCCTATGAGGCGAACCCTCATGCATTTGGATTGGATGAGGGTGGAGTGCTGATCAGCTTCACGCTTACGGAAACTGTCGATACTATCCTTCCTATATCCCCGGAAAAAGAATACGAAATCGAAGGAGAGACCATCTCAAAGTGGTTGCTGGTATTTTTCAGTCTGACAGAAGATGAGAATCTTTGCGTCCTTGAATACCACAGAGCATTGCAGCTACTGCAGCCCTATGTCATGGAAACAAGAGATAGCCATATATTGATCCGCGGCTAAGCCTAGCGGAAATGAAATCTATTTTATCGAAAGAAATATAAGGAGGCAGAAGTTTTGGGTTTATTCAGTAAATTGTTCAAAGAGCCGGAAATCGACTTGGAAAAAAGCAATGCAAATGCAAGAAAGATACGCGCACTGTTCAACCATGTTGTGGAGGACGGGGATAACTATAGGCTTATTTTCGGTTATACCGAGGATGTTAGCCGTTTCGATTATGGATTCGTTCATGGAAGCAAGACGAAAATCGGTAATCTGATTGTCGGCTGGGACGAGGCAGGTCTGGCAATTGCGGTTGTCCCTACCGTGCCTGATCTTTCTGGGTGCGGCGATCCGATTTATTACCGCCGTTCCGGAATCCAGAAAGCCTACCGTAATAAATATCCCACAGATGCATTTATCATCTACCCGGACAAGAATGGGTATATAGCTATCAATGCCTATGATTGGCTGGATGATGAAAAACTGTATGTCTATATTTCGCAGAAAGAGGAACTGGTGGCTTTCACAGACTTCTTTATCAATAGATTTGCAACAAAGTGAGGTAGAAGCCTTTTATGGAAATGGGCGTGTTCCTGCTGGTCCTTGTGGCTGTATTCATATGGGGCAATCTTTGGTTCCATCTCGTGGAATCAATATTAGGATTTGTCAGAAGAATACTCACACACCACAAGAAGCCCACAGTATGGCATGCGTTTCCGGAAAATGAGGAGACAGAAGATGATTGATATTGATGCAATAAGGAAAAGGACAGAAGAGCTGAGGAAGAAGTGCTTCGAGAAAAGTGAAGAGCTTGTTGATGAACTTGAAGTCTCGAGCTCTGAAGAAGCTCCTTCTGACGCGGAAACAGAGAGGGATTCCAATGCCTCTGATGAACGGCAGGTTGAAATCCTTGGTCAGGTGTTCTCTCATGATGATATGGCACAGATGACTGCCAATGAAGAGCTTCTGAAAAAGATGATAGATGAGAAGGTGGCAGAAGCTTCCGCTACATCGGCAGAGAACATACTAGGACAGCTTCTCGGAGAGGATATAGGTGTTCTGGCAGCCGCTTTGGAGATGCTGGATACTGAAGACCCTGATGAAGATGTCTCAGAGTTCAATCCCGAATTGGAAGAGGCTCTTTTTGCTTCACTGGAAGAAACAATGGCCCGGATTGCATCTCTTCCTGAGCCGGAGCCTGTCTGTTACCAAGATGGAGATGAAAGGTGGAAGCGATTCGGTATCCTTCTCTCTGGGATTGTTTCGAAGATGAATGATCATGATCTGAGCGGAATGGATGTAGAAGAGCATATTCCGGTCATGGAACAGCAAGTCGTTTCGATTGTCCGTCGCTCATGGGGCATAAACGGACGCAGCGAACTTCTTGATATGATCCGCTATTTAGCTCAGGAGGGCTATATCATGCGCTATCAGATCTATAAGGAGGCAGATGCTCCTGAAAGCCTGATGGACGAGACCATGGATGAAGATGAGCGTGAATCCATCAGAAGGGCATGGAGGTTTGTTCAGCGATATAAGAATCGCTATGCCCCGGAGTTCATGTCTGGCTGGGATATTGGACGAGCGTCGATGTTGACTCGTTGGGGATGTTATCTAGGCTGGATTACCGAGAATGAGGCAATCGGAATCCTATGGGATCTTTCGCAAAGTGCAGCTGAAAAGCTTGATGGCTGGCGTGAATTTGCCGAGTCTTATCTCTTTGGTGGGCTTATGTGGAAATTGCTATGTGGTGATGGTTCTGCTGAAAGCTACCTTGGTTACATTGCCAATGCTGCAACCGATCTCCTGATAGGAAAACAAGAAGACGGCAGCGGGCAATGGCGTGATTGCCCTTGGCCGGCAAAAAGGAAGGCGGGGTTTATAATATAACCTGAAAATCGACTTGCGATAGTGCATTCCTTTATGAATGGCATTTGCTGGATTTATGGTATCTATCATCTGGGTTGGAGATTTCCAGGATAGGAATGTATTGCCAAGATGATAGAACCAGCCAGTGGAACGCTCGCTGTCAGTAGAACCACTGTGGGCAATATGATTGCCGCAATGTTTCCTTTGCATGTATCTGCATTCATGTTTCGGCTTTGTTAAGTATCTGTTAGAAATTTACTGAATTTTACTAAAGTATTTGACGTCCATCCATAGTCCGTGTCTAATAAGGCTATGGCTGGAGTGAAGGATATTGCCAGAAGCTGTGGAGTGAGTGCCGCAACGGTATCGAGGGTGCTTAATGCGGATCCGACGCTATCCGTAACGGAATCTGTCAGGACAGCTATCGAGGCCGAAGCTGAGAAGATTGGGTATAAGACACCAAGGCAACGGCGCGCTGCAATGCTTTCCGTCATGCTCGTGCTTTCCCCTCTGGACAAGCCTGGATTCGAGGAAAGGCTTCTTGATTATCTTGCTCCCATGGCCAGGGCGGCTGGCATAAGCCTCACGCTTTCTGCTGCGGGGAACCTTGATGGGATCATCGCAGTAGGGGAGTTCTCCCAGGAAGAGATTGATTACTTTCATAAGCAGACCGCGAATCTCCTCCTGATAAACAATCTCGGCTCTGATTACACCTACGACTCTATCATGGTTGATTATCCAAATGCAGAGCGGCAGGTCCTTGATTACTTCCTTTCCGCCTCGATCAGCCGCATCGGTTATATCGGAGGCATATTCAACCGCAGGACAGCGGTTATCGGAAGAAGGAGAGCCGCAGAGTTCAAGGTGCTTCTTGAACGGGAGAACCTCTACAGGGAGGAATGGTTCAGACTCGGGAAGATGGACGAGGAATCAGGCTATGCCCTTGCACAGGAGATGCCAGAGCTCCCTAGAGGAATACTCGTCTCTGACCCAGAGACAGGAAGAGGTGTTTTGAGGGCGCTTGAGGAGAAGGGCGTTGATTCCGTGGTGATTATCTACAACAACTTCTTCCCGCTGGAAGAAAGGTGCAGGGGAATAGAGCTGCGGATCTTCACTCCTGATCTTTGGAGCACTGCGCTGAAGATGATCAAGGAAAGAGCAAGAGGCGAGAGGGAGCAGGGACTCTGCGTCTTCTCTCCTGCACGTCTTTTGATAAACGATGCTTCATCAAAGCAAGGAGAGTAATGTATGAGAAAGGCTTTATTGGTCTTTGCTGTGGCGCTTATGTCGCTCAGCCTGTTTGCGCAGGGCCGTGGAGAGGCCTCTGTGTCTGAATCCGGAAACACTGTGATCGAGGATCTCAACATCATGTATGTTCCTTCCCGTGAGCCAAGTGAGATCATCATGGTCACGGAACCTCTTAAGGATCTCCTGAAGAGCGAGCTTTCCTCGCTTGGATATGACGTTGAGAATATCAATATCTCGGTAGGAACGAACTATGAAGCCGTAGGCATTGCGCTTTCCGCCGGAACTGCTGATATCGCGGTGGGAATGCCTGCGAATACATACATCCTCTATGAGGATGGATGCGATGTCATCCTGACAGCGACACGCGATGGCCTCTCTGTCGATAGCGATGATCCAAGGGACTGGAACAACAACGAGCCTATCACGGCAAGCCAGAATCAGGCGGTTGGATACAGGGCTCTCATAATCGCAGGCCCCTCGGATAAAGGAAAGGAGCTCGCCGCAAAGGTGAATGCAGGGGAAGCTCTTACATGGGATGATCTCGATTCCGCGAACTGGGCAGTCATGAGTTCCACGAGTTCCGCAGGATACGTGTATCCGACGATCTGGCTTATGAACAACTACGATGGCAAGACGATCGGAGATCTGCAGCATACCGTACAGGTAGACTCATATCCGTCGGCATTTGCACGCCTTGCTTCGGGACAGGTCGATCTCCTTTGCACCTTCGCGGATGCCAGAAGGGATTATGAGGAAGACTGGACAACGACGTTCGGACGCTCCGCGGATATCTGGACAGAGACCGATCTTGTCGGAGTCACTCCGATGATCTACAACGATACGGTCTGTGTATCGAAGACCAGTGATACGATCACGCCGGAATTCGTAGAAGCGCTCAAGACGGCATTCATGAACCTCAATAAGACAGAGGAAGGCCGGAATGTCATCGCGATCTACAGCCATACAGGATATCTTCCAGCGACATCCTCGGACTATGATAATGAGAGGGTCGCTCAGGAGATCATGAGAAACACTGGCGTGTGATATCGAGAGGGGGCAACCCCTCTCATATTGGTATTTATTTATGATTACTTTCAGCAATGTAACTAAGGTTTATCCAAATGGGACGGTGGGCCTCAAGGATGTGGATCTCTCTATCGCTGATGGGGAGTTCGTTGCTGTCATAGGCCTTTCTGGTGCTGGCAAGTCCACGTTGATCAGGGCAATCAACAGGATGCATCCGATCTCTTCCGGCACTCTGACCGTCAATGGCACGGATGTGATGAAGCTCTCCGGAAAGGGACTGAGACGCCTGAGGCGAGGCATCGGGATGATCTTCCAGTCCTTCAACCTCGTCACGAGAACGACGGTAATACGCAATGTGCTGACTGCATTCGTGCCGGATCTGCCTCTCTGGAGACGTATCCTGGGTATATTCCCGAGGAGCGCGAAGCTTAAGGCCCTGGAAGCCCTGGATAAGGTCGGCATACTAGAGAAGGCATATTCGCGGGTGGATCAGCTCTCTGGAGGGCAGCAGCAGAGAGTCGCCCTTGCCAGGACACTGGCACAGAATCCCTCGATCATATTGGCAGATGAGCCTGTCGCGGCCCTTGATCCGGTGACTGCGAAGGCCGTGATGGATGATTTCAGGAATATCAACAGGAACATGGGGATAACGGTTATCATCAACATACATCATGTCGAGCTTGCCCTGGAGTATTGCGACAGGGTCATCGGCGTCCGTTCAGGAGAGATCGTCTTCGACGGGCCAGCGTCCCTCGTTGATGAATCCGTGCTGGCTTCAATCTATGGAGATGCGAGCTATGAAGCTATATGACCTTATCCTTCCTCCTAGATCCTATACCCTCGATAACGGCAAGGTCGTCGTTGAGAAACGCTCAAGGGTTCCACTTGTCATCCTCCTGCTAGTGCTTGCAACGGTCATCTCCGGGGAGATCACGGGCTTCAGACTATCGACGCTCTTAAAGCGGATTGACTACTTCTTTGTCATGCTCTTCGATATGTTCCCTCCAGACATCGCATATATGTCACAGGTATGGACTCCGCTTTGGGATACGATAAAGATGAGCCTGCTGGGATCTGCGATCGGAGCGCTTTTATGCATTCCCTTTGCTGTTATCTCAAGTGAGAATCTCATCAGGCATAAGGCCGTGACGGCATTCTTCAAGTTCTTCTTCTCCGTTGTCAGGACGCTTCCAACGCTTGTCGTCGCCTTGATAGCCACCTATGTCTTCGGCCTTGGCACGCTTGCGGGAACAGTTGCCATCGCGGTATTCACATTCGCCTACTGCGGCAAGATCCTTTATGAGCAGATCGAGACCGTGGATATGGGCTCGCACGAAGCCTTAGAGGCGCTTGGTATGGGAAAGCTGAGCTCAATACGCTATGCAGTCTGGCCTCAGGTGCTTCCTTCGTTCCTGTCGACGGTGCTTTTCTGCTTTGAAGGCAACGTGCGCTATGCATCGATCCTTGGCTATGTTGGTGCTGGAGGTCTCGGGCTGATCCTTAATGAGAAGATAGGCTGGAGAGAGTATCCACGTGTCGGCATGATCCTGATAGCCCTCTTCGTGGCAGTCGTCGCAATCGAGTCCCTGAGCTCGTTCTTAAGAAGCAAGCTTACGTAGGAGGGGTAGATGGCTGAGATCAGACTTACACCCGCAGAGATGCTCTCGAAAGAGCCGAAACGCTGGATAGCGACGCTCATCGTCGCCCTTATTACCGTCATTCTCCTCTCTTGGTCTGGAAGCGCGCTTGAATCTAATTCGACAGGAGGTTCCGGGCTTGCCGTTGCCAAGGGCATCATCCTTGGTATTCTCCATCCAACGACGTCGATCCTATTCACGCTTCAGACGAATGGCGTTCCCTATCTGCTGCTTGAGACGATGTGCATAGCATTCCTGGGAACACTCGTAGGTGCTGTCATTTCCATCCCGTTTGCGTTCCTAGGTGCAGGGAATATCGTGCCAAGGCCTGTTGCCCTGGTCTTCCGTGTCTTCGTAATGGCCATACGGACGATTCCATCTTTTGTATATGGCCTGATGTTCATCATGGTCACCGGCCCTGGTGCATTCGCGGGCCTTCTGACGATGTCGGTCTGTTCGATAGGGATGCTTTCAAAGATGTTCATCGAAACGATCGAGGATCTGGATAAGGGCATACTGGAGTCTCTTTCCGCAGCAGGCTGCAATACATTCGATAAGATCCGCTACGGCATCATCCCACAGCTGATGCCATCATTCGCATCGACGTTGATCTACCGTTTCGATATGAATCTTCGTGACGCGACGGTCCTGGGTATCGTAGGAGCCGGTGGTATTGGAGCACCTCTCATCTTTGCCATGAACTCGTACAGATGGAATGACGTCGGGGCTATACTCCTTGGACTTGTCATCCTTGTGCTCATCGTGGAATGGTTCTCCTCAAGGCTGAGGAATGCCTTGATGAGGGGCTAACATGGCAGAGATCTTCTTCACCAGCGACACGCATTCGTATGTCTTTCCTACCGATTATATCTCAGAAGGGAAGAAGGATATGGGGTATATCGCGGCGGCATCGCGGTTTACGGATGGAGCGATCATCGTGGATGGTGGCGATGTCCTGCAAGGCTCTCCTCTCATCCGCTACGAGCTTGAGAATGGAATACGTCCCTTTACCGCGGCGGAGGCATTCAATAGGGCCGGGCTTTCTATCTATACACCGGGCAATCATGACTTCAATTTCGGCTATGAGACGCTCAAGGATCTTCTTACCTCCCTCAATGCGGATATCGTCGCGGCAAACCTAGTAGATGAGAGGGGTGAGCTTGGGGTAAGGAAGTTTGTCATAAAGGATACGCCCGATGGTCTGAGGATTCTCTTTGTCGGTGTCATCACGGACTATGTGAACGTATGGGAGAAGAAGGAGAACCTAGAAGGCCTGAGGATCACCGATTCGGTGCTTGCGGCAAAGGAGGCCTTGGAGGAAGGCAGGAAGGCATCTCCTGATTTCACGATCTGCATCTATCATGGCGGTTTTGATGATGAGGAAGGAGGGATAAGGGAGAACAGGGGAGCGGAGCTTGCGGATCTTGGCTTCGATGTCCTTCTTACAGCGCATCAGCATGCCGTCATAGAGCCACGGCATATCGGGACAGCCCTTACGCTGCAGGCCGGGGCGAAAGCGATGCACGTCGCACGTCTGGTATTGAATCACGACAGGAGCATCGACGCGGAGATATTGGCAACCGATGCCTCTCTTCCGATACGAAGATGCTTCCAGACAATGGATGAAGGGATTGAGGAGAGGCTTCTGCGCTCTCTTAAGGAACCTATAGGCAGGATCGATGGTATCCTACAGGACAGTTCGAAGCTCGCGAGTGCGGTTCATGGTTCTTCCCTTGCGGATTTCTTCGGTGATATCCAGCTTGGTTTCTCGGGAGCTGATGTCTCTGCGGTATCCCTTTTCAATGATCCTGTGTCTCTTGGTCCCGTGGTTACGTTAGGCAGCCTTCTTGCAGCCTATCCGTTTGCGAATACGCTTCTGAAGCTGCGGCTCACAGGAGCGATGCTGAAAGCCGCGATGGAGCGGAGCGCATCCTACTTCGATGAAGAAGGTGGCAGGGTGAGGATCAGCGATAGGTTCACGATTCCCAAGGAGGAACACTACAACTACGATTTCTATCGTGGTGTTTCCTATGCTTTTGATATCAGGAAACCTCTTGGTCAGAGAGTCGTCCGGCTGATGCTTGGCGATACCGACTTATTGAAGAACCCTGATAAGGAACTGACGATCGTCCTCAATAGCTATAGGGCAACAGGTACAGGCGGGTATGGAGTATACAGGAATGCCGAAGTCATTGAGCGCTATAGCCAGGATGTGCAGGATCTCCTTATCGGTTACTTTAAGAAGGAAAGGGATGTCAAGGTTCCGGAAAGGACGGATTTCCTGCTTATTCTCTGACAGATCGATCGGATATGAAAGCAGGGGATTTGCCTTGTGGATTCTGTGAGGATATCACGATATTCTCTCCTTTCCTGCTTGAATGCCTCTGGCGATTGGGTATAGATATCAACATTGTTGGATTTTGCTTGCAACAGGAGTGTAGAAGATGAAGAGATTTCTGAATGTTCTTGTATTGGTATCTATCTTCCTTATGGTTTCCTCCGCAGCCTTTGCTTCGGGATCTGCGGAGAATGGCACCGTCCTTGCTGACGTCCTGGAAAGAGGAAGGCTCATCGTTGGAACTGAGGCTCAGTATGCGCCATATGAGTTCAGGGATCTGGACAATAACATCGTTGGCTGCGATATATTCATCGCCGAGCAGATCGCTGATGAGCTTGGCGTCGATCTTGAGATCGTAGACATGGCCTTCGATGGGATCATCCCTGCTATACAGTCCGGCCAGGTGGATATCGGTATCGCTGCATTCACATCCACGCCGGAAAGGGAAGAGGTCGTTGATTTCTCTGATGTCTACGAGGCGAGCCAGCAGTATCTTATAGTGGCAGCAGGGAACGAGGATGTGTATACGACACCGGAGTCCCTTGCGGGTCTCAAGGTCGGTGCCCAGAGAGGATCGATCCAGTCAGGTCTTGTCCGGGACGTTATCCCAGAGGCAGAGCTTTTCGAGCTTGCGAAGTACCCGGAGCTGGCCATTGAGGTACAGAACGGCAATATCGCGGGCTTCGTGGTGGAGGCTGCCGTTGGAGAGTCGATGGTTTCCTCCAGCGATGGGAAACTTGCCGTGGCGAATATCACGTTCGGGGACCAGCTAGCCACTATCGGGAAGCAGGCGGTCGTGCAGAAGAACAATCCTGACTTTCTTGCAGAGGTGAATAAGGTCATCGACAGGATTGTCGCGGATGGCTCATATAAGAAGGCGTATGATGAGGCCGTTGCGCTTCAGCAGGAACTTGGATTCTGATAACCGATAGCCTAGCAACGCCGTGACTGAGTAGGCCCTCACGCTCCTTCCTTGTAGAAGCGTATGCGTGGAGGCCTTTCCTTTATATAAAGCTTGCTAGATTATGGAAAATAGGGCTTCTCATGGAATGAGATGGACTACGGCTGTCTGACTTTGCTGACAGGACAGCCGGTTTCTGTTCAGAGTCTCACACCAATACTTCTTGCTCCTTGCGCGGAGGCCTGACGATAAAGTCATTCATCTTCCTGTAATGCTCATACTCCTCCGTTATCGTATCCTTGATAGGGGCGAATATCTCATCGTGATGATACGCGATTTCCCTCATATGCCTGAATTTTCCCTGTACTGTCAGGCGATCTCCGTTATCCTCAGGCCATTCATATCTGATTTTCCCGTCCGGCATCGTGATATATCCCTTGCGCCCGCATATGGCACACTCGACATAATCCCTGCCTGGCTTTGCTATCAGAAGGCTGTTATGGCATCCAGGACAGGCCTCTTCTTCTGGCGTTTCTCCAAGATACCTCTTCGTTCAGTCGATTTCTGGGTGTTTGACGGCATAGGCAAGGTTCTGTCCCAGATACCTGGCCCTCTGCACGTAATCCTTTCTTGTAAGGGCCTCTCCGGGGTCAGCTACGGCCGTTACATTCATGTGATCTATGATATTGATTTGAGCGGAGAACGTGACCGTATATAGCGTCGGAAGTCCGAGGGCGGTCCAGTTTTCCGTAAGTGCTCCTCCGACCGAGATAAGTGCTCCAGGGCGGTACTGTGTTCTTCCCTTCATCCATTCAGGCGCTCCATATAGCTCGTTTCCGGCTACATCTGTCTTTGGTCCGAAGATCCGGTCCCGGAAGTCCGATACGGCACCGGCCGGAGCCAAGGCCCATACTGGAGATCCCAGGAGGAAGCCATCGCACTCCAGGAACTTCTCTGCCAGCCAGGCTCCATCATCATTGAGTATGCAGCCTGCCGGTCCCTTTGTCATGCATGGCATGTTCGAACATGCCTTGCATGGACGCAGATCGCATGAATTCAGACGGATCAGCTCTACCTCGCAGCCCATCTTCCTGGCTTCTTCCAGCGCTATCTTGATATAAGTCTCTGTATTCCCATTTGCCTTGCCGGCCGAGAATGCTACGATCTTCCTTGGCATATGGTGTTCCTCCTGTGTCCATCGGTTCCGAGCCTGGTATCGGGTCTGTGCCTCTTTGCAGGATCATTGCCGACCTGATAAGTAGAGACTATAATCAGACAAGATACTCGGACATATGTCCTGTTCGGATGGAAGCAGTGGAAAGATCATATGACCATGCGCTTGTTGATCATTATCTCAGCAGGAGTGGGTATGGACCGGCCCTAAGGGATTTTCAGGAACGCATGTGGATCGCATATTATAGCAAGGGGGAGTTCGTTTCATCGCCTTTGCAGCGGGAGCCATTGTTCCAGGTTGTCGTCCAGGGATCGCTGAATATCTACTGTATACGGGATGATGGTACGTTACATTCCATCTCATGCGGACAGGACGATTATCCGATAGGGGAGATGGAGCTTTTCTCCAGCGCGATCGGCAACGTCTATGCTGAGGCTGAGAGTGATCTGATATGCCTTGCCCTGTCGATTGAGGAGAATAGGGAAGTGCTGCTGCAGAACAGCAGCTTCCTTTGCCTGATCTGCGAATCACTAACACGGAAGATGCAATCCCTTACGACGATTGCCGCGTCTCCGGCAGACCTTAGGCAACGTGTTCTGACATATATGAGATACATGTGCGTAGATGGCGAGGTCAGGGGACTGCAGCAGGCTGCCTTCCGTCTGAATTGCAGTCCGCGCCAGCTGCAGAGGATATTCAATCAGTATGAAGCGGAGGGAAATGTGGTTAAGATCGGAAAGGGGGATTATCGCCTTACGTCATATTCCCAGATCCCGCTTCTATGATGAATGATATTTTAGCCGCATGCTATGTTGTCATAGATCAGGAATATTCGATGCTCTTTGCATGGGATAGGCTTCGGTATGGAAAAGCATCAGTATAGCCGGTGGTATCTAAGCTGATTCTTATATCTCTAGTATTGTGAATCCTATGAGATAGGAAGTGGATTCGATTCTTTGAAAATGAGGGCGGTTCTGGTCCGCCCTCTTTCCGTGCCCATGTTTCGATTCAGGGAGTAATATCGATATACACGAACGATATCTTTCCTTCGGTATCTATAGAAGAGACATCTATCGTCGGGTTGGAACCATCTCCCTGCATTGCTCCGAATAGGCCATTGCAGGCAGGCTCGGAGATATCCTTTGCGAACGGATAGCTGATTACTATGCCATCGAGAGCGAATGAGCCATCCAGGGTTATCGTATCAGATGACATGATGAAACCTGCCAATGCGCCGGCTCTCGCATACGGTTCGCCTCCTTCTTCGAGATGGTCTGCAACGCCAAGGGCGACATCCGTAATCGTATTCCCTCCTTCGAAGATGACTTTATTGACTAATCCTACGAGGCCGCCAACGGGTGTCAGATATCCGGTAATGCTCAATCCTGCGACAGAGCAATCGGATATGACATTCTCGTTCTGGGAATATAAGGCTCCGACAAGCCCTCCGAAATAGCTGTAAGAGGGACCATAGTCCACTATATCGACAGGCATCCTGATGTAGCTTCCATCATCCACATCCACATGGCAGTCGGTCATCGTTATCTGCGTAGCACCGTTCTCATTCCTTCCCAGAATTCCTCCGATAGAGAACTTGCCGTTCATCCTCAGCGTTCCGGTAACGTGTAGATTATCAAATACCACGGGAGCATATGAGCCCGTAGATGCCTTTGGCAGATGACCTGCGAATACGCCTGCGAAGCCGTCAGCCGATATCTCTGCATTATGTATCGTAAGATTTCTTATGGAAGCTCCCGATTCTATGTTGCCGAAGAGCCCCTTGTATGAATTATCCGTATTGACCGTGTCCCCTCCGAATACCTGAGAACCTATAGAGAGATTTGATATCGTATTATTACCTCCATCGAAGGTTCCCTTGAAGCCTATCCACATATCATCTGCCTCGGAATATATCTCGGTGCCACCTGTTCCGATGTATATGCCACCGATAGGCGTCCAATCATGGCTCCCGAGGTCTATATCTGCGGCAAGCGTTATGGTATCTCCCAGAAAGTCATCTGTTTTCTCATTGACGATTATCGCAAGACCCGCGAGCTCCTCTGCCGAATCGATCGTGAACTCCGTGGCATCAGGGCTGCTTTCATACCATGCTGTCGAGTATGACTCTCCATCCCATGCCGATTCCGTGATTATCTCATTCCCCTCAACAGTTGCAGAGATTGTGCTGCTTACCGTTATGGTATCCTCGGAAGCCGCTGCAGATACCGTTACCTCCAGCTTATCTGGGCCAGCGGTATATTTTACCGTTGCTTCGGCATTACCTTCTATCCCGCTTATATCGGAGACCGTATAGGTATTGGATCTATAGCCATTTGACTGTGTGATGATCATATCCGATCCGCTCTCTGCGGTATAGCTGGTTATGTCTGCTATCGTAACTGTATCGACTGATGTCGTGCAGTTGAACGTGAATACCATGGTTCCGCTTATAGATATGCCGCTGCCGATGACTCCTCGACCGCTATAGTCTGTAAGCGTCACCGTAGCATATAGCTTCGATGCGGTCTCGCCTGCCTTTGGCATGATATCGAGAATCTGTGCCTGAGCCTCTTCTGCCGGTGCTGCGGTAGACCAGATGACATCGAGGTCCTCGACGTCCTCTTCGCTTAGTATATCCTGGACGAGTCCTGTGATGCTTAACACCCCGATGACTTCCTCATCGGTCAGCTTATCCGGATATACGATGACCGGAGCATCGGGCTCATCCTGTCCCGGATTGTCCTCATCCTGAGGCTTATTATCATTCGTACATGCGGCGAATACGAAGAGTATCAGCAAGATACTCAGTATAGCGAGCAATTTCCTTTTCATCCTTAAACCCCCATAGTTCATGCTTGTGATAAGAATCATACTCCCCCCCCCCTCCCCGTAAATATTTGTCAATCGTACGCACTCTTGATATCACTAGCAGCAAAGCCTTTTCCATTGTCTCTGCCTCATTGAGTTGCCTGCTGATAGTGCACGATAAGCCTTATATTGATCATGATGAGCTATATTAGCCTTTCTGAGTCTGCCATATCAGTTATCCATGCATATTGTGCTGCCTGCGTGCTAGAATCCCCATATGGCAGATTTTACCAGGCAGGAGATAATAAAGGCCTTTCTGCGGCTCCTTGAGAATAAGAGCGCTGCGAGAATATCGGTGCGTGAGATCGCGGCTGAGTGCGGCATCAACCGCAATACATTCTACTACCATTTCCGTGATATCCCGCAGCTTGTCGAGACGATCGTGGAAGAGGATGCGGAGAGGATAATAAAGGAGACTTCTGCCATGCACTCGCTGGAGGAGTGCCTGCGAAGGGCAATCGGCTTCGCCCTTCTTCATCGGAGTGCGGTGCTGAATATCTATGCATCCGAGCGAAGCACGTTCGAGCTTTCGCTCTGGCGTGTCTCTGAGCATGTGGTGCGGACATATATCTCCAGTAATTCAGATAGCGCTAGGAACCATAGGCAGGAAGCCATAGTCTATTATCTGAAATGCGTTCTCTTCGGACTTGTCTCCGGCTGGCTCGAAAGCGGCATGGATGATGATATCCTCAAGGAGCTGTCCGAGATATCAGAGCTGAAGCATGGTTCGCTAGCTGATCTGCTTGAAAGAATCTGAGCATCTTGCGTCATGTGCCTAAGAATCCGGCATATGCCCATTCCTGTCCATTTCATCTTCTCCTATGCCTTAGTAGCCTCTGGATAGATCAACTATCTGGAGGAAATGCAGATGTATTATTCAAGCGGGAACTATGAAGCGTTCGCCCATCCTGTAAAGCCGGAAGGCATTGATGCAAAGAGCGCTCATATCGTCGGTACCGGACTGGCTGCGCTGACTGCGGCATGCTATCTCATCCGTGATGGCCAGATGAGCGGAAAGAACATCCACATATACGAGAAGGATCCGATTCCCGGAGGAGCCTGTGATGGATGGGAGTATCCTGGGCTGGGGTATGTCATGCGTGGCGGACGTGAGATGGATAACCATTTCGAGGTCATGTGGGACCTCCTTGGATCTATCCCTTCGATTGAGAAAGATGGCGTGACCGTCCTCGATGAGTACTATTGGCTCAATAAGAGGGATCCCAACTTCTCGCTCTGCCGCGCGACGGTGAACAGGGGAGAGGATGCGCATACCGATGGGAAGTTCGGCCTTTCTGACAAGGCTGCGATGGAGATCATGAGGCTCTTCTTCACTCCGGATGAGGAGCTGTATGACAAGAAGATCACGGAGTATTTCGATGATGAGGTCCTTTGTTCGAACTTCTGGCTCTACTGGAGGACGATGTTCGCCTTTGAGAACTGGCATAGCGCGCTTGAGATGAAGCTGTATATCAAGCGCTTCATCCACCATGTGGGAGGCCTCCCTGACTTCAGGGCCCTGCGCTTCACGAGATACAATCAGTATGAATCTATGATACTTCCGATGATCTCCTATCTGGAGAAGCATGAGGCCGTATTCCATTACGATACGAAGGTCGTGGATGTCGAGTTCGACTGCCGGGGAGGACGGAAGCAGGCAACACGCCTCGAGATCCTTGAAGGAGAGGAGCGGAAGAGCCTCTTCCTTTCAGAGAATGACCTTCTCTTCATCACGATAGGAGGATGTGTCGAGAATTCGACCATGGGAAGCCAGGATAGCATTGCCGCGTATGATCCTCAGCTGAGGGAAGGCGGCGGCTGGGATATGTGGAAGCGCATCGCGGCACAGGACCCTTCCTTCGGCCATCCGGAGAAGTTCTGCTCATCGCCTGAGGAGACAACCTGGATGAGCGCTACCGTCACGACGCTTGATGATAGGATCATCCCGTATATAAAGGAAATCTGCAAGCGTGATCCGTTCAGCGGCGGTGTCGTGACAGGCGGGATCGTCACAGTGAAGGATTCTGGATGGCTTATGAGCTGGACCATCAATAGGCAGCCGCAATTCAGGACGCAGAAGCCTGGCGAGTGCGTCGTATGGGTGTATGGCCTCTTCCCTGATAAGGAAGGTGATTTCATCCATAAGGCCATGCGGGAATGCACAGGAAAGGAAATCTGCATGGAATGGCTCTATCATATAGGCGTGCCTTGCGACCAGATTGAGATGCTGGCGACGGAAAGTGCCAATACGGTTCCTGTCATGATGCCATATATAACTGCGTTCTTCATGCCGAGGAGCGCTGGGGACAGGCCGCTTGTCGTGCCTGAAGGAGCAGTGAACTTCGCATTCCTTGGTCAATTCGCAGAGACTGCGCGTGATACGATCTTCACCACGGAATACTCGATGAGAACCGGGATGGAAGCTGTCTATACGCTCCTGGATATCGATAGGGGAGTGCCGGAAGTCTGGGGCAGCACATATGATATAAGGGATCTTCTGAATGCAGCCGTACAGATCCGTGATGGTAAGCCGATAACGGATATCAGCATGGGCATGAAGGAGAAGATGGCCCTTCATATGGTGCTTGATAGGATCAAGGGGACCGATATCGAGAAGCTGCTCAAGGAGTATAAGGTAATATGACCGCATGCCTGCCGGATGCATCCCTGATCCGGCAGACTTTCCTATCTTTGAAGAAATGCTGCCGGTAATGATGCCTGATGGGTTATCATCATATCAGGAGGTTTGGGATGGCAACGACTATCAGCAGGATCCGTGTTATCTGCACGGCACCTGAGGGCATCAATCTTGCCGTTGTGAAGGTTGAGACTAGCCAGCCTGGGCTTTATGGTCTTGGATGTGCGACATTCTCCTATCGGTATCTTACCGTCAAGCATCTGATCGAGACATATCTGGAACCTCTTCTTAAGGGCCGTAGCGTTGAGGATATCGAGGAGCTGTGGCAGCTCATGCACCAGAATGGCTATTGGCGCAACGGGCCGGTTGAGAACAATGCGATATCTGGAATCGATATGGCGCTATGGGATATCAAGGGAAAGATGGCGGGAATGCCGCTCTATCAGCTCTTCGGAGGAAAGGTCCGGGAGGCTGTTGCCGTGTACAGGCATGCCGAAGGCCGGGATATCGAGGAGCTTTGCGATAATATAAGGCGCTTCCAGGCGATGGGCATTACCGCGATACGCTGCCAGTGCGGAGGCTATGGAGGTGATGGATATGGCAGGGCTCCTTCGACGGCTCCTGCCGGTGCGAGGCCTGGCGTCTATCTTGACAGCCAGAAGTACATAAGGGATACGGTAAGGCTCTTTGAAGGCATCAGGACAAGGCTTGGCGACGAGGTCCAGCTGATCCATGATGTTCATGAGCGGATAGCGCCGGCAGAGGCGGTCCAGCTTGCTTCTGAGCTGGAGCCGTACCATCTGTTCTTCCTTGAGGATCCTGTGCCGCTTGAGCAGCTTGGCTGGCTCCGAAGGATCCGTGAGCGTTCATCGACTCCGATCGCGATAGGCGAGCTGTTCAATAATCCTTCCGAATGGAGAGCCCTCATCACCGAGCGCCTTATCGATTATATCAGGGTACATATAAGCCAGATCGGAGGGCTGACTCCGGCGCGCAAGCTTCAGATCTTCGCGGAGCAGTTCGGAGTGAGGACCGCATGGCACGGACCGGGTGATATGTCGCCAGTTGCCCATGCCGCGAACGTGCATATCGATCTTGCCGCTTCTAATTTCGGGATACAGGAATGGTCGGGAATAGAGCCGCCTAATTTCGTGATTCAGGAACTGCGGAAGCAGGAAGGCGCGCTTCTGGAGGTCTTCGACGGGCTTCCTGAGTTCCGTGATGGCTATGTCTATCCAAATGATCGTCCGGGACTGGGTGTTGATATCAATGAGGAGATTGCCAGGCGATATCCTTGCGTTGATGGCGTGACCGTCTGGACTCAGACAAGGAAGGGGGATGGCTCCCTGCAGGTTCCTTGAAAGGCCTTCAAGGAATAAGGCTGCATGATGGCTCAGGGAAGAATGTCTATGTCAGATGTATTGCTCAGGGATGGCATCATTGCATATATCGGGGAGGAATATGGCATCTATCCTGCATTGGAGGACGGAAAGAGCGTATTCCGCCATGAATGCAATGGAAGACCGTTTGCCGTGCTGAAGGGCGATCTTCTCTCTATCAAGGCCTGTGATATCTACACGTTGGATGAGCTTCTCCACCATGAGGGGATATCTCCTGACGGACAGAGGGGGCGCTGGGTATCGGTCAGCCTTGATGGTACTGTTCCATATGATGAGGTCATCATACTCGTGGATATGAGTCATGATGCCGTTGAGGGAAAGCGTAGGGAAGATATCCGCAGGGAACCTAGGGAGTGGCTGATTCCTGCCAATCCGAAGGTCTATGATGTCGTGCATGCGTTCGATAACGGCGTTGATACGATAGCCTGGAGGAGCCATCGTGGGATAAGGATCAGGGATACGATCTTCATCTATGTCACTCTTCCTGTCGCCGCGATCCTCTTCAAGTGTGAAGTGGTCGAGACGGATGTCCTCATAGGGGATAGGAAGGAAATGATGATAAGGCTCCTCCGTCGATATGATCCGGCATCATTCACGCGTGGCATCCTCTACGATGAGTACGGGATCTACTCGGTAAGAGGTCCCAGAGGCGTTCCCTACAGGCTCAGCCTTGCGCTTGCTGCGGATTGACAGCTGCCGCTTGAAGATGGTGGAACAGGGGCGTGGGGGAGGTAACAGAACTCCTTCCGACTCTCATCTCTCCTGGCCTTGGCACCTCATGACCGTGTCTTGTTCACGTCCTCTGGCTGTCGTATCCTGTTTATCATGGAAAAGCGCGTTCTGTTCATATCGGGAAGCCTTCGACATGATGGCTTCAACACACAGCTGCTGCGGCGGGCCTCTCGGTATCTGTCGGCCTCTGTCTCATGCTCGTTCCTTGATTATCGCGGCCTTCCGCTTCTCGACCAGGATCTGGAGTTCCCTGAGCCTGATGCCGTGAGGCATGTCAGGAACGAGGTCTCGGCTGCCGATGCTCTCTGGATAGGCAGTCCTGAGTACAACCATAGCTATAGCGGAGCGCTTAAGAATCTTATTGACTGGCTTTCTCGGCCTGTCGTGCCAGGAGATTATTCCACTGCCGCAGGGCGCGGGAAGCTTGTTGCCATGAGTTCCGTTGCCGGTTCTTCGGGAGGTTCATTCTCCCTGGGCAGGCTAAGGGAGCTTCTTGCGATGCTCGGATGCTCTGTCATCGAGGAGGAGACTCTTGTTGCGCTGGGAGAGCGGTTCGGACAGGCCGCCCTCACGCTGCTGCCCGAAGAGGAAGCTGCGCTGCTGCGTGAATGCGACGCGCTTCTCTCCTGCCTTTCTTGACATCGTCCGCCTCTGTGGTTAGCTTGTGTTAACGAGGAGGGCTTATGCTTTCAGAAAGAATCGCAGGGATGCTCAATGAGCAGATCGTGAAGGAGATGTATTCAGCCTATCTGTATCATGATATGGCCAACTACTATGCCCATAGGGGGCTGAAGGGCTTCGCAAGCTGGTTCAGCGTGCAGGCAAGGGAAGAGCTTGAACATGCAATGAAGATCAATGGATATCTTCTTGATGAGGGGATAAGGCCTTCTCTCGGAGCTATTGCCGCTCCTGAGATGGAGTATCCTGATGACAGGGCGCCTCTTGCTGCGGCCTATGAGCATGAGAAGCGTGTCACGGCGTCGATAGATGCTATCTTCAAGGCTGCTGATGACGAGGATGATATAAGGACAAAGAGATTCCTTGGATGGTTCGTCGATGAGCAGGCCGAAGAGGAGAGGAGCTCGTCTGACCTGATCAGCGAATATGATCTCTTCGGTGCAACCGGACATGGCCTTTATCTCCTTGATTCCAAGCTGAAGGAGAGGAAATAACCTCGATCACGGCATGCGGTTGTGGCATTGGCTTGCCGCATGCCGGCCTGAGGCTGCCTTGTCTCCTGTCGTATTCTTCCATTCCATTTTCCCTTTCCCTTTCTTTAATCCACTATTTTGCCTTTATTCTCTTGATATCCTCTGGACCGTCTTGTATAACAATGTTATATATCAGTGTTATACGGAGGAAAGATGCAGGAAGCCACGCCCGTGACATTGGAAAGGATACAGAAGGCAGCTATGGAGGAGTTCTCTGAGAAGGGCTTCATGGGAGCCTCTCTCCGGCAGATCGTGAAGAACGCCGGTGTCACGACCGGGGCTTTCTATGGCTATTTTTCCAGCAAGGAAGCTCTCTTTGCCTCTATCGTAGAACCGCATGCGGCTGCTTTGATGGGCTGTTTCATGGAGGCCCAGACAACCTTTTCCGAGCTTCCTGCAGAAGAGAAGGCCGATCATATCGGCGTGGAGTCAGGGGCCTTTGTCAGCTGGATGGTAGATTACGTATGCTGCCATCGCGAGCCAGTCAAGCTGCTTCTGTGCCGGGCAGAGGGTACGAGCTATGAGAATTTCATTCACAACATGGTAGAAATCGAGGTAGATTATACCCTCCAGTACATGGACGTGCTTAGGCAGCTCGGGCATGAGGTTCCGCAGCTTGACGCATCCCTCTGCCATATCATCGCGAGCGGTATGTTCAGCGGCATATTCGAAATCGTTGTCCATGATATCCCGTATGAACAGGCGAAGAGGGATGTCGAGCAGCTTCGCGCATTCTATACAGCCGGATGGCTCAGGCTCATGGATGGACGGTCTTCGCCTTAAGGTGTTCTTGAGGCAGTTGAGGGTTTTTTTTCGTCTAATAAGTTAGCAAAAGCTAACTATTTATATAAGGAGGATTTCCTGATGAGTGAAGGAAGGAATGACGTGGCCGCACTCCTTGGCTACGCCGGAAACCGGAGGTATCTGACGTATCTCGGGCTTGCTCTCTCTGCGATATCGATGCTATGCAGCATGGTCCCGTATATCTGCATCTGGCTCGTTGTAAGGGATCTTATCGCAGTCGCTCCGGAGTGGACCAAGGCTGAAGGCATAATACGTTACGGCTGGATCGCCTTTGCCTTTGCCGTCGTTGGCATAGCCATATATTTCGCAGCTCTCATGTGCACGCATCTTGCCGCATTCCGTACGGCGGCTAATATCCGCAAGGAAGGAATCAGGCATGTCATGAAGGCTCCTCTGGGCTACTTCGATGCCAACGCATCGGGGCTGATCCGCGGTCGTCTTGACGCTGCGGCCTCTGATACCGAGACCTTGCTTGCCCATAATCTTGCGGATATCGTGGGAACGGTCGTACTTTTCGTTTCAATGCTTGTCCTTATGCTTGCCTTTGACTGGCGCATGGGTGCTGCCTGCGTGCTTGCAGCGGTCGTCTCTGTCGTTTCCATGTTCTCGATGATGGGCGGAAAGAACGCGACGCTGGTGGCTGAGTATCAGGCAGCGCAGGATAGGATGACGAAGGCTGGGACCGAGTATGTACGTGGAATACCTGTGGTAAAGATCTTCCAGCAGACGGTTTACTCGTTCAAGGCCTTCAAGGAGGCCATCGACGACTACAGCGATAAAGCAGAGCATTATCAGGCAGATGTGTGCCGTGTTCCGCAGTCGATAAACCTTACGTTCACCGAGGGTGCCTTCATATTCCTCGTGCCTGTGGCGCTCTTTCTTGCTCCCAGGGCGTTATCTGGAGGGAGCTTCTCGGCCTTCGTTGCGGATTTTGCCTTCTATGCAGTGTTTTCGGCAATCATATCCACATCCCTCGCGAAGATCATGTTCGCCTCTGCAGGCATGATGCTTGCGCATACTGCGCTTGGCCGCATCGACTGCGTCATGGATGCACCAGAGCAGGCTGTGCCTGACACTCCGGAACGCCCTGCTGGCAACAAGGTAGAGTTCAAAGATGTCAGCTTCACATATGAAGGGGCCATGCATCCTGCGCTCTCGCATGTCTCATTCACGGCGGAGCCTGGCAAGACAGTCGCGCTTGTCGGCCCATCCGGTGGAGGAAAGACGACCGCCGCAAGTCTCATCCCTCGCTTCTGGGATGCGACGCATGGAGTAGTCGAGATCGGTGGCGTGAGCGTCACGCAGATTGATCCGCACGTGCTCATGGACCAGGTGGCCTTCGTGTTCCAGGACAATCATCTCTTCAAGGCCTCGATACTTGATAATGTCAGGGCTTCCCGTCCGCAGGCCACTCGGGATGATGTACTCGGTGCCCTGCTGTCTGCGCAGTGCGAAGATATCATCGAGAAGCTTCCTGATGGCATAGATACCCTTATAGGTCCTGGAGGGACATATCTGTCGGGAGGAGAGATGCAGCGCATAGCCATTGCCCGGGCAATCCTTAAGGATGCTCCGATAGTCGTCCTAGACGAGGCGACAGCGTTTGCAGATCCGGAGAATGAGGTTCTCATACAGAAGGCGTTTTCATCTCTTGCATCCGGCCGCACCGTAATCATGATTGCCCACAGGCTTTCGACTGTGACTGCGGCCGATAAGATCATCGTGCTGGACAAGGGACGTGTCGTCGAGGAGGGAAAGCATCCTGAGCTGCTGGCTTCCGGAGGACTGTATGCGCGGATGTGGGCCGATTACGGCGAGGCCGTAAGGTGGAAGATTTCTGGCGATAAGGAGACTGAATGATGCTTGGCAAGGATTTTCAGAGAAGATATGCCCTGACGGATCAAGGAGTACAGAATGCAAGGAAGGGAACGTTCTGGACGGTGATCGTCAATCTTGTAGTCATGGGCGGGGTAGGGATACTATACCGCATCATGGATGGCTTCGTGTCGACGCTGACTGATGGCCGCCGGCTGCCTTCCATGCTGCCTGCCATCATGCTGGTCGTGATCTTTGCCATACTTTCGTTCATCACGCACATGCAGCAGTACAAGGCTACATATGGCCTTGTATATGATGAAGTCCGTGCGACCAGGCTCAACCTTGCCGAACGGCTGAGGAAGCTGCCGCTAGGATATTTCGGCAAGCGTGACCTGGCGGATCTGACCGAGACGATCATGGGGGATGTGAACCGCATGGAGCATGTCTGGTCACATGTCCTTGGCTATCTGTACGGCTCATATATCTCTACTGCGATTATTGCCGTCTGCCTGCTTCTCTATGACTGGAGGCTCGCCATTGCCTGCCTCTGGGGTGTTCCCGTTGCCTTCGTTCTTCTTTTCGGCAGCCGGTATTTCGCGTCAGGGAGCGCCGTGAGGCTGAAGAGGGCTGCAATCGCGGTATCAGACGGTATCCAGGAGGCATTGGAGAACGTGCGGGAGATACGTTCGACCAATCAGGAGGAGCGCTATCTATCCGCCCTGTATGGAAAGATTGATGAGCACGAGAAGGTGATGATACGCGGAGAGCTTGGAACCGGGGTGTTCGTGAATGCCGCAAGCGTCATCATGCGCCTGGGGGTTGCAACGACGATACTTGCTGGTGCCTCGCTCATGCTTGCTGGCGAGATAGATTTCATGCTCCTCTTCCTTTTCCTTCTTGTCATCACGAGGGTATATGCTCCATTTGATCAAAGCCTCGCGCTCATCGCGGAGATATTTGTCTCACAGGTGTCTGCTGACCGTATGACGGAGATCTTCCAGTCTCCTGTTGCTGATGGTTCCGATTCGTTTGCTCCGACAGGCCATGATATAGTCTTTTCCGACGTGAGCTTCTCTTATGGTGAGGATGAGGTGCTTCATGGCATCAGCTTCACCGCAAGGGAAGGAGAGGTCACGGCACTCGTCGGTCCTTCAGGTTCTGGAAAGAGCACATGTGCCAGGCTTGCCGCTAGGCTTTGGGATGTCACAGGCGGATCGATAAAGGTTGGGGGCGTGGATATCTCGACGGTTGATCCCGAGGCACTTCTGACCGATTACTCCATGGTGTTCCAGGATGTAGTGCTTTTCGATGACTCGGTGATGGAGAACATACGCCTTGGACGGTATGGAGCCAGCGATGAGGAGGTGCTTGCAGCGGCCAGGGCCGCGAACTGCGAAGAGTTCGTCAAGGAGCTGCCCCATGGATATGATACTCAGATCGGAGAGAACGGAACAAGGCTCTCCGGAGGCGAGCGGCAGAGGATATCGATCGCACGCGCGCTTTTGAAGGATGCGCCTATAGTCCTCCTTGATGAGGCGACTGCAAGCCTTGATGTGGAGAATGAGACGAAGGTGCAGCAGGCACTCTCGAGGCTGCTCTCAGGCAAGACCGTTCTCGTGATAGCCCATCGTATGCGTACTATCGAAGCCGCTGATAAGATAGTCGTGCTGAAGGACGGCCGCGTCGCAGAGGAAGGTAGTCCGGAGGATCTTATGGCACGCAATGGCCTCTTCTGCCGCATGGTCACGCTGCAGCGCCAGAGCGAGCAGTGGAAGCTATGACCAGGATAGTGTCATACAGGACGCGCCTGCCTTGATCCAATGATAGGAAAGGCTGCCGATCCATTGAGGACAGGCAGCCTTATTCTTCTCGGATGATGGCATGGTTTTTGTGTTATGTCGATTCTTCAGCCATATCCTTCAAGATCTATGCCTCCGATTGTCTTTTGAGGTTCAAGGAAGGGAAAGGGGACTTTCCTCGTCCCCATCATTCCTTTCGGAAGCACAGGAACCAGTCGAGGCAGTACATGTCACCGCTCTTTGATTCCATCCTTTCCTTTGCGGTTCCGCAGCTTCCGGCAGTCGGAACGATCGTGTCATCTCCGGGCTGCCAGTCAGCTGGTGTCGCTATATTGTCGCTGTCAGCCTTCTGCAGCGCGATCACGATCCTCTTGATTTCCTGGAAGTTCCTTCCCGTGGAGAGGGGGTAATAGAGTATCGTCCTGACAACGCCTTCTGGATCGATCACGAATACAGCCCTCACTGCCTGCGTGTTTGAAGCGCCCGGCTGGATCATGCCATACTTTGTCGCAACCTCCATCCTTATATCTTCGATGAGGGGGAAGGTGACCTCCACGTTCTTCATTCCCTTCCACTCAAGCTCCTGTATCTTCCTAAGCCACGCGATGTGAGAGTAGAGCGAATCGACGGATAGTCCTATGAGCTCGGTGTTGATTGCCTTGAATTCATCGATCATCGAGGCGAATGTCATGAACTCCGTCGTGCAGACTGGCGTGAAATCAGCAGGATGGGAGAATAATATCACCCACTTGCCCCTATAATCCTCAGGAAAGCTTATCTCTCCCTGCGTCGTAACAGCCTTGAAGGCTGGTGCCTTATCGCCGATGAGAGGCATATTTGTTCTTTCTTCCATGGCGTTCCTCCTTATAGTTAGCTATTGCTAACTCTAATATAATGCCTTTGTCAGGGAGCGTCTAGGTCGTCTTCTATAATCATGATTGCAGCTTGAGGATGCCTTGGATATAATAAGTTAGCACATGCTAACACATGAGGTAATCCATATGGATGCAAAGATGATAAGGCTTGGCATGCATGGCGAGGATTATGGCAGCTGGATGTCTTCCCCTGTGTTCTTCATATCAGGAGCAGTGATGGCGGTGTCTGCATTGATTGCCATCCTTGCCTTCGCTGTATTCCGGATTTCCCTGCTTGGCTGGATAGCCTCGGGAGCGGCAGCAGTGATGCTTGCCTTCCTTGCCTGGATCGGGTGGATCAGACATCAGTTTTCCACGCATGGCGGCGCAATCATGGATATGGTTCATCAGGAAGTCCTGTCCCGCCTTGGCTTTTCCGGAAAGGGCCGGATACTGGATGTCGGATGCGGATCCGGTGCCCTTTCGATTCGTGCGGCCCTTACATGGCCGGATGCTGAGGTGGTAGGAATCGACAGCTGGGGCAGCGTATATGCCTACAGCAAGGCAATGTGCGAGAGGAACGCAGAGAGCGAGGGCGTCGGTTCCAGGTGTATCTTCCTTGAAGGCGATGCAGGCAGCCTTGATTTCCCGGATGAGGTTTTCGACGCAGTGGTCAGCAACTACGTCTATCACAATATCGTCGGATCAGATAAGCATGATCTGCTGCTTGAAAGCCTCAGGGTTCTGAGGAAGGGGGGAGTGTTCGCATTGAATGATGATATGAAGCCTCGCATGTATGGCGATATGGAGGCATTTGCACAGCGCCTTAGGGACTTGGGCTATGAGGATGTCCGCATCATCGACACGGCCTCAGAGGTCTTCGGTTCCCGAAGGCGTGCGGCTATGATGATGCTTGGCTCATCGCGCATGATCGCGGGAAGGAAGTGATGGAGCGGATGTTTCCCATCTTGGCAGCTAAGCTGCTTTCCCTCATCCGAGGAAGCGTGATATCCTTCCGGCCTTCTCATAGCCGCTTTCGTATAGCCGCATTATCCCATCGGCAGGATGCATGATCGTAGTGACTCCCTCCGTGGAATCTGGGGCGATGATCAGCATGCGGCCATCCTTCTCCATCTCCTTCATCCGTGAAAGCTGCCTGTCGTATCTTGCTGCCATGGTCCTGAGTGCCTGTCCTGCCGCTGGATATCTGATTTCCAGGAGCCGGGATGCGAGCCTGTTCTCCTCCCTAGGCCTCATGAAGTCCTTTGGCTTTGTGATGATGGCGACAATCCTGTCCGCTCCCAGCTCCAAGGCTTTTTCATATGGAAGAGGATCCGCGATGCCTCCATCGAGGTACGGCCTGCCGCCTATCATCACGGGATGACAGGCGATCGGTACGGCAGATGATGCCTCAAGAACCCTCCTGTCATCAATCTTCAGCGATGCTTTCGGGAAATAGACAGCCTTCCCTGTCATCGCATCGGTCGTTACGAAGTACATGTCCATAACGTTTTTCTGATATGACGCGATATCCAGAGGATCCTCTCCGTCAGGCATCGACATCGTTTCATAGATGTATCGGAGATTGATGTAGTCCCCTGTGCGTATCAGCGATGATAGGCTCATGTATTCCTTACGCTTAGGATATTCGAGATAGAACCTTAGAAGCCTTCCTCTCTGACCCGCTATATAAGTCGCTATGTTTGCAGATCCTGCAGATACGCCGATGCCGAAATCAAACGGCCGGAGGGAATTGTCTATGAGATAGTCATAGACCCCAGCTCCGAAAGCGCTTCTCATTCCACCTCCCATGTCGATGATCGCAGTCCGCATACATTCGATTCTATCGGAATAAACCTGTTTTGTTCATCGCGGATTCCATATCCAGGAGACTTACGGTACTGATTGAGGTAGATTATCAGCATGGAAAACTATGTGGAGCTTCTGCGAGGGACATCGGTTGTCCTTTCCCATTCCATCACGCTGTATGTAATCTCGGAGCCAAGCGGGAAGGTGAGGCATCCTGTGCTTTTCTGGGCTGTCTTCTCGATCGTGCTTGAGCTTTTCGTGCTACTGCTGCTGTTTCCATTCGGGATGACATCTTTCGTGAGCACCCTGATGTATTTTATCTTCCTGTTTGCCTACTCCTTCGCCCTGCCGTATGTCTCATCTGGACCTGTGCTGCGAAATCTCTTCATGCTTCTCGCGTATGCGACATACTTCATGCTTGCCTCAAGCCTGGGGAATCTCATCTCGGTCGCATACTTCGATGGCAGCGAGATTGCCATGGTGGCAACCCGCACCATGATGTCAGTTCTCTTCATCGTTCTTCTCGTGTGGAAGCTGAAGGCTGTGTTCAGGAAGGCTACTGAAGGAATCGAGGAAGGCTGGGGGACCTTGTTCGTCTTCTCTCTCGTGTCCTGCCTTTCTGTATCTGGAATGGTTTTTTCAGCGTATTTCGTCATGTCGCTCAAGGCTCATGCGCTGATCCTTCTTGTGACTACGGTATTCGTAACTGCAGCGTTCGCAGTCGTCATCAGGATGATAGGACTCCTTGATGAGCAGAGGGAGGTACGTCTGCTGCGCAGCCACCATAAGGTCCTGGAGCACGAGCTGGAGGCAGAAGAGGAGTTCGTCGAGGCCGCAAGACGATACCGTCATGACTTCAGGCATCATATGTCCCTGCTGAAGGAGTATGTCGAGGCGGGTGATATCGAGGCGATGAGGACGTATCTTGCGGAGGCCGACGATCAGATGGAGCGGGAGGGCCATCCTGCCTGGTGCCAGAACAAGGTCGTGGATTCGCTGATAAGGATCAATGCGCGGCGATGTGCCTCTGCAGACATCGGATGCTCATTCTCCGTGGAATTACCGCAGGATCTGCCTCTGTCAGGCCCTGAGCTTGTGGCGATCTTCGGCAATCTGCTGGAAAATGCCGTTGATGGTACCTCGAATGCTTCCGAGCCTTTCCTTAGGCTCGATTCGCATATCCGGAATGGTATCCTCTTCATCGAGGTCAGCAATACCATGAGCGGGGATATCGTGTGGAACGGTAGCCTGCCTGCCTCTACCAAGGATGGCGGCGGTACGGGACTCAGGAGCGTACGCAATGCCGTTACGAACCATGATGGGATGATGCGCTGCCTGCAGGATGGAAACAGCTTCGTGGTGCAGATCAGGATTCCGCTATGATCTGAAATGGCAATATAATGTAATCGGGAGGTGTTGTATGGAATTCAAGGAAATCATAAGGACAAGGTGTTCCTGCAGGAAGTTTGATGCGCGCCAGGTGTCAGCGGAGGCTCTTTCCGCCGTGCTTGAGGCTGGGCGTCTTGCACCGACTGCGAAGAACCTGCAGGAGCAGAGGATCTATGTGATCCAGTCCGCGGAAGGGCTTGGGAAGGTGGACAGCCTTACCCCATGCCGCTACGGCGCGCCTACCGTGATCGCCGTGGCCTTCGACAAGGGTAATGTCTTCGTCTATCCTGGTGATAAGCGGGACTCCGGCATAGAGGATGCATCCATCGTAGCGACTCACATGATGCTTGCGGCTGCCGATGAAGGCCTTGATAGCTGCTGGATCAACTTCTTCGATCCCGATAAGGCTAAGTCGGTCCTTGGCCTTCCTGATAACGAGGAGATCCTCATGCTTCTGGACCTTGGCTATGCAGCAGAGAAGCCGGAGATCCTGCCTAAGAAGAGGAAGGATCTGTCTGAGACTGTGAGCTATCTTTGATGCTCCGTTCATGATGGCATGCTGCGGCTATGGATTTCACGTTAGCATTGGTCAGGCATGGAGAGAGCGAGGCGAATGTGCGCCATATGCTCTCAGGCTGGCTTGATGTAGATCTCACCGCTCATGGGATCGCGGAGCTGGAGGAGCTGCGCGAGAGTGTCGATTATCCAGCAAGCGACATGTATTTCTCCTCTCCGCTGAAGCGATGCATCGAGACTTGCCATATCCTCTTTCCTGATAAGGTTCCTATCATCAGCGATAGCTTTAAGGAGGTGTCCTTCCGTTCCATGGAGGGGTGGATCCTTTCGGACAAGGCTGAGATAGATGCGTACTTCGAGTCATGGGTACGCGATGAGCCTTATCTTGATGAGGAGACGATCAGCGATGTGATGGCGAGGGCGAAGCCTGCGGTGATGGATGTGGTGGACTCCTGCGAGAGGGATGGCAAGCGATCTGCCACGATCGTGATGCATTCGGGCATCATGCGGTCTGCGGTCATAGCCCTGTTCGGCCTTGATAGAAAGGCATTCCTCGACATGAGCGTCCCGAACGGCTTGGGATATATCATCAAATTCTCTGGCCTTTCGCCTCTCTCCTGGCATAAGCTTGAGCGTATGGTATGATAGCCCCATGTATGAGTTGATCCAGGCTGCCGGCAGCAGCTATTACATAGAGAGCCCCGCGAAGATCGGGCTTGTCAGGACAGGAGAGGATGAGGTCGTCCTTATCGATAGCGGCAGCGACAAGGAAGCGGGGCGCAAGATCCGTCAGATCCTTGATGCGAACAGCTGGAAGCTCGCGGCAATATATAATACCCATTCCAACGCGGATCATATCGGAGGCAACAGATACCTGCAGAACCGGACTGGGTGCCATGTATATGCCCCGGGGATGGAGTGCTGCTTCACTCGCTTTCCATTGCTTGAGCCATCTTTTCTCTTCGGGGGATTCCCTCCTGAGGATATCAGGCATAAGTTCCTCATGGCTGAGGAGAGCGATGCAGAGGAGCTTGGCGATGGAGTGCTTCCTGCGGGATGGGAGTGCATACCGCTTCCTGGCCACTTCCTCAGCATGGTTGGCTTCCGTACCCCGGATGATGTGGTGTACCTTGCTGACTGCCTCTCCAGCCGTGAGACGCTTGATAAGTACGGCGTGACATTCATCTATGATGTCGCCTCTTATATAGCAACGCTTAAGCGAGTCATCACGATGAGAGCGAGGCTCTTCATTCCTTCCCATGCCGCCGCAACCGATGATATCGCGCCGCTTGCCGAATACAATCTGCATAAGGTCGAGGAGGTCGCTGACATGATCTGCCTGATCTGCAGGGAGCCTTCGTCATCTGATGAGGTGATAAGGCTCGTATTCCGCAGCTATGGTCTGCAGATGACCATGCAGCAGTATGTGCTTGTAGACAGTACCGTCCGTTCATATCTTTCCTGGCTAAGGAATAGCGGTAGGATAGGAGTCCGTGCTGAGGATGATATGATTATATGGTATTCATTATAATGACATTCCTATATAGGTATATAATATTATTTATCGATCTTTAACGGCTGCTCCTGTATGCACCTGCCCCATATCTGCCTCTGTGCCTTCTGCGCATGAGGACAGATGGTTGGCAGATGCTATGGGGCCTCTTCGCTTAGAGGCTTTCCCTGCAGCTGCATGGGAAATCACATGCTTCATATCCCATGAGGAATGTGCTGATGAATGCCCTTGGCTCCATTCCCTAATTGCCGCATCTTCGGTTAGAATCCAGTTACCGAAAACCTAAGTGGAGCTTTTCCTGATTCTCATCATCTTTTCGCCACTTGAGACTTGAGATCTGTGTTAAGGTGATTCTGATGGCAGTGGATTCTGATGATTTCATGCGTACGCGAAAGGTGCTTCCGCTCCTTCTTTCCATGTCGCTTCCGATGGTTCTCTCTATGCTTGTAAGCTCGCTTTACAACATCGTTGACAGTTATTTCGTCGCGATGATAAGCGAAGATGCGATGACCGCGCTTTCACTGGTCTTTCCCCTGCAGAACCTCGTAAGCTCGATAGGCGTGGGGTTCGGCATCGGCGTGAATGCCTCCATATCCTACTATCGCGGGGCAGGGGCATCAGATAAGGCAGATGCCGCGGCGACAGGGGGACTTATCCTGAGCGTCGCGCATGGGCTTCTTCTTGCTGTGATCTGCATAGCGATATCCTCATCGTTCCTTCAGGCTTTTACCTCTTCTGGGGCTATCGTCGAGGCGGGCGTGCGTTATTCCGTGATCGTGTTTGCCTTTGCCGTGATCAATATCATCGGCATAACATTCGAGAAGATATTCCAGGCTGTCGGGCGGATGAAGGTCTCGATGACGGCTATGATGGCGGGGTGCGTGGCTAATATAATGCTGGATCCTGTATTCATCTTCGGCATGGGCCCTGTTCCTGCGATGGGGATAGAGGGAGCGGCTTTCGCGACAGGCCTCGGACAGCTTCTTTCCCTGATGGTATACCTTATCTTCTACTTCCGCTCTCCAATCGGCGTCACCATCCGCCGCGATGCGGTGATTGATGGCCTGGGTATGGCTGGAAGGCTCTATGGCGTGGGAATACCTGCCACGCTCAACCTCGCTCTCTCCTCCGTTCTCGTGGCATCACTAAACGCGATCCTCTCTTCGTTTGCCGAGGTGTATACGCTCATTCTCGGTATCTACTACAGGCTCCAGTCCTTCCTCTACCTTCCTGCAAGCGGGCTCGTGCAGGGAATGAGGCCGATCATAGGCTATAACCATGGAGCCGGTGAGAGGGAAAGGGTACGGCAGGTCTTCCTTCTGGTACTGCTTCTATGCGCGCTGCTGATGCTCCTCGGGACGATTCTCTGCCTGGCTGTGCCTGAACGCCTGATCTCTATCTTCTCTGACAGCGCTGAGACGATAGCGGCAGGCGCCGATGCCCTTCGCATCATCAGCCTTGGCTTCATCGTGTCATCCGTCTCTGTCGCGGCATCAGGTGCGTTGGAGGGGCTTGGCAGGGGGCTGCCTTCGCTCTGGATATCTCTTCTACGCTATGTGGTCATCATCATACCGCTGGCATATGTCTTCTCGATCGTCCTGGGATGGGGACCAGATGGGGTATGGACGGCGTTCTGGGTATCAGAGGCTGTGAGTGCCGCCTTCTCGATTGCCATCTGCCGCCGTATCTTCTTCCGCCTCTCTTAGCATCTTCCTGGCGATCATGATGCAGATGATGGTCGTGGGTATGGCTATGCCGCAGTTGGATATCATCATCATGATGCCGAGGGCTGCCGCGCCGTCGCTGATGAAGCGCTGGAGCAGGAACAGCACGGGGATGCGCAGTATGAAGATCTTCATGAAGTTCAGCATCAGGGTTATCCTTGTCCTACCGAGCCCTAGGAGGAAATCCATCCCTGCTCCGTTGATGGCTATTCCGAAGCTGCTGAGCGAGTCGTAGATGAACACGCGTCTGATCATGTCCATGAAGGAGGCGTCAAGGCCGCTGCGGCTGGTGGCGAATATCCTGATCAGCGTGTCATCAACGGCATAGACCACGAGCATTGCAGCAAGGCATGCCAGGAATGACACGACGAGGTTCGCCTTGTACGTTCCGATGGTCCTCCTATATCTCCCTGCACCGTAATTCTGGCTGATTATCGCGCTTGATGCGTCGGAGAAGCCGTTCTCGAAGCCTGCCGCTATGCCGCACATGCTGTTTGATATACCAAGGGCTCCGATCATCGTGGCGCCATAGGCCGCGGCGAGGGAGTTGACCACCGTCTTGCCTAGCGAGAATGCCGAGTCCTCTATCGCGACCGGGTATGATATCCCTAGAAGCCTTCCCTCATAGCCCTTCTGCCTGTGCAGTACGAGCGCAGGCCTTATGCGGAAGATGCTCTCCCTGTCGAACAGGCGTGAAAGCGAGTAGAGCGCGAAGAGCGCATAGGTAATGAGCGTCGCCAGCGCTATATGCACGATTCCCTTCTCAAGCACGTAGATGAACAGCGCGGAGAGTCCCAGCTTTATCGCCATCGTCGTTATATTCGCTATCATTATGACCTTCGTATTGCCTCTGGCCTTCTCGATGTTGATATACAGCAGGTTGATGAAGTTGAGCACGGTGGCGAGAAGCAGGATGCGGAAGTATGGCGTTCCTTCCCCGATGAATTCCTCCGGCGTGCCGATGAGCGAGAGCAGCAGCGGAACGAATGGTATCATCAGGATGAAGATGGCTGAGAGGATCAGGAGCAGGCGGACGAGGGAATTCAGCAGCAGGCCTGTCTTTTCCTCATCTCCTGCGCCATATGCCCTGTTGACGAGGATCATCGATCCTGTGATCAGCCCCGAGCCAAGCGCATTTAGAACCATGCGCAGCTGGCTCATGTATGATACTGTCGAGACATCCAGCGGACCGATATGGCTTGCCATTATAGTATCGAATACGGTGAAGAGGCCGTTGAAGAGGGCGAATATGGCAAGCGGCGTACCGACCTGCAGCAGCAGCCTGTACTGATTGCCAGAGAGCGAGTACTCGCGGAATTTCCGTTCATCTGCCTTATTCATGTCCCGTGTCCCTCGACTGCTGATTCTGCATCATTCATGATGATTAGGAAAGATGGACGGGAGGATTTCCAAAGCTCCGATTAATCCCTATCCTGTGCATATGCCCGATTGGGATGATCATGGCCGGAGACAGTGGCAGGAAGTCCTCATGACGGGCTTGAGGTACCCCGTACCGACGGGGAGAAAGCTCATGCGGCAACGCTTCTGAAAGGAGGGAGAGCATGCTTAGGGATCATGTATGCAGGAATTACCGCAAGGAGGCAGAAGAGGCTATCCGCAAGGCCGATGATGCCATAGCACAGAGATTCATCTTCGACCAGCGCTGGGATATGGAGCGCACTTATGAGACCGTGGCCTTCGATGGCGATATAGATTTCCTGAGCCAGCCAGGAGGGGATCCTGAGTGGACCTACGCCTTCAACCGCCTCCGTCATCTCATCTCGCTCGGGGAGGCCTATGTCCTTACGGGTGAGGAGAGGTATGCAGAGTGCCTAGCCTCCCAGGCAGAACGCTGGATCGATACCGTACGCCCCTCTGATAAGGCCTCTGCTCCGGCATGGCGCACGATAGAATCAGGCATACGCCTGGATACGTTCGTCAGGTCTTATCTCCTCATAGGGGACTCTGCTGCGTTCAGGCGCATCGAGGATAAGTTCATGGCCTCGGTTGAGGAACATGCCTCATTCATACTTGCCAATGCCTGGGACAGCTACCATCTGATGAGCAACTGGGGCGTGCTTGCCAATCATGGCCTCTATACCGCCTCCTGCGTCTTCGATCGAAGCAGCTGGCGGCAGGAAGCCTTGAGAAGGCTATCTGCAGAGCTGGAGAACGAGGTCTATGATGATGGCATGCAGTGGGAACAGTCGCCGATGTACCACAATGAGGTGATGCGGGACTATCTTGATGTGCTTTTCTTCTCTGATAGGTATGGCTGCCAGATAGAGCCCTGGTTCCGTGATAAGGTCCATCGCATGGCCCGCGTGGCCATGGCTTTCATGAAGCCAGATGGCTCTGAGCCGATGATGGGCGACAGCGATGATATAGACATGAGGGATCTTCTGACATATGCCGCGTACGTGCTGAAGGATGGGATGATCAAGTCTGTAGCATATGATACCCTCGATTTCGAGACATCGTTCCTTGCCGGTGATGAGGGTATAGATGAATATGGCAGGCTGGAGGCGAGGCTGCCTGAGGCGACCGATTTCCTCTTTCCTGACAGCGGAAACGGCTTTGCCCGTACTGGGTGGGGTAGCAGGGACTCGTACCTGCGCTTCCACGCCGGGACGCTTGGCGCAGGGCATGGGCATGCTGATCAGACTCACGTGAGCTTCGTTGACAGGGGCCGCGACTTCCTTGTCGATGCGGGACGCTACACTTATGTCTTTGATGGAGGACGGCAGGACTTCAAGGATAACAGGGCCCATAACGTCGTCATCGTCGACGGCAAGGAGTGCTATCCTGAGAAGGACAGCTGGGAATGCCTTTCATTGGACAGGGCCGTCAATCTCCGCTTCGCCTCGAAAGGCGATGCCATTGCCTTCGAAGGAGGCCATCTGGGCTATCTTTCCTCCGGCGTGCTTGTCAACCGCCGTGTCGTATGGCTCAAGCGCCATGAGCTTCTTGTGATCATTGATGAGCTTTATGCTGCAGGGCAACATGGCTATGAGAGCCTCTTCCATTTC
Organism: uncultured Spirochaetaceae bacterium; assembly: GCA_944389145.1. Classification (GTDB taxonomy): domain Bacteria; phylum Spirochaetota; class Spirochaetia; order Sphaerochaetales; family Sphaerochaetaceae; genus Ornithospirochaeta. The sequence goes on from CALXLH010000022.1 coordinate 82,904, forward strand.
TCGGAGGGCATAGAGCCGTCCGTAAGCGGGAATAAGGCGAGGATGGGACATGTTGCCATGACCTGTCTCTCCACGGCGGCTCCCTCTCTATCCGTGCTGTCGTCACAGATAAGCCGCCACTATAACCAGAAGGCTGGCAGCAAGGCGCTCTCTGTCGGCATCGAGGCCGATGGCCCTGTGACGCTCTGGAGCGTCTTCGATCTCTCGGGAGAGGATGGCAAGGCGGAGCTTCTGCCTGTCAGAAGCAGCTTCAAGGGCATCACGTTCAGCTCTGAGGATATCGAGGCGATGTCATTCACATCGGATACCCGGGATATACTCCTCGTGTGCGCTCATAAGGAGTACGCGACCCCGACCGACACCTTCTGTGCCGGTGGCTGCACTGGCTTTGGCAACCTGACATATTTCGACAGGAAGGCCGGATGCACGGAGATTGGGGTGCGCCTCTTCTGCTGATCAGGCGTCGCGGCCGTATACCTCAATCTGTATCAGGGCCGGGAACGGTGAAGGATCCTCGGCCTTGATGAGCCTCGAGAGGCTCAGGGAGGAGACCTTCCTCTCGCTGAAGGTTATCTCCTGCGGTCCGTCTTTCTTCTCAAGCCTGGCAGTGAGGCTGCTGCCATCGGAGAAGGAGAACGTTCCTTCCGTCCACCAGGCATCGTGGGGGAAGTCTGCCCTTGTGTAGATGATCATCCTGTCGATGGAGACGGTACGGCCGAAATCTAGTGTAAGCTCTGCTTCCGGATCCCTGTTGATGCCCCAGCTGGACCATGGCCATTCCCCGTGGCCGTTCGATGCGACGATACCGTCTATGGCGTTGCGTGCGGCGAATACCGACTCGCCTCTTGTCTCGATGTTAGCCTTTGCGTGTGGGAACAGCGCGTCATTCTCATGCCCGTCATATGGATTGAGCGCGAGATTCCTGTAGCCTTCATGCTCCCAGCCATAGGCCTCTCTGGCCCATAGGAAGTGCCTTGTGCCTCTGAATACCGATTCATGGTAGCAGGCGTGCTTCTCAGCGAACGGAATCGTGAGCGTGAATGGCGTACCGGAGGCATATGCCGTCGTCCGGCCGAGTACCGCATCAAGCTGGAGCGTTATGAAGCCGCTCCTTTCAGGGGTGAGCCTTATCGCATCGCCTTCCTGATACTCCTCGCTGAATACAAGGTATGTCTCCCCGCTTCCCTCAGCCTCGGCTATCGTGCGTCCATCTCTCAGTATCTCTATCCTCATTCATCTTCCTCCTTGAATCCTATTGTCCAGGATACAGGTCCTGGCAGCGTGATCAGCGCTCTGTATATCCTCTCTGGCCAGGCGGCTCTGAGGCGCGCGTCGCTTATCTCTATCGTCTCAACGCTACCATCGATCTCTCCGGAGAAGGTCGCGCTGAAGCTCTCCCATATGACGGAGCGGCCGTCGATGGCTGGCTTTTCCGTACTGAGCAGCGAGAGGACTGCGGGATTATCTGAATCGAATGCCTCTGTAATCGATATGGAATCGCCATCGAATGAGACGCTTCTGGCATACTTCCTGAGTCCCTTGCCGCTCTCATATGCTCCTGTAAGGTCGAACGATGCTCCCTTCTCGCTCATCATCAGCGTCTCTGCCCTGTACTCCTCGCCGTCATGCTGCTCAAGCGGAGGAAAGTTCACCAGGTTATGGTATGTGCTCCGCATCGGCAGGAGCGTATACCTGTCCTTCGAGAAGGTCGTCTTGGTGTAGGTCTCCACGCCGATGTCTATCAGGCAGGGCCTCTCTCCCTTGTAGAGGATGATGCTGCCTGCATCATTGTGGTTATGGCTCTCTCCGTTATGTCCGCCTTTTATCGCGAATGTGATGCCATTGGCGCGGTATATGGCAAGCCCGGTACTGCTGAACGCCGTGAAGCGCGGCTTCTCGATAACGGCCTTCCGTCCAGCCTCTTCCTCTATTTCCTGCCAGGCTGAGAGGGCGATGTACTTGTAGAAGAGGTTGTAGTCGTTATCGCTTTCCCTCCAGTCCGCTTTCGCGTCAAGCGCGGCATGGTGCAGTAGCGCCTGGCTTCCGACTGCCTTCCCGAATAGGTACTCACGGGCCGTGAGATGCCCCGCCTTTGGAGAGCAGTCAGCGAAGTTCAGGTAGATATCTCCTGATACATGGACCTTCTCGATATACTCCGCCATCGCCTTGATCTTGCTGTCTGCGAACACATCGTGCATGTCGTTGCCTGTCGAGAGTGCCAGGACATGCAATGCCCCCCAGAGTGCAAGAGCCGCCGCATGGTAGTATGAGGCTCCTTCATCGCACCCCCCATCCTCAGGGAAAGAGGAGATATACAGATCCAGCGTCGATACCGCTGTCCTCAGTACTTTTCCTGCTTCCTTGCCTGAGAGAGGCAGCGTCAGTACTGAGAGAAGCACGTTCTGCGTGCACCATGGGGCCCAGTTGTTCAGCGGCCCATCATTGCCCATCCACCAGAAGTGGTCGGTGATGTATGGTTCAAGGATCCTCGTCCGCAGCGTATATTCAATATCCTCCCTGAGTATCGGGGATAGGCTGTCTGAGAGGATCGAGGATGTAAGCGAGAGTATCTCTCCGGTCTCGCAATGGAAGAGCTCGAGTATGGGACGGCTGATGAGCGGCGTATCTGCCTGCTCGGCATCCCTGATGTAGGTGTTGTGCGCAGGAATCGTCCAGACCGGTTCTGAAAGGAGCGACCATATCCCATCCTCGATGAGCGGGATGAAGCGGCTCCTGCCTTCGATTGCCTCGGCTATCACCAGGTCTGAGAGCAGCCTCCGCTTCTGGAAGTATGGTTCCTGGTACTCATTCCTCCTGCCAGTTGCAGAGAAGTCGCGGTATAGAGATAGGGGAAGGTATGGGAAGCCCTCCTTCGCATCCTTCTCAGCCCTTGCGATGATCTCAGCCTTGACCTTCTCCGGGATCTTCCTGATCGCATCCCTGCAAAATCCTATCCTTCCGGCCCTTGCCTCACGGCCCAGCGCCTTGTCTATCAGGTTCTGCATCTCACCACCAGCTCTTCCAGGCGCCTCCAAGGCGTACAAGCGCTTCCATCCAGTAGTAGTCTCCCCAGCTCACGCACTCGTCAACGCCGTACTCCGTGCATGTGTTGTATGGGCTCTTCTTCGAGTATGTGCCGTGCTTTACCAGTCCGTTGATTCCCTTCTCCTCTGCCCTGGCCATGCAGGTGTCATAGACTGCCTTCATAAGCTCCTTGGCCATCTTCCTGTACTTCCTGGCCTTCTCATACTCCTGGAGCTTCTCGAAGGCATCCGCTGCCTCAAGGAAGCCGCAGGCCACGATCGATGCGGAGGAGGAATCCCTTGGCTCATCGCCTTCCGTGAAGATGAGGTCCCAGTATGGGATCATGTCATCGGGAAGCCTATCCATGAAGTACCTGGAGACATGCTCGAAGAGATCGAGGTAACTCAGCTCTCCGGTATGCCTGTAGGAGAGGGCAAGGCCATAGACTGCCCAGGCCTGTCCCCGTGCCCAGGATGAGTCAGCCTTGTATCCCTGGCATGTCTCTCCCCTCAGAGGCCTTCCCGTCTCCTTATCCATGAAGAATGTATGATAGCTTGAGTAATCGCTCCTGAATGAGTTTGCGATGCATGTGGCGGTGTGGCGGAGCGCGATATCCCTGTAGATCTCCTTTCCGGTCTCATCCGTCGCCCAGTAGAGAAGCGGCAGGTTCAGAAGGCAGTCGATGATATACCGGTAGTTATCATCGGCTCCCATCGCTCCCCATGCCTGGATGAATCCTCCTTTCACCTGGAAGCGAGTGATGAGGTTATCTGCGGCGGCAAGCGCAGCCTCCCTGGCATGTGCGTTCTTCGTAAGCATCCATGCAGAGACGCATGAGGGAGTGTAGAGGAAGCCCATGTCATGATGATCGACGGCCACATGCTTCCGTATGCGTTCCAGGAAGCTCTCGACGAAGATTCCGGCAGCATGGGCGAATGTCTCATCGCCGCTTTCCTCGTATGCCAGCCATAGCTCGCCAGGCCAGAATCCTGTCGTCCATTCCACGTTGTCTATCGCCTTGTAGATCCCATCCGTGCTGCTCGTATCCTGGCACTTGTAGGTGTAATCCGGGAGATTCCGCCTGATGATGCGTATCGCGTTATCCAGCGCATCCAGCCTTTCCTTCTCGCTTATCTCTCTTGCCATCATGATTCCTCCTTGTCAGTATCTTAGGATCACCGTCTCCTCATCGTTCTTCCTGATGAAGACCCTGCCGTAGGCCTCGGCATTGCCGGCACGCAGCAGGAATCCTCCTTTGGGGTATTCGTTCGTGACTATCGCGACAGAGTAGCTGTCGCTTCCGTCATCTATGATAAGCCCTTGTGCTATCTGGGCGGGAAGCTCCATCCCGGAGAGCGTCTTCAGGACAGGGCAGCGTGTCATGCTGAACTCCTTATTTCCGACCGCTATGAGCGTCAGCAGGCATCGTCTGCCGTCGACTTCATCGCACAGCGTCAGAAGGGGAGCGCTCTCAAGCTCGTTATACCGCTTTGAGATAGGGTAGGCAGAGATCTCCGCATCTCCTCCGGAGAGTGTCGAGAGCGCTATCGCGGCTCTGTCCTTCACGGCCCTGTACAGCCTTCCATCTTCTGCCAGGACGGTCCCCGTATCGAAATGGAAGAACCGCTCGGCCTTGACCGGATGCTGTGTCCTGATATCATCGGCAATGATGATGAAGCGGTCACTTATCGTGATGATCGAGCGTGTGATGAATGCTCCTTCATCAGCATAGCCGAGGTGCGATGCAGAGAGGTATCTGAACTCCCCATCGGTGATCGCATCGCTGAATATCGGATGCGCGACGGAGGAGACTGCCCAGCTGTCCTCCATGACTGAAGGTTCCCTGCCTCCAAGGATCAGCGTGTTGTGTCCCCTTGCTCCTTTCAGGGCATAGCGTTCCGGTGAATCGGTATAGGTGTATCGTCCGGTATCGGTGAGGATCACGCTTCCGGCATGATACAGATCGAAATGGAGCTGGTCTATGTGTCCATGCCCGCTTCCTAGGAACCCGCAATGGAGGCGCAGCGCGGTGTCATCCGAGAGCGAGAGGAATGCGTTGCCGCTCTCCCTCATGAAGAACGAGCGCCTTCCGGCCTCAGGTTCCGGGAGATTGGTATCAAGCTCATGCGAGAGATAGAACTCCTCATCGCATCCGCCCTGGGCATGGAATGAAAGCTCGCTGTCATCGAAGAGCACGGCTGCTTCCGCTATCATGTCGCGCATATCGATCTCATCGCTGTCTCCGAAGAGATAGCATCTTCCGTCGGGACGGAGCGATCTCGCAAGCCCCAGCGCCAGAAGGTGCGTGTTCTTCCTCAGCCTCTCCGGAACGTCTATCCCATTGCGTCCTGCCACGAGGAGCGTATCAAGCAGGCAGTGCAAGACCTCTGCATGGTACATGCTGCTCTGCTCCCAGTGCATGCCATCGGGCAGCGTCTGCAGCGCCGCCTCATCATCAAGGCGCGAAAGCGCCGTTGATATACCGCTGGCATCATCCAGATAGAGGGATGCAAGGAAGAGACCATGGTCCTGCATCACTCCCCAGTTCGATAGCCTGTGGAAGTCTGTGTGGGTTTCGATCAGATAATCTGCATGAGTCCTGAGGAATGCCGCGATGTCAGAGAGGGTCTTCTCATCAAGCCCCATGCCTGCTCTTTCGAATATCTCTATGCTTCTTATGTAGTTCTCGATCCTGATGCCGCATTCAAGCGAACGCCAGGATCTTCCTCTCGTCCTCTCGCTGAGCTTTGAGCGCGAGTAGAAATCCTCGAACAGCCGTATCCAGTTAGCACGATAGCGTTCATCTCCTGTGATCACGGCGGCTTCTGCATTCTTCAGAAGGAAGGTATGCCTGTTGAGTGCGAAGCACCATTCCTCATCGCCGTATGGGACATGATCCCAGTCGATCGCGCCGGTGAAGGTCACAGGGCTAGTGCAGCGCTCCATCTCATACTTATCCGTGAAGATGAAGGTATCATCGAGGCTCTTGCCGGCTATCTCAAGCACAAGGTCACGCCAGGCTTTGCGTGCCTGGCAGTGACGTATGTTATCTGTGCTGTGCCTCAGATAGAAATAGCGCATATCAGCCCTTGAGTCCGCTTGACGCTATTCCCTCAACGAAGAAGCGCTGGAACGCGAGGAATACGATGAGCACAGGTATGATGGCCATTACGCTCGTTGCCATTATAAGCCCGTACTCTGCTGAATACTGGCCTACGAAGAGCTGTATTCCGAGCTGTATCGTCTTCAGCCTGTCGCTGTTGAAGTAGATCATCGGTCCCATATAGTCGTTCCATACTGTGACGAAGCTCATTATGGTGAGCGTCGCCATCGCAGGCTTCGTCAGTGGAAGCACTATGCGCGCGAATGTACCGTACTCAGAGAGCCCGTCGATCCTTGCTGCTTCCAGAAGCTCATCCGGTATCGTTATGTAGAACTGCCTCAGCAGGAAGACGCCGAACGCGGTGAAGCTCTGCAGGAGGATGATTGAGAGATGGGTATCGATCAGGTGCATCCTCTGCATCATCACGTACTGTGGAAGCATGTAGACCTGCCATGGTATGGCGATGGTGGCGATGTAGGCGAGGAAGAGTATGTTCCTGCCCGGGAAGCGGCACTTCGAGAATCCATATGCGGCAAACGATGATGTCAGCAGCTGGATCAGCGTGATGATTATCGAGAGCTTGAATGAGTTCAGCGTGTATGTCGCGAGGTTGATCTTCTGCCAGATCGTTACGAAGTTCTCCCAGTGCCATGTCTCAGGTATCCACTTGATCGGGAACGAGAAGACCTCGCTGGAGAGCTTGAATGAGGAGCTGACCATCCACAGGAGCGGAAGGAGCGTGATGAACGTAAGCAGGATGAGCACGATATACAGCAGGACTGTCTTTACCGGACTTCTTTTCTCTATCATCATTTTCCTTTCCTCCTCATAGATAATCGGTGAATTTCTTCTCACCGCGGAACTGGACGATCGTCACTCCGAGGACGATGACGAAGAGTATTATCGAGGCAGCGGCGCTCTTTCCGTAATCCCAGTAGACGAAGGTCTGGTTGTAGATGTAGTTCGCAAGGAGCGTCGTGCTTGTTCCCGGTCCGCCCATCGTGAGGGCATAGATCAGGTCGAAGCTCTTGAAGCTGTTGATCGTAAGCATCATGAACACG
>CALXLH010000023.1 GCA_944389145.1 uncultured Spirochaetaceae bacterium
AGCGTCCATCCTTCTTCATCAGATGCGCAAGCTTGTGCGCCGCCGTCGTCTTACCGGAACCCTGAAGGCCCATAAGGAGTATGATGGAGGTAGTATCCTTGCCCTTCAGATGGAGCGCTGAAGACTCCTCTCCTCCAAGGAGCGAGACCATCCTGTCATATACTATCTTCGTGAACTGCTGGCCAGGATTGACGGAATTGAGGACCTTCTCTCCCAAGGCTTCATCAAGGGTCGCGTTTACGAAACGGCGGACGACACGCAGGTTCACATCGGCGTCAAGGAGCGCATCCTTGATCTCCTCGACTGCATCGCGCACGTTCTTCTCGGTAATCTTACCCTTGCCCGAGAGGGTTCTCATCACTCCGCTGAATTTCGACGTTATACTCTCAAACATATCCTAAGGCTTGCCACGCGGGCAACGCTACGACTTATACATCATTAAGTGTCGACTTGTCAATAATCAGGAACAAGCCGCTCACTGCGCCCGTCCATCGCTGGAGAACGAGACCGCCTTATTGTCCTCGCTGAGTATCACCGGCTCACCCTCGAGATTGCCCAGCTTGTATGTGACCGTCGTAGAGACGCCCGCCTCGATCTGCGTCACGCCCAGGAGCGTCTGCGATCCCATTACCGTATGGGGATTATGGGTGATTATGATGAACTGGCTGGACTTGGCGAAATCCTGCAGCACCGAAAGGAAGAATCCTATGTTCCTGTCATCAAGAGGAGCATCAAGCTCATCGAGTATGCAGAACGGGGAAGGCTTAACCTGATAGGTCGCGAATAGGAGCGCGACCGCCGTCATGGCCCTCTCCCCTCCGGAGAGCTGGCCAAGGAACTGAGGCTTCTTCCCTGGCGGCTGGGCCAGGATGTCTATGCCGCTAGTGAGGACATTCTCAGGATCGTCGAGCGTGATCTCAGCGCGTCCTCCGCCGAAAAGGCGGCGGAACATCGTCTGGAAGTTCGAGCTGATCTCCTTGTAGGTCTTGGTAAAAAGCTCCTCGGAACGGGACTGTATCTCCGCAAGTACCTGCTCAAGGTCAGCCTTTGCCTTGCCTAGGTCCTCAAGCTGCTTGGCGTAGAACTTATACTGCTCGAGTGATTCCTCATACTCCTGCTCTGCCATCCAGTTGACGTTCCCGTATCCAGATAGCTCCCGCTGGACCTCCTGAAGCTCATTCTGGATAAGCTGCTCATTAGGAAGCTCCTTATCCTCATACTCCTTCATGAACTCACCGAGATTACGCGTGTACTTATTGAAGAAGTTGGTGAGTATCGTCTCCGTGAACGCGCCGCTTGAATCCACCTGTCCCTGGATCTGCGCCATATCGTTCTGGGTGCGCGTGAGAAGGTTGATTATCCTCTCCCGCTCCTGCCTCTTCCGCTCAAGCTCTTCGCCTCTCGTACCGCGGTCCCTGCCGGCATCTGCCGCTTCCTCCCTCTTCTTCGAGAGATCATCTGCCAGGGCTATCTTCTCCTCATCCTTGGCCCTCAGCTCCTCCTGTATCTCCTCCATGCGGCGCCTGGCGCTCTCTGCCTGGAAGATGGCGTCATCAAGGCTGATCCTGCGCTCCTCGATCGCCCGCTTCTTGCTGTCTATTATTGCCTCGGAAGCCTCCAGCGATGTCTTTAGCGCTATATAGCTCTCATTCGCTGCATCGATGGTTCCCCTCAGGTTCTCCATGTCAGCACGCGTGGACTGTATCTCCGCCCTGTGCGCGGCGATCATGATCCTGTTCTCATTCATCTCTGTGCGGGCAGCCGTCTCCCTCTTCTCGATATCCCTCTTCTTGCCGATAAGTCCCTCGGGTGAAAGGAGCGTGTCTATAACGGGAGGTATCGTGGCGACATATGCCTCGAAGAGCGCTATGAGGCCTTCGACCGCCTCGTCCGTCCTCTTGAGATCCATCAGCATGACATCCCTTGATATCGGAATGCTATCCTTGAGCGAGGAGAGATATCCTATCTTCTCATCCAGAAGCTTACGTACCTCCTCACCCTTTGCCCTGAATGCCTGGGCGGCCCTGTCCTTGCGCTCCTTCGAGTACTCCGCGCCTGTATTCTCATCAACCTCGGCGATGAGGCTCTCGATGACCTCCTTAAGCTCCTCGGAGAGGGCGATGAGCTCTGAGTCGATCTCCTCGTTGCGCTTCTCCCTACGGCCGGCCTCGGCCTCAAGGGACTCAACCTTGGCGCTGCCCTCCTCAAGCATCTTCCTCAGCCGTTCCAGATGCCGTCCGCTCTCCTCCAGCTGATCACGCTTCTCCGATAGCGAATCAACGTAATCGTCAAGCTCCGCGGTATCACGATCGAGCTGGGCGCGGATATTGCCGGCCCTCTCATCATATTCGGATGCCCTCAGCGATGATTCCTGGAAGCTCCTGGTGAAGAGTCCGATCGTCTGATCGGCGTTGCTTATCCTGCCCTCTATGGTATTGATCTCGAGCTGGAGGCGGTGCAGCAGCTCATCCTGAGCCCTCATCTCCTCCTGGGCCTTCCCTATCTCCTGCGAAAGCTCCTCCTCATCCTTGCGGTACTTCGCGATGAGCGCCTCACCCTCGCCAAGCATCCTCAGCCGCTCGTCATTCGTGCGCTGATAGTTCCTGAGCTGCCCTATGTGGAACTGGATATCGAGCTGGAACAGCCGTTCCCTGAGGTCCTTTGCCTTGCGCGCTCGGTCTGCCTGGGAACGCGTCCTGCTGCAGGTCTTCTCGGCTTCCCTGGCCTGCACCTCTATATCCCTTATATTCTCATCGGTCCTCGCTATCTTGTTCTGGGCCTCGTTGCACTGCTGCTTGAATCTGGATATCCCCGCGGCCTCCTCGAAGACATAGCGTCTGTCCTCAGGCTTGCTGGACAGGATCTGGTCGATCTTTCCCTGCTCAAGTATGGAGTACGCGCTCTTTCCGACACCGGTATCATAGAAAAGCTCCAGGATGTTGCGCAGGAGGCATCTGTTCTTGTTGAGGTAGTATTCGCTGTCGCCGGAACGGAACACCCTTCTCCTTATCTCGATCTCCTCGACCTCCGTAGGCAGCCGGTGCTCGCTGTTGTCGATCACGAGCGTCACCTCCGCGAATGTCATCGGCTTTCGGGTATCGGTACCGTTGAAGATGACATCCTCCTTCTTTCCGGCCCTGATCGTCTTCATGCTCTGCTCTCCAAGGACCCACTTCACCGCATCGACGATATTCGACTTTCCGCAGCCATTCGGGCCGAGAAGCGACGTGATGCCATCCGAGAAATCGATATGGGTCTTATCTGCAAAGCTCTTGAAGCCAAACATGTCTAGGGATTTGAGGAACAACGCTGCCTCCTTGAAAGAGAATCGGAAGGATTATAGCATCTTGTCTGTCTATGGAAAACACTCTTTTCGATATCAATCCCGGTGTCATATGCGGAAGCGATGAGGCGGGTCGCGGGCCGCTAGCAGGTCCAGTGGTAGCAGCTGCAGTGATACTTCCTCCGGGCTTCCCTGTAAGCATGCTTGGCGACAGCAAGAGCCTTACGGAGAGGCAGCGCGATGAGGCCGCGGCGATGATAAGGGAGAAGGCTGTATGGGCAACAGCCGCCGTAAGCCATCAGGTCATCGACAGGATAAACATACTGCAGGCATCGCTTCTGGCGATGCGGAAGGCCTATGAGAAGGTTGCCGCAAAGGCAAGGCCGGATGTGCTCCTCGTAGATGGCAACAAGACGCCCGATGTCCCTATTCCATGCATTGCGATCGTGAAGGGGGATGCGAAGGTGCCTGAGATAATGGCAGCCTCCATACTCGCGAAATGCGAACGGGACAGGCTGATGGCGCTTGCTGACAGGAAATGGCCGCAGTACGGCTACGCCAGGCACAAGGGATATCCTACACCGGCCCACAGGGCCGCGATAGCGGAGCATGGCCCATCCCCTATCCAGCGGATGAGCTTTGCCGCGAAACCGAAGGAAAGGGAGCTGTTCTAGTCCTCCCCTTCCTTCCTCTCTGTCCTCCTGACGATCCTTGGGGCGGCAGGACGCCTCGATCCATGCTGCTTGATGAAATCCAGCGACTTCTGGAATTCCTTTATGAATTCGCCAAGGTCCTCCTGGTAGACTATAACCGACTGCCTGAGGTATCTTCCCTCGGTATCGGTCGGCCTTGACTCAACGATGTTGAGGAACAGGTCGCCGTATATATTCTCCTTCACGTTGAAGAAATACGTCCTGTCATTCCTCATAAGCTTGGTCGCGAAGACCTCTCCACGCTCTCCCATATGGGTACCCTCCGTTAAATGTATCCTGAGGATAGCATATTAGCCGTTCATGTACAAACCGCCGGAATCTTCACGAAGACAACACACAATCTTTTTATCCATCTATTGATTCTGACAGATGAAATAATTAACAAATCATAATGGGAGTAGATTTATGAACAGAGTATTGACCGCAGCGGCACTTCTGATGACGCTGCTCTCGCCCCTTGCCGCATCCGCAGACGTTCCGGTCGTGAGCCTTGAAGATGCGCTTGACTCTGCAGAGAAGAACAGCATCAGCCTCGAGAGCGCGAGGATCGCGCTTGAGATGGAACTGCGCAGGCAGGATGCTGCCATGACCACGTTCATGCCTGATCTATCGGTCTCTGCCGGAGTCTCGACCGGGGTAGCATTTCCTGGAACCAATGCCATGTCATATGGCCTATCCGGAGATCTGACGGAGCCTGCATTCGCAGGCCTGACGGTGAATGCATCCGCAAATGCATCATTCTCATTCACCGGCAATATGATAACAGACGGCGAGTCAAGGAGGCTTGCCAAGGAGAGCGCGCGCCTCAGCTATGAGGACACCTATGACTCGCTTGAGGAGTCAATCACCTCTGCCTACTGGAACATTGCCGCGACAGATACCGCCATAGAGAGCGCCAGGCTTGCCGCAGATGATGCCCAGGCCCAATATGAGTCGGCCCTGGAGATGTATGACAACGGCCTCATCGATGAGCTATCGGTCATCCAGCTCGAGATAGCCGCGAAGAACGCCCTCCTCAACGTCAAGACCCTTGAGGATAACAGGGCGCTGCTTTGCTCATCATTCCGCAGCCTTACCGGTATCGAGGGGGATTTCACCACAGAGCCCTTTCCTGGGATGACCGAGCTGACGCTGCCTTCGCCGGAGCAGCTCTTTGACCAGTATGGTGAGGGCACGGTGGATATCAGGAGCGCACGCAACGCGCTTGCCACGAGCGAGAACGCCGTGGATACCGCACGCCTGTCGACATATGTTCCCGTGGTCACTGCCTCTGTCGGATACTCCTATGCAGGATCGGGATACCAGAGGTATCAGGGCTTGATGGCCGACTATGACCACAGCTCCAACGCGCTGACAGGCTCACTCGTGGTCACGCTTCCCATAAGCTCGATGCTTCCCGGCTCCTCCTCATCCATAGCGATAAAGGATGCTGAGGATGCAGTGAGGGTCTCATCGCTATCGCTGCAGAATGCCAAGGACACGCTCCTTGAGACGATAAGGGAGTGCGTCATGCAGATCGAGCAGGCCCAGGAGAGCGTAGGGATGCAGCGCTCGTCGTATGCCGCGGCCCAGCGTTCCTATGAGCTTTCGCAGGAAGCCTTCGATGCCGGGCTCATCACGGCCGATGACCTTGCATCCGCACGCAATGATATGCTCTCTGCAGAGCTTTCGCTGCTCTCTACGGAGCTTAACCACCTGCTTTCATGCTATTCGCTATCGTTCGCGCTTGGCATGGATATCGATGAACTGACCGCAAGCTACGCTACAAGCGAGGAGAATATTCAATGAGCGAAGAGAACAAGAAGGACCTCACCGAGCAGGTAGAGGACTCGAAGATATCATTCAAGGACCTGTCCAAGAAGGGAAAGTCATCACGCTTTGATAAGATCACGACGCTCGTGCTTCTTCTGATCTGCATAGCGCTTGCATTGTATGTCATATTCGGAACGGTGACGGTAAAGGCTCCCGAAGCCGTGTCCACGGTGACGGAGACAAGCATAAACGTCTCTGTCGAAACTGCCGAGCCCGGGCTTTTCCAGCGCTTTACGCGCCTCAACGGTGAGATCGGCAGCGATAATTCAGATGTATCGGTGCTGCCAGATACATCAGGCACAGTCTCCTCCGTGCTTGTCAGGAGAGGAGACAGCGTCGCTAAGGATCAGGTAATCGCATATATCGACCCATCCCGTCCGGGCCAGAGCTACAAGGAGAGCCCTGTGACCAGTCCGGTGGATGGCATCATCACGGCCATCCCTGTCTCGATCGGCGAGACCGTATCCGCATCGACGCCTGTCGCGACGATCTCCGGAGATAAGACGCTGTATATCGAGGCATCGCTGCCTGAACGCTACACAGGGACCGCCGAGGTCGGGATGAGCGCATACTTTACCAGCGTCGCATATCCTGGCGAGCAGTTCGAGGCAAGGCTCTCCTTCATCTCCCCCAGCGTCAACACGGCGAACCGCACATCGGATATCGAGCTTGAGATCGTAAGCGGTGCCGAGAAGCTGAAGGAAGGCATGTTCGTCACCATTGATCTCGTCACGGAGGAGCAGGATGGAGTGATAACCGTGCCTTCCAGCTCGCTTACTTCCGTGCTTGACGGAAGCATCGTATATACGGTCGTTGATGGAAAGGCTGTCAGGACACCTGTCGAAACAGGCAGCAGCAATGATACGCGCACAGTCATAACAAGCGGAATCGAGCCCGGAGATACCATCATAACCGCGGGAACCGTCTCTGACGGAAGCAGCGTCAATATTCTTTGATAAGGAGCGAGCGATGACATTATCTGAACTATCGGTAAGACGACCGGTTCTGATGACGATGATCTATCTTCTGATCGTCGTGATCGCGCTGGTCTTCCTTCCAAGGATGGAGATAGCGCTCTATCCTGATATCGACCTTCCGGTAATCACGGTCTTCGTCGACTGCAATGATGCAGGTCCGGAGGAAATCGAGCAGCAGGTGGCGAAGGAGCTTGAGGAGTATTTCAGCTCGCTTGAGAACCTGGATAACATCACGACGGTATCGAGCGACGGAAGCTGCATCGCGATCCTTGAGTACGATTACGGCACAGACCTGGATGATTCGGAGCGTGACCTGAACTCGGTCATCACGATCCTTTCCCAGCTCCTTCCTACATGGACAGAGACTCCTCAGTACTTCCGTCTCGACTCGATGGGCGCATCATCGGCGCTTACCCTCTCGCTCACCAGCGATACGATGACGCTTGATGAGCTGAAGATGCTGGGCGAGAACACGATCTCTCCCCTTATCGAGAGGCTTCCAGGGGTCGGACAGGTATCGGTCAGGGGCGGAAGCGATGTCGAGTACCATATCGATGTAGATCCGAACAGGCTCGAGGCATACGGACTCACCCTTTCCCAGATCATCGCGGCAATATCCGCAGACAATATCCAGGCAACAGGCGGACAGATCACGGAGAACAGCATGAATCTCCAGGTCGCGGCTGATGCCAGATACGTCAGGTTCTCGGATATCGGCAACACGGTGATCACGACTATCGACGGCGCGCCAATAAAGATAAATGACGTGGCTACTGTCGTAAGAGGCAATGACGACACATCAAGGAGCGAATCCTATCTCGGCACGGAGAGGATCGTCACCATGAGCATCACGAACGACTCTGACAGCAATGCCACGACAGTCGCATCCACGGTGCTTGCCCAGCTGGATTCTATCAGGCAGGAGCTGCCTGAAGGCGTGAGCCTCGACCTTCTCCGCGATTCCACGGAGATGGTGCAGAGTACCATGAGCGAGGCCTTCAATTCCCTCTGGCAGGGCGTGCTTCTTGCAGCGCTGATCATATGGCTCTTCCTGCGCGGCATAAAGACGACGATCATCATCTCGCTCTCGATGCCTATCTGCGTGCTGATAACGATGATGCTTATGTCGATATTCGACGTCACGATCAACTCGATGAGCATGTCCGGCCTCATCCTCGGCATAGGAATGATAGTCGATGCGTCGATCGTCATCCTCGAGAATACGTACTCATACCGCCAGCTTGGCGAGAAGAGCGCTGTCGCCGCGATCCTCGGAAGCAAGAACATGTTCAATGCGATCATGGCTTCGACGCTCACGACGATCTGCGTATTCATACCGGTCATCATCTTCAAGAACGACCTTGAGTTCCTTGGCATCATGTTCCAGGATATCGTCATCACGGTCTGTATCTCGCTCGCCTGCTCGCTCTTCGTCGCCGTTACGCTCGTACCGGCCCTCTGCGGCTCGATACTGCGCATCAACACGAGGACGCAGAAGCCGCTGAGGATAAGATGGATGAGGAAGATAGACGATGCGATGGCCGGCTTCGAGCTGTCGATGAACAGAGGATATGTGCGCGTGCTTGCCTACTTCATGAGGCACCGCTTCCTCCTTATCGTGCTGCTTATCCTGCTTCTGGCGTTCTGCCTTAAGCTCTTCCCTCTCCTGGGATTCGACCTCATGCCTCAGCAGACGACCGATGACGAGGTCACGATGAATCTCGAGCTTGAGATGGGAACCAGCATCGATGTGACGAGGGAGTACATGATGGATATGTACGACAAGATAGAGTCGGTACTTCCAGAGGGTTCCTATGAGAGCATCCAGCTTTATATAGGAACAGGCATGCTCACGACCTCTGAGAACTCGGGAAGCATCTCTATCAAGCTGCCTGACATCACGGAGCAGACGATAAGCGCTTCCGAGGTGCAGGATCTCGTCAGGCCATTCATGGATGATGACCCCTCTGCAGACTGGATCTTCGAATCAAATGCCGTAGGCGGCTCGAGCGCGATCGACGTTGAGATCCACAGCGAGGACATAGATGCGGCAAAGTATACGGCAGACCAGATCGTTGCGATCATGCATGAGCATGTGGCAGGAGCTACGAATATCGACAGCGATGCGGACAACGGCTCTCCGAAGGTCAGCGTCATCATCGATAAGGATCTTGCCTCTGATTACGGCATAACGCCTTCAACGATCACCAGCGTGCTGCAGACAGCGATCTCCGGCACTACGGCATCGACGATCTCGACATTCAGCAGCTCTGAGACATACGATGTCGTCGTCGAGATAGATCCGGAGACGCTGACGACGGTCGATCAGCTCGGCCAGCTCCTCATACCATCGAATTACGGAATGATCCGCCTCGATACGGTGGCATCGTTCGAACGCACGACATCGCCTGTGTCGATCACGCGTGAGAACAGGGTCAGGGTCAATCATGTTACGGCGGACCTGCTTCCTGGCTACAGCGCATCGGTCGTGCAGAACGAGGTAAACGCGGCGCTCGATGAGTATCTCATACTCCCAGACGGGATAGAGATCGTACAGAGCGGTTCGATGAGTGATTTCGCAGGTTATATGGGAACGCTCATCATGATCGTCCTGCTTGCCCTCTTCCTGGTATATGCGGTCATGGCAGCGCAGTTCGAATCTCTGATCGATCCGCTGATCATATTCGCGACGATCCCGCTCCTGATGATCGGAGTGATAGCCATCCATCTCATCTATGGGCAGTCGTTCTCGCTCTTCTCGATCGTCGGCATCGTCGCCCTCATCGGAGTCGTCGTCAACAATGGCATAGTCCTTATCGACTGCATCAACCGTCTGGTAAGGCAGCGCGTACCTGTGCGCCAGGCATGCCTGCAGGCTGCATATGGACGTCTCAGGCCGATCCTCATGACGACGCTCACGACGATCCTCGGCCTCATCCCTATGGCATTCTTCCCAGGAGAAGGCGCGGAGATGCTTCAGCCTATCGCGCTGACATTCACCGGAGGAATCCTCACGGGTGCGTTCCTGACGCTCCTCCTCTCCCCCGTCCTCTATTCGATATTCAACGAGAGGCGTGAGAAGAGGTACGATGATCCTGAATCGCTTACCAACCAGCTCAGGGAGTACGATGGCAGGAGGCTGATGAAGCTCGATGATTTCGTAGGCTGATGAAAAAGACGGAATGAATCGGAAAGCTATTGACATGATATGCCATAAAGCGCTAGATTCATTCCGTTGTCTTGCGACTGTTGTATAATGGCTATTACCTCAGCCTTCCAAGCTGAAGATGCGGGTTCGATTCCCGTCGGTCGCTTAAGGGCCCCGGATATCATCCGGGGTTTCTTAATGCCTTATCCCTACATATTCAGGCATTCTGCCGATAACCCGACAGATGCTGCGGAATGCGTTGATAGAACTATCTGGCGAAGGCGCTATGATATCCATAGAGGCATTCCATGAGATATCACTGCATCATTCCAGCTACGATCGCCACGCTCCTCTCGTTCTCCTGCGCATCCGCAGACATTCCGCAGGAAGGCTGCGAGATCACGGTGGAGCCTGAGCCTGTGGTTATGGTGATCAATGAAGTGAAGGAGGAGGAAGGACAGGAGCCTGCGGCAAAGGCTGATGAGGAGCCTGCCTTCTCGATAATCTCCTCCAGCCCAGGCCTGCAATCAGCGCTCCTGACGATCGCATATCCCAAATCTGCCGATCTCTCGCTCCTTTCCGTCGATGGCGGCGGCCATATCACAAGGATAGAGGCTGATGGAAGGACCGCATACGTAACGATAGGCGGACTGGAGAGCCTTACCTCCTATGACCTGACGATCTGTTATTCAGATTCACCTGCCGCAGGCCCGATCAGCCTGACGACAGGCTCATTCGCCGGAAGGTACAGCTGGACACCTGCGGACGGCAGCGCCGCAGATTCGTTCATCCTCCGCGTCAGCGAGGCTCCAGAAGGTTCTGCATACCGCTATCATATATTCCTCGATCCTGAGGACTCCGCATTCCCAGACGGGCATGACGAGGACATCCGCATTGCTCCGCTCGTGGAGGCTGGAGAGCCATCGCTTGACGGCATGAGATACAAGGATGCCCCTGCATCATACAAGTGGACGAACGAGAAGTGGAACACAGGCAGCATGGAGCCTTCGAAGATAAGATACGTCAAGGCTGCCGATACCGGGACAGGCGATGAGATACGCACCCTCGTCGCCTCAGTGGCCCTTGGCTTCACCGCGGAGGCAGATGTGCGCTATGCCTTCCATGAGGATGGAGGGACTGCATATCTCGCGTTCTACAACCGCATGGATCCGGGTATTGCGAACGGATTCCTGAAGAAGAATCCCTCGCCGGGAATACGGCCGTACGAGAGCGATGAGTACTGGTATGCCCTGGAGCGTGAATAGAAGGTAGTTTCCCTTCTGTCCTCTTCCTCATATACTCTACTCCATGGACATTCTCTTGGAGCGTTATGCAGAGCTTATCGTGCGCGGTGCGCTTAAGCTTGAGAAAGGTGATATCCTCTCGATAAATACCGAGGAGGAGAATTCGGAGCTGGCACATCAGGTTGCCAGGATAGCCAGGACAGTCACCGGTAACGGCAGCTATATCCAGCTTATCGAGAATGGGAAGGTCACGGAGACCGAGGAAGCAGAGAGCGAATATCCTATGACAGGACGGGCAACCGCGCTGCTCTATCTGCCGGTCTACCGCGCCTTCAAGGAGGCAGAGGAAGGAAAGCTCTACTCCGCGCCGGAGATCCAGGAGTTCAGGCATCTCTCTGAGCCTCTCGACAACCAGGAGCCTGCCATTCCGTTCGTAACCGCTCCTGTTCCCTCCTCCGCATGGGGAAAGGCGATCGATGAGGATGGAGGCATAAGGGACGCAGCCTCGCTGCTCTCAGACCTTCTGTCGCTTGAGGAGGATGATTACCTCTCGCTTCATGGAGAGGGAGAGGATGTGCTTATCTATGAGCGCGACAGGCTCAACGAAAGAGCGTTCACCCGCTGCCGCATCACGGATGAGGAGGGAACGGACATATCATTCGCGTTCCTTCCTGGTTCCGCGTTCGCGACAACGTTATCCGTACTGCGCTCCGGACGTCGCTTCGTCCCCACGGTGTTCGCTTCAGACATATTCCGTGCCATTGATCCGGCGTCGGCTGAGGGATATATCACCATAACGCGGCCCGTGATGGTCTTCGGCAAGGCCATAAGGCATCTCTCATGCCGCATCGAGGGAGGAAGGATCGTTGATTTCACCACGGACGATGAGTCTGGAAGGCTCCTCTCCCTATTCCTATCTCAGGATGAGGGGGCTGGAAGGATATCTGAGCTTTCCCTCTCAGAGGATGGATCAAGGGCTTCTGAGATAGAGCTGTTCGCCATCCCTGAATGGGACAGGATGCGTACGGTCGCACTGACCATCGGAGGCCCAAGGCCCGAAAGCCTCAAGGATGACGAGTCGAGAGGAAGGGCCAACGACTCCCTGCTTACCCTTTCGCTTCCGATCGGCTCGGATACCACCTCTGTCTATGGATATGACGGAAGCGGTGATGAGAGCGTGATCATGGAAGACGGGTTCCTCGTGGAAGGATGATCAGGAATTGAGATCCGCCACGAGCTTCAGGCCTCGCAGCGTATGAAGCGAATCAACGGAATCAAGGCGTGGTATGAGATCGCGGATCGTATGGGAGAGCCCGCCTGTCGCCATGACATAGAGCTCCTCGCCTATCTCCTTCTCCGTATGGGCGATCAGGGAATCGACAAGGCCGGCATAGCCAAGCATTATGCCGCCACGTATCGACTCCTGCGAATCACGTCCCATGACCCGGTCCGTAACCTTCAGCTCGACCTGGGGAAGCTGTGCAGTGCTGCCGAAGAGCGCGTTTACGGCCGTGACGAGACCTGGCGCAATGGAACATCCCAGCACCTCTGCCCTCTCATTGACCGCTGATAGCGTCAGTGCCGTGCCGAAGTCCACCACCATCACTGCCCTGTCAGGCTTCACATGATGGGCATAGGCAAGGTTGCATAGGATATCAGAGCCAAGCTCCGGCGGTATCGAGCTTCTCACAAGCCCCGTCTCGATATCATGGGAGACGATCAGCGGATTTATGTGGAAGAGCCGCTGGAGGTTCTTCTCGACCGACCTCGTGAGATTAGGCACGACCGAAGAGATTATCGCGCGGTCGACAGCGTCCGGCCTGATGCCGCTCTCACGGAAGAGAGCGTTGAAGACCACGAAGTACTCATCGCTCGTCTTGCGCGTGTCGGTATAGACGCGGAATGACTGGACGAAGCTTTCGCCATCGAATATGGCGATCACGATATTCGTATTTCCGATATCCGCCGTGACAAGCATCAGATCAGAACCACCTGCTTCGTATTCCTGTAGGCCTTGGCTCTCTGGGCGTTTATCGCCTCATCGCTGATGTAGTCCTCGAAGCTCATCAGCTTATCGATCAGGCCATCGGGAGTGAACTCGATGATGCGGTTCGCGATCGAATCGACGAACTGGTGGTCATGGGAGTTGAAGAGCACGACACCCTTGAACTCGATGATTCCGTTGTTGAGCGCCTGGATAGACTCTAGGTCGAGGTGCGACGTAGGCTCATCGAAGATCATGCAGTTCGCTCCTTCAAGCATCATGCGTGCAAGCACGACCCTGACCCTCTCTCCGCCGGAAAGCACATTGCAGGGCTTCAGAGCCTCATCGCCCGTGAAGAGCATCCTGCCGAGGAATGAGCGCACATATGTGTCGTCGTCCTCGGTCGAGAACTGCTGGAGATAGTCCGCGATCGACTCGTTTTCCTTGAACATCCCGGAGTTGTCCTTAGGGAAGTACGAGAGCGAGGTAGTCACGCCCCAGGCGTATGAGCCGGAATCAGGCTCCATCTCGCCGGCAAGGATCTGGAACAGGACAGTCTTCGCAAAGTGATTAGGACCGACGAACGCGACCTTATCACCGGGATTGATGACGAGGGAGAGGTTGTCAAGCACCTTCTCACCTTCGATCGTCTTCGATAGGTTCTTGATCTCCAGGACGTTCTTGCCTATATCCCTGTTAGGCTTGAATGCAACGTACGGGAAGCGCCTGGATGATGGCTTGATGTCATCGATGGTAAGCTTGTCGATGAGCTTCTTGCGGCTAGTAGCCTGCTTTGCCTTTGCGACGTTGGATGAGAAGCGCTGGATGAACTCCTTCAGCTCGGCGATCTTCTCCTCCCTCCTCTTCTTCTCATCCTTCAGCTGCTTTGCCGCGAGCTGCGAGGACATATACCAGAAGTCATAGTTGCCGACATAAAGCTGGATCTTGCCATAGTCTATATCGCAGATATGGGTACAGACGGTATTGAGGAAGTGCCTGTCGTGTGATACGACGATGACGGTGTTATTGAAATCCTCAAGGTAGTCCTCAAGCCAGTGGATGGACTCAAGGTCAAGATGGTTCGTAGGCTCGTCCAGGAGGAGGATATCAGGATTGCCGAACAGGGCCTGGGCAAGAAGCACGCGGACCTTGAGGTTATCCTCGATCTCGGACATCTTCTTCTCATGCATATCCTGAGGAATCCCGAGGCCGTCAAGCATCTGTCCGGCATTTGCCTCGGCCTCCCAGCCGCCAAGCTCTGCGAACTCGCCTTCAAGCTCCGCAGCCTTGATGCCATCCTCCTCGGAGAAATCCTCCTTGGAATAGATCGCATCACGCTCCTGCATGACGTCGTAGAGCTTCTGGTGTCCCATGATGACGGTATCGATGACACGGTAGTCATTGAACGCGAAGTGATCCTGGCGAAGCACCGTCATCCTCTCTCCGGGGGTGACGATCACCTCTCCTGTATCAGGCTCGATCTCGCCTGAGAGTATCTTGAGGAACGTGGATTTGCCTGCACCGTTTGCACCGATGATTCCATAGCAGTTTCCTGGAGTGAACTTGATGTTCACTTCCTTGAATAGCACCTGTGTTCCGTATGAGAGCGAAATATTTGAGGCAGTAATCATTCAGCTTTTACCCTAAATCTATCATTCAGATGGAATAAGACATTGTCTGCAATCAGATTGCACCATCAGGCACTCTACCTGATATGCGCACCAAAGTCAATTATAGCCTGCAAAAGCCTTCCCTATGGCATGCCCTGCGCAGAACGGCAGGGCGCAAGGGGTGTCTACTGCATCATGCCATAGACATGCGTGAGACGTATCACATCCTTCATCACCCTCTGCAGATCAATGCCAGGCTCCTCTCCATCGATAAGAAGGCGTGGCACGATGCACATGGCCGCAGAATCCGAAGAGAGCGTGGCAAGGCCGATCAAGTCCAGCAGGTCGAGCATCCCGCAGCCAGAGAGGGCATCTATCACCTCCGCGCCCGAAGCGCTCTCTACGTCAAGGCCAAGGACAAGGGAAAGGAGATCCGCAGACAGCTCAGCCCTGGCCGTCTCCATTCCGTACTCCCTCAGCTCAGAGCGCGTCATGCCTATCAGGCCAAGGTACTTATCCAGCTTCTCCTCATCGAGGAACAATGAGAGTTCGATGCATCCATCCGCTATCGTCGTGCCTGCATCGACGGATACCGTCAGAAGAGGCTCCGTCCTGACTGATGCTGAGACGACGCTCTTCCCGCTGATCGAGCCCGTATCCATCAGGCCTCCGCCACGGTAAAGCAGCTCAACATCATCATAGAGGATTGCGATGGATGCCTTTCCTTCCTCGAAATCCACGTCAGGCAGCACGGAGACCGTTCCCCTTCCCTCGACGATCATCACGTCGGCAAGCGAGCTGGAGATCATCGCTACATCCCATAGGGCCTTCGTCTTATCAAGAAAGCCGCCGAGGAACAATGAATCGAATGAGATGCCGGAATCCTCGATTAGGAACGGAAGCGCAAGGGGAATCGCCATAGGATAGCGGTCCATCTCCTCTCCAAGGTCATAGATGCCGCCGCCTGTCATGGCTGGAGCGGCCGTAGAGAGCACCACCAGCGGCTCTGCGCCGGCAAATGCGGAGAACGATAACAGGATAGCCGATATGGCTGCAATGATTCTCTTCATGTCATGATGATAGCGTATGAAGGCAATCAGAGGAAAGGGAATCGCCTTCCTGCCGCCATCGCCCTGCCCTTCTCCGTAAGCCTCGCGCCTGAGAGCGAGAGCTCCTGGCTATCGCAGAAGGAGATATAGACGCCCTCTATCAGCCCCTCGGCCAGGGCGTCGGAGACGAGGCGGACGAACTCCTCGCTGCCAAGGCGGAGATCATCCTTAGCCGGTACCTTGCCTTTCAAGAGCATCCTGAGCATCCTGTGCTTCGCATCCATAAGCTGATGATAGCAGATGATGAGCAAAAGAAAAAACCGGAAGCATCACGCTTCCGGCCTATAGTTCCTAGGGGAATCGAACCCCTATTTAGAGACTGAGAATCTCCTGTCCTAACCATTAGACGAAGGAACCATCTAGAATCCTGACTGGGATGGAGGGACTCGAACCCCCAAAGGCAGAACCAGAATCTGCAGTGTTACCGTTACACCACATCCCAATTACTGAATCCTCAGCAAGACTACAGAATACGCGAAAGAATGTCAACAGCATTTTACGAAAAATTTACATCCATTTTGCATCTTCTGCCACAAGAAGGAATTATCATGCCTTCTTAAAAGCAGAGACGCGGGCAGACGCACTCAGGTGGCTATCATCTCTGAGACCGTCCCTGAGATACATGTATCCAAGTCCCGCAACCATTGCGCCGTTGTCGGTGCAGAGCTTGAGAGACGGGAATGTAACGGTATAGCCACCCTTCTCCAATGCCTTGAGCTCTGAGCGCAGAAGCGAATTGGCAGCAACGCCTCCGCCTGCCGATACCCTCTTCAGCCCCGTATCCTTCAAGGCCTTCCTCACCCTTCTCATGAGGATTCCCACGGCCTGCCTCTGGAACGATGCAGCGATATTCTCCGGCGTATCCTCAGCCCCTTCGCTGCGGAACTTGTCCTTCTGGTTTATCACGGCAGTCTTGAGGCCGGAGTAGCTCATATCATAAGGATGCTCGTTCCTGTCCAGCGTAGGACCAGGGAAGAGGAACGCATTCGGATCCCCATCCTTGGAGAGGCGGTCTATGACGACACCTCCGGGGAATCCAAGGTCATAGAACTTCGCGACCTTATCGAAGGCCTCGCCTATCGCATCATCGATCGTCGTACCCATGACCTCGACCTTGTCATAGCCATCGACGCGGCAGATTACGGTATGGCCGCCGGATACAAGTACCCCAAGATAGGGATACTCAAGCGGATTCTCAATCTGCGATGCATAGAGATGAGCCCTTATGTGGTCTATCCCTATGAAGGGGATATGCAGGGCCGATGCAAAGCACTTGGCGAAGCTCACGCCGACAAGCAGCGACCCAAGAAGCCCCGGGCGCGATGTCACGGCAACCGCATCAAGGTCCTTCTTCGTGATTCCAGCCTGTGCTATCGCAGCCTCAACCACCTGCGCTATCCATTCGGTATGCAGACGCGAGGCAAGCTCCGGCACGACTCCCTGATAGGGCTTATGAAGCTCTATCTGCGTAGCAATGACATTCGACAGTATCTCCCTGCCGTCACGTACGACGGCAGCGCTGCATTCATCACAGCTTGTCTCTATTCCCAATACGATCATTCAGCTTCCATATCGACGACCTGCCCGCCGGCCGCGGTCTCAAGGATAGCCTGCAGGTCAACGGCATTCCCCTGCTCGAAGAGATACTCATAGACACTCTTCGCCCATGGCACTCCGATCTGCACGCCATTCTGCATCGATTTCTCGGTGAGGTCCTGAAGATAGGACAGGCCGATATTGCCAAGATCTATCTCAAAGGAATCGATGTTCTTCTCATCCATGCTCAAGCCCCTCCTAGTATCCTTACGAAAGAAGATAATCACCACTGGTAGCATAAGTCAACAAGAATCTACGCTACCCATGCCTTTTTCACTGACTAAAAAAGCTCCCTCTGCAGAAGGAGCCTCAGCCAAAGATGGGAGTCGAACCCGCGACCTGCTCATTACGAGTGAGCTGCTCTACCACTGAGCTACTTTGGCGTACTGGGAGAGTATAGCTAATCAAAACATGAGATGCAAGTACCTTTTGAGGTTTATTCTCCTGATCGGCGAATCATGTCTCTGATTTCCTGATAAAAAGCAAGAACTAAAGGAGAAAGGCATGTTCCATGCACAAAGTCATATACACAATCGTGTTGTTCATTATATCACAATCGTGTATCTTATTTATGGAGGAATGTCATGGAATTCTATTCTGCAAGAGAACTCAGAACCAATATGAAATCAATCTGGAAAGAGCTTTCAGAAGACAATGATGTCGTCATAACGAACAATGGGAAACCATGTGCCCTGATGGTGGGAATCCCGGAAGGACGGTTTGAGGAGACCGTACGAGCCCTCAGGCAGGCCAAGGCGATAGCCGCAATGGACAGGATGAGGAGAAAGGCGGAAAAGGACGGCTTCATGTCTGACCAGGAGATTGATGAAGCAGTAAAAGAAGCGAGGAAAGCGTGAACGTCGTCATTGATACGAATGTGCTGGTATCGGCAATGTTGTCACCTGGACGGAAGGCTTACGGAATAATTCAATCTGTCATTTTCGGCGATTTCCAATTGATATACGACTTCAGGATCATGGACGAGTATGTCCAGATGCTGCATTATGGGAAATTCGGTTTCGATGAGGATGACATCGCTGATTTCCTGTCACCAATAAGGGAGCACGGCCTCCAGATAGCGGTGCCTCCGATGAAAGATGTGGCATTCAGCGATGAATCAGACAGGAAGTTCTTCGAGGTTGCGAAGGCTTCTGGAGCCGTCCTAGTAACCGGGAATATGAAGCATTTCCCTAAAGATCCGATAGTCATGAGCGTATCTGACTTCTATGAAAGGTTCCTCAATTGAGGAAACAGCGCAAATCCATACCGCATCCTGGGACAACGTATAGTCTTGGTCGATGACCTTGAGGTTGTTGCATCAGAGCACGTTCACAAACTGGCATAGGTGTTGTAGCTTATATCGGGATCCCCGCTGAGGTTGAGATGTTCCAGCGGATCCAGGTCCTCCAGCGTCAATGGCGTAAATAGTTCTCTAAGAGGTCACGGACCTCAAGACGGGTCCTCGCATCTTCTCTGAACTCAAAAAACGTGCATCAGATGATTGCAAGCATTACCCCTAATCCTCTGTATTCGTTATACGAAGGAAATATTGGAATCTGATAATAGATTCCGATTGCCATGTTGTAATGCCGCGCGAATTGGAATTCCGTAACTACCTTCGGCCTAAGCATCAGCCCATTATGCGCAAGGAATATTCCTGCAGCAGGATCTTGAGGTATCTCCGCATATTGCATGAAATATCCTATATCCAATCCAAGATATGTACGCGTACGCCACACCTGCATGAATTTCCAAGAGAAAGTAATACCTGGCTCGATCGAAAACTCGAGGGAAGCCGCTCCTCCCTGCCCTCCTAACGGACTGAGATAATAGTCTCCGATAGCATAGATTTCGAATTTGAAGGAATCGGTCTTTATGCCAAGATCGATTCCTCCTCCAACCGCGAGGGAGTTGCTCCTGACCATGCTCACGCGGCCAAATAGGTCATATGTAAACTCCGGCTTCTCTGGCGGCATTTCCCACCATTCAAGCTCACTGGCAGATCCTTCAGCTGCGCTGACCGGCATTATGGAGAGGCAAAGCGCAATCAAGACAATAAGGAATCTCATACGCCCTCCTCCTCTGATGCATCAGCATCCGAAGAATCAGGATCTTCTGATTCTCCAGGATCTTCAGAAGGCTCTTCCGTATCCTCTCCTGGATCCTCGGTATCTTCATCGCTTCCTCCAGAAATCTCATCAGGGAGGATGGATTGTATCGAATCAAGCTTATCTGCAGATCCAATATACTCGAACTCAAAGTTCTTTGAGCTATCATCGGCGTCAGTGACAAGCGTCAAGGAAACAGGCCCTGAATTCCTATCGCATGTCCAATCAAAGAGGAATGTATTCTGTCCTTCTTTCATGACTAAACCACTTATAGCATCAGGAATCTCTCCATCAGGTACTGTAAATACAATGGATCCGTCAGCTGATATGAAATCATAGGAATGCAAGGATATATCGTATGTACCATCAATCCTGACCTGATACTGGCTACTCGATGAGATAAGCTCCACATATATGAACGTACCATCCGCCTTAAGCGCAAGGGCACCATTATCAAGGACAGGATTCGAGTAAGCTGGCATGGCATAAGAGCCAATCACTGGATTTGGTATTGATTGATTACAACCGATTAAAAGCAATATCGGAAATGCAAGAAAAATCCTTCTCATTCATAACCCCAGATTATTCGGATCTACATCCTCAGCGGCTCTTCCAGTCTGCGTAACAGTATAAGTACCTACAAATTCCTGACTTCTTACACTTATGTTCTCAAAGCCGATTGAGGCAGGATACCACCCGGTTATCGTGATAGCTCCTGTGCAGGATCCCGTTCCATTATAATCGACATCCATAACATAGCTTCCATTTATCTTCATGAAAGAAGTCTCTCCAAAGTCCTTATACTGGAACGTAATATGACCTCCGATTCCTGCAATTGATGCAGAATATCCAATCGTACCGCCGTCTCCCTGTATACTATCCTGACTGATGACTGCCCCATTTGTCAGGCTTCCTGGGCCAGCTTCATTCACCTTAGAATAAATACTGCTATCCTTCCATCGCTGATTCAACCCAGATGATCCCGGATACTGCGTAAGCAAGGCCGTGTCAATATATTCCCATGGCTTCAGGCAATAGACCTGCATAGCCTGGATAAGCTTAGCTCCTGTCAATGCGCTATAACCGGAATCTATCTTGCTCCACTCGCCTTCCCTGCCTATCTTATCGACTCCTTGTATGGCGATCCAGCACTGCCTGCCAAAATCAGGGGTATACAGATCGTTGAGTATGGCCATATCCTCACCATTGGCATATTCAGAGAACGTCGCGGTCTTTTCGATATATCCTTCAGTGTCTATGCTGGACGGCTCCGTCGTCCAGATCCTGACATTGTAATAGTCAACACGGTTATCGATCTTCATCGTTGCCGCAACGGGATACAGACCTCCAGATGCAGTCATTCCA
This sequence comes from uncultured Spirochaetaceae bacterium, assembly GCA_944389145.1. Lineage (GTDB taxonomy): Bacteria > Spirochaetota > Spirochaetia > Sphaerochaetales > Sphaerochaetaceae > Ornithospirochaeta. Next base: position 20,950 of record CALXLH010000023.1, read on the forward strand.
GAGGTAAAAAGATTATCTGACACATTATAGCTATCAGGAGCATCAGGCCGGCCGAAGCTTATGACCTCATAACCACCTAGCTCAGTATCGCAAAGATATGCGCTTAACTGCGAACCATTCCATGTAGCAACGGTGAAGTATTCATAAGATGTCGTCCCACCGCTTATAGAACGCGTGGCAGAAGAGTATTCAAACTCTACGGTCCTGTCAGATTCAGAGACAGGAATCTCAAGGAGATTAGCCCATGTGCCGCTAGCAGCATCTGATCTTCCATATACGACATACTTCCAATCAGAATGTCCCTCATCCGATGCGCCAAGCGCATCGACTATCGTGAATGTGAATCTGCTTGGGTTCTGAAGGATATTCACAGATGCTGGATCTACCGTAGGCGGAGAAAGCAGGAATCCTGAGGCAATCGATGGATCTCCATTCGCCGTAACGCCATTTACCTCTCCTATCGCCCTTACGCTATATGAATACTCTACTCCAGGCTTTAGGTTCGATGTATCGACATAGCTCATCCGCCCTCCGGATTCAGCAGGTTGATCATTACCAGCCACAGTGGAATAAATCCTTCGTTCTGATTCACCGTCGGAATAGCGATAGATTTCCCAATCAAAGGCCTTAGAAGGATCGTCATCAGGATACATAGCTTCCCAGGAGAGGGTTATCGAAGTTAAGGAATCACCTCTTGATGCTGTGAAATCAACAGGAGCCGAAGGCGCACCAGGAATACGGGTATATCCTACTCGTCTTGAGCCGGGCTCACTGCTTTCCCCAGAATAGGATACAGAAACAATCCTGAAGAATATCGACTGACCGTAATACTGCGTATCAGGGTAGAAATCAAAGGTATTCGTATTCCAGGAAATAATATAATCATCGGCATCAAGGGAAGTAGGCGTAGCCGTATTCCAGTCACCATCATATCCGGTAGTACTCCACTGGATCCTATATCCGCGGATATTCTCGAGAGGAGACCACTGAAGCCTTATGTACTCCTCTGATTCACCCTGAGTAGCGGTAAGATCAGATGGGGCGGCAAGCAGCCAGCCGAATGTGATATCAGAGAAAGAGCCGACCAAGTCAACGATAGAGAAACTTCTGGCTCTTACGCGATAAGCATATACCTTTCCCACCTCTACATCATTATCCGTATATGACGTTCCTGTAGGCGCATCTGCAAGCCTTTCCCATTCCAGTGATTCCTCATCCACTTCGGTTGATCCAGCCTCTGCCCTGTATACCTCGTAATAGTCAGCGCCATTAACGCCGTTCCAGCTTATGATTATCCGAGAGGAGTTAGACGCCTTCGTCGCAAATACCGCAGTTGGAGCCGTACCTGTGAAATCAAGGCTTGATGATGTTTCTCCAGTCCCTGTTCCATAATCAACAGAGCTATCATCCCAGATGGAAAGATTGCAGGATGAGAATAAAACGATGAAAAAAGATATTAGAATAAGACTTACCTGCTTCATATCTCACCTGCTAGGACTGATGAATGGTCGAATTATATCTTCACGATCCACAATCGATTCGGCAGCTTTTCCATCAATGGTGATAGTGTATACACCTTTATCTGTACCAAATGTGCCATAATTATCACCATTGAATTCTTTGGTATAATCACTGAAAAGGGGGAAAATATTCTTATAATTTATTTCTGCATTATAGTAACGATTATCGGTCATAGAAACATTTATTGTACCATTTCCATTATAACCAATTAAAATAAGATAATCAGTGCTTATTGTTGATCCATCACTCCCCTCATCAACATCAAACTGAATGTTTGATGTTGTGGAAAGTGATATGGCATTATTAAATCCAGTATATCCAGTTAATGTGAGATAATTTTCTGAAGGATTATAGTCCATTTGAAAACCATCTGAATGCAAATGGATTTTTACAGTCTCATCATAATAAGAAAGATCTCTAGTGTCACCAGTTAGTCCCGCATATAAAAACCAATCGCTATAAAGATCTCCATCAGCATCACCTAAGGGTGACTGTAACATTTGATTAACAAAAACGATATACTCTTCCGCCTTCAGCTCTCGTGTCACCTCTGTATCATTGCTTACAGGATTGGTTTCCTTGTTTTCGCTATCAATAGCTGTGATCGAATTAGTGAAAGTAAGTGAATCCTTCATCGTTCCATGGGTGTTAGGATCATTGTATGTGTAGATACCATCGCTGTAGCCAAGATAGCCTGGCTGACTGCTGTCCTTTATGTCCCAGCCATCATCCGAATGGACATCTGTGATATCAAGCTCAACGCCTACTCCGCCATCAATGGAATTGTGCAACATATACCTTGTCGCACCCTTAACGGCAGGCCATGTCATTCTGATGTACGGCTGGTATTTCCCATCTGTTTCGACGGTCTCAACGGTTAGCGAAGATGGTGCAACGAGGGAGTATCCAAGATTAGCATCCTCAGATTCACCGAAGACATTTTCTGTCTTCCTAAATCCGTTCTGATAAAGGGATTCATCACTTCCCTTTACGGATTGGACACTATAGTAATAATCCTTGGATCCAGTAATTGCTGCATTATCGGTAAATGTTGTTCCAGTAACCTGTTTTTCTACAAAGGTACCATCAATAATCAGGTTCCCATCAGATCCTTTGGTATAGCGCTGGATGTTATATGAAGTTGCATGAGGATTGCTATTCCATGTAATCCTGATAGCATCGATCAGTCCACCTTTTGTTGCCTGTATATTTGCAGGAGGTCCGAAAAGGGATCCTTCGACTTCATTTATCTTTCCCAGAAGATTTGTCTCTGCATCGGTATCAGAGGTCTGTTCTTTTACAGGAAGAACCTTGTAGTAATACGTTGCAGATAATGGTTCAGGATTCGCTTCAGAAGGACTCATTGAAGCAATAGCAGTATCTTCATATTCAAGCTCGCCGCTCATCCCTGATGTGACATTGATCTGCCCTTCAAGCTTATTGAACTTCTCATTCGAATTAGGCTCGGACCTGTAAATAAGATAATGGCCTGTGCCGTTCACATGATTCCATTTCAGGGTAATCGTATCTGGGCTCTCGGCTAACGTCGCAGTAAGATTCATACCTGCAATACCGAAGACGCATCCCTGATCAACATCAGATTCAATATATGCATCAGAGTCTGTCTTGATCTGCTCCTTATTGTATGCACGGACCTTGAAGTCATAGACCGTTCCATTCGTATCATCACCAGCAGATGAAATCTCACCTGAATTTGATGTAGAGGTTGACACCTTCTTCCAAGCATCATCGCCCTCTTCAAGTCCCTTCTGATATACTTCGTATTCGATGTTTTCCGAGGTCTTTCCTTTCCAGCTGAAAGCTATCTTATCAACATAATCACCATCAGAGGCAGAGAAGGATTCGGGCTTTGTCAGAACTCCGCCCTTGACCTGTTCAGGAAGATTCTGTGTCAAGGAATCCGTTGTTGATGATGTTCTGGTGCATGATATCCTATAGCTTAATTCCTTATCAGCATCCAGCATCACATACCGCTTATTACCATCTTCCTTAACATCATTGAGAGCAGAGCCTGTACCATTGTCTATGGAAACAGAGAAAGAGTATGTAGCATCTGTATCCTGCAAGGCGCTATCGCTCATCTCCCATTCCAGTCTTACGACTCCAATGTAATCCGTTGTGGCAGTCAGTGATCCTTCCTTGATGAATTCAGTATCGATCTTCGTTCCGAGAGAGACGAAATCATTATCTGTTCCTGATACTGAATTCGAAACTGTGAACGAATTGACTTCTTCACCGTTGAATACCTGAATGAGCGTAAATCTATATTCGTGATAATCCCCATCAGTATTTTCCAAGGTAAGGGTATCAGAATAGCTCGCTGATGCAACATCCCTCGTAGAATATGATGTATTACCTGACAGCTGATCCCAATCGCTTATCGAGATCTTCCAGCTAACGCCATCTTCAGCTTCCGGGGGATTATAATTCCAGCTTATTTCAATGGTTGCTGATTCGGTAGATTGTCCGGACACCTTGAATACAACGTTCTCAGGGATCCATAGCTTCCAGCCAGCATCAGAAACGACCTTATCCTTATCATCAGTCCCTTCATAGATTACTGCCCCATCTGCATTTCCATAGCCATTGGTGATCCTATACTGATACTTGGTATTGTCTTCCACCGACGTGTCTATCCAGGTAAATGATGTGCCATTCCCTGATACACCAGCGGTAGCATTATTCTCACCAAGCAGTACGACCGACCAATCAGATGTTCCGGCAATGCATCTCTCCACCTTGAAGGCATTTGTAACATTAGTAAGATTGGCAGGCTTTCTTGGGGCAATCCATGTCACCTCAATTCCATCTGCAAGGGTTCCGTGTGATGCCGCTACGCTAGTTATCGGCTGAGGATTAAGCGTTGAATCCGTCAAAACCGGATAATCAATGCTATACGGAGTATTTATTACTGCGCTTTCCCCTTTTGCTCCTTCATACACATTCATCTCAATGCGGAAATAAACAGTAGAATCAACTCCGAATGCATACTCGTCAGTTGAAAGCGAGATCGAAAAATCCGTGATATCAGACTTTGCGGTCTTCCAGTCAGGGGACTGTGTAGGATCTCTATACAATATAGAGAAATCATATTCATAAAGGGATTTATTCTGTTCAAGTATGGAAAAGATATTCGGAACACTCCAATAAAGCATTACCTCATTTGCATTGGCTATTCCAGAGATATCTATGCTGTTCCTGGATGTAAGTGTTCCACCCTCTACGAACTCGCTTGGCTCTGAATACAGCAGACCCAAAGAAGAGGTCGCATCAGATGGATTGCGAACAGCGATCACGGAGAATACATATCCCTTATTTCCTGACTGATTGAATGAATACTCAGTCGTACCGGAAGAAAGGCTTTGCACAAGTGAAAAGCCTCTTTGCTGAAGATCCGAAATCGAGGATAAGGACTCTCCATCATCCTCTATCGTTCCATATTTCGTATTCTCTATTCTCCATACCTGATAACTCGTTGCATTCTCAACAGGATCCCAGGAAACAGTAATCGATCCTTCATAACCATTACTCGCCTTTACATTCTCTGGCGCATTAGGAGCCCCGTTTGGATTATATTCCTCCATTGGATCCATCGGAGGAGAGGCTGGACAGGATATGAAAACAGTAGCCGCGAAAACAGTAAGAACGAAAAGGCAGATATATGTATGAAGCCGCTTCATGCAACCTCCGTAAAGTCAAGTAAACAAACACTGTGTTGGAAGAAAAAAGACACTTCCATCAACTTTGTTGGAAAGTATCATAAATAACATATAATAGCAAGTTATCGAACAAAAAACTGCATTTCTGTTCGATAACTCCAGAACATAATCAGGCAAATGTCTAAAAATATCCAAAAGCTCTCATATGCTGCAGCCAACCTTGAAGCCAAAGGCAAGCCTGTCGAGGCGAGATGAAAGCTCGATATCAAGATCATTCCATTCCAGACCGACTCGAAGGCTTCTATACTCTACCTTCGCGCTTACCGTCATATCCTCATTGATATCATAGCCAAAGTACAGCTTAGGAATGATCCAGTGATCATAGATGTAGTTATCAAGGGAACAGGCCCAGACTACCTGTGAGACGGCATCGCTCAGCTCGACTCCAAGATGATAAGGCCCCAGATCGTAAAGGACAGAGAATGACAGGTCTGGAGGTGTCAGGTAGAGGTTCCTGTCATAGTGAAGCCTAAAGCCATTCATTATATCCTCGGCAGTGAAGTACCAATACGTACGCAGTGCCGGAATATCCCTGAGATCGACCATGAAGGCAAGTTCCTCATTCATACGGTACATGACGCCGAGATTGAATCCAAGGCCGAAGCCTGCGTTATACCTGTTGGATGCCAGTGCCCCGATCACGTCCCCGTTCAAGCGTGCAGAGAGATAATCTCCATTGGTAAGGGAAGTATCAAAGAAGAATCTTGGGGACAAGGAGAATCCAACGGAGAGCCTATCCTCTATGATATACTTCGCATACCCGATATCGGCACCTGCCGAGATATACAGCTCATTACCATAGTATTTGTTCGCATACCCGTAGCTATACTGGTCCAGAAGATCGTCTGCTCCATCGAATCCAAGGTCAACGATCCACTTCAGGCCAAAGCCCTCCTTTATCGCTCCCCAGCTGAAATCCATGAGGATGTCAAAGTCATTCGGAAGATAGCCGTGGGGAAGCAAGGCCGGATCAATAGAGAGGAGCGCCGCCAAGGCAAGTGCCTTGTCATTATCGGGAAGGGTGTCAAATCCACCCTCATCAGCAAAATACTCCCTGACGAAATATGCCGTCTCGGCATCTGTATGCCCAGCTGTTGGGAAGTTTCTATCAAAATCAAAGGCTGCCGCGATGCTCTCATAGTTGGAAGCTATGAATTCGTCGCTCAGGCCCTGCATAGCCTCGCCAAGATGGCTCATGCCATCCTTCAATGCATCAACGGGATCTGCAAGGAACATCATGCCATTCACCGCAGACGATGCATCAAGGCTCATTGAGAAGTTCGACTCCTCCTCTATCTCAATAAGCCTTGCAGGACTGCGGAAGGTATCAGAGGTGAAGGACAAGGAAGGAACCGCGGCAGACAATGAAGAGGCAATCAAAAGGAAACAGGATAAGATAGCTAATCTCTTCATTGCTTACTCTCCAATATACTGCATGGGAAAAGTCCATTTCTCATCTTCATTAGTTGCATTTGGATTTGAATACATCCCTAAAGAAGCTGTTGAATCTCCTTTATTTTTGAAATTGATTGATGTAATCAAATCAATATCTTCTACCATATCAAAAGAGGTATTTGTTGCTGTTTCTCCAACACTTGTCTTCGTTCGAACAACTGTTTCCACATAATCGCTGTTCTTTCCGGCAATAGAATTTGAAATTGTCCAGCTTGAAATCAGAGAAGCTCCCATATTTCCAAAAAGGCCATCCTTCCAATGATTATAATTCCATCCATATGCCTCATTGGCATTTGCATATTCAGCATCAGGATTTTTAAAATTGATGGTTATCTTCTGTAGTTCGTCCAACGGCTTATCGATCAGAGGACATATCTGATATTCCTTATCACCGTCTATCGCATAGATGTAATACTTATATCTTGGAGACTCTGTCGCCTTATCTACTCGGATAGTGAATGTCCTTTTCTCATCGCCTTCCGGCGCAGTCCATCTATACATTCCTTCGAAGCTTCCGGTCGTGACTGTATCAAGAGGGATATCCACGGAGGCAAGGCCGGATGTGACAGTGATCGTCGGGGCATCGTATTCAGTAAGGCTTTCCAGCCCGGATATCACTGCAGTTGCCGTGTTGCCGGATATCGTTATATCCACACCATCACCGATACTTGATGATCCGCTCAGGCCAGCCACGTCGGAAGAGACCTGGAAGCTGATCATATGATGCTGCCTGCCTGTCGTCGTCCTTGAGATTTCAGGTACAGAGGAGTAATAGGCGAACTCCTCAGACTGCGCGGCATTGCCATTCCCATCCTCTGCGAATATCTGGAATGTCCCTATATCAAAGGAGGGAAAGAGGGATGCAGGGAATGTATGGGTCTCTCCTGATACTCTCTCCTCCTTTATGGTGATATCCGGCTCCCCTGCCTTGACAAGCCTGATGGACGTGAATCCTTCAGGAATGCCTGCGACCTCTATATCCCTCGTAGCCTCATCGATATCCACCGTGATGGCAGCATACTGCCCTATCATGACCTCTGCAGTCAGGGGACCGTAGTCCGCATCTTCCCTGTACTTATGGTAAATAGTCGCGGAATAGGACTTAGCCGGATCAAGGCCTGAGATGCTGATGGCAGATGCCGATGATGTGATAGCCTTCCCCTCTATCGTGATTCTGTACTGCATGTCTGGCTCAGGAGCGTCGATGATGGTTATGACAGCCTCGGTCTCATTCCTTTCCGTCACCTCTGCCTTAGGAGCTATGGTGCTTATCTCAGGACGTACATATGGCGCGCTTATCGTGAAAAGCTCCGTCCATGCATCAGGGGAAAGGGATGATGAGGCAAAGAATCTCAAAGAGACAGATGATGATTGTCTGATGGTTCCATCAGGAAGCTCCACGTATGCCTTGTATGTGCCATCCTCCAGGACCGGTGAGAGCCGGATCTTCTCCTCGCTGCCATCCAGGGATATCGCATAGGTCCTTGCCCCGGAGACAGGCTTGAACGAGAGGCTGATGCCTCGCCTGTCATTGGATGCGGTCATATCGATCTCCTCTGCATCTGCTGCGATTGTCACATCTTCCTTTGGAATGGTTGTCTCCTCGATTGGAGAGCATGAGACCGTAAAGATAAGAAACAGGAAAAGCATTCCGAAAAAGGTTAATCTTCTATTCATCGATATTCCTTTCCCACCCATTAAGGTACAGTAGCATAGAAAGCATGCAAAAGCAAGTTATCGAACAAAAAGCGGCAATTTTGTTCGATAACTCCATAATCACAGGCTTCAAATTATGTAAATTACGACAAAATGTTGGAATATAAATCTAGGCTTCCCCTCAAGATAATCCATGATAACCTTATAGGCATGAAGAAGCTCATGACTATATTCTTGCTTGCTGCCCTGATGGCCCTTCCGGCCTCCGCCGAGTTCGTTCCGATCGTTCATGATGATGTGATCTACATACTTGATACTGAGACAGGAGAGACTCCTGCGATGATAGCGGAAGGCGCGAGATTCGAGATCTTCGATAGCAGGGAGTACATGGACTGGTTACTGGACTTTCAGGTCCCAGACTGGCTCAAGGGAACATGGATGATAGACGATGAGGGCTACATCAGCTTCTCTGATGATGACATCGTAGCAAATGGAGAATCCTTCAAGCGAAATGCCGCATCCTATCTCCTGGAGAATGGCGATTACCAGACCATGCATAAGGCGGGGAGCCTAGTAACGGATGACATGTTCCTGCTTCAGGCAGACAGAAATGATAAGCAATATTTCCTGAAGACTGCCAATCCCAATCTCATAGTCATGACATTCGATTATCCTTCATCGAGATATGAAAGCAATCTTCTGTTCAAGGCCGGCCATCCATATGGCTCTACCCTCTTCTTTCCCTCATGGATGCAGGGAGCATGGCAATCTGATGCCGGAGTCGACGTGATCATCACATCGGGAGACTTCCTTGTTGATGGCAATTCGTTCGCAGAGGATATCCTTCAGGAATCTCTCATGTGGGTTGATGGGCTTCCCTATCTTTCAGGCGATGCAAGCATCAGCGAGGATGAGTCCGGAGCATATATTCGCTATTATGCATGTTGCAAGGATGGATGATCCGGATACGCTGCTGGTAAGCTCTGACATATATGACAAGGATATAATCCTTACGCGGATATCCCGCGCCCTCTGGTGATTGCTGGCTGTTTCTTCCCATGGAAGATGGCAGGAGGCCATCATGAATACCCTTCTTGATAAAAAATATCCGGACCGATCACTCAGTCCGGATATATTCTCTGATATCTTGATCAGTTCTTGCCTGCGTTGATCGCAGCCTGCGCCGCAGCAAGGCGTGCTATAGGCACCCTGAACGGTGAGCAGGATACATAATCAAGTCCCACGGACTGGCAGAACGCGATCGACTTCGGATCGCCTCCATGCTCTCCGCAGATACCCATCTTCATGCCAGGCCTCGTCTCACGCCCAAGCTTCACAGCCATCTTGATCATCTTGCCGACACCATCGAAATCGATCGTGGCGAACGGATCATAGGCATAGAACTGCTTGTCCGGATCGTTGACGTAGTGCGAGAGGAACGATGCCGCATCATCGCGAGAGAAGCCGCAGGTCATCTGGGTCAGGTCATTCGTTCCGAATGAGAAGAACTCAGCTTCCTTAGCGATCTCGTCAGCGGTTATCGCAGCACGCGGAACCTCGACCATCGTTCCGATCTTGTACTCGACCTTCAGGCCCTGCTCATCGAAGACCTTTTCGATGACCGCGAGCGCATGCTTCTTGCAGAAGTCGAACTCCTTCCAGATGCCCACGAGAGGGATCATGATCTCAGGATGGACATCCACGCCCTGCCTCTTGACGGTGATGGCAGCCTCGATGATCGCCCTGACCTGCATCTCAAGGATCTCAGGGTACACGATCGCAAGACGGCATCCACGGAAGCCAAGCATCGGGTTGAACTCCTGGAGAGCATTGATCTTCTTGGAGATCGCCTCGACAGTCGTCCCAAGCTGGAGAGCCATCTCATGGCGTGAGGTATGGTCGTTCGGCAGGAACTCATGAAGCGGCGGATCGAGAAGGCGGATAGTCACAGGAAGTCCCTTGAGCTCACGGAAGATCCCGATGAAGTCCTCCCTCTGCATCGGCAGAAGCTCGGAGAGCGCGATCTGTCTCTCACCGTAGGTATCGGCAAGGATCATCTTGCGCATCGATATGATCCTCCTGCCGCCGAAGAACATATGCTCGGTGCGGCAGAGGCCTACGCCCTCGGCACCAAGCTGGACAGCGTGATGGGCATCCTGAGGAGTATCAGCGTTGGTGCGTACCGCCATCGTCTTGATCTCATTCACATAGTCCATGAACTTCCTGTAGTTCTGGTAGAGGATGGAATCATTCTCGTTCATCGTACCATCAAGGACCTGCATGATCTCGGAAGGCTTCACTGGGATCTTCTGGGCATACACTGCACCTGTAAATCCATCGATGGACATATAATCACCCTCAGAGAGGATCTTTCCATCGACTTCCAGGGTCTTCTTGATCTCATCCACATGGATCTCGCCGCAGCCGGATACGCACGGGCAGCCCATGCCACGGGCAACGACCGCCGCATGGCTGGTCATGCCGCCACGGCAGGTGACGATACCCTTCGATACGGCCATTCCGCCGATATCCTCAGGGCTGGTCTCCGTCCTGACAAGGAGGACATCCTTGCCGAGCGCGGCCGCATCCTCCGCTTCCTTGGCGGTGAAGTAGATCTGGCCGCATGCGCCTCCCGGGGATGCGTTAAGGCCATGTGTCGTCTCCTTGAGGTTAAGCTCCTTGATGTAGTTGTTATCAAGGATAGGAGCGAAGAGCTTGTTGAACTCGGATGCAGGAACGCGGGAGACAGCCGTCTTCTTATCGATCAGGCCCTCCTCAACCATCTCCACCTGGCTTCTGAGCCATGCGAAGATCGTCCTCTTTCCGCTCCTGGTCTGAAGCATGAAGAGCTTGCCTTCCTGGATCGTGAACTCGATATCCTGCATATCATGATAATGGCTCTCAAGGATCGAGCGGATCTTGCAGAGCTGATCATATACGCCGGGATTGACCTTCAGGAGCGTGTCGAGCTTCTGCGGAGTCCTGATGCCGGCCACGACATCCTCTCCCTGGGCATTCATGAGGTACTCGCCATAGAACTTGTTCTCACCCGATGACGGATCGCGTGTGAACGCGACACCGGTACCTGAAGTGTCACCCATGTTGCCGAAGACCATCGACTGGACGTTGACGGCCGTTCCAAGAAGTCCCCTGATATCATTCATGAGCCTGTACTTGATGGCCCTGTCATTGTTCCATGACCTGAAGACAGCATCGATCGTCTTGAACAGCTGGTACTCCGGATCTGTCGGGAAGTCCTCTCCCGTAGCCTTCTTGTAGATAATCTTATAGCGCTTGATGACCTCCTTGAGGTTGTCCACATCAAGCTCCGTGTCGAAATGCTTGCCGTTCTCATCCTTAACGGACTGGAGCGCATACTCGAACTGCGCATGCGGAACGCCCATGACGACATCGCCGAACATCTGTATGAAGCGGCGGTAGCTGTCCCATGCGAAGCGCTCATTGCCGGTCTTCTTTATAAGAGCCTGGAGCGAGTCGGGATTCAGTCCGAGGTTGAGGACCGTATCCATCATGCCCGGCATCGACTGCGCGGCGCCGGAACGTACGGAGACAAGCAGAGGATTCTCCTTATCTCCGAGCCTGGCGCCCATCATATCCTCAAGCCTCTTGAGGTTCTCAAGTACCTCTTCCCTCATGCCCTCAGGATAAGCCTTATGAGCATCCCAGAAGGCACAAGCCTCTGTCGTGATGGTGAATCCGGGAGGAACCGGAAGGCCTATGGAGGTCATATCGGCAAGATTAGCGCCCTTGCCTCCAAGAAGGCCCTTCATGTCTGCAGATCCTTCAGCCTTACCATTGCCGAAGAAATAAACGTACTTCTTTTTCTCTGCCATTCTTCTTTGTCCTATTGATTTTCCGCTTGCATATTATACAGAACAGGACATTCCGTCAACGCGAATGGATTTTTCGTACGATTACTCCTTATATGGCATTAAGTTGTGAAATAAAAATGAAACATTGTTCCACTTTTGGCGAAAAAAGGCGCCGAGGTATGACATTCGACGATTTTCCCTTATACTATGGATATGACCATACAGGAATCAGCAGAGATGTACCTTGAGACAATACTGAAGCTATCGCTCTCACGCCCGATAGTCCGCTCTATCGATGTGGCGCATGAGATGGGATTCTCGAAGCCCAGCGTGAGCCGCGCGATAAAGAACCTCAAGGAGAATGGATATATCGCGGTAGATGCCGACACGGGAAGCCTCACGCTGCTTCCCTCCGGAGAGGCGATCGCAAAGACGATCTATGAGCGCCATACGGTGCTTACCGAATATCTTGAGCGCATCGGCGTCAATCCGGTGACGGCACAGGAGGATGCCTGCCGCATAGAGCATGTGATATCGGATGAATCCTTCCGTGCGATCCAGCATCATGTGGAGAAGAGCCTTAAGGAGATGGATAAGGCCGCCCATCAATGAGCGGCCTCCGATCTATCAGCATGCTTCGCTGAACACCCCGACGTCCTTCTCCTCAGAGTAGGTCCTCAGCTTCTCAAGCGCCCTTTTCTCTATCTGGCGTATCCTCTCCTTCGTAAGGGAGTACTTCACGCCGATCTCCTTGAGCGACATCGGCTTCTCACCGCCAAGCCCATACCTAAGCTCTATGATATCCCTCTCCTTGTCGGAAAGGCGTGTCAGAAGAGCCCTTACCTCCTCACGGAGCGCGCTGTCGATGACCTGCTTCTCAGGCCCATCGGACTCATCCTCGATGAATTCGCCAAGCGCGGTATCGCTTTCCTCTCCCTTCTTCACAGGGCTGTCTATCGATACGATATCCTGGCTTATCGTAAGAAGATCGCTGACAAGGCTGCTGTCAAGTCCGGTCACCTCGGCAATCTCCTCGATGGAAGGATCAGCCGTCTCCCTGTCATGGATCAGGGACTTCTGCGCCTTCTGGATCTGCATCAGCTCATTCGCCCTGTTCAGAGGAAGCCTGACGGTCCTGCCCTTCTCCGAGATAGCCTTCATTATCGACTGGCGGATCCACCATACGGCATATGATATGAAGTGATAGCCCTTCTCCGGCTCGAACTTGTCAAGCGCGGTTATCAGCCCGATATTTCCTTCGTTTATGAGATCTGAGAGAGGCAGTCCCTGACCACGGAACTTCTTTGCCACCGATACTACGAAGCGGAGATTGGCATTGAGAAGCCTCTCGCGTGCCGCCTTGTCACCCTTCCTGGCCCTGAGGGCAAGCTCGTACTCCTCCTCATGGGAAATGAGCGGGATCCTATTTATCTCAGCAAGATATATGGAGAGGACCTCATTGTCGCTGTCCATCACCATCATATCGTTATCCTTTCTTGCGCCTTCCATATCAGCTACCCTCCTTATATTGGGTCTCATACAATATTTGCAGGAACCGTGCCAATTGGATTAATACATTGTATTATAAATAAATATGCATTCTGACAATTATGAAGAACTGAAGAAAAGCGGGTCAGAAAGACCCACAGGAGCGGCAAGATCATATAAAAGAGTCAGAATGACACTCAGAGGATATCCTTCTCATCATCCGTGTCACTCTGCCACGGAAACGGTATCCTCACGGACTCGAGCAGGTTCACCCGCCCTTCTCCCGTGATGTTGAAAGGAGAGCCATCCACCGCCTTCAGGAAGTCCTCATAGCTCTGAAGGATAAGGTCGGAGATCATGTCCCCCTCAGGAAGGGAAAGGATGAATACCGGCTTTGCCTTGAGATATGAGTACAGCTGATATCGGTAGAACGAGACGAACTCAAGCGTAAGGTCTGCTCCGGAAAGACGGGAGAGGAAGGCGTCGACATATGATTCGAACGCCGCATCAAGCTCGTTGTTCCTCGCTTCCCTGCTTCCTTCCTTGTATATGATAATGCTCAGAGCGTTGTCCATGCTATCACCTACAATCGGAATATAATAATGATCAAGAAAAAGTGAAGAGCTTGTGTAGATTACTTTTTTGACTTCCATCTTGCCGTTTGCCTTCACTCTATGTATATTCCATTATGGTCTAGGACCTATAACATCAGTATTCAGAGGTGAAGAATATGAAGATCAATCCACTTGGCGACAGGGTTCTTGTCAAGGCGAAGGCTGTCGAGGAGAAGACAGCATCCGGCATCTATATTCCGCAGACTGCGCAGGAGAAGACTCAGATCGCGACGGTCGTTGCCATCGGCGATGACGAGTCCATCAAGGTCAAGGTCGGCGATGAGGTCATCCATGACAAGTATGCAGGAACGCAGTTCAAGGACAATGGCGATGAGTACCTCATCCTGAACTATGCGGATATCCTGGCCGTTATCGGCTGATAGAGAAGACAGCGAGTCTATCGGGACGGGCTTCCAAGGCCCGTCTTTTTTCATCAGAACAGGAATCTCTCGATCTTATCCGGGATATTCCCGATCATCGTATCCTCAGGTACATAGCAGCGAGGAAGCGCGGAGAGCATCGCGCGGCCATAGTATGTAGAGAGGATGCGCGTATCAAGGATCAGCACGACGCCCCTGTCCTCCTCGTTCCTTATCAGCCGCCCCAGTCCCTGCTTGAGACGCAGTGTCGCCTCCGGAACCGCTATCTCCATGAAAGGCCGCCCTCCGCTCTTCTCAAGATGCGCCGAGCGCGCCGCGGCTATAGGCGTCGATGGCACGGAGAAAGGCAGCTTCACGATTATCACCAGACGCAGCGTATCGCCGGGGGCATCTATGCCCTCCCAGAATGAGGAGACAGCGAGAAGTGAGCTGTCCTTCCTCTCCCTGAATGAAGCCAGAAGCGATGCCCTGGAGGCCCTGTCATCCTGCAGCAGTAGATCATCGATATCCCCGCTTATCCGCTGATAGACGCTCCTCATCATCTCCTTGGAGGTAAAGAGCACCAGCGCGCCGCCGCCTGATGACTGGATCGCGTCCTTAACCACGGATGAGACATACTCAGCATAGGAAGCGCTCTCTCCGCTTGAGAAGGAACGTCCGTCCTGCGGGACGAGAAGCATCAGATTGCGCTCATACCTGAAAGGAGAGCCGAACGACGCAGAGAGCATCCTCTCCCTCTCCTCGGCAAGCCCGGAACGCCTTGCGAAGTATTCGAATGAGTCTCCTATGGAGACTGTCGCCGAGGAGTAGATCATCGAAGAGATGTTCCTCAGGAGCATCCTGCTGAGGACAGGGCCGGTATCCATCGGCGCAAGCCGTATCTCCCAGCGGCCTCCCCTTTCCACGGCATACGGTATCCTCTCATCCCAGTCGGAGAAGCGGATGAATGATGATAGCACGTCGGCATAGGAGGCCAGCGTTTCCGTATAACGAACGAGAAGCTCCATATAGGAGGCGTTCTCCTCAGCCGGGCTCTCGCTGTAGCCGGAATAGACGTCGGCATGGATGCGCCTCAGCTCCTCAGAGATAGCCTCGCCTTCACGGAGCCTGTCGCGGCATCTCTCATAGAATCCGGGGGTAAGCAGCAGCTCTCCCCTGTCAGCTCCCAGGATAGAGGAAAGAAGCCGGTCATACTCCTGCAGCATCGTCCTGATATGCGCGATACGTTCCTTTATCCTCGCCCCGATTCCCCTGTCCTTCTCCTCGATGGAGAGGAAATCGAGGATGGAAGCCGATCCGAAGCGTCTCTCCTTGCGGGTAAGATAATCAAGATAGCGGCTGACCCTGTCGGAAGAATAGGCATCGGAGAGTACCTCCGTAGCCTCATCCTCGATATGATGGGCCTCATCCAGGATCGCATAGCGATAGCCTGGAAGCACCGCATCCTCGCTGAAGTCCTTTCCGTTCTCCGCCCTGTTCCTCGCATCCAGGAGCAGGAGATGATGATTGGTCACGACGATCCTTGCCTTCAGTGCCGCTCGCCTAGCCGAATAGAAGAAGCAGCGCGAGTAGTATGGACAGCGGAACGAAGGGCAGTCCTTCTCATCGGAGGCAAGCGCTGAGAAGAGCCGTCCTAAGGCTTCGCTATCAAGCTCCGGAAGCGCTCCGGTATCAGTGGCATCGACCCACTCGTCAAAGGCCTTCTCCTCATCTGACGGCTGGACCTTCAGGCTTTCCTTCTCAAGACGCTGATCCTCATAGCGCCTCAGGCAGAGGTAATTGGAACGGCCGAAGAGGATGGCTGTAGGCACATCAAGGCCGAGGGCTCCCTTAAGAAGGGGAATATCCTTATCATAGAGCTGCTTCTGCAGCGTAATCGTGGAAGTGGCGACGATGCACGCCGAACTTTCGTCAGAAGCGATCTGCAGGAATGCAGGGGCAAGGTAGGCAAAGCTCTTTCCAATGCCTGTCCCGGCCTCGACGACGAGATGCTTATCCTCCCTCATCGCCTTTTCCACGAGCCTTGCCATCTCAAGCTGTCCCTCGCGGAAGGAGAAGCCAGGAAGTGCCGAGTCAAGCTCTCCTCCCGGAGAGAAGATGGAGTCGATATCCATCACTCCTCGTCCTTGCCAGCGTACTCTGCGAGCTTGCGATGCAGCGTCTTGCGTCCGATATCAAGAAGCTCAGCGGCCTTCGTCTTATTGCCGCCGCAGAAGGAGATCGTATCGAGGATGAGGCGTTTCTCAGCCTCGGACAGGGTTATGGGCAGCGTGAGCGTGAGAGTGCTTCCGCTCCCCTTCTCCCTTATCTGGGAAGGCAGGTCATCCACATCGATCACACGGTTCCGGCATAGTACGACAGCAGCCTCTATGCTGTTCCTGAGTTCCCTGACATTGCCCGGCCATGGATATGAGAAGAGAGCCTTCCTTGCAGCTGGCGTGAAGCCCTCGATCTTCCTGCCATCCTCGCTGTTGAACGTGCTGAGGAAGGACTGCGCAAGCAGCTCTATATCCTCCTTCCTCTCGCGAAGCGGCGGCACCTCGATATGCACGACATTGAGACGATAGTACAGATCCTCGCGGAAGCGTCCCTCCCTAACCTCTGCGGCAAGATCACGGTTTGTCGCGCATATGACACGGACATCCACGGTGATGGTCTTCTCTCCTCCGACTCTCTCGAACTGCCTCTCCTGAAGCACCCTGAGAAGCTTCACCTGCGTCGCGGCATCTATCTCTCCGATCTCATCCAGGAAGAGAGTGCCTGTATCCGCAAGCTCGAAGCGTCCCTTCTTCTGAGCGACAGCCCCTGTGAACGCTCCCTTCTCATGACCGAAAAGCTCATCCTCAAGGAGATTCGACGAGAGCGACGCGCAATGCACCTTCACGAAAGGCCTGCCATGCCTGTCAGAAAGGGACTCTATCGCATCTGCCACAAGCTCCTTGCCCGTACCTGATTCCCCGGTTATGAGGACGCTCGCCTTTGTCGGGGCAACCTGGGCTATCGTCTGCATCAGGGCAGAGATCCGTCCTGACTTTCCGATTATCTTCCCATAGCCCTGCTGCTTCTTGAGCTTATCGATCTCCTCGGTAAGCCTCCTGTTCTGCTCGGCAAGGGATGATGCCGCGATGCTCTTCTTCACGACAAGCGAGAGCTTGTCTATATCTACGGGCTTGGTGAAGAAGTCGATCGCGCCGTCACGCATCGTCTCCACGGCAGTCTCTATCGTGCCATGGCCGGTGAGTACTATCACAGGAAGCGTAGGATAGGCCGAGCTGATCCTCTTCAGAAGCTCATATCCATCCATCTCAGGCATCCGCAGGTCGGTGATCACAAGGTCGATGCTGTTCTTATTGATCTTATCCCAGGCCTCCCTGCCATCAGCGGCCGTCATCACCTGATAGCCTTCATCCTCGAAGGCAAGCTCAAGACCTGAGCGTATGTTTTTCTCGTCATCAGCGATCAGCAGCGTTGCCACTCTCTTCCTCCTTATCTACCAATGCCCTTCTCTGGTTGCCAGGAACGGGAAGCTTTATGGTGAATACCGTACCCTTCCCCTGCTCTGAGGTTACGAAGATATCCCCGCGATGCTCCTTTATCACCTTGTATACCACGGTAAGCCCGAGGCCGGTCCCGCTTGCCTTCGTGGTGAAGTATGGCTCGAAGATCTTCGAAAGGCTCTCCTCGTCTATTCCGGTACCGTTATCCTCTATCCTGATCGTCTCGAAGTCCCCATCGAGCTTCGTCGCTATCCTCAGCACTCCACCGCCAGGCATCGCTGCGAATGCGTTCTCCACGAGATTCAGCAGGCACTGCCTCAGATAGCGCTGATCCAGCTCCACAGAGGGCATGAAGCTCTCAAGCTCTGTACGTATCTCAATCTTCTTGTCACCTGCCTCAGGCGTAAGGAAGACAACGAGATCATCTATCACGGAATTTATCGAGCCAAGCCTCAGCTCGACGTTCATCGGCCGCACTGCGAAGAGGAAATCCACGGCAATCGTATTCAGATGGTCTATCTCCTCATCCAGCACCGAGAGATAGCGGTCAGCATCATCCCCGGTAAGAGACCCCTTCGCGGAGAATGCCTTGCGCAGCAGCTGCAGATGTATCTTCATCGCCGCCAGGGGATTCTTTATCTCATGCGCGATACCGGCAGCCATCGTCGTCATAGAGGCAAGGGATTCCGAGCGGCGGAGCCTGGTCTCCCTGTTCATCTCCTCGGTTATATCCCTTACGACGATATCGGTATAGCGCTCGCTATCGATATCGATCGAGGAGAAGGAGACACGCAACAGCCTCGTCTCCTCTCCCTGCTGGAAGGCGAAATCCCTGGCATCCGGCCTCTCCTTTCCAGTAAGGACGGAAAGCACGTATCTCTTCACATCGCCATCGAATGATGCATCATCTATCCTTGCGCCCTCACGGATCCTGTGCCTCCTGTCTGAGGGGATAAGGCGCATCATCGTCTTATTGGCGAGCATGATCTTACGCTCCTTGGAGACAACGACATGCCCGTCAGCAAGGGAGTCGAAGAGAGCGCGGCTGAGATCGATCTCCTCGATGCCGCCCTCGATGAGCTTGCGCAGCTCGGAACCGGGCAGGGCATCTATATCATCAAGGATCTTCCTCAATAGCTTATTTGACATCACAGACCTCCCTCAGCGTCAGATCGAGGGCGAGGCGGAGCGGCATATTGAAGGTATCGCTCCTGAGAAGGTTGCCCGAGAGCGAGCGATACACCCTCTTCGCATCGCCTGGCCGCATCCTTCCCTCACGAAGCAGCCCCTCCAGGCGCTGTATCAGGCTTTCCCGGAAGAACTCCTCCCCTCCCGATCTCTCAAGGCCGGAGAATATCTCCTCCTCTTCCTTCATTCCAAGAGCCTTCCCGCTTACGATAGCATGAAGATATGAGCCGACGTATCCCTCCATGGCCTTCCTTTCGCTCTCGGCAGAGCCCTCCGCGAAGAAGAAGGCGTCGAATGATGGAAATCCAGAGTAGATAGAGAATTCCTCTCCGATGAATGCGGAGACCTTTGCCTCAGATAGCTCAGGGAAGGAAAAGCGGCGGCAGCGCGAGAGTATCGTCTCGAGAAGCCTTGACGGGCTCTTGGAGATAAGTATCAGA
This sequence comes from uncultured Spirochaetaceae bacterium, assembly GCA_944389145.1. Classification (GTDB taxonomy): domain Bacteria; phylum Spirochaetota; class Spirochaetia; order Sphaerochaetales; family Sphaerochaetaceae; genus Ornithospirochaeta. Next base: position 40,762 of record CALXLH010000023.1, read on the forward strand.
TGGGCATGCTCCGGCGGTTCCTCCAGCAGCTTCAGGAGGCTGTTCTTCGCCCCTTCGGCATAGTCCTCCGGATTCTCGAATATCACGACCTTCTCATCCACGCCCTCCGCAAGCCATGACTGGACAGCCCTGATCTCCTCGATGGTTGCTCCCGGTGTCTTCTTTCCGACATTGATCACGGCATCGGTCAGGTAGCCGTCTATCAGCGATGCGATGCTGTCGATCTCCTCTGCGGAATACTCCCTGTCAGCCTCAATGGCCATGAGGCTCTCATCGATCAGGGATGCGACCGCGCTTACGGACCTGTCCCCCTCCGTCCTCTCATCACGGGCCTTCGCCCCTGAGGCCTCCCTGTGAAGCGGGGCGATTGCCTGATGGTACTGCATCAGGACCTTCCTCACCGTCTGGATATAGAAGATGCGCGCACGCCTGTTGCGCTGGCGCCTGAGAAGGGAGGATGCGGCATTGAGCACCATGCGCATCGGACGGGAAAGGAAAAGGCAGATGGAAGAGGACGAAAGAAGCTCCCTTCCCTCCTCTCCTGTAAGCGTGAAGGCAAGATCCAGGGCCGCAGTAAGGCGCGAGGAGCCGCGGCAGCCAGAGAAGAGAAGCGTCTGAGGCAGCATCGAGCCATCAAGCACGCTCTCTATGCTTTGAGCCATCGCATCCTGGGTGCGCCGGAGGGCATCAAACCCCATCGATCACCTCCAAGAAGGACTCGGTGAGCGTCGGAAAGAGCGGCCTGATAAGCTCCTTGATGATCAGGCTGCCATCGGTCAGCGCCGAGATATCGATGAACGTCTGGAAATTAAGCACCGCAAGGATTATCGAGAGGGTTATCGATGAGGCCAGGAGGCCCCAGATGAAGCCGAGTATCGAGTCGATTGCCCGGAGATGGCTGCTCGCGCCGAGTATCGTCGAAAGCTGGGAGCCGAGTATGCAGATGAGCAGATAGACCACCAGCGATAGCCCGACGAACACGATAAGCGTGGACCAGAATAGCGGGATTCCCGTCTGCGATTCGACAAGCGCGGCAAGGTCCTCCGTGAAAAGAAGCGATACGGGAATCGCGAGAAGAAGGCCGACGAGCCTCGTTGCGGAGACGCTGAAGCCCGTGATGCATCCGGAAATCGCGCCTACGAGCACGATGACGACTGTGATTATATCAAGGATGCCGAAGCTCAGCGTCCCGATGGTAAAAGACCAATCCATATATGAAATGATAGCCGAATCAGGGACCGGCTACAAGGAAGCGTCTAATCATGTTTGCTCCCTTAGCTACACGTTCACACGTTTTTTTACTATCATTCGGGTATGGCTAGATTCTGGACTGCCCTCTTCGGAGGGACTAAGCATGACAAGGATATGAAGAGGCTCGCCCCCATAGTGGAGAGCGTCAAGAAGGAATACGGATGGGCAGAGAGCCTGAGCGATGAGGACTTTCCCCGGATCACCAATGAATGGAAGGAAGAGGTGCAGAGCGGCAGGAAGAGCCTTGATGAGCTTCTTCCCAAGGCCTTTGCGCTCGTGCGCGAGGCAGCTGGAAGGACTCTCGGGGAACGGCATTATGATGTCCAGATAATGGGCGCGATCGTTCTTCATCAGGGGTCGATACTCGAGATGAAGACAGGTGAAGGAAAGACCCTCACATCCGTTCCTGCAGCCTATCTCAACGCGCTTGAGGGAAAAGGCGTGCATATAGTCACGGTGAACGACTACCTCGCGCAGCGCGATGCGGAGTGGATGGGCCAGGTCTATTCCTTCCTTGGGATGAAGGCGGGCGTCATCGTCGCAGGGCAGGATGATGCGCGCAAGCGTGAGGCATACGCTGCTGATGTGACATACGGAACGAACAACGAGTTCGGCTTCGATTACCTTAGGGATAACCTCAAGGGATCGCTGCAGGCAAAGCTGCAGGCAAAGCATCACTATGCGATCGTTGATGAGATCGACTCCATACTCATAGATGAGGCGAGGACGCCTCTCATCATCTCCGGGCAGGCCGAGGATGACACTCCCAAGGTCCGTGCGGCAAAGGCCGTCGTTCCGTTCCTGAAGGAATGCGAGAAGGATCCCGAGACAGGCACATACTATGAGCTGAGTGCCATGGACAAGCTGGACAGGGCCACATACGCGGCATTTGACGAGAAGGGAGACTACAAGCTGGATGAGAAGGGCAAGAAGGTCACGTTCACAAAGGATGGAATGACGCACATCGAAGAGGCTCTCAGACGTCTCGGCGCGCTCCTTCCCTCCAAGGACGAGGAAGGAAACACGGTCTATTCTCTCTATGATGACCAGAACTTCGAGCTTGTTCATTACGTAACTCAGGCGGTACGCGCGCAGTACATGTACCAGAGGGATACCGACTATATCGTGAAGGACGGCGAGGTGCAGATCGTCGATGAGTTCACCGGACGCGTGCTTCCGGGACGCCGCTACTCGGAGGGCCTGCACCAGGCGATAGAGGCCAAGGAGAACGTGTCGGTAAGAGGCCAGTCAAAGACCTTCGCGACAATCACGTTCCAGAACTTCTTCCGCATGTATGACAAGCTCTCCGGAATGACCGGAACGGCAGACACGGAGGCGACGGAGTTCAAGCAGATCTACAAGCTGGATGTCGTCGTGATACCCACGAACGTGCCTGTGCAGAGGAAGGACCTTCCTGACCTCACGTTCTATGATGAGGACATGAAGTTCGCCGCGATCGTCAAGGACGTGAAGCGCATCCATGCTACAGGCCAGCCGATCCTCATCGGCACGACCTCTATCGAGAAGTCAGAAAGGCTCTCCAAGCTCCTTACGCGCGAAGGCATAAGGCATGAGGTGCTTAATGCCAAGAACCATGCCAGGGAGGCGTTCATCATCGGTGAGGCAGGAGCCAGGGGCGCTGTTACCATAGCCACGAACATGGCTGGCCGAGGCACTGACATAAAGCTGGGAGGATCGCCTCAGCACCTTGCGATGAGGAAGGTTGGCACGGAGGCTAGCCCGGAGGAGCTGAAGAAGGCCATCAGCGAGATCATGCCTGAGTATAGGAAGGCATATGAGGAAGTAAAGTCACTCGGGGGCCTTTATATCATAGGATCCGAGCGTCACGAGTCCAGGCGCATCGACAACCAGCTGCGAGGACGCGCTGGCCGTCAGGGAGATCCAGGAGTAAGCCAGTTCTATATCTCCCTCGATGACCCATTGATGAGGCTCTTCGCAAAGGAAGGCCTGAAGGAGATGATCGGGAGGCTCGGGCTGAAGGATGGCGAGCCGATCCAGCACAAGATGCTCGACAATGCCATCGAGAACGCCCAGAAGAGAGTCGAGGAACGAAACTTCGAGATAAGGAAGAAGCTCCTTGAGTATGATGACGTGCTGAACGAGCAGAGGAACTTCATCTACTCTGAGCGCGACAGGATACTCAGCGCGGAGGATCTCTCAGACAGGGTCATCGAGAATGCGAAGGAACTTGTGAAGGAGGCACATGAGGCCGCTGCAGGCGATGCGGAGAGATTCGCAGAGTACTACCAGAGGATATTCGCCACGGCGCCGGCTGGCACCGATCCGGAGAAGCTCTCGGCAGAGATAGAGGAGAACATCAGGGAGAAGGAGGCGAAGGTCGGAAAGGCAAACTTCAACGCCTTCATCAGATACATATATCTCAAGAACATCGACAAGCGCTGGGTAGACCATCTGGACGCGCTTGAGGACCTCAGGGAAGCAGCCTCTCTCATGAGCTATGCGCAGAAGAACCCGCTAGTGGAATACAAGAACACCGCATCGGAAGCCTTCGACGAGATGATCGACAGCATATCCGAGACCGTATGCCGCACGGTCTATGCCGTACGCGTGACCATCGAGCCGAGAAGGCAGCAGGAGATGAGCGGGGCGAGGATGCAGGCCTCTCACCAGTCCCCTGCCCCTACCCTGCAGCCGCAGCGTGCAGGAGAGCCGATCAGGACAGCGGTAACAAGCCAGTCACAGGCGCAGAACACCACGGTCGTACGCTCCCAGCCCAAGGTAGGACGCAACGACCCTTGCCCCTGCGGCAGCGGCAAGAAGTACAAGAACTGCTGCGGAAGGAAGTTCTAAGCTTAGTATCATCAGAGTGCCCACGGAATCCCGTGGGCATATCTATTTAGTACCAATATATTGATTATTATTCCTATTTTTCAGGAAAAGTGCTAATATATTGATATATGATTAACCTCGATGATTTCGGGAAGACCCCGAAGGAGATCATAGCTGCCATAGCGTCATCGGAGAAGGAGAAGCGGAAGAGGCTCGGCATCACGCAGAAGGAGATGTCCATACGCTCCGGCATACCGCTATCTACGCTAAGGCGATTCGAGCAGACTGGGGAGATATCACTGATAAGCCTCGCGAAGATCGCGATCGTCCTTAATGACGAGGACGGCATCACCAGCATATTCCGTAAGGTCGGATATGCTTCCATGAAGGAGCTTCTTGATGCAAGACATCACAAAGGTTGACGTATATGCAGGAGATAGGCTGATAGGAACGATCGCTGAATATGACAGAGGCCGTACTGCCTTCGAGTATTCCGCGCAATGGCTTGCTACAGGATTCTCAATCAGCCCGTTCTCTCTTCCGCTCAAGCAACAGCTATTCGTGGCGGAGGATAGGAGCATGGAAGGACTTTTCGGTGTCTTCTATGACTCTCTCCCTGATGGATGGGGGCGTCTTCTTACCGACAGATACCTGAGTTCCCTTGGCATCGAGCGTATTACTCCACTGACACGGCTATGCATGCTATCGAAGACATCATCAGGTCTTCTGGAGTACCAGCCATCGATTGCTGATGATGAAATCCTAGAGGGCGATGATCTCGACGAACTGCATAGGATCACAGGGGAAATCCTTGAAGATTCAGCCGTGTCTCAGGAGGATCTAGAGAGGCTCTACGCTAAAGGAGGATCATCCGGTGGTGCCAGACCAAAAGTGAATATCGATATAGACGGAGAGCCTTGGATCGTGAAGTTCCCTACCAGGCTTGACGGACCAGATGCCGGATACATGGAATACGAGTGCAACAGGAAGGCCGCCGATGCTGGTCTGACTATCCCTGATATCAGGCTTTTACCGTCAAGGTACACCAAGGGATTCTTCGCTGTAAGGCGATTCGACAGGCATGGAGGCAGAAGGATACACATGCTATCGCTCTCCGGACTCCTGGAATCATCGCACCGATACCCTGCCTTGGACTATACGCATCTGCTTAAGGCAACCCTTATCCTGACAAGATCTGAAGAAGCGCTCTATGAGGCATTCAGGATGGCCTGCTTCAACGTGATGATCGGGAATCAGGATGACCATGGCAAGAACTTCGCATTCCTGTATGATGAGACGCTCAACGGCTGGCAGCTTGCTCCTGCATATGATCTCACGAAATCAAGCACATCATTCGGAGAGCAATCCACTACAGTGTGCGGCAAAGGGAGGGACATCAATGATGATGACCTACGGCGTCTTGGGGATATGTTCTCCCTTGACGAGCAGAGACGCAATGAGATCATCAGGGATGTGCATGCGGCAGTAGGCTGATGAGATGATGCCCACGGAATCCCGCGGGCATCGCTGTTATCATATAGGGCGATCAGTTGACGTGGATGCTGCCGGTAAGCTTGCCGACAAGCCTGTCCACGCCCTCCTCGCTCATTCCATGTGCGACAAGATAGGACCTGGCCGCACCGCTCAGGTCAGCGGTAGCAGGATCCTCGCCTCCGGTGATGACAGGAAGCATGGCCGCGATATTGTTCTCAAAGATGAACTGATACTTCCTTGCATCGGTCTCCTCGGTCACGCCATAGTAATTTGCCATCGAGAGCATGAAGTCATCCACGATCTCATCATAGCTTCCTCCAAGAAGGCACTCGAAGAGAGCTGAGACGAATCCAGCCCTGTCCTTTCCCTCCGTGCAGTGGATCAGATACGGAGGATCAAGCTCTGAGAGCTCCTCGATACCGGCGGCAAGCCTGTTGCCGAAATCATCGGAAAGGAAATCCACGGACAGGCCGAGGGCGAGGACCTTGCCATCCTCATAAAGGGAGGCATAGTACTCTGAATCAAAGTCATCGGCTGCGATATAGCTCTCGATATCCTCATTGGTATCCGCAAGGTTCAGGACACCGTTGATGCCTGCAGCCTCTGCGAAGGCATTGGCGTAATGAGCCCTGTTATGCTCGTTGTTTATCGGGGAAGCGGAGCGATAGAGGATTCCCGGTGCCGCGATATCGCCCATATAGATCTCGCGGAAGTTCGCGAACTGGGCATTGGAGCGGAAGTCGGCACGATCGCTGGAATACTCAAGGGAGTTAAGCTCATACTCCTCGATCATTCCCTCCTTCTCATCCATGGTGATCGTCACGCCATCACCTACGCCGACGCCTGCGATCTCGTTGATGCGTCCGAAGTTCACACATACCGCGATATTCGTATCCCCGGGATACGCCCTAAGCACAGGCTCGCCCACTCCGACATAGTAGCCGCTGAAGTACGGGATACCCTCAAGTGTGTAGCCGTTGCTGAATACGACATTCACCGTATCTCCAAGGTCGTAGCCGGCCTGAGAGGCTTCCTCTATCGTGATATCAAGAAGGGCGTGCCCATACTTCTCGATCTCGATGATATTCCCCTCAAGCGTCTCCGCTGCGAAGAGCGTCGCCAGCGACAGAAGCGCCACGAGGATGATAAGCATTGTTCTTTTCATGAGAACCTCCATGCAGAACTTAACATGGATTTAACATTAGCACAACATTTACCCATCTTCAGGCAACTGTCTCAAAACACCATCCAGGAAGAGATGAGATGCCTTACGCTCCAGGCCGGCATGCCTATAGATGTCCGCTCAGAACCTGCAGACAGTCTCGGGGTTGATCCTTATGCCATCCTGGCTGACGGAGAAGAGGATCGCGCTGCTTCCATAGTAGCTGCTGCTCGTACCGATCGTACCGATGGCATCCCCTTCATCCACTTCGCTGCCCGCAGATACAAGTATCCTCTCAAGACCCGTGTATCTGGTAGCATAGCCATCGTCATGGACAAGCTCGACATAGCGGCGCCTGTCAGGCGTAAAGCCGACGCTCTCCACTGTACCGGATGCAGAAGCAGTGACAGGAGTGCCTGGCCTTGCGGCAATCACGACTCCATGGATCGTCTCGCCCTTCTCCCTGAAGTACTCAGCGTTATGCATGAGTATCGTTCCGCCTGATACAGGAGAGGAGAATCTCGGCATACCCTCTATCTCAGATCCGCTTACAGGAATGAAGATCCTCGTTCCCTCGGGAACGGATGTCGATCCGAGCGAATTGAGCTTCGCTATATCCGCGGCACTCAGCTCAGGGTTATAGCGGCTGACAACATCGCTGAGATCATCTCCTGGCTTCATCACATAAACGATACCGCTATACCGAGGTATAAGGAGCGTATCGCCTACAGCGATGGAATTATCGCTCATGGCGTTGAAATCGATGATAGTCTCAGGCGTTATATCATAGGCAGAGGCGATGGACTGAAGGGTATCGCCATCCTGCACGATATACTCAGAGGGGACCATGGGCTTGACGGCGGACTCGAGGACGGACTCTTCTATCAGAGGCTCATCAGCAGCTGCAGGAGCTTCCTCCTCTTCGATAACGGCTGCCTCTGCCTCGGAAGCCTCCTCGACAGCTGCAACCGGCTCGGTATCGGCAGGAACGGGAACCTCTTCCTCGACCGTGATCTCAACAGGATCCCGGGTGATGCTGGACTCAAGGACCGCCGGCTCAGGAACCTCGACCTCTACGGTGCTTGCTCCGCCACCCGCTTCCTCCGGCGCGGCCTGATGCGGAGTGTAGAGAAGATATAGGACTATCGCGATGAGAGTGAGGAGTATGCCGACGAACGCTATCACGAACGTTCCACGGCGACCGCCCTCGCGGCGTTCCCTGTACCCTTCTGGCGGCATATCATCGTAACTATATCTTCCCATCTATCGACAATCCCTCAATCAAATAGGTATTATATTTTGTTATGATGCAGAAAGGCAATAAGCATGGTGTGGTGACCGCCTATATGATAGTCATCATACTTGCCACAGCAACGCTGCTGCGCTTCACATACCTAACCTTCGTCGAAGGAAGCCGGCCTCGCTATCACGATCCGCTGCTCTCCGAGGTCCTGGTCAGGGGTTCCATATATGACAGGGATGGCAGCCTTCTGGCAATCCAGGCCCCTGATTACGGATTTGAGATAACGCTCTCGGAATCCTCTCCCTCATACATCGCATCGGTACTTTCTCGCTATACGCCAGAGCCTGCGGTAAGCCTTGAATCAAGGATAAGGAACGGCGAAGGATTCATAATGATCCCATCCATTCCCTCGATCCCAGAGATGGGTGAGATCAGGGGAGAGCTTGATGACCTGGGTCTCTCGGACGAGGTACGCCTCACTACCCGGGAGACAAGGAAGTATCCTTCCTATCAGGAGACATGGAATATCATCGGGGGCGTTGATCAGAGGCTTTCCGGGGTATCGGGACTGGAGAGGATATTCGATGATTCCCTCACTCCCCGCCCCTCTCCATTCGAACGCATAGCACGAGGAAAGGACCTGACGCTCACTATCGACCTGGAAGCACAGAAGGCGATGATGGAGATGATGCAGGAGATCGGATACGGAGGGGCTGCCGCCCTGATTGCCCCAGACGGCTCTATCGCGGCCTGGACAGGCGGTCCGGACGAGACCGTGCTGAGGGCTCTCGTGACATCCGAGTCCTCTGGATACAGCGAGGAGGATGCCCATCCGGCCCTCCCCTTCGAAGAGGATGGCCTCATACCGCTCAAGGAGGGGTTCAGGCTCTATGCCGATGATAAGGAAAGCCTCTCAGCGCTCCTTCCTGAGCTGGCTCTCTGAGTTCCTCATCACAAGCCCCATTCCCTTCAGGTGATCAAGAAGCGCCGACGAAGAGGCCTTCTCTATATCCTCAGGAACCTTCTGCCCATCGGTAAGGAAGATGATCGGAGAGGAAACCCTGTAGGCAAATGATATGACATTGCCGATCGTCTCGGTCTCATCGAGCTTGGTCACTGCCAGCGACGGCTTGCCGAATCTGGAATAGACGGAATGCTGCTCAAGCATATCCTCCTCCTTCATCGTCGCAGGAATCGTCATTATCAGATCGGTCCTGTCAGGGCCAAGGAGCGAGAGCATCGATGTAAGGCGGAGCGTCAGCTCCTTATCCTTCGGAGAGGTGCCCATCGTATCGACGAAAACGATATCCTTGTCCTGGAAGAGCTCTGCCGCCGCGATAAGCTCATCCTCTGCACCAGCCTTGAGCACAGGAATCGACAAGGCGTCTCCGAACGCCTTCACCTGCTCGTATGCCCCTACACGGTATGTATCGAGGGTGATGATGGCAACGTGGCGCCCCTGGCTGGCATAGACATACGCCGCCTTGGCAAGGGTCGTAGTCTTTCCGGAGCCCGTAGGTCCGATGAATGCCACGAAATGCCTCGGATGCACCTGATGCTCATAATCGATCGCAACGGCATGGAGCAGCCTGTCAGAAAGCTCAAGCCCCGGATCCTTATCCGGGGGGAACGCCTCAAGAAGCCTTGAGCGCAGCGGATCAGCAATATGATTCAGGTCGAGAAGCACCACGGCCTTCTCATTCTCCCTGTATATCTCCGTATCGAGCCGCTCCTTGCTGGATAGGGTGGCAGGATCAGGAGTCCTCGCTTCCTTCTCGAACTCCCTGATATCCCTATCCCTGCTTGCCGGCCTTTCCTTCGCCTGGGGCCTGGGAGATGAATAGCAGATGATCTCGCAGCGCTTCTGACGGCGCGTGAAGAATCCGCCTCCCTTCGTGAAATCCCTGCGGGAATGTATGCGTATGTCATCCCCGTAAAGCTCCTTGGCCTTCTTCACGGCCGCTTCATAGCTGTCCGCCACTACCGTATAGTATTCCATATCCTAGAGTATATACCTCGTCAGATCCTGATCCTCCACGATATCAGAAAGCCTCTGCCTGACGTAATCGCGGGTTATCTCCACGCTCTGTCCGTTCAGCTCATTGGCTGAGAACGACAGCTCCTCAAGAAGCTTCTCCATGACCGTGTAGAGCCTGCGCGCACCTATATTGTCATTCGTCTGGTTCACATCGTGCGCGATCGCTGCTATCTCATGCAGCGCCTCATCGGTGAAGGTCACGGAAACACCTTCCGTGGAAAGCAGCGCGGTATACTGCTTGGTGATGGCATTCTGCGGCTCTGTGAGGATGCGATAGAACTCCTCGGCCGAAAGATCGTGAAGCTCTACGCGGAGCGGAAAGCGCCCCTGCAGCTCAGGAATCAGGTCAGAAGGCTTCGCGAACGAGAACGCTCCTGCAGCGATGAAGAGGATATTCGTGGTGTCTATCACGCCCCACTTGGTCGAGACCTTCGTTCCCTCGACGATCGGCAGGATATCCCTCTGCACGCCCTCGCGTGACACATCGCTGTTGGAGGAGTTGCCGCGCGATGCGACTTTATCGATCTCATCGATGAATATGATACCCATCTCCTCGGCCCGCTCCTTTGCCTCATCGACAGCCTTATCGGGATCGACGACCTTGTCCATCTCCTCTTCCTCGATGATCTCACGGGCACGCTTGACGGTAATCTTGCGGATCTTCTGCCTGCCCTGCTGCGCGAACATGCTGCCCAGCGATCCGAGTGCCTGCTGCAGCTCCTCCATGTTCGACGAGGATCCCATGAGCTCGAAGCCGAGATTCTGCCGCATCGACTGGGGCATCTCAACCTCCCTGCTGTCGAAGATTCCCTTGCGCAGCATCTGGCGGAACTGCTCCCGGGCGCCGTCCGTCGAGACATCGGTATTGCCACCATCCTTCTCGATCGATGGCAGGAGCAGGTCAAGGAGCCTTTCCTCCACCCTCCTGTCGACCTCTTCCTTCTTGGAGGCGGCCATCTCCTCCCTCACCATCTGCAGCGATGCTCCCATCAGGTCGCGCACCATCGACTCGACATCGCGGCCGACATAGCCGACCTCCGTGTACTTCGTTGCCTCGACCTTGATGAACGGAGCATCAGCGAGCTTGGCTATGCGCCTGGCGATCTCCGTCTTTCCGACTCCCGTCGAGCCGATCATCAGGATGTTCTTGGGAGTTATCTCCTCCCGCACCTCCTCAGGCAGCCTCTTGCGCCTGACACGGTTGCGTATGGCCACTGCGATCGTACGCTTGGCCTCATCCTGGCCGATCACATATTCATCAAGCGCCTTCACTATCTCCGAAGGCACCATATCATCAAGATGCTTCTTACCCTTAAGCCTTTCCATCGATTACCTCTGTAAGAATGTTGTGGTTGGTATATATGCAGATATCAGCGGCAGTCTCAACGCTCTTGCGCGCGATCTCATCCGCACTCCAGTCCACTCCGCTGTCAAGATACGCCCTTGCGGCAGCCAGGGCATATGCGCCACCCGATCCTATCCCTGCCGCATCACCTTCAGGCTCAAGCACGTCTCCTGATCCCGTTATCAGGAAGAGCTTGCTTCCATCGGATGTGAGCATCATCGCATTAAGGTTGCGCAGCGCCCTGTCCGTGCGCCACTGCTTGGCCAGCTCCACGGCAGACCTCGTCAGATCGCCGTTGTACTGCCTCAGCTTGCCCTCGAACAGCTCGAAGAGCGTGAAGGCATCGGCCGTCGCTCCGGCAAAGCCTATGATCACACGACCATCATAGAGCCTCCTGACCTTGCGGCAGTTGCCCTTCATCACGATGCCACCCTCACCGCTGGTGGCCTGTCCATCTCCGGCTATAGCGACCTTGCCATCCTTCCTGACAGCGCAGATCGTGGTCCCGTGGATCGTCATTGCTTCTCCTTTGCATGAGGATGAGTCCCATCGTAGACGCTCTTGAGCCGTCTGCGGGAGACATGAGTATAGATCTGCGTCGTGGAGATGCTCTCATGCCCTAGCAGCTCCTGCACGAGGCGGATATCCGCCCCCCTGTCCATCATGTGGGTGGCAAAGGAGTGGCGGAGCGTATGCGGCGTGAATTCCTTCTGCCAGCCTAGCCTCGCTCTATATTCATCAAAGATAATATGTGCAGAACTAAAGGGCAACCTTCCGCCTCTCTTCCCGATGAAGAAGGCCTTCTCATCATCGATCCCCCTCTCCCTAAGATAGTCATCCCGCCTCGACAGATACACCCGTATCTCATCGACGGTGGAGGGAGAGAAGAACACGAAGCGCTCCTTGCTCCCCTTTCCCGTTATGAGGATGCGCCTCTTATCCAGCTCCACATCCCCGACATCCACCGAAAGCGCCTCGGCAATCCTCATCCCGGTGTTATATATCAGCAGGAAGAGCATATGGTCGCGCTCCTCCTTGAATGATGAGCGAGGGAGCGAGAGAAGAGTCCTTACCTCCTCCTCCGTAAGGACAGATGGAAGCCTTGATTCCTTCCTCCTCATGGAGATCGTCGAGAACGGATCGCTGTCGATGACTCCCCTTCTCTCCAGATAGCCATAGAAGGTACGCAGGGCCGTAAGCTTCCTCAGCACCGAACGCTCGGAGAACTCCGCCATCATCTCCCTTGTGTAGGCCGCGGCATCAGAGCGTGTGAATGATGATACGTCAAGCCCGGTCTTGGAAAGGAAGAGTGCCCATTCCTCAAGATCCACGCGATAGCTCTTGACCGTATTCTCGGCAAGTCCCCTCACGTCCCCTATATATGCCAGGAAATCCTCTATCTCTTTCACAGCCTCATTATATCAAAACGCTCGGAACCGAATCCATATCGGCCATCGGCTGAACGGTAGGCATAGAGGGAAGGAAGGCTCATGAATGACGAGAAGGTATCTATGACCGGAGCGCCATCCCTGGCAGCCTCCCTTCCGGCCTCGGAGGAGAGCGAGGAGCGCAGCACGGCCACATCGATGCCGTGGTCGAGCGCGGAGGTCATCAGCCTTCCTCTTCCAGTGGTTATCAGGACGGAGGAGAACGAGAGCGCCGCTTCGATGGCAGCATCCTCTCCTGCCCCATCATCCTCCGCCGCCATGAGGCTTCCACCGGTCCCGAGTACCATCAAGGCACGTTCGGAAAAGCGTCTCTCGACAAGCTCCATCGAAGACGAAGAGACGGAGTGCAGCCTCCCCTGTCCATCCTCGACTCCCTTTATGATCGAGAACATCCCGCCCCTTCTCGCGATCGTCATGACCTCGTAGCCGGCAAGAGCGGCCTCAAGAGCGGAAAGATAGAGCGAAAGCCTCTCTTGCTCCGAATGGAAGCGGGACTCCGATGAGATAAGCACGCACCGCGCCCGGGGCAGCGTGCCATGATAGAGGAATCTCCGCTCCCCTATAACCGTGGACATTGCGTCCATGTCATGGACATTTCGAATACTCATGCCCTATATACGCCGCGGCCCAGGGAAAAAAACAATCAGACGATAGAGAGCACGACCTCCAGATACAGCATGATCATCACGACGGCAAGGAAGGGCCGTATCGCCCTGTCACCATAGCGGAGTGCGAAGCGTGAGCCGATGAAGTTCCCCAGGATAGAGGCAGCGGCGGCAGGTACCGCTATCTGGAATGCTATCGAGCCTGAGAAGAGGAACGTCAGAAGCGCGGATATGTTCGATGCGGCGTTGACAGCCTTCGTCAGTCCTGCGCTCTCGATCAGGGGAAGGCCGAGGGCCGTGAACCCCAGCGTCAGGAACATGCCGGTTCCAGGCCCGTAGAATCCATCATAAAGGCCGCATAGGAAGGCAAGCAGGGCCGACAGGAGGAAAAGATGCGTTCCGGTGACGATGAGATAGCTCTTTGGCCGCGGACGCACGATCGTCAGGACCGTAAGGACCGGAAGCGTCACGAGAAGCATGCAAGATAGGATCTGTGAGGAATACCTCAGGGCGATTCCTGCACCGATATGCGATCCGATGATGGCAAAGGCCGAGGAGAGCATGGCCAGAGGCCAGCGTATCGCACCGCCTCTGGCGTATGAGATCACGGAGATCAGCGTCCCGAACGTCGAGGAGAACTTGTTCGTTCCAAGCGAGCAGGCTCCGGAGAGTCCGGCAACGCTATAGCCCGTCAGCGAGATCAGCCCTCCGCCGCCCGCTATGGAATCGATGAATCCTGCCAGCGCTATGAGCGGCAGCAGGAAGATAAGCATATCAGGATATCCCATCGTCCCCTTCTCCCAGAGGAGAATACCTGTCGAAGAAGGCAAGGATCGAGGATGTATCGAGATGGGTATAGATCTGGGTGGTGCGCACGTCGCTATGCCCAAGCATCTCCTGCACGCTCCTTATATCCGCGCCATGCTCTATCATATGGGTCGCGAACGAATGGCGCAGGGTATGTATGGTGGCATCGATGCCAAGCTTACCCACGGCCTCATGGAAACGCTTATGGGCAGCCTGTCGGGTGAGCCTTCCGCCCCTCCTGTTGAGGAACATCGCGCTCTCCCTGTCATTCTTCGCAAGACGCGGCCTGATATTCTCCAGATAGCTGTCCAGCGCCCCTGCCGCGATCTCGCCGATGAATACGAGGCGCTCCTTATCGCGCTTGCCTATGACGGCTATCGTACGCTCATCGTGGTGGTAGGAGGAGACATCAAGCGCCACCGCCTCGGATATCCTCATGCCAGATGAGTAGATAAGCTCGAAAAGCGTGTAATCGCGCTCCGATAGTATATCATCGGATGGGAAGGAGGCAAGAAGCTCATCCACATCCTCCTCGCTGATTACGCGCGGGAGATGCACGCCGTCCTTGGGCTTCTCGACAAGGGATGCAGGATTCCTCTCCGTCAGCTTCCGCGATAGCAGGAAGGAATAGAATGACCTCAGCGATGAGAGTATCCTTCCCTCAGTCCTCTCATCGATACCGTCATTGCGCCGCCTCGATATCAGATAGCCCTCTATCTCGGCGACGCCTGCATCGGAGAGGGAAGCAGAGGAATCGGCAAGATACGAAAGATACCGTGCCGCCTCCGCAGAATAAGCCTCCCGGGTCTTGTCCGAGAGGCGGCGTTCGAATGTCAGGCAGTCAGCGAACTCCCTCAGGAGTCCCTGATCCTCATTCCTCATCATCGTGGCGTGAGTACCTCAGCACCGCAGGGATAGAATAGTCGCTCTGGCTGGAGCCGCGCTTTCCAAGCTGCATCTGCAGATCCTGCCATCTGTTGACCGTGATCGTCGCAGGATCCGAACCCTGCTTCTCCGGAGCCTTAGGCTTCGCCTCGCTCTCCTTCTCATGCTGCGGCGCCATCGCGGCGGCGGCCGCTGCAGCCTTCTCCTGAGGCTCCTCACGACGGCGGAAGATCTCGGTATCAGGCTCGATGGAGACAGAGGCCTGCCTCTCCTCGAAACCGGTCGCGACGACCGTTACCTTTATCCTGTCGCCAAGGGACTGGTTATAGCTCTGCCCGGCGATGATGAGCGCATCCTCCGCGCAGTTCTCCGTGATAAGCTCAACCACATCCTGATACTCCTGGAGCGTAAGATCATCTCCGCCCGCAAGATTGACGAGAACCGACTTGGCGCCATCGATGCTGGCATTCTCAAGAAGAGGATTGGATATCGCGAGCCTGGCTGCATCGACAGCCCTGTTCGCCCCCTCTCCGAATCCCAGTCCTATGAGCGCATCGCCCTTACCCTTCATGACGGTCTTCACGTCAGCGAAGTCTATGTTGATCTCACCGGGCTCGGTGATGAGATCCGATATTCCCTGGACAGACTGAAGCAGGGCGCTATCAGCGATAAGGAATGCCTGCTTGATCGGCGTATTGTTCTCTACGACCTTGAGCAGATGCTGGTTAGGGATGAGTATAAGGGTATCGACCTGCTTGCGGAGCTTCTCTATGCCCTGCTGGGCCAGAAGCAGCTTCTTCTTGCCCTCGAAGGCGAATGGAGTCGTGACGACAGCTACGGTAAGCGCGCCGCATGACTTCGCGATCTCCGCTACCACCGCCGCGGCTCCCGTTCCCGTTCCGCCTCCCATTCCGGCGGTGATGAAGATCATGTCAGAGTTCTCAAGCTCTGCCTTGATCTCCTCCTTGGACTCAAGCGCCGCCTTCTCTCCGATCTCCGGCACGCCTCCGGCTCCCAGGCCTCCGGTAAGCTCCTTGCCGATCGCTATCCTGGTCTGTGCATTGGAGCGCTGCAGCGCCTGGACATCGGTATTGAGCGCTACGAACGAGACCTTCCTGAGGCCTGACGCGATCATCCTGTTGACAGCGTTCCCTCCGCCGCCGCCTACCCCTACGACCTTGATTATCGTCGGAGCGGCCTCCTCTGCCGCAGTTGCATCCTCGATGTCGAAAATGTCAAAATCCATACCCATCTTGCACCTCTCAAAATAGCTTTCCAAAGAAATTCCTGACCTTGCCCCCGATTCCCTTCTTGTCATTGGGACTCTGGCTGAGCGTCGGATTCTCCCTATACTTCTTTGCCTCGATCCTCAGCAGCCCCAGAAGCGTCGAGTACCTGGGATCTATATACATCCTGTCAAGACCGTTTATCGCCTCAGGAAAGCCAATGCGCGCAGGTATCCTGAATATCTCGGAGGCAAGCTCCGTCGCACCGGAAAGCAGCGCACCGCCGCCAACCAGGATGATACCAGCGCCGAATGACCCGGCGATCTCGTTCTTCTCAAGCTCTCCGGAGAGCATGGAGAAGATCTCCGCCATCCTTGGCTCTATCAGCTTCGCAAGCTCCTTCCGAGGAAGCCTGATGGACGGCTTGCCGCCGACGGCAGGCGTTACCACCATCTCAGAGTCGGGGATGGACGGAGTATGGCAGCATCCGTCGGATATCTTCAGCGATTCCGCAGCTGCCCTCGGTATCTGCAGCATGTATGCGATATCCCCGGTGACATTATCGCCGCCAAGCGGGATTCCTCCGCAGTAGACCGGAGCGCCGCCGACATAGGCGATCGCGTTGGTAGTACCCGATCCGATGTTTATTATCAGGGCGCCCATATCACGCTCATCCGGGGCAAGGACGACCTCGCTGTCCGCAAGGCTCTGCAGCACCATCCTCTGTACCTGCAGCCCGGCCTTCTGGACGCACTTGCGAAGATTCTGGCAGATC
The DNA here is from genome assembly GCA_944389145.1 of uncultured Spirochaetaceae bacterium. Lineage (GTDB taxonomy): Bacteria > Spirochaetota > Spirochaetia > Sphaerochaetales > Sphaerochaetaceae > Ornithospirochaeta. The sequence continues at coordinate 57,852 of CALXLH010000023.1, forward strand.
GATGACGAGCCGGTGACAAGCAGGACGCTGGTATCAAGCCGGTGGCCGAGCATATCTATCGGATCCTTTATGCCAGAGCGTGAATCCACCTGGAAATCCTGGACAAGCGTATGGATGATCTCAGTATCCTTAGGCAGCTCACGCGCCCTCGCGACATCGATCGATCTCCTTATATCCTCCCTCTTGATCTCCTGATCCTTGCTCTGGATACCGACGACGCCCGATGACTGGATTCCCCTTATATGATCGCCGCCGATGCCGAGTATCAGGGATGAGACCTCGCTTCCGGCCTGCAGCTCCGCATCGGAGATGACAGCATTTATGACCTTCAGGGTCTGCTCTATATTGACGATAGATCCGGATCTTACGCCATCGCTGGCACGTTCCGCTATCGCCTCGATCATCAGCTGTCCGTCGCGAGAGACCGAGCCGATCGCCGCCCTCACCCAGCTTGTGCCTATATCAAGTCCAACAAGAGTCTTATCAGAAACCAACGCCCTACCCCTTCATACCTATGGAGAGCATATCCGCGCTCTCACTATATACATTATCATCAATAGCCTCAGGGGTGGAAGATGCAGCCGCCTGAGCCGCTCCCCTCAGCACATCGAAATCAAAGCCGAAGAGCCTGTAGTACTCCATGGCCTCTTCGCTGATGATGGCCGCCGGATATACCTTCATCAGAGAAGGAAGATCGTCAAGGCTGACAGATGCAGAACCATCATCGAAGACAAGGACAGCATCGGATGGAGCAAGGGCAAGGACCCCACCATCGCGGAAGCCGAGATCCATCATCATGCCGCCATCGGCAAATGTCGATGAGACATAGTCGATATAATACAGCCGCGAGATCAGGGCCTCTGACCTCAGCCTCTCCTGTGATAGATAAGGCAGCCCCTTCAGGGGAAGGGAAAGCCGATACACGGAGGCAGTCGGCTGCATGGAGTAGCTGATCCTGTCTATGCGCGTCGTACCGATATAAGGAAGGGAGAGCGCCAGCGCGATGCCAAGCAGCAGCAGGACGGCGGCGGAGGCCTTCAGCTCAGGATGCCTCATGAGCTTCCCTCCCCATCATATAGACCAGGCGATAGAGCATCACGGAAGAGAGTATCGTCATGGCCTCCTCCGAAAGCGAATAGCTGAAGAACGGCATCAGGATTCCCGGCAGGGGAAGAAGGCCTGATACATAGAGCATGTTGCATAGCGCCTTCAGGACGACCATGAGCGTCAATCCGAAGGCAAGCGAGGCTGACTTCTCCCTTTCCATCCCCATCCCTCTCTTCGAGGTCCTTATGCCGATGATCAGGAAGAGAACGAACATCAGCACCACGAAAGATGCCCCGGCGAGCCCAAGCTCCTCCACGAACACGGAAAAGATGAACTGGCTCTCAGGACTTGGCAGGACTCCGAGCTTATATACGCTGGACCCCAGCCCTAGCCCTGCGATCCCTCCGTCCGCTATCGCATTGACGGAAGCCGTGAGAGCCGCATCATAGAGCGATGGATCGGAAACAGGAAGCACGGATGAGAAGAGAGGAGAGAGCAGGGTCGGGAACAGCATTGGAAGGGCTCCTCCTGTGACAAGCATGAAGAGAAGGACCAGCAGAAGCGGGATCTTCCCCACCGAGCGCCGGCGCAGCAGGAGCAGGGTAAGCACCGATGAGAGGAGGTACCACGATATCCCTCCGGCAAGGAGAGAGAGGACAAGGAGCAATGCCGTGAACAGAGAGGAGAGGACGATCTTCAATCCCCTTCTCTCAGCCTCATCCTTCTCTGGCAGCAGGCAGGAAACGGTGAATATGATCCCCAGCAGCGCGACAGACGGGGCCTGGATGATCCTATAGCCTCCGATGACAAGGCTGGTGCCGTATGAGAAGCCTGGAATAAGCTGGAGGACGAGAAGTGCCAGGGAGAGAGGGATGAAGAGAAGATATCCCCGTTCCAGGGCGCTCCTGGGTATCAGGGTGAAAACGGCGCCGACGGCAAGGGAGACTGCGGCGACTATCGCCTGCCTCATGAAGAACCAGTAATGGGGCAATCCCAGATCGACAGCCTTTGCGTATGACGCCGAATAGAGAGAGACAAGTCCCATGAGCGTAAGCACAAGGGAGATGCACAGGAACGTGAAAGGAGAAAAAGAGCCGGATGAATCCTTCCGGCCCCCTTCTGCCTTGTATGTGATATCGTCGTAGCTTCTTTCAGAGATCAGGCGCGGCATAGTCATGGATTATACACGACAGGCGCCTCTTCAAATAGATGCGCTGAGCAGGAAATCTCCCTCAGCTTCCGGCAGGCCCGCCGCAACGGCTGCCCTGAGGGCCCTGCCTTCCCTATCCACATCGGTCATATCAGCCTTGACGATCATCTCCGGATCCGATGTGCTCCGGGAGCCGATCTGCCATAGGGGAATCAGGGTAACGATGAAGATAAGCGATAGCATCGCAACGATAAGGCACTTTACCGGCATCGTGATATTCCTGCTGACTTCCAGATCCTTCATAATGCAAACCTCTTATATCCTTTCCACTACCCTTAGCTTCGCGCTGCGAGAAGGCGTGTTCTCTTCCTCTTCTTCCTGCGACGGCACGATAGGCTTCCTGGTGATGATGCGGATCTCGGCATCATCCTTTGCCGCCTCGTCCTTGAAGAACCATTTCACTATCCTGTCTTCAAGGGAGTGGAAGGTAATCACTGCTATCCTTCCACCCCTCTTGACGACCTTGATAGCACTCCTCAAGGCTGGTTCGATCCTAGAGAGTTCCCCATTGACTTCGATCCTCAAAGCCTGGAACGTCCGGGTTGCCGGGTGGATGCGCCCATATCTATACTCGCGCGGTACGGCTCGGGAGATTATCTCCGCAAGCTCTGAGGAAAGCTCGATCTCCTTTTCCTGACGTCTCTCCACTATGGCCCGTGAGATCCGTCTGGAGTATCGTTCCTCCCCGTAGCGGTATATGACATCGGCCAGGGCCTCCTCCGAGTATCCATTGACTATGTCGGCTGCGCTTATCCCCTCGTCGGGATTGAGACGCATATCAAGCTTCTCATCGCGGCGGAAGGAGAATCCCCTCTCGCTCTCAAGATAATGAAACATGCTTATCCCAAGATCGAAGAGGATCGCATCAGCGCTGTCCGGTTTCGCCGACGCCAGGTATTCATCGAATGAGCATAGGACAGGGGTGAAACGGTCTCCGAACGGGCTAAGGCGCTCGATGGCCTTCCTCTGGATCACCCTGTCCCTGTCCAGCCCGATGACCCGCAGGTCAGGATACTTCGACAGGAAGAGCGACGTATGGCCACCCTCACCTGTGGTGCAGTCGATGAGGAGAGCTTGTCCCGAGGGGATCGGAAGGCTCTCAAGGACCTCTCTATGCATCACAGGATAATGGACGGCTTCCATCACTCCTTCTCCTCATAAAGGCTCTGTGCCAGATCCGCGATCGACTCGTCAGCCTCGAATGCCTCATAGACATCGGGATTCCAGATCTCGACCGCGTAGCCAGTGCCCACGAGAAGAGCCTCTCCCTTGTTAGGCAGGGAAAAGGCCTCCCTGTCCTTCAAGGGAATATTGATCCTTCCAGAGCTGTCGATGTCGATATACTGCGCCGGTGATATGAGCTTTCTGATAAGGATGCGTTTCTTCTTATCGAGCATAGCCATTGGGGATGAGAGAATAGGCCCGGAAAACTCCTTCTCAAAATACTCAGGCGTCATCAGCATCAGATGATTTCCATCCAGTCCTGGAAGAACTACTACAGTCTCGGATGAGAGCGCCGTGCGGAGCCTTGAAGGCAGGGAAAGACGACCCTTGTCGTCAAACCTTGCATTATAGACTCCTGTCAACAGCTGCATACATCCACCATTCTATGGGAATTTATCCCATTTCTTGCCACAACTCTACACCAACCTCCATTTCTTGGCAAGGAAGATTTACAAATATTATTAAGAAATACACTTCTTCTTGGTAATGTCAGGAAAACCGGGCTATACTGCCCATCGCAGATACAAGCTGATCCAAGGATGGCACAAGATGATCGCCTATGCCTTCACAGCGGCAGGAAGACGGCAGCATGAGGTCATGGCATCATGCCTCTGGGAATGCTGAAGATGCAGGCGATGCCTCAGCAGATGGCACGCTGAGACAGATGATCGCGAAGGATTGCCAAGGCAGCTTATCGCGGGTCAAGGCAGAAGGATCATCCCCCTCCTTACTGATCCTCGCTGATGCCCTCTGCCCTTCCGGCCCATTCAAGGACGATATCATCATCAGGAGACCAGGCGGAGCTCAGCTCCTCCACGTCCCCATCCTTTCTTCCTTCATCGGTGCACATAGGATGGAATCTACACATATCCTCGGTATTGTGCAAGCTGTATTGCATATTCATGCATGTTTTGTTTCCAATACGTATTTTTATTCATAAAATTTGCAATTTTATATATCAAATTGCCACATTAGCCTTGACATGATGGCAACCTATCCTTGATGATAGTACCATGCATATATAGAAATACCATCATATTCCCTTTATATGCAATCAGATAATTGAATGATTCCACGGGTTCGCCCGTATCAAGGAGGGACAATGAAGAAGACAATAGCTCTATTGGTCGTCATGGTGCTTGCTCTTTCCGCACCGCTGATGGCATCGGGAAGCAATGAGACGCTCAGATTCGGAACAGGCGGAGACCAGGGAACCTACTATGGCTTTGGAAACATCCTCGCCCAGAGGGTTTCCTCCGAGACGGACACGAAGGTCACCGCCGTCGTAAGCGCTGGCAGCCAGGATAACATCGAGATGATGGATATGGGCAGCTACCAGCTCGGCTTCGTCCAGTCGGATGTGATGAGCTATGCATATAACGGCACGAACCTCTTTGCCGAGACCGGTGCGATCGATGGCTTCTCAACAGTCGCGGCACTCTATCTCGAGCAGGTTCAGATCGTGACGCTTGATCCGAACATCAACACGGTCGCAGACCTCAAGGGAAAGACGGTCTCGATCGGATCATCCGGTTCAGGCGTATACTACAATGCCCTCGATATCCTCGGTGCATACGGCATCACCGAAAGCGATATCTCCCCGACATACCAGAGCTTCGGTGACAGCGTAGACGCGCTTCAGGATGGAAAGATCGATGCGGCATTCGTCGTGGCAGGCGCCCCGACCGTGGCCGTATCCACGCTCGCAAGCACGCATAAGGTACGTCTTGTCTCCATCGATGATGAGCATATCGCGAAGCTTCTTGAGACATCACCCTACTACACGCCTTACACGATCAAGTCCTCCGTTTACGGCACGGATTCTGATTGCCAGACCGTTGCCGTGGCGGCTGTCGTGATCGCGAACAACACCGTTTCCGAGGATGCGGTCTATGACTTCGTCTCCACGGTGTTCAATGACAAGGCCGAGATCGCGAAGAGCCACGACAAGGGCAACGAGCTCGATCTCGCTTTCGCATCATCAGTTACGAACGTGCCATATCATCCAGGTGCCGCAAGGTACTTTGCTGAGCAGGGAATCGAGGTTCCGACGAACTGAGATGGCATCCGGAAGATGCGGGGCTGTCGAAAGGCAGCCCCTTATTTCTATATACGATTTCAATAGGAGAAAGACTTGAGCAAGAAGAACGATAACCACGTGATCCATGACGATTCAGTCGGAACGATGGCTGATGTCGAAGCGGTAATGAAGAAGTATGACAGGGAATCGAACATACGCATCTGGGAAGGAATACCGAAGCTTGTCATACACTACCTGATGGCGGCCTTCGCCCTATACTGCATCATCGATGCGATATTCCTCACCACCCTTCCCGAGATACGCTATTCATTCTTCATGGGCATGATAGTCCTGCTCGGATTCCTCACCTTCCCGATAAGGAAAGGAGTCGAGAGGGTCAATCATATCCCCTGGTATGATATAATAATAATGGTCCTCGGAGCCGGTGCGTTCTTCTTCTATGCCGCTAATGCCATGACGGTGATACGGCTTTCGGCGCGCATAATGGCCAATCCGCTATACATGGCCGTAGGTGCCATAGGAATACTTGCACTCATCGAGCTCTGCCGCCGCTGCGTCGGACTTCCGATACTCTGCGTCGCCGGCGTGCTCGTGATCTACACCATCATCAACGGGATGAGTACCGGCCTGAGCCTCTCGATGAGCGTGCTTCAGCTTATCAGGACGCTCTTCTATACGATGAACGGGATATTCTCCACGCCAGTAGGCGTATGCGTAAAGTATATCGTGATCTTCATAATATTCGGCGCCTTCCTTGAGCGGACGGGAGTCGCGGACTTCTTCATCCGCTTCGCCAACGCCGCAGTCGGCAGGTTCACTGGAGGACCGGCAAAGGTCGCGGTCGTGGCATCGGCACTTGAGGGAATGGCATCAGGATCATCGGTTGCCAATACCGTAGGATCGGGATCGATCACCATCCCGATGATGAAGAAGATGGGATACAGGCCGGAGTTCGCAGCAGCCGTAGAGGCGGCGGCATCGACAGGAGGCCAGATAATGCCCCCTATCATGGGAGCTGCGGCCTTCCTCATGGCAGAGTTCACGGGAATCCCATATGGACGCATCGCAGTGATGGCCATCCTGCCTGCGATCCTGTATTTCACGGGAATATTCATCGCCGTGCATCTTGAGGCTAAGAAGATGGGCATGAAGGGAATCCCCAAGGATCAGCTTCCTAAGCCTAGGGAGCTTGCCAAGGAGCTCTATCTCCTGCTGCCCCTGATCGCCCTGATCTACCTTGTCGGCACGAACACATACACGATGGCCTACTCTGCCACGCTCTCCATCATCGTCGCGATAGTCGTCGGCGTCATCCACAAGATCATCCCTCATATCGGATTCTCCAAGGACGGGGAGGAAGAGGAAGAGGAGGGAGAGAAGCCTAGCCTCTCATTCTGGTGGATCCTCGATGCCTTCGAAGGCGGAACCAGGGGATCTATAACCGTGGTGGTCGCCTGTGGAATCGCAGGTATCATATCCGGATGCATAACCGTAACTGGACTTGCCTCGATCCTCCTCGGAGCCATCGTATCGCTCTCGCATGGCTATGTGATCATCGCCCTCGTCCTGACGATGCTCTGCTGCATCGTCCTGGGAATGGGTGTCCCGACGACTGCCAACTACTGCATAATGGCCGGCGTCTGCGCCCCTATCCTCATCGCGCTCAACGTCGAGACGATTGCGGCTCACTTCTTCGTGTTCTACTTCGGCATAGTCGCGGATATAACGCCGCCTGTCGCGCTTGCAGCCTATGCAGGTTCCGCCATAGCGAAATCTGATCCGATGAAGACCGGTATCACGGCGACGAAGCTCGCCATCGCCGCATTCATCGTTCCATATGTATTCGCATTCAGCCCTGCGATGCTCTTCGTGAATGTGACAAGCATCTTCGAGATCATACAGATCTGCATCAGTGCCCTTGTCGGCATATTCGGAATCGCAGCTGCGCTCAATGGCTACCTCGTCAGGCCGCTTAACATGCTGCTCCGCCTCATACTTGCCATAGCAGGCCTATGCATGGTGATACCCGGAACGATAACCGATCTCTTCGGCCTTGTCGTGCTTGTGGCCATCGTGGGCTATGAGATGGGAATGAAGAAGAAGGATAATCCGACGGCCACGGCCTGAGGATTCCAGGAAAGAGGCGCTGGTCATACGATCAGCGCCTTTTCGATCTCCTAGAATATGGAGAAGGCCACGAAGAGCGCGGAACAGAGGGAAGCGGTAAGCGATACGACAGTGATCTGCGTATTGATGGATGGCCCCGCGGTATCCTTGAATGGATCGCCGACAGTATCGCCTATGACAGCGCTCTTATGGGCATCGCTACCCTTTCCACCCTCGTTTCCAGCCTCGACGTACTTCTTAGAGTTATCCCATAGTCCTCCGGCATTCGACATTAGAAGCGCTATCAGCAGGCCTGATACGATATTCCCCAGCAGGAATCCTCCGATAGCCGACGCTCCTGCTATGAAACCGACAACGATCGTCGCCGCGATAGCGGCAAGGCCTGCGGGAATAAGCTCCTTCAGCGCACCGGTCGTGGCTATATCGATGCATCTTCCGTAATCAGGCTCAGCATTGCCTTCCTTCAGCCCGCTGATCGTGCTGAACTGGCGATGTATCTCGCTTACCATGCGCTCGGCATTCCTGTCGACGCCTAGGATGAGCATCGCAGAGAAGAGCGCAGGGACCGACGCACCGATGAGTATGCCGAAGAAGACCTTCGGATCCATGATGTCGAATCCTGTGATAAGAGGCAGTCCCGCCGCCTCAAGCGCCGCATTCGCCTCTGACATGAAGGCTCCAAGCAGGGATATCACGGTAAGTCCCGCCGCAGATATCGAGAAGCCCTTGGTAACGGCCTTCACGGTGTTTCCCGCGCTATCCAGCTCATCGGCAACCCTTATCGTATCCTCTCCCAGTCCTCCCATCTCAGCAAGTCCCCTGGCGTTATCCACGATAGGGCCGTATGCGTCATTGGAGATTATCATGCCGACGATCGAGAGCATTCCGACTGCAGACATGGCGATGCCGAATATCGCATAGCCAGGCCCTATCGGATCGCACACGAGGTACGCGACCAGCGCCGATATCGCAATGCCTGCCATGGCGGGAATCGCCGAGATGAATCCATATGAGATACCAGAGAGTATCGTGAATGCCGGGCCGGTGGCGGAAGCCTTCGCCACGCGCCTGACTATAGGCTTCGTGTCGTCCGTGAAGTAATCAGTGGTGATACCGATCACGACTCCGACGAGAAGGCCTGTAGCCGCCGCGATCCAGATCCTCCAGGAGAATCCCTCAAGAAGGAACGTAGCCACTGCGGTAAGCACGAGATACACGGCAGTGGTGACATAGGTAGAGGAATTGAGCGCCCGCGTAGGATTGCCATCCTTGCCGACCTTGGCAGTCGCGATACCGATCATAGAGGCTATGAGGCCGAGTATCGAATAGCAGAAGACCATCTCGATCGCAGAGGCGGCATCAGCGAGAGAGAATGCTATCACAAGGGATGAGGCCATCGCCGCCACGTTCGAATCGAAGAGATCGGCCCCCATTCCAGCTACATCCCCCACGTTGTCCCCGACATTGTCCGCGATGACGGCAGGATTGCGAGGATCATCCTCGGCAATCCCAAGCTCGACCTTTCCCGTAAGATCCGCAGCAACGTCTGCTGTCTTGGTAAATATGCCTCCACCCGCCTTCGCAAAGAGGGCAAGCGATGATGCGCCGAACGAAAAGCCGAGGAGTATCGTCGGATCGCCTGCTACCATCAGCACTGCAGCTACGCCAAACAGCGAGCAGCCGACGACAAGCAGGCCCATGACAGCACCGCCCCTGAAGCCTATGAGGAATGCATCCTTCAGCCCATGCTGTGCCTTCTCAGCCGTACGGCCGTTGGAGAGCGTCGCGACCATGATGCCGATCTTTCCCGCTATCGCAGAAAGAACCGTTCCAGCTATATAGGCAACCACCATGAGAAGATTATCTGCGATTCCCCCATGCCAGATAGGCGAAGGAAGGAGCAGGAAGATGATAACGGCCACGACCGAGGCGAATATGGCCAGTATCCTGTATTCCCGGCGCATGAAGGTCCGGGCTCCCTCCGCGATGAGCCGCGATACATTCTCTATCCTACTATTCTCTACCCTTTCCCTCTTTACCCAGAGGTAGAGATAGAGGGCAAATAAGAACGCAATGACCGCCGTGAGAAACGACAATGAATAGAAAACCGGCAATGAAACAGACATCGACACCGTCCCGTTTTGGATTTCAGGACGCGACAGAATGCCATGCATCCTGATCAATCTCAGTCTAACGCCAGTTTCAGAAGCGGTAAAGCGAAATATCGAGAAGGATAATTTCGGTAAATTAAATCAAGTCAGGCAAAAAATGAGATAACGCAAAGCAAGGAAGAAGCCGCCCGAAGGCGGCTGCCCATCATTTATCGAATCCGATATTGAACCGTATCGTGAAGCCATCAAGGCCATAGTCACCGGCTGTCTCTCCGAACTCCTTCCAGTAGTAGGCCATATCGATCTTGACGGCCCAGAGGTCAAGGCCTGCGCCGAGCGAGAAGTAGCCCTGGCTCATTCCGGCCCTCAGGTCGAGGAAGCTCAGGAGCCTTATCTCCGCGCCGACGTTCAGGTGCGTAAGGAACGTCCTCAGCCCCACAGGCTCCTGGAACATGCCCACCCAGTCCACGATATCGACAGCGACCGTCGGACGGAAGAGCGCATTATCCCACTGCCATGCGATGCCGGTATCCAACGACCAGTCGGACCTGAGTGTGAAGCGCTCGACATCATCGCCGTTTCCAAGCGGATTATCCTGTATGCTCTCGTATCCCGTATGCTGTGCCATATGGAAATCGCCGTTGAGGTTCCTCGCGACGACGGCGAAGTGAAGGCCATAAGGCATATTGAGATTGAGGCCCACATCCACAGGAAGCGACCATCCTGCCATGATGCTGATACCAGAGAACATCTGGGTGAAATCAGGATCGGAGCCGTTGAGCTGGTCGAGTATCCAGTCCTTTCCCATCGCCTCGGAGTAGCCAAGGTAATTGAAGCGCACGACAGCTCCGAAGTCGAGGGAGAAATCAAGCGGGAGCTCGAAGCGATGGCCGAAGCCCAACGCAGCAACGGCATTCGCCTCCGCGATCAGGTTGGCATCCAGCCCGCCGACATCGGCATATGTATGAAGCGAGGTATTGGCGAATACTCCGAATGCAAGGCCGCCAGCCGTGAACGACACGCCTGTATCAAGATCCATCAGCTTGCCGTTTCCCGCCTTGATAAGCCCAAGCAGGTCGGAAGCGATTCCAGCCATCGAATCACCGCTCTCGCTTCCCATCCCATCGATGATATTATCGATAAGGCTCTTCCCGTCCTCTCCCTTGGCAAGGAAGTCATACGGATGATAGAGCGTAAGCTGCAGATACGGCAGCGCAAGCTCGAGCTTTCCCTCGCCCAGCACCGCAGGATTGATGAGGAATGCATCGCTGCGGGAAGGAGACGCAAGCCCGGCGCTTCCCATGCCGAGCATCCTCGCGCTCATCGGCATATAAGGCTCGGTCATAGCATCATAGACATGATTCGTCGCAGGATTCGGATCGAACCCATCAGCGGAGAACGCACCGCACGCTACCGTTACGAACAGGAGGATCGATACGATTATCTTCTTCATCAGTTGCTACCTCCTTCGCTATCCTCAAGACCTGACATTAGCGTATTAAGCAAGGAGGAGATATCCATCTCCTTGAACGCCGAGGAAGGTGCGACTGCATCTATGACCTGCAATCCCGCATTAGCCTGGTCGATGATTTCGTTGAGAGCATCATTATCGAGGTCATCCTTCATCGCAAACGGATCATCAGCCGTCGGTTCAAAGACCTGAGGCCCGATCTCATTCACGACCGTGAACAGGGACTGCATGAAGAGAAGGTCGCCATGAGTAGGAGTATAACCGGAATCGGTTACTTCGAAGATTCCATCAACTGCCATCTCAAGAAGATTGTTCATGACATCTGATTCAGACGAATCATCTCCTGTGCCGCTATCGGGACTCAACGCATCCTTTATATCATCTGCAGTATCCTTCCCTGTCATCTTGGAAAGGATGCTCTTGAAGACCTCTGCAGTCCCCTTAGTGGCTGCTATCTTCTCGCTGTCCTCGGTCGTATCAAGAGGCTTGCTAAGCTGCTTCGTAAGCGCCGCAGACCCCTGAGAAGTACTGGAGGCCACGCCTATCAATGACGCAAGCTCCTGGAAATCCTCACTGGAGAGAGGAGCAACCACCTTCTCATCCGATAAACCAGCCTCTCCGATGAACTGTCCAAGGTTTATCCCGCCGAGCGTATAATCTGAATCGAATGCCTGGACGCTATTCTCATCGCTCCACGTCTCATCTATCTTGTCGGTGACGGCATCGATCTTGCCAGGATTGACTCCTGCTATGTTGTCGCCCATCCTCTGCATGAGCATAGACAGGTCACACGAAACGAGCCCGGCAGCAAGCAGGACCGTCATCAGGATCAGCGTAAGTCTTCTCATCATACTCTCCGAGCCTCGGTGCATTAATACACGCTATCTACGATACTAATACACAATAATACATAAAGAGGTTACACCGACTGGTGCCACTTGAACAAGACTTGATTTCATGACATATTATCCAACGACTGCTTTTATGCAGATTTTCCGCCCGTATGGGTGAGATACAGAGCTGGAGACGCATAGCGTCGAGCGTATGGAGGATTACTATGGCAGTAGTAACCATGAAGAGCCTGCTTGAGTCAGGCGTACATTTCGGACATCAGACCAAGAGATGGAATCCGAAGATGGCCCGCTTCATCTTCACCGAGAGGAACGGGATTCATATCATTGACCTGCAGAAGACCTCTGCCTGCATCGTCGAGGCATACGAGGCTGTCAGGACACAGGTAAAGAACGGAAAGCAGATCCTGTTCGTCGGCACGAAGAAGCAGGCGCAGCAGGCAATCGAGACCGAGGCGAAGAGATGCGGCATGCCGTATGTCTCCAACCGCTGGCTCGGCGGAATGCTCACCAACTTCACGACGATCAAGAAGAGCATCGCGAAGCTCAAGAAGATAGAGAGGATGGAGGCTGACGGAACCTTCGCATCCCTTACCAAGAAGGAAGTCGCTCTCTACACCAAGGAAAAGAACAAGCTCGAGAAGAACCTCGGCGGCATCAAGGACATGAAGGAGCTTCCAGGAGCGCTCTTCATCATCGATACCAAGAAGGAAGCCCTTGCGGTAGCAGAGGCAAAGAGGCTCGGCATCCCGGTAATCGCCGTCGTCGATACGAACTGCGATCCTACCGACATCACCTACCCCATCCCGGGCAACGATGATGCGATCAGGGCTATCTCCCTCTTCGTAGAGATCATCGCCAACGCCGTAATCGACGCAGACAGCGAGGCTGGCATCCAGATCATCGAGTCCCTTGATGACGAGGATGAGGAAGAGGCTATCAACGCAGCTCCGGTAGAGGACAAGGACGAGGCTGCCTCCGATGATGAGGAGGTCGACTACTCCAACTATGTACCAGAGGAAGAGAACAAGGACGCAGCCGATGAGGCTGATGCGGATGAAGAGGACGAAGAGGACTACTTCACCAAGTAAGGAGGAATCATATGGCTATCAACGCAGCAGACGTAAAGAAGCTTAGGGATATCACGGGAGCCGGCATGATGGATTGCAAGAAGGCTCTCACGGAAGCCAACGGAGATTTCGCGGCAGCGGAGAAGATCCTCAAGGAGATGGGACTCGCTGCGGTAGCGAAGCGTCAGGACAGGGCAACCGAGAACGGCCGCGTGTTCGTCAAGAGCGCAAACGGCAAGGCTGTCATCCTCTCACTCTCCTGCGAGACCGACTTCGTCGCAAAGAACGCGGACTTCGCCAAGCTCGGCGATGATCTCTGCACGGTCATCCTCGAGAAGGGATACACCGAGATCAACGAGGAGCTTGAGGGCATGGTCAATGCGCTTATCGCCATCATCAAGGAGAACATGCATCTCGTGCGCTTCACCGTTGTCGATGTCACGGCAGATGAGTATGCGGCGACCTACATCCATGGAGATGGCGCGGTGGCTGTTCTCGTACTCCTCAAGAGCGACAAGCCAGAGGTGTTCAAGGAAGGCGATGTCGAGGAGCTTGCACACAACCTCGCTCTCCATGCAGCAGCCTACAAGCCTCAGTTCCTCTCCGACAAGGTCGTGGACAAGGCCTATGAGGAGGAGCAGCTTTCTATCTTCCAGAAGCAGGTAGAGGGCGATGAGAAGCTCGCATCGAAGCCGGAGAATGTCCGCCAGGGCATCATCCGCGGCAAGCTCTCCAAGCTCTATAAGGAGATCTGCTTCCTCGATCAGGCATATGTCAAGGACGACACGAAGTCCGTCTCCCAGATGCTTGCAGAGACCGGAAAGGCCCATGGAGCCAAGCTCGATATCGTATCCTACTTCGTCTATCAGGCAGGCGTGAACGCCTAAGGAGTCTATGATGCAGAACGTTATCGACAGCTGCGATCAGAAGATGAAGAAGTGCGTACAGGCACTTGAGAACGAGTTCCAGATGCTCCGCACAGGCAGGGCATCTGCACAGCTCTTCGACAAGCTGAAGGTCGATTACTACGGTGCCGAGACACCGCTTTCCCAGGTCGCGTCGATCAGCGTGCCTGAGGCAAGGCTCGTAGTCATCCAGCCGTGGGACAAGACAGTCCTTCCAGCGATCGAGAAGGCGATCCAGAAGTCAGAGCTCGGCCTTAATCCGAACAATGACGGAAAGCTTATCCGCGTCGCGTTCCCACCTCTCACGGAGGACAGGAGGAAGGAGCTTGCGAAGAGCGCCAAGGCGACTGCAGAGAACTCAAGGGTCGCGGTGCGCAACGTGCGCCGTGATGCGATGGAGGATCTGAAGAAGCTCCAGAAGAACGGCGAGATCAGCGAGGATCAGCAGAAGGAAGGCGAGCAGAAGATCCAGAAGCTCACCGATGCAGCGATCGCTGAGATCGGCAAGGTCGCCGAGGCTAAAGAGAAGGAGATAATGGAAATATAAGATGGGAAAGCTGATGCACCTAGCCTTGATCATGGATGGCAATGGCCGCTGGGCCGAAAGGCGCGGGCTTAGCCGCTCGGAGGGGCATAAGGAAGGAGCCAGGGTGGCATGCCGTGTCGCCAAGGCCGCCTCAGACAGGGGCATCGGCTATCTCACTCTATACTGCTTCTCGACTGAGAACTGGAAGAGGCCCAAGGGTGAGGTTGACTCGCTCATGGGTCTTTTCTCTTCAGAGCTTGAGACGATGATCGGACGGCTGGTAGAGAATGGCATAAGGGTCCTTCACCTCGGGCGCCGCGACAGGCTTCCTGAAATGGTGCTCAGACGGCTGGACCGCGTCGTGTCCGAGACCTCCGGCATGACAGGCATGACGCTTCAGCTGGCGATAGACTACGGCGGTGAGGATGAGATCCAGAGATGCATCGCGAGGGCCATGCGGAACGGAGAGAAGGAGCTCTCCGTGCCGGTACTTTCCCGCTATGTCGACAACCCATCTATCCCCTATCCCGATTTCATCTGCCGCAGCAGCGGAGAAAAACGGCTCTCAGGCTTTCTCATGCTTCAGTCAAGCTATGCAGAAATAGGATTCTATGATAGACTTTGGCCTGATTGGGATGAAAGCATGATCGATACGATCATCGCAGACTTCTCAGCAAGGGACAGGAGATACGGGGGCATCAGATGAAAGGATTTACTAAGAGAGTGATTACAGCCTGCGTGGCAGTTCCAGTGCTTATAATCCTCGTGGTGCTATTTCCCCAGGCCGACTACCTTGCATTCTGCTTGGTCATCATGGCACTGACGGCGCTAGGATCGATAGAGATGCATCAGCTCCTGTCAAAGGACAGGGAGAAGCTCTTGTTCACCTCCTATTCTGGCGTGCTGCTGCCGCTCGCGCAGTATGTCCAGTTCCGCTATTTCCCCGATGTCGAGCTCACGTTCTACACGCTGATGTTCCTCATCGGACTCACGCTCTTCCTTGAGGTGTTCACAGGCAGCAAGGATGGATTCGCAGGGACCTGGGAACGCAACAGCAAGACAGTGCTGAACATAATCTATCCGGGACTCTTCGCCTCATTCATCATACGTCTTGCATTCCTGCAGAACGCACCCTGGTTCATCCTTTTCTTCTTCCTCCTCGTATTCTCTTCCGATACCTTCGCATTCTTCTTCGGCATGGCGCTTGGCAGGGGCAACAAGGGAGTGATCAAGGTAAGTCCCAACAAGAGCATCGCTGGCTTCATCGGCGGGCTTCTGGTTCCATCTGCCTTCGGCGCCCTCTCTGCGGTCCTCTTTCCTGAGGTATTCGCATACGGTGCGGCAAGGGGATTCATCCTAGGTCTTGGTACCGCGGCCCTCGGTGTCGTTGGAGACCTCATAGAGTCATCATTCAAGCGAAGTGCAGAGGTCAAGGACAGCGGCACGCTCATCCCCGGTCGCGGCGGGATACTCGATTCAGTAGATTCGATAATCATGGCAGCGCCAGTCTATGTCGCGCTTCTCATGATGATCTGTGCCTGATATGCGCCTTGCCATACTCGGGGCCACTGGCTCGGTAGGCACGACAGCCATCAATGCGATACGCAGCGGACTGATAGACTGTAACGTCGCCGCACTCGTCTCATGCACCTCACCGCTCGACGGACTCTCGTCTGAATTCTCCTCCCCTGCCCTTGTCGCAGCAGGTAAGAGCGACGAGGAGATACGCTCGTTCATTGCCTCATCATCCCCGGATATCATCCTGAACGCCGTATCTGGAACGGCAGGGCTGAAATACACGCTGATGGCCATAGAGGAAGGCATCGACATAGCCCTCGCCAACAAGGAATCGCTGGTGATGGGCGGCAGGCTTGTGATGAGGGAGGCCAGGGAAAAGGGAGTCAGGCTGATTCCCGTGGACAGCGAGCATAGCGCCATTTATTCGCTGATGAAGGGAAGATCCCCGAGGAACCTGATCATCACGGCTTCCGGCGGTCCGTTCCTCGAAAGGGAGGATCTTTCGCGCGTCACGGTGGAGGAGGCTCTTGCCCATCCTGTATGGAAGATGGGAAAGAAGATAACGATAGACAGCGCGACAGGAGCCAACAAGGGGCAGGAGGTCATAGAGGCTGCAATGCTCTTCGGCTTTCCTCCGGAGAGGATAAGGGTCGTTGTCCACAGGCAGTCCATCGTACACTCCATGATCGAGATGGATGACGGAGCGGTGTATGCCCTGCTCTCCCGCCCTGACATGACGCTCCCAGTGGTATCTGCGCTAACAGGAATAGACAGCGGGATGGATGCCGTGCCACCGCTCTCATTCGAGAGCCTTGATCTCTCGTTCCGCGCCTGGGATGATGAGAGATTTCCGATGCTTTCCCTCGCCTATGAGGCGCTACGGAGGGAAGGCAGCTATACGATTGCCTATGCGGCAGCTGATGAAACGCTTGTAGACAGGTTCCTCAATCATGCCATATCCTTCTGCGATATCCCGCGGATAGCAAGGGACGTGCTGGATATGGACTGGTCGGAAGAGCCTCTTTCCTTCGATATGATAACAGCCACCGCAGAGCGTGCTAGAAGGGCCGCAGAGGCATTATGCTGAGCTATATCCTGTTCCTGATGATAGGGCTTCTGTGCATAGGACTCATGCTCTTCCTGCATGAGCTCGGACACTTCATCGTGGCCCGGCTCTTCAATGTGGATGTGGAGGTGCTCTCCTTCGGCATAGGCCCGCGCATCGCAGGCTATCAAGGGCCAAGGACGGAATACAGGCTCTCAGCCATACCATTCGGGGGATACTGCCGCATGAGCGGATCGCTGGACCTGACGAAGGCGCTGCAGGATAAGGCGACGACGCTTGACAGGACAGAGGCGGGATCATACTTCTCGGCCGCTCCCTGGAAACGCTTCCTGATCTACCTCGCAGGCCCATCGATGAACTTCGCCATAGCGGTGATCCTGATCGCCATAGCATCGCTGATACCGGTTGAAAGGCTCTCTGATCCCGCGATCGTCACACCTGTGTCGGAGTATCCTGAGCTATTCGATTCAGGGATAGTCCAGAGCGGAATACGCAAGGGAGATATCCTCATCTCCTCATCAGGCCGCAGCTTCCTCGACTGGCAGGATGCAGAGGCATTCCTGAAGGCTCAGGAAGGAGCCATCGTGCCTGTTACGGTGGAAAGAGATGGAACGGAGGTCGATACGTCTCTCATCCCGGAGCAGACAGAGGATGGCTGGGCATATGGCATAGCGATGCTGCAGCGCCCTGTCATCGGACGCACGCTGAGCGAGGATTTCCAGGAAGGCGACCTGATAACCGCCATCGATTCCCTTCCTGTATCATGGACCTATGATATCTACGCCTATGACAAGCCCTCCTTCACGCTTACGGTCGATCGCGGAGGCGTGACGCTTGAGCGGAGGATAGATGATGGCGTGCTTCCATTCGCATGGCAGAGCGGATTGAGGGTAAGCAGGGATCAGGTCTCCCCCATCCCATACGCGATAAGCCGCAGCGCGGAGATGTTCCTCTCTGCACTCTCGGCACTGGGCGCATTCATCACGCTCCACTTTGAGGAGGCGCTTGAGGTGCTCACCGGTCCGATAAAGGCCGCAGAGAGCCTTGGCAGCATAACAATGGCTGCGTTCGCACAGAGCGGTAGCAGCGGAATTAGAGGAATCCTGAGGCTCCTGGCCATCGTGAGCGTATCGCTATCTGCGGGCAACAGCCTTCCCATCCCTACCTTCGATGGCGGTCAGATGCTCATGGCCGCAGTCGAGATGATAAGAAGAAAGGCCCTCTCGCCGAGGACCTATGTGCTGCTTCAGATTGCAGGCATGGCAGCTGCGCTGCTTATCATGGTTATGATGTACTCCCTTGACTTCAAGGCCTACTTCTTGTCATAGCCACGCTTCTCAGGAGGCACCGGCTCTATGAACTCCTCAGACTGCGAGACCTCCTCGAACGAGGTAGTATTCGGATTGTATCCGACCTTGAAGCTACCGGTCTCGCCGTTCCTCTGCTTCGCAACTATGATCTTGGTGACCTGAAGGACCGCGCGTCCGCTTGCATCCTTGGCAAGCTTCTCCTTGTCCTCCTCCGAAAGGCTGCGCTTACGATGGATGAACATGACCACATCGGCATCCTGCTCGATCGAGCCTGAATCCCTGAGGTTGGAGAGCATCGGCTCCTTCTCCTCGCTGTCACGCGATACCTGGCAAAGCACGATGACGGGGATCTCCAGCTCCCTTGCAAGCTGCTTGAGAGACTTCGATACCGCAGCGATGACCTCATGGCGTGGAGTACGGGGATCAAGGCCGGGATCTATCAGTCCGATATAGTCTATGACGATGCAGTTGATCTTCTTCTCCCGCTTGAGCATCCTCGCCTTGGCACGAAGGTCGCTCAGCCGGATATTAGGCACATCTATGATGTAGAGCGGCAGCTGGTATATGGAGTTAGCCGCATCGACGACACGGTCAAGCTCATCCTCCGCCAGATTGCCCATCGTGATGTTCCGCGTATTTACGCGTGAGATCGTTCCCAGGAGCCTCACCGCGATCTGCGATGCAGGCATTTCCAGAGAGAAGAAGGCGACGCTCTTGCGGTATTCCCTTATCATGTTGCGGATCATGGAAACGCCGAATGCGGTCTTTCCGATACCTGGGCGCGCTGCTATGACGATATAGTCCTGAGGCTTGAAGCCTCCATTGGTCATCCTGTCCAGCACCTGATAGCCAGAAGGCACGGATTCATCATCTGCATTCCCCTCTATGCGGCGCATCATCGTGTCTATCACTCCGGATATCACGGTACCGATGGAGAAGTCATCCTTCTTCAGCGAGCCTTCCTCAGAGAGCCTCATCAGCTGCGTCTCGCTTGAATCAAGCACATCGTAGATGTCATTGGACTCATCAAAGGCCGCCTGATTGACATCCGTCGTGAGCGATATGATCTGGCGACGCACCGAAAGTCCCTTGACGATCGAGGCATACTGCTCGGCATTGGTGATTATCGTGTTCGAGTCGGTAAGGGATGAGACATAGGCTATGCCGCCGGCCTTCTCCAGCCTGTCGGTCTTCTTCAGATAATCGACGAGCGTAACGATATCCACTGCAAAGCCGGACGCATTCTCCTTCATCTTCGAGATGGCAGTGAATATCTCGGCATTGGCCGGATGATAGAAATCGGAGGCACCGACAAGCTGCGATACGCTGTCGTATGCCTCCTCATTAAGAAGTATGGCGCCGAGGATAGCTCTCTCGGCGTCGTCATTATGAGGCAATGTCCTCACAAGCCCTCCAATCAGAGAGCCGGCTCTTCCGTAGCGGCCTCTTCAGTCTCGGCGGCAGCCTCATCGGAAGCAGCGGCCTCCTCTGATGCAGACTCTGCCTCAGCGGCAGCCTGAGCCTCGGCAGCAGCAGCCGCAGCCTCTTCCTCTGCCTTCCTTGCTGCCTCAGCCTCCTCTGCGGCCTTTTTCTCAGCAGCAAGCTTCTCAGCCTCCGACTGGACGATCAGCTTCACGGAAGAGAACTCGTTCTCATAGAGGTGGATGATGACGCTGTATGTACCGGTCATCTTGATAGCGTGCGTCGCTACCTCGATCCTCTTCCTCTCAATCTCGAAGCCGAGCTTCTGAAGCTCTGCCTGGACCATCTGGGAGGTAACGGAACCGAAGAGCTTGCCAGAATCTCCGGCTGGAACGACGATGTTGAGCGTAAGGACATCCAGCTTCTCCTTGAGAGATGCGGAAGCGGCCCTCTTCTCAACCTTCCTCTGCTCGATGGCGGCTGCCCTTGACCTGAACAGCGCGGCATTCGCCTTGTTGTAGATCACAGCGGTTCCGGTCGGAAGGAGGTAGTTCCTTGCGTATCCGTCCTTTACCTCTACGACATCTCCCTCTTCTCCGAGGTGCGTCACATCCTGGTTAAGAATGATCTTCATGATACTCTCCAATCTTCTTCAAATCGAAGAAGGTCTCTAGTACGCCCAATGCAGGGACGCCTATGAGGACTATTAGATTAATCCCAGGGATCAGGAGGCCGATGGCAGCTAGGATGATGAACAGGGTAATGCTCCTCACGTTCCTGTTGCGCATGCGGATGCGCGCATAGACGACGGTGAAACCCTGTATCGCATATACGAGCGTCCATACTCCGGCCAGGTTCATCACTGCGATACCCAGCAGCAGGGGTGCTGATACAAAGCGGAGGACAAGGACAAGGGCCCAAGAGATTATGAAGCCCCAGATCGCATCCTGTGGAAAGGAGAAGCTCATCACATCATCCTCCCACCCGCTTTCTCTTGAATGCCTCGCCGACTCATAGATGAAGAGCGAGGCACAGATGCCGGCAAAGAGCACCGGATAAACCAGGCTCATCACGAGCATGAGGACAAGATCTATGACGATCATGACATCAACGCCCGGCACGATGAGCGAGATCATCGGTCCCAGAAGGGCGGCAAGCGCATTCCCATACATGCTGTAAAGCTCTGAGGGAAGCGCCCTATCAGAAAAGATGAACACGGCAAGGAGCAGAAGGAAGAAGAGCGATGGCAGAAGGGCTATCGTAAGCCGCCTCAGCAATCTCCTCTCCCCTCGCATCATCAGCCATGCGATCCCAGCCGCTGACAGCGACAGGGGACTATGCAGATTCACGAGGAGCACGGCCACGCCGAACCGGTCGGTCAGCATCGAACGCAGCTTCAGCACGTTGAATGCAGCAAGCAGGATCGTTGCCATGACAATCAGTCCGATCGCGCGCCTCTCCCCGTACCGGATGGCATAGAGCAGCAGCGGGGCGACGAATAGCAACGAGAAGGGCTCAAGATTGAGGAATACCGCGCTCATGGCAAAAAGCAGTACCGCATCCCTTATCTCGTAGAACCTGTCACCCATGCTGGCTCAGTGCCTCACTTCTTCTCGAACGGGAGGTATGCGAGGACGCGGGCCCTCTTGATCTCCCTGTTGAGCGCCCTCTGGTGCTTCGCACAGGTACCGGTGATGCGGGCAGGAAGGATCTTGCCACGCTCGGTGATGTAGCGGCGGAGCATCTCCGGGTTCTTGTAGTCGGCAGGAGCTGCACCCTGGCAGAACTTGCAGACCTTCTTCTTATATCCAAGCTTCCTGACGCCACCGGCCTTCCTGTCCTTCAGTGCGGCGTCCTTATCCATGAATTCGTTGTCTTCGCGCATAATCTGTTTCTCCTAAATCAGAATGGGATATTATCGTCCTGGAATTCCTCCGGTCCCGCCATCTCAGGCACGCCTGCTGGCGCGGCCTGCGGCTGATGCGGAGCCGTGGAATATGCCGGCTGAGACTGCTGCGGCCTCTGTACGGAGCCTCCCTGGCCCTGTCCGAGAAGCGTCAGGTTGTTCACGAAGATCTCTACCCTGGACCTCTGCTGTCCATCGACCTCCCACCTGTTCTGCCTCAGCTCGCCCTGTATTGCCACCTGCCTGCCTTTCTCAAGATACTGGCTCATCGCCTCCGCATTCCTTGCGAAGTATACGCAGTCGAAGAAGCTGGGATCCTCGACCCAGCTGCCATCGGCTCCCCTTCGGTTCCTGTTGACCGCGATCGAGAAGCGGAGGCTAGGCGTTCCGCCGTTCTGCGGATACCTGAGCTCGCTTCCGCGCACCAGGCGGCCAGTCAGCACGACGACGTTCATATCAGAAGGCATAGGCTCTCTTCCTTACTTCCTCTCCGGGTTGACGAACAGGAACTTCATTACCAGCGTCGAGAGCTGGAAGATGTTGTTCATCGGGGAGATGGATGCCGTATCAGCATTTAGCTCGAAATAGACGTAATGACCCCTATCCTGCTTATTGATCAGATATGCAAGCGTCCTCACGCCCATATCCTCTTCCTTCGTCACCTCGACATGGAAGCGTGCGAAGGTCTCCTTGACAAGCTCCAAGCCTGCCTTGAACTTCTCCTCGTCTGAATCGAGGATCACTGTGAACTCATAATTCTGGATCATGGTTCCTCCTTGTGGCCTTTGGATTTTCGATCCGGTTACCCGGATAAAGAGGCTTAATGAATATACATTCTTCCCCTCCCGATAGTCAATAGGACAGGTGACTGAATCCTTGCCATGATATAGAATAGCGCTATGTTCGATGCCCATGCGCACATAGGTGATATTACGGGTGAAGCCCTCGTATGCACGGCTTCTGCCGCGGAGCTTGACAGAGCCAGCCTGTTTCCCTGCTTCGCCGTCGGCTCGATTCCCGGACACGGAGCCTTCGATGAGCGTGCGCTCAGGGAAGCAGCCGGAAAAGGAGGCCATATCGGTGAGATAGGCCTCGACAGGCGCTTTCCGGACAAGGAGGGGCAGGAAGACATATTCAGGAAGGCTCTTGAGGTGGCCATGGAATATGACAGGATCGCCATCATCCACGTCGTGCGCGAATACGGGTCCTTATATGATATCCTGTCCGAGATGGGCGTGAGGCGCTTCATCGTCCATGGATATACAGGATCGGCTGAGATGGCGGAACGCCTCCTAGGGCTAGGAGGGATCATATCGCTCTCTCCGCGCGCAGAGGGAGCGAGGAGCTTCAGGAAGCTTCTGACGCTGCCATTCGTCACGGAGACGGACATGGCGACTGGAGCTGAGGAGCGAAGGATCCTCTCGGCATGGAACGAAAGGCTTTCGGAGCTTACCGGAGAGGACATAGGGGAAAGGAGCGAGAGAATCATGAGGGAGATGCTATGCCAGGCGACCAGTTCCTGAGATTGTCAAGGCTGATCGGAGAAGAGAACGTGGCGGCCCTTAAGGCAAGGAGCGTCACGGTCGCAGGTATCGGAGCCGTCGGAGGCCATGCCTTGGAGGCTATGGCGCGCTGCGGCATCGGAAGGATCAGGATCATCGACTCGGATGCCGTATCGGAATCGAATATAAACAGGCAGATAATCGCGCTTCATTCCACCATCGGCAGGAAGAAGGTGGAAGTCGCCGCGGAGCGTGCCAAGGACATAAACCCTGGCTGCATCGTGGTTCCGCTTGACGTATATATATCAGAGGACAACGCCTCTTCGCTTCTCGATGATACGGATATCCTCCTGGACTGCATCGATACGCTCGATTCGAAGACAGCGCTGCTTCAGGCGGCATACGAGAGAGGCATCCCCACGGTGAGCAGCATGGGCGCTGCCCTCCGGCGCAGCATAGGGCTCATACGGAGGGCCGACCTCATGGACACGTTCGGCTGTCCGCTTGCCCGCGAGGTGCGCTCAGGACTCAGGAAGAGAGGCGTAGGACGAGGGATAGATGCGGTCTTCTCTCCAGAGAAGGTACGCTTCGAATACATCGATGCAAGCAGGGACGATAAGGCGGAAGCCGTAGGAGGAAGCGACAGAAGGCGCATGGTCCTTGGCTCTCTCCCCACCGTGACGGCAGCATTCGGGCTGATGGTGGCAGAGGCAGCGCTCTCACGCCTTCTTCCGCCTGGCGTGATGGATCCGGACTAGCAGAGGGATAGAGTCTCGGCCCTCGCCATGATCTCCTCAGGAACATTGCCAGGTATCACGACCTTCAGCCTGTAGCGCGAGCGCTTGTTGCTGTTCTCAAGGATCTCCACAGAGACAGATGCGTCAGCAAGCGTGGACGCGCCTGCCGCAGTAAAGCGTTCCCAGCGCCCAGAGAGGAAGAGCTGGACGGAATTATCATCATCGCCACCCATCCTTATCAGGCGTGGCGTACGCACGGTGAACGTATAGACAGAGAATCCATCCTCCTCCCCTATCCTCAATACCGCATCCCTCTCTCCATCTCCTTCGAAGATAAGCATCGCAGGAAGATCTGCTAATCTCATACCATCACCTCCATTTATGAAACAAGCCACCGATTCGCACCGGTGGCTCTGATAGCAAGAAGGGCTTACTTCTTCTTGTGTCTGTTCATTCT
>CALXLH010000024.1 GCA_944389145.1 uncultured Spirochaetaceae bacterium
ATGCTTACACTGCTAAGGTAACGCAAAATAAGGCGTTTGTCAAATTGAAATATTGTAAATATTGCAAATTCTCATAAGTTCAGGCTTTTTGTCATGGTCAGGCTTACTAAAGCAGTTCAAAACGTTCATCCGTAAGGTAATACCGTTTTCCATTTGCAAGCTCGATGATATGGCTGTAGGATTCCCCTCCAGTACTATGAGAACCTGTTCCATCATACCTCGCCATGTATTGGAGATCGCCTGATTTCGGTTTTCGACAATAGAACTTGAGATTCTTACCACAGAGTTTCTTGTCCTTCATGAGGACGTTATAGACTGCCTGGATGAAGGTTTCTGTTTCTTCTGTGGCTTCGATATACCGGTGAAGGGATGGATCAAGGATTACGATTTCGTACTTGAATAGCGATGACATTTTGTCCCCTGTACACAAATCAATGAATCTGCCAAATACCTCCTGGACATTGTACCGCAAGTAGGACAAGTCCTTGTAGTGCTCTCTTTGCATTACCTTCGGTAGGCTTGAAGTGATCTGGATCGGTATCATCCCCAAGCTTGCTTATTGCTGATCTGATTTCATCAATCGTATCATCAACTTTCTTCCCATCAAGGCCTTCAATTCCTCCATCGAGGACTTTGTCGATGATTTTGGTGTAATTGTATGTGAATGAAATGTAGGCCTCAGTTTGGCTTCTTGGATAAAGCTCCATCATGTTGCCAACTGGAGCTGTTGCGACCATATAGTCAGATAGATCTTCATGTACAATCTTGCAATAGTATCCCATTCGTATTCACCTCTTTATGTCATATTCCCGACGTACAGTCTCTTGCCAAGAGCGGAGAGAACCCTTGTGACTGTTGATATCGAAGGGGAGAATGTTCCGTTCTCAATCCTGGCAATGGATGACTGTGGAAGTCCACAGAGCTTTCCAAGCTCCTTCTGGGTGAGTCCTTTCTCCTTTCTTGCATTGATCATTTCTTCCATCAGCTGTACTTCGACATCAATCTCTGCTTTTTCTTCCTTAGTGAAAATCTTGTCAAAGACATCGTTGATGTCATCTCCGACAGAACTGCCATATTTCCTGATTTCATCGTTCATGCTTCAAACCTCCTTCTGAAGTCTTCCAGCTCTCGTTCCGCCTTCTCAATTTCGGCAACTGGTGTCTTCTGCGTCTTCTTGAGAAAGACATGAAGCAGTACAAACTTTCCTTCAACAAGAGCTGCGAAGAGAATCCTGTTCCTCAGTGGTCTGAGTTCCCATATCTCGCCCCTCAGATGCTTGATGTAGGGTTCTCCAATGGAAAGTCCGTTCTTATCAAGCAGTGTGATGTAAGAGCCGATCTTCTTGAGATTGATTCTTGCATCCTTTCCCGATGAGGCAGCCAACTCTTCCATGAACTCATGGACGGGCTGTCTACCTTTCCTGTCTTTGTAGATCAGTGTTCTTGTGAGCACCTATCTCCTCCTAAAATATAGCATATTCGCTATTTTAATTCAATCAAAATCTTCTGTTGATGAAGGCATGAGTTATTCACATTCTGCCTGTGGAAAACAGAAGTTTTTAGCGTACCTTTTGAGTAGCAAGGAGCGTACCTTTTGAGTAATGATGGCGTACCTTTTGAGTAAAACAGCGTACCTTTTGAGTAGCGAGCCTCGCATAATGCGCGCGCGTGAATAATAGAACAATAGAAAAATAGAAATTACAGTAGTAGGGACACTGCTACCTGTGGAAAACTCTTTTTCAGCCATTCATACCGATAATCCTCCTGCTCTTGCTTTCCTGGATTTCCTGGATCTGGTCGGAAAGATCCTTCTCTGCGTTGAGGTCGGTATAGCGGAGAAGCATCTCGGCTGACTTATGGCCAGTAAGCGCCATGATCTTCTCTGGATGCATGTTCGACTTGACGCAATCCGTTGTGAATTTATGTCTCCAGGAATGGAAGGTGATTCCACGCCTCTTTCTTTCTGGCTCGGAGATGCCAATCTTGTCCATGGCTTTATAGAAAGCAGCTCTTGCTCGTCCTTCATTCATCGGCTTCTTTCCATCAAAGGAGAAGATGTAGTCGTTCTCGTCATTCGGATGACTCTGCCAGGCGACGTAGAGATAGCGATAGATCTCATCTGTGATTGGTACGACTCTTTCCTCGGATGTCTTTGTCGTGCTCATTCCGTAAGATTCGTTGTAGCTTCTCTTCACGATGATCTTGTTGCGTTGAACTTCGTTGATTGTCAGGGCAAGCAGCTCTCCTGCTCTCAAGCCTGTCAACCCTGCTACAAGGCTGTAGACATAATAGACAATTCTGTCGTTCCACAGATACTGGATCCTTTCAGCATCAAAAAGCCTTGCACACTCTTCATCTGTGAGAAGTTCCTGTTTCTTCTTGTCAACTGTTCTTGCGATTGTCATTTCTACGGGATTCCTTTCTATGAGGCCTTTGGAGACCGCTTCCTTCATCATGATGATGAAAACGGATCTGATATTGTTGATTGACTTCGGAGAAAGGTCATGCTTGTCTTTCAGCACCTGCCAGAAACTATTGACCATATCTACGCTGATATCCTGGAGCTTGTATTTTCCGAAGTAAGGGATCAGATATCTGCGAGTCCACATCTCGCTGCTCTTCACATAGCTTTGCTTGATTCCTGGATGTTTCTCGGTTCCAGCAGATCTTCTGGCAAGGACATAAGGACAAGTATCCCAATGCCACCAAGGGGAAGCAAATTCCTCGAAAGTCATACCGTTGGTTGGTGCAGTCGGAATTGATGATTGGATGAGCGAATTTGTGCTGTCAACCGCTATAATCAAATCACTCTCAAATACTTTCCTGATCAATGCCTCATCATCAAGCAGTTGATCAACATACATTCTTGCTTTTTCTTTCGATTTGCATCCTGTGCTTTTAGATCTTCTGGTACCATCTGGAAGGTAAATTCGGAAATACCAAATCTTCGTCCCGTTAGGGTACTTTACAGAGTATAAGGTGTACTTTCTCCTGTATCGCATGGTCATCTCCTATAAAGGTTTTAGTACATTGGGATTCCATGAGATAGTGACAAAATGCGGAAAAGGTGTTGCGAAAAGCGGAAAACCGTCTCTCAATTGGTTCGGATTTGGTCTGGATTTGGTTTGGGTAACCCAGAAAACCGACCCTAGAAAATGAAATAAGTCCTTACAGCGTAAGGACTTATTCAGTGACGTGAGAGACGGGGCTCGAACCCGCGATCTCCGGCGTGACAGGCCAGCGCGATAACCAGCTTCGCTACTCCCACAAGCATTGAAGATTATGCAGGAAACGCGCTAATGTGTCAACAGATTTTAAAATAATTCTTAGTATTTTTCTATCTCTTTATACCAAAAGAAATAGAATATACCAAGATCAGCCATCGAGCTCACTGGCAAGCTTTATGCCCCACACCCTTCTGAATGTATCCATGAGCCTCATGACACGAAGAGTCTCGCTCCAGGGCATGGCATCCGGCTCCGTCCTCCCATGCTCAATCGCATCCTTGGCAGCCCTCAGCTCATATTCATAGCCATTGATCTCATGATTTATCTCAATAGTCTCCCTGAGTACAGGAGTCCTGTCCGCCGAATAGATGCAGATACGCTCAGGATTATTAACGTTATAAACCTCTATCGAACCTTCTGTTCCATATATCCATCCGTTCCTGGAAGTTACGGCCTCGGTATCGGAATAGACAGACGCAGTCACGCCGTTATTGAACGAGAGAGAGATCGTATCCGACAGATCGACCCCATCCTCGCTCTTCTTGCAGAGGCCGGCCATGCCTGAGAGGGTGGCGTCACCGGCAGCCATCAGGACGAATGTCAGCGGGTATATGCAGATATCCAGCAATGCTCCTCCGGCAAGGCGGGGATCCGCGATCCTTGGCTTCTGGCTTATCTTATAGCCGAGGCTTGCGCACATGCTCGTCACCCGGCCGATCTTGCCTTCCTTGATAATCGAGTCGATCATATAGCGAGAAGGCATGTAGCGGGTCCAGATGGCCTCTCCCACATAGAGCCCCTTCTCCTTGGCAAGCGCCAAGACTTCCCTCGCCTCCTTCTCATTAACCGTAAACGCCTTCTCACAAAGGATATGCTTACCATGGGAAAGTGCATCCATCATCACCTGATGATGATGGCTATGAGGAACAGCCACATAGACAAGATCGACATTCTCATCCTCATACAGCGCCTCATAGCTTCCATAGGCCTTAGCACCATAATGCGAGGCAAACTCATCCGCCTTCTCCTGAGTACGGCTGGCTACAGCCTCGATACGTATCTCCTCAGGCATCGCAGCCATCGTATCTGCAAGCGTCTTTGCTATATTTCCACAACCAACGATTCCAACCCTAAGCATCACAAAGCCTCCTTTGGATATCATAGCCGCAACAGCGATAAAAAAACAGGGTGGAGATCCACCCTGTCATTGCCTCAATCGGAAATATCAGTATCCGAATAGAGGAATCTTCGCCATGTACGGAATATACGTGACAAGAATAAGTCCAAGGAGCATGCAGAGGAAGAGAGGAATCATCTTCTTCGCAGTGTTCTCCAGCGTCGTCTTTCCGACCGCGCATCCGACGAAGAGAGCAGAACCTACAGGAGGGGTGCAGAGTCCGATGGCGAGGTTGAAGATAAGGACGATACCGAAATGGACTGTACTCATTCCGAACTTCTGGACAACAGGTAGCAGGATAGGCGTCATGATCATGATAAGCGGAGCCATATCCATGAAGCATCCCAGGACTAGAAGCAGCACGTTGATGATCAGAAGCAGCACATACGGATTATCAGAGAATCCGATGAGTCCGTTCGTGATGGCCTCAGGAATCCTGAGACGGGTCATCATATAGGCAAAGGCCTTAGCCGTTCCGATGAGCGTAAGGACGACAGCGAGCGTCTTAAGGGAGTTCTTGAGGACGTTGCCGAAGTTCCTGATCTTATCAGTGCGGAAGATGAAGTACGTCAGGATGAAGGTGTAGAAGCACGCCACGGCAGAGCTCTCGGTCGCGGTGAAGATACCGGCACCGGTTCCGACGAGGATGATGATGAGCGTGAACATCGGCAGGATAGCCTTTCCGACGACAGCCATGCATGGACCGAACTTGAGCTTTCCGTTCTCCATGCCGATCCACCTGACCTTCTCATCCTTGAACATCTTCTCGCCCTTCGGGAAGTTGTACTTCTTACCAAGGACATAACATGCGAACATGAATAGAAGCCCAAGACCGATTCCAGGAGCGAATCCTGCATAGAAGAGCTGTCCGATGGAGACACCGCCACCAGCGGCAAGCGCATAGATAACCATGTTGTGCGATGGCGGGATAAGAACACCCTGACAGGCAGTCGTTACTGTAAGGCCTACGACGAACTCCCTGTTATACCCCTGCTTCTCCATCATCGGGATAACGACAGAGCCAAGGGATGAGACGTCAGCGACAGCAGAACCAGAGATACCACCGAAGAACATCGAATCAAGGCAGTTCACGTATGCGAGTCCACCGCGGAAGCGGCCTACTGCGAGATTCGCGAGATCAACGATCTTATCGGAAATCTGCCCAGCTGCCATTATCTCACCCATTACGATGAAGAACGGGATGGCAAGCATCGTGAAGTTATTGACGCCATCAAGCATCATCCTGATCATCGTCGTCGGGTTAGTGCCCGGAACGAAGAGGATGGATGCGAACGATGCGAGAAGCATCGAGAACGTCACCGGAATCTTGAAAGCCATCAGAAGGAAGAACCCTCCAATGAGGACAATAGCTGCGATTGCGTTCATTAGTTGTTTCCTCCTTTCTGTGCTGCGAGCTCAGCCTGCTGCTGCTTTATGAGCTCTGCATAATCGACTTCCTTCTCGCTGTACAGGAGATCATCCGGATCAAGGATGTGCAGCAGGAAGAGAAGCGAATCGAAGGTCATGACGAAGCCGGCGATAGGAGCCGGGATATACTGAAGCCAGGTCGGCCAGCCGGTCATCGGAAGGATGCCAGGGCGGAGCCTAGCAATGAATATGATTCCATAGATAAGGATAAGCAGACCGCAGATGAATGTCGCGAAGTCCGCAAGGAAGTTCATGAACTTCCTCATCTTTCCCCCCTTCGGGAACCTGTTGTAGATGATATCGACAGAGATATGCATATGATCCCTGACACCGATAGAACACGCAAGGAACGTGAAGAGCATGACAAGAAGCCTAGGTATCTCCTCTGCCCATGTGATACCCGAGTTGAAGCAGAAACGAAGTACCACGTTCATGAAGACCGTGCACAGCATGATAACGAGAGCTATCTGTGCAAGCGTAAGGATAACCCTATGGCACCAATGATTTACAAGGATAATATAAGCCTTGAAAGGTACGCCATTAGGATAAGCCTTCTTGTCGATAACGAGCTTGTTCTTTACAGCCCATTCCTTGAAACTGAATCCAGAAGCCATCCAATCCTCCGTAAAAACTAACAAGGGGAGCCCAGGCTCCCCTTGGGATTAACCAGTAGACAGATCTTAGAGACCTGTGTTGATGATCTCCTGAATGAGATCCTCATATCCAGCGCCATACTCCTCGTAGATCGGGGTCATCCTAGCCTGGAACTCCGCGATCTGCTCAGGTGTCAGCTCGGTAACCTGCACGCCCTCAGCAACGACCTTCTCCTCAGATGACTGCTCGCGGAGAGCCCACTGCTCGATCTCGTATGCCTGAGTCTCCTTTGCGCACTCCTTGATGATCTCGACATCAGCCGGATCAAGGGTCTCAAGAACAGCCTCGGAAGCAAGGAGGATCTCAGGAACCCTGGTGTGGCCATCAAGGACGAAGTAAGGAGCTACCTGATAGTCGCCCATGGACTCGTATGTAGGCCAGTTGTTCTCTGCGCCATCGATAACGCCCTGCTGGATAGCGGAATAGACATCGTTAGGACCGATACCGGTAACGCCATTACCGCCAAGAAGCTGAACCATCTCAACCATCATCGCATTGTTCTGGAGCCTGATCTTAAGGCCCTGCATATCCTCGACGGACTTGACAGGGGTCTTGGTGTAGAAGTTCCTGGAACCTGCATCATAGTATGCAAGGCCAACGAGTCCTGAACCGGAAGACTGGATCTCAGCAAGCATATCCTGTCCGATAGGTCCATTCAGGACCTGCCACATGTGATCGCCATCCCTGTAGAGATAAGGAAGCTGGATCACGTTGAGAGCAGGAACATAGGAAGCGACAGGAGATGCGGAGACACGCGCGAATGCGATATCGCCAATCTGAAGTGCCTCGATAGCACCGGTCTCCTCGCCATAGAGAGTACCGCCGGAGAATACCTCGACCTTGATCCTTCCCTCGGTCCTTTCCTCGACAAGGCGAGCGAACTCATAGTCAGCGAGCGTCGTAGGATATCCCTCTGCATGAACCTCAGAGAGAGTAAGCGTCGTTGTCTCAGAGCCACCCTGAGCAAAGACAGGAACCATCATTGCTGCAAGAACAAGAAGCAGAACGATTGCTTTTTTCATTTAATTCCTCCATGTGTCTATTCGGCCGCAAAGGCCGCATTCTTCACTTTATCAGCGAGGAGTCCTCTTTGGCAAATGGTTTTCACCCCATTTAGTGTTATTTATACCCCGAAAACCTCTTTCTGTGAAGTTTCCGCAACAGCATAAACGTAACTTTCATCAAATCACGGCGTTTATATCTTCTTCTGAAGGTATCCCATAGTAGCCGATCAGCTCATCGCCAAGCGCCGAGATCGCATTGTCAAGGTTGTATGAGGAGATCCGTCTATCCGTAACGGGAGAGAAATAATACGTCAGGCTCTCTGAACACATCACGGTCGTGCAAAGCGTCTGCTCATAGGCATCAGCATCCGCGCTCTGCCTCAGCAGGCCCTCAGGAACATAGACCACGGAGAAGTTATGGAACATCCTCCTGACACCGTCGATCTCATCGGTCCCCTTCGGAGCGAACGTCTTCATGAACGCCATCCTCACGAAGCGTGCAGGAGAGGCATAGCCGCCAGGAAGCCCGAAGCTGCCTCCTGTCCCATGGCCGAATGAGGAGAAGGTCTTTCCTGAGATATCCCTCGGCTCAGGATGCACGTTCGTTATAGTGGTATAGTTCCTGAGATTCGTCTCCTGCCAATCATATCCAGGGGCATTGGCCATGACCCCGATAGTATCACGATGCACGGTTATGCCATCCTTGTCAGGCTCCACGATGATGGTCTCACCGGTACGGTCAGAGAAGATATAATGCACGGACATTGTCTCTCCGAATATCAGCTCGCCGGTAAGGTTTATATGCTCCACGGCAGCAGCCACATCCTCGACAGAGGAGCATGTCCCAAGCATATACGGGATGAAGAACGCAGGATGCACGTCAAGGTTCCCGTTCCCCTTCTGCGTGTCGAAATAGCCGTAATCAGGGAAGTTGAGCAGGCACCCCATCAGGCCATCCTCATTTATCCCATCGGTCATTATCGGAGAGGTTGAGCCCAGGAGCGCATTTCCGATCAGGTCCTTCTCAAGCGTTACCGTCTCGCCATTCCCGCTCGGAGATAGCTGCAGGCCATACCCAGCCTTTATTACGGTTATGCGGTTACCCTCCAGCGTTCCGAACATATCATATGTACGTCCAAGGAAATGAAGACCATTCTCAGTAGTCCAGGCACAGCTGGTACAGGCAAATGATGCATTGGCTGCGATTGCCGCGATAAGCAGCAGGGCCATGATTCTCTTCATCATCAAGTCCTCCTTGATATTTCCTCATTATATAGCATCTTCACACTTAGATGTGATGGAAATACAATCATGGCATGGAAAGAGAGACAGCAGAGCTTATAGATTTCATAGATAGAAGCCCATCACCATATCACGCAGTGGACAATGCCAAGGGCATGCTGAGGGATGCGGGATTCGAGGAACTCGATGAGAGAAGGAGATTCAGGCTCGATAAAGGCCGCTCATACTTCGTGGAGAGGAACGGAAGCGCGCTTATCGCATTCAGGATACCGGAGGAAGCATCGGCGTTCTCTATCGTCGCGGCGCATACGGACAGCCCTGTGCTTCGTATCAAGCCGGAGCCAGAGAACACCTCGTCGGGCCTGTATACCACCCTCAATGCCGAGATATACGGAGGGATGCTTGCCAAGCCCTGGTTCGACAGGCCGCTGTCGATTGCAGGCAGGGTCTTCGTCAGGGACGGAAATGAGATCAGATCCCATCTTATCGATATAAGGCGGGACCTGCTGATGATACCCAGCCTCGCGATACACATGGACCGCAAGGCCAATGAGGAAGGGCTGAGGAGCGTGCAGAAGGAGCTGCAGCCGATCTTCTCCGAAAGCCTTGGGAAAGGCGGGCTGAGAAAGCTCATGGCAGATACCCTGTCCGTGGATGAGGAGGCTGTCATAGACAGCGATCTGATCGTATATTGCAGGATGAAGGGTACGGCCTGGGGCAAGGATGAGGAGTTCTTCTCCGCACCACGCATAGACGATCTGGGATGCGCGTTCTCAGCCATCAGCGCGCTCTGCGAATCAGGAAGAGGCAGCAGCATCCAGGTAGCTGCGCTCTTCGACAACGAGGAGATAGGAAGCTCAACCAGGGAAGGAGCCCTTTCTGACTTCCTAGCCTCCACCCTCAGAAGGATAACACTATCCCTGAAGATGGATGAGGAGGAGCATCTGATGGCCGCAGCATCATCATGCATGCTCAGCGCGGACAATGGCCATGCCGTGCATCCCAACTATGCGGAGAAGGCCGACGTGACATCGAAGCCAAGGCTGAATGGAGGCGTCCTGCTGAAGTATTCTGGAAACGGCAAGTACGCGACAGACGGGAAAAGCGGCAGCCTCGTGCGGGCCTTGATGGATGATAACGGAATCCCCTATCAGGCTTTTGCGAACAACTCGGACATTCCCGGTGGTTCCACGCTAGGCAACCTATCGATGCAGGGAATAAGCATCGAGACAGCTGACGTAGGCATGGCACAGCTTGCGATGCACTCCCCGTACGAAAGTGCCGGAGCCCGGGATCCAAAGGCGCTCAAGGCCTTGTTCAAGGCATTCTTCGAACGGGAATGAGCCCCCGATGCAGCAGGCCCGGCAATACAGCCAGGCCTGTCATTATTTCATTTACAAATCGTACGGCCGGCTTATAATCATATCTAACTAACCGTTTAGTTAGAAATGGAGGCACCATGGCTTCGAAATCCGACGCGACAAAGAGCCAGATACTCCGGGAAGCTGAGAGGGAATTCTCTGAAAAAGGCTTCTTCGGAGCACGGATCGATGAGATTGCACGAAATGCCTCCGTGAACAAATCTCTCATATATGCATATTTCGGCAGCAAGAAAGAGCTCTATAAGACCGTACTCTTCGATGTCTACGACAGGCTAATGAAGGTTGAGCAGGAAATCATAGCCGATGATTCCTCCGATTACAGGGAGAAGCTGAGGCAGTTCGTTAAACTCTATTACCGCTTCCTGCAGCAGAATCCTACCTATGTGCGAATGGTCATGTGGGAAAACCTGAATCATGCAGAGTACTTCATCGAGGGAAAGGTATATACCACCAAGAATCCTATACTTTCTGCCCTGGAGAGGATATATGAGGATGCCTGCAAGGATCACAAGGTACTGGATAGCATTGATCCTAAGCAGCTCATGATCACGCTGATAGGGACAAGCTTCAATTATTTCTCAAACAGCGACACGCTGAGCCAGATCGTCAGGGAGGACCTCATGGCAGAGGATGCTGTGGATAGAAGGATACGATCAGTAACTGATATGCTGCTGGCCTATATGGATGCAAGAGGCTGAGCATGAAGGCGGAAGGATTCCTTAAGCAAGATGAAAGACAGGCCGTGATGGATCTGGCGACGGTCCTTAACGGGTGCCCTGAGCTTGGATTCAAGGAAAGGAAAAGCTCTGATGCAGTACGCAGGGCATGGCAGTCGATAGGGCTGGATGTCAAGGGGCCATATGCCATAACCGGGCTGAGGGCAGAGATAAAGGGAGGACATCCAGGGCCCAATGTAGCCCTGCTCTGCGAGCTTGATGCTGTGGCGAACAGCAAGGGAGTCATGCATGCATGCGGCCATTTCATACAGAGCGCGCAGGTATTCGCGGCGGCGATCGATCTGCTCGGAAGGCGCGAGGATCTGTCAGGGAATGTCGTGCTGATAGCCTGTCCCGCCGAGGAATTCCTCGAGATCGAGGAAAGGGAAAGGCTGAGGAAGGAAGGCAGGATCGAACACCTTGCAGGAAAGCAGGAACTCATCCGCCTCGGCGTATTCGATGACATCGACATGGCGATGATGCTGCATGCCCATCCAGATACCCCTGAATACAAGCTCTTCCTTGGCGGAACGAACCTCGGCTTCACGGCAAAGGACATAGCCTTCACAGGCAGGGCCGCGCATGGCTCAGAACCATGGAACGGAAGGAACGCGCTGCAGGCCGCCACCCTATTCCTCTCCGGCATCAACGCGAACCGTGAGACATTCAGGGATTCTGACAGGATCAGGATCCATCCGATAGTCACCAAAGGCGGGGATGTCGTCAATTCGGTACCAGATGATGTAAGGATAGAGACCTATGTCCGGGGAGCCTCGGCGGAGGCCATCAGATACGGTTGCTCCATCGTGGATCGATGCGCAAAGGCCGCTGCGATGATGATGGATACGGCTGCTGCCGTAAGGACGATTCCCGGATACCTTCCGCTCAGGCAGGATCCCCTCATGACAGAGGAAATGGCAAGCGTTGCCAGCGCCATCCTCCCTGCAGGAGCAATAGGCTATGGAGTCGACAGCGTCGGATCATCTGACGTCGGAGACCTATCATGCCTGATGCCTGTGATACAACCGACCATGGGAGGATTCATCGGCTCGCTCCACAGCCCAGGCTTCCATCCTGTGGATGTACTATCCTCATGCCTCCTTGGAGGGCAGCTGCTATCATCGCTGGCATACGCCCTGCTCTCTAATGATGGAGCCAAGGCCAGGAGGATAATAAAGGAATCAAGACCGCTTATGACACGGCAGGAATACCTACGGTACCTGTCTGGAAGATAAAGGAGGAAGCTATGTGGTCAGAGGAAAAGCTGCATGATCTGCTCACGACGCCATCGAAGCGCCTTATCGATGATCTGTCAAGGCTGGACGGAGACATAATGATATTAGGCGCGGGAGGGAAGATGGGACCGACGATGAGCATCCTTGCGGCCAGGGCCGTCAAGGAAGGAAAGCAGGACAAGAAGGTATTCGCGGTCTCCCGCTTCTCCGATGAGAAGACACGGAAGGAACTTGAGGAAAACGGAGTGATAGTCATCAGGGCTGACCTTCAAAGCAGCGCAGACATAGCGGCCCTTCCGGATGTCAGGAACATAATATTCATGGTAGGCCGCAAATTCGGAACCGATGGATCAGAGGCCCTCACCTGGGGAATGAACGCAGTAGTGCCCACCCTGGTGCTTGAACGCTTCAAAGGTGCGACATTCGTCGTATTCTCATCGGGGAACATCTATGCGCAGGTTCCTCCATCATCCGGAGGAAGCCGTGAGACAGACAGGCCGTTCCCTATAGGAGAATACACCCAGTCATGCATAGCCAGGGAAAGGATCTTCGAGTACTACTCAAGGATCTACGGCACCAAGGTGCTTATATTCCGCCTCAGTTACGCCATCGCGCTTGAATATGGAGTCATAAGCGACATAGCGCAGAAGGTCGTCAATGAAGAACCGATAAATCTGGGCAACGCCTGCTTCAACTGCATCTGGCAGGGAGATGCGAATGAATCTGCGCTGCGATGCCTACTGCATGCGACATCGCCTGCAGCGACGATCAACATCACCGGCCCCGAGATCGCAGGAGTCAGATATGTGGCTGAGAGACTCGGCGAGCTGCTAGGCAAGGCACCGTCATTCACGGGCACGCCGGGAGAGGCGGCATATCTTGAGAATTCCTGCAAGGCGATCTCGATGCTAGGCTATCCATCGGTATCGCTTGAGACGATGATAGAATACCAGGCCCAATGGATCAAGGATGGCGGCAGATATATCAATAAGCCGACCCATTTTGAGGAAAAGAAAGGAGTCTATTGATGCACGACCATAGGAAAGCCCTTGAACTGTTCCATGAGGGACTCGTCATCCCCGCTACCCCGCTTGCGCTGGATGAGGACAGGAAGCTGGACGAGGATTCTATGAGGCTGCTGATGCGCTACTATCTTGCGGCAGGATCAGGAGGAATAGCGACAGCGGTCCACAGCACCCAGTTCGCAATCAGGGACTGCGGCCTGTTCGAACCGGTGATATCACTGGTAAGCCAGGAGATAGATCGATATGAGGATAGGACTGGACGCACTGTCATGAAGATATGCGGTGCCTGCGGTGATATCCAGCAGGCGGTCATGGAAGCAGGCATCGCGAAGGCCAACGGTTACGATGCGGTGCTTCTTAGCCCAGGCGGGCTGAATGACCGCAGCGAGGAATACCTGATCAATCGTACGGAGGAAGTAGCTGCGGTGATGCCAGTTATAGGCTTCTATCTCCAGAGTGCAGTAGGAGGCCGCGTATTCTCCTATGGCTACTGGTCACGGATTGCCTCCATCGATGGCGTGATAGGAATAAAATGCGCCAGCTTCAACCGCTATACGACATTCGATGTCATGAGAGCCGTGGCGAATAGTCCCAGACGCGATGATGTGACCATGTATACAGGCAATGATGACAATATAATCAGCGATTTCCTCTCCGAATACTCATTCATGATAGACGGGAAGCCATACGAAAAGGTATTCGAGGGGGGACTCCTGGGCCATTTCTGCGTATGGACGGAGAAAGCTGTCTCCCTGCTAAGGATGGTAAAGGAAGCCCGTAGGACCGGAGATTATGGACAGCTGCTCGCGCTGGGGCCGAAGATAACCGACATGAATGCAGCGGTATTCGACCCGAAGAATGGATTTGCAGGCTGCATCCCCGGCATAAACGAGGTACTCAGGCGACAAGGGCTCATGAGCACGAACCTGTGCCTTGATCCCGAAGAAACGCTATCGCCGGGGCAGGCAGAGGAAATCACAAGGGTAACAGAAAGCTATCCGGAGCTTGTGGATGATCGATTCATAATCGAGAATATCGATAAATGGAGGAACCAGGCCTAGCCTGGGAAAAAGGAGAATATGGAGGTTAGTATGAAAAGAGTCCTTACAATGGTCATTGCCATGATGGCAATCTCCCTTGCGCTCTTCGCAGGAGGATCTGCCGAGGAATCCGACCCGAACGCACCGATCAAGATCGGAAGCATCCAGGATCTGAGCGGATCCGCATCGAATGCAGGACAGCCAAACGCATGGGGCGCAGAGTATGCAGTGAAGGTGATCAACGAGAATGGCGGAATCAATGGCCGCATGCTCGAAATCTACACGGAAGACTGCAAGAACGACATAACCGAAGGCCTGAACTGCTATAACAGGCTTGTCGGAGAGATCGGAGTCTGCGCTATTATCGGGCCAGCGCTCTCCAACCCCGCGTCAGCATGGGTAGAGCTGTCAGCAGAGGATGAGATACCTATCGTCGGCCACTTCATGGATGAGGTATGCACGACGAATCCCGATACGGGAGAGACATATCCATTCATGTTCCTCTGCGAGCCTTCATGCTCACAGCAGGCAGAGGATCTTGCAGAATATGCGATAAGGGAACTTGGCAAGAGCAGGTTCGCCGTGCTTTATAATCCCAGCAATGCCTTC
This sequence comes from uncultured Spirochaetaceae bacterium, assembly GCA_944389145.1. Lineage (GTDB taxonomy): Bacteria > Spirochaetota > Spirochaetia > Sphaerochaetales > Sphaerochaetaceae > Ornithospirochaeta. The sequence continues at coordinate 14,739 of CALXLH010000024.1, forward strand.
GCGAAGGCCCAGGTCGATCCATTCGTGGCATATGTGCAGGAAAGAGGATGCGAGCTTGTCGCATCTGAGACCTTTGGATGGAGCGATAAGGATTATAGCGCCCAGGCGCTCAAGATCGTCGCAAGCGGTGCAGACTGCGTATTCCTCGGCGATTATCTTGCCCAGATGCTTATCGCATATGATGCGCTGCGTGATGCAGGATACACAGGCACCATAGTAGGAGCGAACACGATGGCTCCACCGTTCGCAGACCAGGTGAAGAACGATGTCTATGACGTATACTTCCTGCAGAACTACGATATGCTCAATCCCGATGTGGGAAATATAAACGAGCTGGTCACGAAGCACATGGAAGAGACCGGTACGACATCCCCTCAGGTCAACGTCGGATTCGGCTGGGATGCAGTCATGGTCCTCGCAGAGGCAATGAAGAAGGCAGAGGATCCAACCAATGGCGCCGAGGTGGCTGAGCTCATCAGCCAGACGACGGATCTTGAGCTCTCAGGCGGCATCACGCTGACGATCAACGAGCAGCACAGGACCGATACCATGGGTATGTACATCGCGACATACGATGAGAACGGAGAAATGATCATCGTAGGCTACGAGAAGGTAGATTGACACAGGAGCTGGCGGCGGGATTCCGCCGCCAGCAGATGATAGGATTCTGTATTATGTTATTGCAGCTATTGATAAACGAGTCTCGGCGTTGCATGAGTAAGTCATAAAGATTCTGTATTATGTTATTGCAGCTATTGATAAACGGAATAAGCCTTGGAGCCGTCTATGCGCTGATCGCAGTCGGTTTCGCCATAGTATTCAGCGTCTTGAAGTTCAGCAACTTCGCCCATGGAGGCATGATAAGCGCATGTGCCTTCATAGGCTATTTCTTCCAGGCCTCATTTGAATCACCGCCACCCATAATCGTCACGATAGCAGTAACATCTGCAGCAGGCGTCCTTTTCGCGCTGTTCCTGGATGCCATCGCATATAGAAGCATAAGGAGGCACAGAAGCCCAAGCATCTATTACTTCCTGGCCTCGCTTACGATATCTATACTCATAACATCGCTTCTTAACATATTCTTCAGCAAGAATGCCCTAGCCTACCCGATGCTCTTCTCAAGCACGACTTTCGATCTCGGGTCGCTGAAGGTATCCAGGATGGACATGATGATACTCGCGGTATCTGTAGTGATCCTGGCAGCGCTGATGCTTCTCATAAACAAGACAAAGATCGGCCTCGCGGTGCGGGCCGTTGCCATAAACCCCGATACAAGCAAGCTCATGGGCATAGACTCAGGGGCGATCATAGTGCTTATCTTCTCGATCGCGGGATTCCTTGCGGGAGTATCGGGAGTACTGCTTGGCTGCAAGTACGGCGTCTACCCAGACCTGGGGCAGACGATGATGGTCAAAGGCTTCATAGCCTCGCTGATCGGAGGACTCGGCAGCCTTGGAGGCGCGATTGCCGCCGCCTTCATACTCGGAGTGATAGAGATGTTCTGGACATTCGGGTTCGGAGCATTGTCGACACCTGTGATGACATTCGTGCTGATGTTGCTTTTCCTCTTCATAAGACCTCAGGGAATAGCCGGTCAGTTCGCGAAGGAAAAGGTATGAGGAGGCAGATATGAACAGTTATCAGCTCGGCTTGATAATGAACAGCTGCATATCGGTCATCCAGGTGATGGGTGTATTCATCATCACAAGCCTTGCAGGGATGTTCAGCCTCGGGCAGGCATCATTCATGGCGATCAGTGCCTATTTCACGTTCATTCTTGCAAGGTCGCTCGATCTCCCGATAATACTTACAGCGATCGTGGGCCTGGGGATAAGCGCGCTATGTGCCTTCATAATAGCCATTCCGACGCTGAAGCTGCGCAAGGATTACTTCGCGCTCATAACGATGGGCTTCGGAGAGATGATATCCGCGATCGTGGTCATGTGCGAGAAGTACACGAACGGCTCCATCGGATACTCAAGGATTCCGAAGGTAGAGCATATCTTCTGGCTGATCCTTGCCATCACGGCATTCGTAGTCTATTTCGCATGGGCCCTCAAGCGCTCCCGCTTCGGAAGGATGTGCATCGCGCTCAAGACCGATGAGACCGCGGCAAAGAGCTTCGGCATCGATACATACAGGCTCAAGATCAAGGTATTCATAATCGCCTCATGCATATCGGGGCTTGCAGGCATACTGTATGGGCTGAAGAACAGGGTAATCACGCCAGACGGCTTCTCCTGGAACCTGTCAGCGGAGATGCAGATATTCCTCTTCTTCGGAGGCACGAACTCGCTTACGGGAGCCGTGCTGAGCGCATTCCTGCTGAAGCTGCTCCCAGAGATGTTCCGTTCCCTTGAGCTCTTCGGGCAGAGCCTCCAGGTATACAGGACAGCATTCTACTGCGTCCTGATACTCCTGGTAATCAACTTCAGGCCCAATGGGATACTCGGCGAAAAGGAATTCAGCATAACGACTGTACGAAGGTGGGTATCCCGCCTCCTAGGCAGGAAGAAGGCAGAAGGAGGCCAGGATGACTGATGCAATCCTATCTTGCTCCGGCATATCAATGGATTTCGGCGGCGTGAAGGCCGTTGATGATTTCAATGCGGTGATCGGTAAGGGAGAGACCGTCGGAATCATCGGACCGAACGGTGCCGGCAAGACCACCATATTCAACGTGTTCTCACGCATCTATATCCAGACTGCGGGAACCCTGGCATTCAATGGCGAAAGCGTAGATCATGTCGATCAGGTGGGAATGGCCAGAAGAGGACTCTCGAGGACATTCCAGAATATAAGGCTGTTCTCAGGGCTCACGGTCCTGGATAACGTGAAGGTACCGCTGGACTACAAGGGAGAATACACGATGGCAGAGGCGGTATTCCATCTCCCGCGGAGGAACAGGATGGAAAAGGCTGTCGCAGAAAAGGCAATGCAGACTCTTGAGCTGCTTGATCTGGCGAAATATGCAGATAGCAGCGCGACAGCCCTCCCCTATGGCCTGCAGAGGCGCGTAGAGATAGCAAGGGCGCTCGTATCCGAGCCTAAGCTGCTGATGCTGGATGAGCCGGCAGCCGGCCTCAACCCGGAAGAGGTGCTGCAGCTCGTGGATTTCCTTAAGGAGATAAAGAGCAAGTTCGAGGGCATCGCGCTATTGGTGATAGAACACAGGATGGATCTCATAATGAATCTCTGTGAATTCCTGTATGTGCAGAATTTCGGCCGGACCATCGCAAAGGGCACGCCTGCAGAGATACAGGAAGATGATGCAGTCCTTGCGGCATACCTAGGGGAGGAGAATATCTGATGGCACTGCTGGAAATAAGGAATCTTTCCGTATCATATGGCCCTGTCGAAGCCGTCAGATCTATCGACATGGATGTGCATGAAGGCTGCATAACAGCGATAATCGGATCGAATGGGGCCGGCAAGACAACGATAATCAATGCCATAAGCGGCGTGGTCAGGAAATCCGGCTCGATAACATTCAGCGGCGAGGACCTTCCTTCCCGAAGCAACCGGATCGTCAGGAAAGGCATAATACAGGTACCGGAAGGAAGAAAGATATTCGCCGGCCTCTCGGTAGAGGATAACCTCAGGCTTGGGGCATACATCAGGAAGGACTCCGAGCTGCAGGAGCTGCTTGAACAGCAATATGCCCTATTCCCGATCCTGGGAGAGCGGCGCAGGCAGGATGCGGGCACGCTCTCAGGAGGAGAGCAGCAGATGCTGGCGATCAGCCGCGGCCTCATGGGACGGCCCAGGCTGCTGATGCTTGATGAGCCATCGCTCGGTCTTGCGCCGATCATCGTGGCAACGGTCTTCGAGACGATAGAGAGGATAAAGGAGGAAGGAACCTCCATCCTGCTTGTGGAACAGAACGCGAAGCAGTCCCTGAGCATCAGCGATCATGCCTATGTCCTTGAGAACGGAAAGATCATCAAGGAAGGCAGAGGCCGTGACCTTCTTGCGGATGAGGAGATAATAAAGGCATACCTTGGAGAACGCAGATAACAGATGGAGCCCCGTGTGCGGGGCTCCGGACTTCCTTATCTCTTCCAGAAAGATCTTGTGAATATCGTATAGACCGTGAAAAGCTCCAGACGTCCTACGAGCATCAGGAATGAGAAGACCCACAGCGCCCAATCCGGGTATATCGCGAAGGTGGATGTTATTCCTATCCCTCCCAGACCGATACCGATGTTTCCCAGGCAGAGTATCACGGATGTGAACGTCACCAGGAAGCTCTGATCGCAAAGTGAGATTATGGCACAGCCGACGAAGAACGTCGTGAGATAGCATCCGATAAAGCCGCCGATCGAAAGCGCAGTCTCCTTATCATAGTAGTCATCGCCAAGCTTTATCGGGCATACCGCGTTAGGATGTATGCGCCTCATCGCCGCATTGTAGCCCATGCGGAGCGCAACCCCGATCCTGACGACCTTAGGGCCGCCTCCGGCAGAGCCCGCGCATCCTCCGATGAATGATACTATGAGGATGAGCATCTGCGAGAACATCGGCCAAACATTATAGTCATCGGCGCTGAATCCTGTCGTCGTTATTATCGAGACGATATGGAACGCAGCCTGCCTGAACGACTCCGAGAAGGTCGGATAAAGCCCTCTGGCGAAGAGCTGGATAGCCGCTGCCAGCGAGAAGATGGCGGTAATGGAGAAGTAAAGCCTAAGCTCTCCGTCACGCAGAACCTTCCTCACGTGTCCCTTCAGGAGGAAGAAATACAGTGAGAAGTTGGCCCCGGCCAGGAACATGAAGATGATGCACACCCACTCCACATACGGACTATGATAACCGCCGATCGAGGCATTCAGAGGCGCGAATCCGGCCGCACCCATCGTGCCGAACATGACGCTGAACGAATTATACAGATCCAGGCCTCCGAAGAGGAGAAGCACGACCTGTAGCAATGATATGCCTATGTAGATACCCCAGAGAGCCATTGCCGTATGACGCGTAGCTGACGTGAGCTTGGATTTCGTAGGCCCCACGCTCTCGGCATTCACCAAGGCGGTGGAACGCACTCCGAAGCTCGGCAGGACTGCGACGAAGAGGACGACGACACCCATGCCTCCAAGCCAGTTCGTCATGCCACGCCAGAAGATTATCGACTTCTCGATGATCTCTATATCAGGCATCGCGGTAGCTCCTGTCGTGGTGAAGCCGGACATAAGCTCGAAATAGCACTGCGCATAGCTCTCCATGGAATCAGCGAGGTACAGCGGCAATGCTCCGAATGCCGTCATCAGCACCCAGGTAAGGGTGACTATGAGCATGGCCTCCTTGGTTCCTATCTTCAGCTCATGCTGCCTGCGGGTGAGGAATATCACAAGCGTTGAGAACACGAGCATTATCACTATGGTCTGGGCAAACGCAAGCAAGGCATCCACCTCACCATAATAGACGGCCATTATCAAAGGAATCAGCAGTATGGCCGCTATGAAGAGCATGATGAATGCAAGGAAGCGGAACACCGAGCGGATATTCATGTCAGCAGTCCCTCGACGTAGGCATAGTTGGCATGTGATGCGGAGATAAGAAGCGTATCGCCAGCCTCTATCTGATAGTTTCCATCAGGGATGAGGTTCTCATCGGATTCCCCTCCCTTCTTGACGCCGGCAATCGTGATCTTGCCCTTGAAATCTATATCCTTGAGCTTCTTGCCCACATACCTGAACTGCTCTGGCACGAGATACTCATATACCTCAAGCTGGCCGTCGAAGAGCGTATGCAGGCTCTGGATCCTGTCTCCGCGAAGGAACTTGACTATCGCATCGACGGTAGCATTCGTCGTGGATATCACGCCATCGATATCCATCGCCTCAGCCAGCGCTATGTAGCTATTGTTGGTCTTGATAAGGGAAACGGCCCTCCGCGTCCCCAGCCTCTTTCCATAGCTTGCCGCGATGATGTTAAGCTCATCGTTATCCGTGACAGAGACAAGAAGATCGGAATCATAAAGCCTCTCCTCTTCCCAGAATCCCTCATCAGAGATCGCGCCATTGAGGACGATAACGTCTGAGAAATCATGGGCAAAGCGCTCACAGACCTCAGGATCCTTCTCAACAAGCATCACGTTACGCCTCATCTCATCGGACATATCCATAAGGACGAACTTCGCGATACGGGTTCCGCCTATGAGTATGATCTTCCTCATCGGCGTGGGCTTGATCTCCGTGAGCTTGCCATAGATATCGCTGGTCTCATCATCATCTACTATCAACGCGACCTCATCGCCATCTCGCAGCACCGTGTCACCGGATGGAGTGAACGACTTTCCCCTCCTTCTGACACCTGTAACGACGAAGCGCCCTGGGATATCCTTCCTTATCTCGGCAAGGCTCTTGCCGTCGAAATCGCTTCCGCGCGTAACCTTCCTGGTGAACATCATGAACTGGGCATATGGGAAATACTCGAAATCACGGAAGAGCCCCGTCTCGATGATTCCCACGATCCTTGAAGCCGCTTCCTGCTCCGGATTGACTATATGAGATATCCCCAGGATATCACCGGTAACGCCAGAGCCTAGATATGTGATGCTCCTGATCGCGGCGATCGTCATGCCTACATTCGGAAACGATGATGAGACTATGCCGCACGCGACAAGGTTCGTCTCATCGCTGTCAGTTACCGCTATGACAGCCTCCGCATCCTCGCATCCTGCTTCCCTGAGCATGTCCAGATCGGTTGCCGAGCCACATATGGCAAGGCAGTCCAGCTTCGCACTTGCGGCCGCGCACCTCTCGCTATTGCTATCAAGGAACACGACAGCCTTCTTCTCCTCGATGAGATGGCGGGCAAGCCTAAGGCCACGCCTACCTGCACCTAAGATTACGACTTTCATAAAGCCTCCTGCGGCCATCATATCATAGATATGAAGGCCATTCTATCGTGCCTGATAATGGCGTTGCCATCAGCGCTGGAACTCCTCCTGCAGACGATCGAGCATGTCATTATATCCTGCGATGACTATGTCATCATCGGCATGCATCACCGTATCCGGGCCTATCTGGCCATTGACGCTGCCGCCGTGGACAAGCGCGATTATATTGACGCCGAAACGCTTCCTGAGGTTCGCATCAAGCACGCTGCGGCCATCATAGGACTGCGGAACGCGCATCTGGATGATCGAGAACTTGTTCGATACGGCGAATATATCCTCCGTAAGGTTGGAGACAAGCTTCACGGCAAGGCGCGCTCCCGTCTCGAGCTCGGGGAAGATGACCTCGACTCCGATCTTCTCAAGGATCTTGGCATGTTCCTTGTTTATGACCTTGCAGATTACCCGCTCTACGCCAAGCTCCTTCGCATTAAGCGCAGCCAGTATGCTTGCCTCGATATCCTTTCCCACTCCGATGATGATGCATCTGCAGCCCCTGAGCCCGGCATCCTCGAATGCCTCCATGCTGATCTCCTCGATCACCAGGACATCAGCAGCCGTGCTTTCAAGCGGACGGAGCCTCTGCGCATTGATATCCAGCGCGATGACATCCTTCCCCAGCTCAAGAAGCGTCTGAGCCACAGCCAGTCCGAAGCGGCCTACTCCGATAACTCCATATACATCGTTATTCCTGCCTTTCCTGCCCATTATCCGATTACCACCTTTCCTTCGATATAAGACGCCAGGCGACGCCTTGATGAGAATATCGCTATGAGGGTGAGGATTCCCACCCTTCCGAAGTACATGAGAAGCATTATGATGATCTTCCCTGCTACAGAAAGCTGCGGCGTTATTCCCATCGTCAGCCCGACAGTGGCGAAGGCCGATACCTCCTCATAGAGAAGCTCGACGATTCCAAGCTCGCCATCGGTGATGCAGAGGAGGAACAGGGAAATGGAAAGCAGCACGAAGGCCATCGAAAGGAGATTGAACGCCTTGGAAGTGCTCTCATCCGCGATCCTGCGCCTGAACGCCGTCACATCCCTGTTACGCAGCAGGCTGAACGCAGCCTTCACTGCAACGAAGAATGTCGTCGTCTTGATACCGCCGCCGGTACTTCCAGGGCTGGCTCCTATGAACATGAGAGCTATCGTCAGGATAAGGGCGCTGGAAGGAAGCGAGGCCTGATCGCAGGAGAAGAACCCCGCAGTCCTCGTCGTCGTGGCCTGGAAAAACGCGTTCTTCATATCCAGATCGGTCAGGAAGTAGAAAAGCAGCGTCCCGGACACCAGCAACCCCGCAGTCGTCGTCAGAACGATCTTCGAATGCAGCGAAAGGCGCCTCCTGCGGCGCAAGCCTATCAGGATCTCAAGCATCAGCACATAGCCTATGCCTCCAAGGATGATCAGGGATCCCACCGTCACAAGGACAAGAGGATCATCATTATATCCCAGCAGGCTGGTCGAGAAGAGGTCGAAGCCTGCGTTATTGAATGCCGCGAGAGATGTGAACAGCGCTATATAGAGAGCCCTGCCTGTACCGTAATCCTGGCTGAAGGGAATGAAGAGCAGCAGCGTGCCTGCCAGCTCTATGGCAAACGTCGATGCGAGTATGAAGCCGAGAAGGCCGTTCAGGCTCATCGAGTAATCAGCACCAAAGGTATCGAAGAGCATGTGGCGCTCCATGAGCGAGCCAGAGCGATGTATCAGCCCCAGCAGAAGCGCCGCGATCACGGCATAGCCGAGCCCGCCGACCTGGAAAAGCACCATCAGCACCGTAGAGCCGAATACCGACAGCGTCTTGCTTATATCCACGGGCGTAAGCCCCGTGACGCATACGCCCGATGTCGATAGGAAGAGCGAATCAAGGAACGACATCGCCTGCCCTTCCTGATGGCTTATCGGGAGATATAGCAGCACAGCCCCGACAAGTATCATGCACATGAATCCTAAAGCCAGATTGATCTCAACTGGAAGACGCCTCTGTTTTGTCATAGCTTTCACGATATTATCAGGATGGCATCTTATTTTGAATACCAGGCAGCCCTGAAAGCAGGAAATTTACGACAATCTGTCGGACAGATGTTGCGTACCGTCCTATAATCCTAACGCTTCCAGAAGGCTCTGGTGAAAAGGGAATAGACAGTATAGAACTCAAGCCTTCCTGCGAGCATGAGGAAGGAGAAGATCCACATCGTCCACTCAGGAAAGATATCGAAAGAGAACATCGTCCCCAGTCCTCCGATTCCTGTCCCAAGGTTTCCCAGGCAGAGGAATACCGATACGAAGCAGGTCAGGAATGACTCATTCGTCAATCCTATCACGACCGATCCCACGAACAGCGTGATGAAATAGCACCCTATATACCCAGCGATTGAAAGCGCTGTCTGGGTATCGAACCTGTCATATCCGAGCTGGATCGGGCTGATGACGTTTGGATGGATACGCTTTACCATGGCGTTGTATCCGAGGCGGAGCATCACCCCGATGCGAACGACCTTCATCCCGCCTCCCGTCGAGCCAGAGCAGCCGCCGATGAAGCACACGACGATAAGCAGCATCTGGGAGAACATCGGCCAGACATTGAAATCCTCGGCAACATATCCTGTGGTCGTCATCATCGAGACGACATGGAATGCAGCCCTGCGGAACGAATCAGGGAGGCCATGGATGCCAGAGAGGAAGAGCTGCAGCGTGATGGCTGCCGTGCTGAAGAGGACTATGCCCAGATACAGCCTCAGCTCGCCATTATTCCTGACCTTGCGGAAGTTACGGCTGACAGCATGGAAGTAGAGAGAGAAGTTTATGCCGGCAAGAAGCATGAAGATAGTGCATACCCACTCCACATACGCGCTATCATAACCGCCGATCGAATCATTGAGCGGAGCGAACCCTGCAGCGCCTATCGTGCCGAACATGACAGCGATCGCATTGAAGAGATCAAGGCCTCCCAGAAGAAGAAGCACGACCTCCAGAAGCGAGAGCCCGAGATATATGCCCCACAGCACCAGGGCAGTGCCCCTTATCGTCGGCGTGAACTTCGATTTAGATGGTCCCACAGCCTCCGCTCCCACGAGCGCATTGCCCTTGACGCCGAATATAGGAAGGACCGCGACGAAGAGGACGACGACCCCCATGCCTCCAAGCCAGTTCGTCATGCTCCGCCAGAATATGATCGACCTGTCAAGCGACTCTATATCGGTAAGCACGGTGGACCCCGCGGTGGTAAAGCCCGACATGACTTCGAAGAAGCAGCGGGAATATGTAGGCAGGGACTCGGCAAGATAGAGAGGCAAGGCACCGAAGAGCGCCATGAAGATCCATGTAAGCGAGACGACAAGCATCGATTCCTTGGTACCGATCCTGATCTCCTCGCCACTGGTCAGATTCAGCACGAATATCGCGATGAGGACCATAAGCGTGATCGTCAGCAGGAAACCTTGGAAAGCATCAATCTCTCCGAAGGAGAATGCCATAGCCGTCGGGATAAGCATCACAGAGGCGATGAATATCATGATGAATGAAAGGAAACGGAACACAGAGCAATAATTCAAGGTCATCCCTCCCCTATCAGCTCAACCGCCGCACGATACTACCACGCGAGAAGCCAGGCTACAGATACCCCTACCTGCAAATCTTCCACGATGCTATCATCAAGGGATGCAGCTAGAGATACTTTCGTTCTTCCAGAATATCCATTCCGGCATACTTGATGCAATCATGAATGTGATATCGATGTTCGGAGAGATAGCCGTTCCCCTCATAGTCCTGTGCCTGACGCACTGGTGCATCAGCAAGAGGAAGGGCTTCATGATGCTCTCATCGCTGATGACGGCACTGCTGGCAACCCAGGCCATCAAATCAGCCGTAAGGTCTCCCCGCCCGTTCCAGGCCTATCCGGAGCTTATCAAGGGAGGGCGCATAGAGACCGCGACAGGCTACTCATTCCCATCAGGCCACAGCACGACCGGAGCATCATTCTACAGCAGCCTGGCCTATGTGTTCAGGAAGAGATGGCTGGCGATAGCCGCCGCGATCCTCATCTTAGCCATACCAGTCTCAAGGATGTATCTTGGCGTGCACTGGCCCATCGATGTGGCCGTCGGAACGATCATCGGGCTGGCATCGGGACTCCTCCTCTGCCCCTTGTTCGGCAGGATATACGATCATGATAAGGCTTTCCGCCTATTCACTGCCATATCAGGGACGGCAACGGCGATCCTATCCATCATCCTCACCATCCTGCTGACGATAAAAGCCATCGATGAGGTGGCATTCTCTGATCTCATGTCAAATGCAGCGGTAGCATCCGGGGCACTGCTTGGAGCATTCCTTGAACGCATTACCATAGGCTACGAGGCAGAGGCCGGAAGCATCGGACAGAGATGCGCGCGCTTTGCCGCAGGTATCATAACGATTGCCATCACTGCAGTCATCATAAGGGCCATTCCGCTTCCGTACTACGTCTCGCACCTCCTGCTCTTCTTCGCAATCGGGATGATAGCTACATATATATACCCGAGGATAGCCGTGGCACTGAAGCTTGCGGAACGCTGATCAGACAATCTTTGGAAAGCGTCCCTTCCTATCCCTGTAGACGGCATGGAAGAAGCGTCGGGCCTCCTCATCGCTATAGAGATGGGAAGCGCATAGGCGGGAGAAGAGCCTGCCGCATATCTCGCTGTCGGCAAGCGCGTTGTGGGCATCATACTCCCACCCGAATGCGGAGGCTAGAGCCGTAAGCCTATAGGACGGGCGGCCCTTCCAGAGCTTACGCGCAAGCGAAAGGGTGCAGTAGTATTCATTATGCATAGGCTCGATTCCCCAAGACTCAAGGCTTGAGCGCAGCACAGAGATATCGAACTGGGCATTATGGGCCACTAGCGGCAGATCAGAGATGAATCCGCTCACATCTCCCCAGATATCCTGCATCGTAGGCGAAGAGAGGATATCCAGAGGATCGAGGTGATGGATGGAGAAGCAGAACGGATCGAATGAGGGAACACGAGGACGTATGAGGGAGTAATACCTATCCAGCACAGCTCCCTCCTCGTCCATCTTCACAAGCCCTATGGCACAGGCACTGTCCTTCGAGGCCGAAGCCGTCTCGAAGTCTATGGCTACATACCTCACGATTTCCTTCCGGCTTCAGCGATATATACGCGCCCGCGCACATTCATCGCATACTGGATATCCGCAGGAACGATGGCACATTCTCCCTTCTCCAGCGTAAGGCTCTCGCCTCCCATGGAGAAGCGTGCAACGCCATCGACAGCAAGTACAAGGGAGATCGGCGCGCCGCTTATGGCGTAGCTGCCGCTCGATGCGGTAAGCAGGCTGAAATCATCCTCTGGAAGGGTATAGACACCACGGCCATAGCCATCCTTCACGAACCTGGCCTTCACCGGATCGATCGAGGAGAAATCCATTATCCTCTCAAGCTCCGTAAGATTCACGCGCTTGCTCGTAAGTCCTCCGCGAAGCACGTTATCAGAGGCATTCATGAGCTCGATGCCGTTTCCGAAGACATAGGCATGAAGGGTATCAGGCTGCAGGAACAAGGCCTCCCCGATCTGCAGCTCTACGACATTCATAAGATAAGGGAATACCGCCCCTATATCTCCCGGGAACTTCTCAAGGCATTCCAGGGCGATACCCTTACGGGTAAGGAAGAGTCCGGACCAGCTGTCGCCGCCAGATTCCTCCAGGCCCTTATGGAATTCCTCCAGCACATGCATCCTCTCATCGGCCGAAAGTCCGTAGAGGCCAAGGAACAGCGTCCTGGGATCCCTGCACATAGCCTTGAGGGAACGGGCATAGGAAAGAGGCATGAGCGCGGCAAGATCGGCATCTATCACCTCGATATCCCTGAAGCCGCACATCGCGGTTATCGGGGAGAGCGCGGATATGACTTCAGCCTTGGGGTTAGGATCACGGTAATCATATGCCATCCCCTCGGCTCTCAGCCGGGCCTCACGCTTCCACCCATCCTCAGCCTGAGCGCGCGTAGGATGGCACTGCAGCGAGAGAGGCCTGTCGATTGCAAGCACCTTGAAAAGGAAGGGCAGCTCCCCTCCGAACCTATCGTAATCGCGGCCAAGGTAGCTCCTGTCATCATGGATAAGGACGGAAAGCCTCTCTCCATCCTCTGTCACGGCCTCGCCCTGCGGATGGCAGCCGAACCACAGCTCGGCCTGAGGCCTGCCATCATATCCTCCAATGAGCGACGGAATGAAATCCGCATTTCCCCAGTCATAATCCTTGACTACGCCTTTGATCTTCTTGATTCTCATACACCACCGATTGTACCACGCATCTTCCCGTCAAGAAGGCGGAGGAAGTAGCGGAACAGGAATATAGCTACGAAGAATGATATGAAATCACTCAGTGGCTGTGACAGCACGACGCCATCTATGCCAAGCATATGCGGCAACGTAAATATAAGAGGAAGGAACAGCACGCCCTGTCGGCACATGGCAAGCACCGTGGCAGGAAGCGCCTGCCCGGTACTCTGCAGAGCCATATTCGTCACCGTCACGATCCCTGTCAGCGGCAGCATCACGGACTGGGCACGCAGCGCGGCTATGCCTATCCTCATCACATCAGGGTCATCTGCACGGAAGATCGCGATGATCTGGGGAGCAAATGCAAAGCATCCGACCCCTATCATAGTCATCATGACCGTCCCTACGATAGCGGTAAATCTTGTCGCGGCACGTACCCTGTCATAGCGCTCCGCGCCATAGTTGAATGACGAGACAGGCTGGAAGCCTTGGCCGAATCCCAGCATGGCGCTGAAGGCAAACATCGATATGCGGCCAGTGATGCTCATCGCAGCCACAGCCGCATCGCCGAATGAGGATGCTGCGACATTGAGCGCGATGGAGGCGACGCTGGCCAGCCCCTGCCGCATCAGCGTCGGCAGCCCTATGCGCACGATGGATGCGTAAGTCCTCATATGCATCGAGACCTTGCTTATCTGTATCCTCACGCTGGACTTTCCCCTCAGGAAGAACGAAAGGAGTATGCAGAAGCTCACGAGCTGGCTCAGCGCCGTAGCCATGGCAGCTCCCGCAGTACCGAATCCCAATGTGAAGATGAAGATCGGATCTAGCATGATATTAAGCACGCCGCCTGCAGTTATGCCTATCATGCCGAACATTGCCTTACCCTCGGCACGAAGGTAATTATTCATCACGAATGAACAGCACATCACCGGGCATCCCGCGAAGATATATGCAGCATAAGCCTCAGCATATGGCAGTATCGTAGGTGTCGCGCCCAGCAGCCTCATCAGGGCAGGACGGAACAGCGTGCCTGATATCGCAAGCAGCACTGACAGGAGGAGCGCGAAGAAGAAGCCTGAGGACGCTGTGATCGTGGCCTTCTCGTCCTCCTTCGCTCCAAGCTGCCGCGAGAGTATGTTTCCTGCTCCCATCCCGATCGTAAAGCCTATCGCCTGGATGATGGCCATTATGGAGAACACGATACCTACCGCACCAGCGGCTGACGTACCAAGCATCGACACGAAGAAGGTATCAGCGGTGTTATACAGCGCAGATACCATCATGCTGATGATCGTAGGTACAGCAAGGCGCCCGATGAGGGAGGATACAGGGGTCTCCGTCATCTTCCTGTAATGCCTGTCTCTCTCCTCCTCAGTCATCCTCAGGCTCCCCTCTGCGTACATTACGCATCAGAACGAATGCGATGAGCATGAATACAAGGCCGAATATGAAGAGCGCAGGATAGCCGAAGAGATCTATGGAACCACCAGCGAGAGGCGGTGCCACGATCGATGCCAGCTGGGAGAAGAAGTAATACGCGCCTGTATATATCCCTATCGTGCTGTATGAAGCCATCTGCCAGAGCATTGGGAAAGAGTTTGTCACGACCGTCACCCAGAAGATGCCGAACAAGAAGAGGAGCGCCCAGAAGGAGATGAGCCGGAACGTGCCGTTCATGCCTCTGGTAAGCGTTCCATGGAGGAAGACCAGGGCAAGTATGATCACTATGGCCATCAATGACACCCTGATCGTCTTCCGCCTTCCGAACCTATGGGCAATCTTTCCTGAAGGAACGGCAAATGCCGCATACGCAACGCCTACCATACCGGAAGAAAGGGCCGCAGTCCCTGCGCTCGTCCCAAGCTCGTCGATGGTATAGACGCCGATGAATGGAAGTATCCCCTGATAGGCTATGAACCAGCAGAGAAGCGAAAGGAGTATGAAGAGCGCGCTCTTCTCCTTCTCGGCGAATATACCCTTGAGGCTCTTGAGCATCGGCTCCTTCTCTTCCTTCTCCTCCCCCTTGTCGATGACGCGGCTATCCTTCTCCTTGACGAACACGAAGAGAAGCACCACTGCAAGGATCACGAAGAGAGAGGCGACAGGGAAAGCCAGCACCTTATCGACGCGGCCATGGCCAGGCACGTTCACATACACATCCATCAGGCGGGCGAGAAGTATCGTTCCGAGTATCGTTGCGAGCCCTCCCATGGTGTTTATGACTCCATTGGCCTCGCTGCGCAGATCGGCAGGAACCATATCAGGCATCAGTGCCACGACCGGCCCCCGCACTGCCTGCTTGAAGATGTTAAGGAAGAATACCGTTACGATGAGAAGAACCAGCGATTCCAGCGCTGAGAACGGCACGAGCGCAAAGAAGATAGCCGCCAGAGGCAGGCATGTCACTATATAAGGCATCCTTCGGCCTATCCTGGTATCAGTCCTGTCGGAAAGGGCGGAGAAGATCGGGATCAGGAGGATCGCCAGGATATTATCCAGAGTCATCACCAGTCCCACGAGGAAGCTTGAATCCAGATAGTAGCCGAGGAATACCGGAACGTAGTTGTCATACAGAGGATCCATGAGTCCCATCGTGAAGAACCCAAGCCCGATCAGGAATGTCGTGGCATAATAGCCGGATAGTCCTTTCTTTGGTATGTCCATATCCCTGATATTACACCAACGGCCCTCTTCTTGATACTCATTACCGGCAGTGTTATAAAAAACGGGTGGCTATTACCAGCATTGAAGGACTTGAAGGAATAATAACGCTCACCGATGAGGAGAAGGCATGGAAGGAGGATGGTGAGAATACCCTCCCCATCCTCATATCAGAGCATGTCATGTCGCTCATCGGCATCGATGCCATACGGAGGCAGTTCGTGCCATCCGTCAAGGAGAATGAGGATACGGTTGGGTCGCTTGACCCACTTGAGGAGGTATCGAACAGCCATGAGGAAAGGCTCATCCACCGCTATCGCAACAGGGCTGCATTCCTTGTTACGGACCGCTGCTTCGCCTACTGCCGCCATTGCTTCCGCCGCCGCTTCACAGGAAAGCTGATCGGAGAGGCTAGCGAGGAGGAGATACGCAGCACGGCGTCATATCTCAAGGAACACATGGAGATCAAGGAGGTATTGCTGACCGGTGGCGATATGTTCACGCTCTCAGACAGCCATCTCGACAGGCTTCTCTCCATATTGAAGCCAGAGTGTCCTGATATCATATTCCGCCTATGCACGAGGGCCGTGGCAACATGCCCTGAGCGCTTCACGCCATCGCTCTTCTCCACCATAAGGAAGAATCAGTCAGGAGCCCCATTCTACCTGATGACGCAGTTCAACCATCCAGCCGAGCTTACCAGGGAATCCATCAAGGCGGTAGAAGGGTTCCTGGACCTTGGTATCCCGGCGTTCAATCAGACAGTGCTGCTTAGCGGCGTGAATGATAGCGCAGAGACGCAGGTAGAGCTTGCCAACAGCCTCCTGCGGAACAGGATAAAGCCCTACTACCTCTTCCAGGGAGACCTTGTGAAGGGAACACGGCATCTACGCGTATCCATAGAGCGAGGCCTTGAGATCGAGCAGGAAATGAGGAAGGAGCTATCCGGGCTGGGAATGCCACAGTACACGATCGATCTCCCAGACGGAGGCGGAAAGGTAATCCTCACCCATGACTATATGAAGGGAAGGGAAAACGGCGCCTACGTCTTCTCGACCCCGGATGGAGGGATAAGGCACTATCCCGGATAGATCTCTGAGAGGATCGCCAGCAGTCCCTGATAGGCATTTACCAAGGAATCAATGGTGATAGCCTCATCAGGCGTATGCGCAAGCCTTTCCTCCCCAGGTCCGAACCCGATAGTAGGTATGCCAAGCTCGCCTGCATAGCAGCTACCATCAGTACAGAATGAATAGTGGCTCAGTCCCTTGAAAAGGCCCGCCTTCTCCAGTCCTCCTCGGGCAGCAAGCACAAGAGGAGAATCCTCCTCCATAAGCCATGCGGGGAAGAATCGGGGGGCGGACAATACCGTTCCATTGTATGTCACTGTCCGGCCGATCGCTATGTGCGCAGCGGCAGCTATCCCCTTCTCGCTTAGGGCTTCGTTGATCACGGCTGTCATAGCCTCGCCGCTCTCGCCTACGAGCGTCCGCCTGTCATAGGTAGCCTTGGCCCTGGAGGGTATCACAGAACTGCCTGGATACGGATTCGAGATGATATCAGTTAGAGCCATGATGCCATTCCCAAGCATTGGATGGGAAGGAACAGGAAGGCTGTCTATGGCCCTTATGGCATCGATAAGCACATAGATCGCGTTTATACCCGCCGAAGGATCGGAGGAATGGCATGATCGTCCCTCGGCTTCAATCACGATCTCAGCCCTGCCCCTCTGCCCTATATCCAGCATCCCATCGGTAGATTCGGTGATTATCACATAATCCGGATGGAAGCGCTCGGCAATCTCCCTGGAGGCAATGCCTTCGAACCGTTCTTCCTCGACCATGCATCCGACGATTATGCGTCCATGGAAGCGTCTGCCGATGAATGAAGAGGCAGCCATGATGGCAGCCGCCACTCCGCACTTCATATCAGAGGCTCCACGCCCACGGATCATGCCATCAGCGACCTCACCGGAAAACGGAGGAAAGCTCCAGCCCTCCTCATCGCTGACGCCAACGGTATCTATATGGCCATCAAGCACCAGGGTAGGCCCCGGAAGGGTACCATCTATCACTCCGGCAATAGAGCCAGACGGCATATGCTCGACGGCAAAGCCATCCTGAGAGAGATACGATGCAAGATAAGATACTATCTCCCCTTCAGATCCCGTTATGGAGGGGATGCTGATAAGGGAAGAAGCAAGGTCAATCAGCTTTCCAATATTATCCATATAAGGCAAAAGCCCTCACGAGGAGGGCAATCAATCAGATATTGATGTATTCAAGGAGCCTTGCTATCTCGGCCTCACGGGCGGAAGAGCGGGCTTCCATATACTCCTCAGCGCTTGCATCATTGGAAACGGAAGGCGTCGGATCGAATACAGGAACGGTTATGATTGGGCGGGATGCCGGTTCCTCTGAAGGCTGCTCAGGCTCCTGGTAGGACTCAGTGGCTGGCGTCGTGCCATACTTTGCCAGGATGATATCAAGGAATTCCTCGACTATATACTCCTTATTAGCCTCGTAGAGGGCGATGACCTCAGCCTCGACATCAGCAGAGCCGAAGAGCGCGGCCTTCTCCTCATCGGTCAGACCCTCGACCCTTGAGACAAGCTCAGCCACGATATCATCCATGAGGGCATCGCGGTTATCACCATAAAGAGCCATGATGATATCCTCTGCAGAAAGCACCTCGATCTTCTCCTCTGTAGTAAGGGCATCATACTCAGCCACGGCAGCAGAAACGATATCGGAGATGATGTAATCCCTTTCATTAGCGTAAATCTCCACCGCCTGATCGTCAGTCGACAGGAGAGCGATCTTCTCCTCAGTCGTCAACGCGTCATACTGAGCGATGGCCTCCGCTACGATATCGGAGATGATGTAATCCCTTTCATTAGCGTAGATCTCCACCGCCTGATCGTCAGTCGACAGAAGGGCGATCTTCTCCTCTGTCGTCAGGGCGTTATACTGCTCAATGATCGAGTCAACGATATCAGAGATGACGAACTCACGCTCAGCTGCATAGATTTCCACAGCCTGCTCATCTGTTGCAAGAAGATCGATCTTCTCTTCCGTGGTGAGAGCATCATACTGAGCCACGGCGGCAGTGACGATATCAGAGATGATGGCATCGCGATTAGCCGCATAAAGCGAACGCACCGCACTCTCGATATCGAATTCATTTCCATCTGGAAGAGTAAGCATAGCAAGAACCCGGGTGGCGATCCTGGAGAACGCCGCGGCATATACCTCTTCCTCGCTCGTACCGAGCCTTTCGGCCACGATTGAAGCGACATACTCAAGATTCTCATCGGTGACCAGCTCTGCTATGACACGATCAACTATCTCAGAGATGCTGTCTTCAAGGGCCTTATCCATGATTGCGGCGAATTCCTCGCCCTGGACCCATTCGGTGACATACCCGGGAATGGCTGCCTCGACCTGATCTGAGACCCCGCCTATGAAAGCCTCATCGGATAGAAGGATATCAGCGACAAGGCGGGCAATCCTCTCCTCCTCGGCAATCTGGTCGGTATTCGTCTCAAGGGGCTCCGTGACAGAGAGGATAGGAACCCTCTGTCTCTCACGCGCAGCCTCTAGGACCGCACTATGCTGACCTGGCCTGACTGCCAGCATCGTCGAGAATGAGAATACCGCAAGGACTGCGGTGATAGCCAGCAATACGATCCTTAGCTTCTTCATAAACGCCCTCTGCCTTAAATTGTATCATAATAGAAAGAGACTTGTCGAGAAAGACTATCCTTATCGGAATCATTGATTATGGTCACGACCTTCCTGCCTGATGAGAAGAGAGACAGGCCTATCTCCTTCTGCGCCTCAGAGCGCTTCCTGAACTCTTCAGGGCTGAGTCCGCTCCGCTCTGCCGCACGCTTCTCCCTAAGCTCATATGGAGCTGTGACAAGCACAAGGCTGTCGCAATAACGGACAAGTCCCATCGACTCAAGGAGAGCTGCGTTTATCACGGCGATCTTCCCTTCGGACTCAGCCTTCCGGGCCTCGGCCACCGCCTCCTCGACCATCCATGGATGCGTTATGCCGTTAAGGATATCGAGCTTATTGGGATCGCTGAACACGATGCGTCCCAGCACCTTGCGGTCGATGCTCCCGTCCGGAGCGATGACCTCATCACCGAATGCCTCACGGATCTTCTGCCTGCCGTGCATCAATGCCTGATGGCCAAGGCCATCGACATCGATCACGGTGAATCGGTCTGAAGGCAGCATCGAAGCGAACGTATCCTTACCTGCGCATATCTTTCCCGTCAATCCGACTATCATCAGTGCATATCTCCCCAGGATGAGCCGAATTCGATCGAGGCACGAAGCGGTATCGACAGCTTTACGGCATTCTCCATGCGATCTTTCACAAGACCCTTCATAATGTCCTTCTCCGCTTCCGGCACCTCGAATATCAGCTCGTCATGGACCTGCAGGAGCATCTTCGATGACAGGCCCGCCTCTGCTATACCCTTGTCAACGCCAATCATCGCAAGCTTCATTATCTCTGCAGCCGTTCCCTGGATCACGGTATTTACCGCTACCCTCTCCGCACCGGCCTTTTCCACCTTGTTAGAGCTGTTTATGCCGATCACGTCGCGCCTATGGCCGCCTGCCGTAAGCACATAGCCATGCTCTGCGGCAAAGGCATTGGTCTTCTCAACGAAAGCCTTGACGGAGCTGTAACGCTCGAAATAGCGCGATATGAAGTCATTTGCATCACTGCGGGATATCCCCAGGTCACGCGCCAGCCGGAATGCCGACATCCCATACATGATTCCGAAGTTGATGGTCTTTGCTATGCGCCTCTCATGGGCATCGACATCGGATACATCCTTTGAGAATATCAGGCCAGCCGTATAGCGGTGAACATCGACGCCATCCATGAATGCCGACATGAGGGCCTTGTCCTGACTCATATGGGCCAGGACGACAAGCTCCACCTGGGAATAATCGGCAGAAAGGAACACAGAGCCTGGCCGAGGCGTGAATGCAGAGCGTATCATCCGGCCTTCATCCGTACGTACCGGGATATTCTGCAGGTTAGGATTCCTTGATGAAAGACGGCCAGTAGCCGTTCCCGTCTGCAGGAAGGAGGTATGTATCCTTCCCTCCTGATCCTGCAGCGACGGCAGCACCTCGATATAAGTGCTCTTCAGCTTTGACAGCTGGCGGTAATCAAGGAGATCGGAGATGATAGCTCCTCCTTCATCCCTCAGCCCTTCCAGCGTCGCCGTATCGGTGGAATATCCTTTCTGTGTCTTCTTGCCCGCAGTCAGGCTCAGCTCTTCGAAGAGAACCTTGGAAAGCTGCTGGGTGCTGTTCAGATTGAATTCATGGCCAGCGATCGAATAGATTTCAGAGACGATGCCCTCCAGCCTTGAGGCCACATCCCGGTCCATGCTCTCTATGCGCTCGCGTGACAGGTGTATTCCCTCAGCCTCCATCCTCGCCAGTATCGGGATAAGAGGCAGCTCATAGCGCTCAAGTACGCCAAGCAGGCTCTTCTCCGCGAGACGCCGTGATAGCAGATGATAGAGCCTGAAGGCCATATCGCTGTCCTCAGCGGCATATGACGTGGCCTTATCGAGAGGAACGGAGGAGAACACCTCATCCTTTCCGACGACCTCATCATACTTGATGGTAACCGCTCCCAGGAAGCGCAGAGAAAGATCATCGAGGTTATAGACATTGGCATTGGAATCGAGAAGCCAGGCTGCGATCATCGTATCGAACGCGATACGCCTTATATCGGATCCGATACGCCATATCACCTTGAGATCGTACTTGATATTCTGATTCACGACCGCCAGGCGGCCAGAGGCAAGATACTCATCAAAGAGGGCCTTCACGTCGCTCCGGCTCAGATACTCACGCCCCTCCGCGATAAGGGGAACGTAATATGCCCGGCATTCCTGATAGGAGAAGGAAAATCCGACCATCTCCGCATCATCCTCCAGGCCTGTCGTCTCCGTATCAAGGGCGATGACCCCGCCTGCCTTCTCAGCTTCTGAGAAATGACGCCTCACCTCCGCGATATCCGTCAGGGTCTCATAGACGCCCTTCTCCGCCCTTGGAGCCTCGTATCCATCCCCTTCCGCCTCCTTCAGGCGCTCTACGGCATTTCCCCTTGCCTCTTGCGGTATGCGCCGCGTGAGGCTCCTGCAGTCATGGCGATCGAAGTCAGCGATTCCCTCAGACAGATTGACGCGGCTCCTTGAGAGCGTTGAGATATCAAAGCCATCGGGAAGGGCCTCGAAGCTGAGCTGTATCAGCGTTCGGGAAAGCTCTCCCGAGGCCCTGCCTTCCTCAAGCTTCTTACGCGTTCCCTGAGGCAGCATATCAAGATGACGGTAGATACCATCGAACGATACATACTCTGAAAGAAGCTTAACCGCACCCTTCTCTCCCAGGCCCTTGATGCCAGGCACGTTATCCGCCTTGTCGCCGATGATGGAAAGATAGTCAACGATCTGAGAAGGCCTCACGCCATACTCAGCAGCGACCTCTCCCTCCTGCATCATCTTATACTGTGATTCTCCCTTCTTCGGAGGCCTGAGCGCAGATACGTGAGGACCGACGAGCTGCATCAGATCCTTGTCGCCTGTCACTATGACAGCCTCGATGGAGTTCTCGACAGCAAGGCGGGAGAGCGATGCGATGACATCATCCGCCTCAAAGCCCGGATTGGAGACACAGGCTATATGCATCTTCTCCAGCGTCTCCCTTATAAGAGGGACCTGCGCATGAAGATCCTCCGGAGCCTTATCGCGGGTGGCCTTATATTCCGGATACATCTTATGGCGGAAGGTAGGCACGTTCTCATCCATCGCAATCGCGATATAATCCATCGGATACGATGACATGAGAGAGAGAAGCGACGAGAAGAATCCGAAATAGGCGCTTATGTTATTGCCATTGCGATCCGTAAGCGGACTCGATATATGCGCGAAGTAGCTCCGATATATCATGGAATAGCCATCGAAGACATAAAGGCGGTGAGGGAACACTCTTACCTCATCATGCGAGGCCTTTTCCTCATGGCGCAGAGCCTTCTCAGCCAGTCTCTCCTTCATCAGCGCCTCCTGATCGAGATCGGCATCAGAGAAAAGTGACTCACTCATCATCTACCTCCAGGACAAGTGTATCATATGCAGGCGCGGCTATCCCCCGGAAACGCCTCTCTATATCTGCATGGGATGTCTCATGGTTCATATGCGTGAAATAAACAGCTTCCACGCCTATCGCCTTCGCTGCCTCCACAGCCTGAGAAAAGGTGAAATGGCTCCAATGCTCACGATCGCGCAAGGCTCCGATCATCAGCGTCCTTACACCGGAGAGGGCCTCCTGATTCTCCTCCATGAGGATATCAGAGGCATCCGTGATATAAGCCGCGCTCCCGAAGCGATAGCCGAGTATCCTCATCGCCCCATGGATGACCGGAATCGGGACGAATCCTATCTCTCCGACTGAAAACGGCATCCGCTCCACTACCTCCACAGGCTGAAGCGAAGGAACTCCCTTATACTGCCAATCCTTGAACGCATAGGGAAATACGCGCTCTATCGCGCTAAGCGTTGCCGAGGATGAATATATCGGCAGCTTCCTTTTATCGGTAAACACCCTCAGGTCATCCAGTCCCATCAGATGATCTGAATGCGCATGGGTATAGAGAACGCCATCAAGCGACTCGATTCCGGCGCGGAGGGCCTGGAGCCTGAACTCATAGCCTGTATCTATGACGACATGCGTGCTTCCACGCGTTACATAGATCGACGAGCGCCAGCGCTTATCGCGAGGATCGGCTGAGCGGCAGACAGGGCAATGGCATCCTATCACAGGGATGCCATGGCTCGTACCTGTGCCAAGGAACTCGATACGCGTCACGAAGCATCCTCTTGCAGCTGCCCATCAAGATGATCAAGGGCAGTGCCGACCCATTCCTGCAGATACTCCGATCCACTGCCCACGAGAGCACGCATCTCCTCTGAATCGAGCGAGGCCACGATGCTCTTAGCCGTTTCTTCCGGTATCCCTATGTCGACTATCGCATCCTCAAGCGACTGCTCGACGAATTCTTCCTGCCTGAATGCGATCCCGAAGAAGCGCATGGAGACCTGGGGAACAAGGAGATAGATTCCGAAAAACACGATGATGGAAACGAAGAATATGGTGATGAATCCTCCGAAGAGGCCTTTTCTGCCTATCATACGATCATGATAGCCGGAAACATAAGGCAAGTGAAGGGAGGAGAATCCCCTTCTCTTTGGCGCGGACCCGTGCGATAATCCCCTAAGATGAGAGAAATCGACAGTAGTCAATGGAGGCTTTGATGAAGAAAAGACTTGTAATCGTGCTTATCACGCTCATGCTGATCCCCGCAACGCTCTCTGCCGCTCCGTTCTTCCAGATAGGACCGCTGGCATCCTACAACCGCACGGTCGTGGATATCGAGGAGCTAGGCGAGGCTGATGGATGGAAGATCGATAACTTCTCATTCGGTGCGGATATCCGCCTGACGCCGCTCAGGCATCTGAGCATCGACGTACCTGTGACCATCGGGTTCGGGAAGGACAGCTTCAGCTTTGCCTTGATACCTACGCTGAACCTGAATATCCCGATTGCGAATATAGTGGACATAGCGATAGGAGCAGGTCCGCAGCTCGACTTCCAGTATGCTGGAGGCGCGATCGATGAATGGACGATGAACGGACTCCCGATGGATAACGCAGGCGATGCGTTCGCCCAGTCGAAGCTCGCATATAGGCTTGGAGTGACGATAAACCTTGCATTCCTCAGCGTAGGGCTGAACGCCACGCTGCCATGCCAGGCATCGTTCTCGTCAGGCTCTTGGGATATGCTCAATCCGATGTGGGAGTCGACGAGGGTATCCGCAGTGGTGCTTTTCAACATAGGCTGACCGCACTCATCCCCCATGGCCCCGCCGTGGGGGATACCTTTGACAGCATGGAACAGATATGGAATGACCTATATGAAGCCGCGCTCGGCGTGCTGAAGCCTAGGATCGTATCAAGATACATAGAGGTCGGCAGCGTCGCCGCGGCAATCGAGTCATCATCCGGAAGGATATATACAGGCATCTGCGTCGATACCGCATGTTCCCTCGGGCTATGCGCAGAGCGCAATGCGATCTTCTCGATGCTTACCGCTGGAGAGGACGGCATCAGGCGCGTCATCGCGATAGGCTCAGACGGGAAGGCAGTCCCTCCCTGCGGATCATGCAGGGAGCTGATGTTCCAGCTGATGCCTGACAGCTGCCGCAGCATCCAGATAATGCTCGATTACGGACAAGGAAGGATCGTGACGCTTAGCGACCTTACTCCAGCATGGTGGCAGTGACTCATGCCTCGATACCCTCAGCCTCCTCTATCCAGGCTGACGCAGATGCATCGGATGGCATCCTCCAGTCAGAACGTGGAGAAAGCGTCACGGTTCCGACCTTGGGACCATCAGGAAGGCAGCTGCGCTTGAACTGCTGGGAGAAGAAGCGGCGCGTGAACGTGATGAGCCATTTCCGTATCGTAGCCGCATCGTACTCCCCGTCGAATGCAAGCCTGGCTATCCTGTATATCTTCCGCGGAGAGAAGCCGAAGCGGACCATATGATAGAGGAAGAAGTCATGGAGCTCATAAGGCCCTACTATATCCTCCGTAACCTGAGATATCTCTCCATCCTTCGCAGGCAGGAGCTCAGGGGAGACAGGGGTTGCCAGGATATCCAGGAGGACATCGGATTCCGCCTTGTCGGAGGTATCGGCGACATAGCGCACGAGATAGCGCACAAGCGTCTTCGGAATCGAGGAATTGACACCATACATGCTCATGTGATCACCGTTGTAGGTCGCCCAGCCAAGGGCAAGCTCTGACAGGTCTCCCGTTCCTATCACGATTCCGCCGCTCTTGTTCGCAATATCCATCAGCACCTGCGTGCGCTCCCTGGCCTGCGAATTCTCATAGGTCACGGAAAGATCATCCTTATCCTGCCCTATATCGCTGAAATGCTGGAGCACGCTCCTGGTTATATCAACGGTACGGAACGTGACGCCTAACGACTCGGCAAGGCGCTGGGCGTTGGATTTCGTGCGCACTGTCGTGCCGAAGCACGGCATCGTTATCGCGATGATATCCTTCATATCGCGATCAAGGATCGAATACGCCCTGACAGTGACAAGCAGCGCAAGGGTGGAATCAAGGCCGCCGGAGAGTCCTATGACGGCCGTGGAGGCATGAGAGGCCTCAAGCCTGCGTGCCAGCCCCAGTGCCTGCAGGGTCAGTATCGTCCTGCAGCGCTTCTCCCTCTCACCCTCATTCTCAGGGACAAACGGATGGCGAGGGAATGGACGAGTCAGCGCCGTCTCCTTCACATCGATGGTGAAAGGAACGGAGGCATAGCCGCCTGATGCAGGGGGAAATGTATTCATCCTCATTCGCTCTGCAGAAAGCTTATCAACATCGATTTCCGAGAAGATGAGGCCGCCCCCCTGAAGCGAGACATCGGATGCAAGCACGCTGCCGTTCTCCGCGATGAGGTCGCTGCCAGTGAATACCATATCGGTGGTACTCTCGCCGTATGAGGCATCTGCATACACATATCCGGCGATAAGCCTTGCGGATGTCGACTCAACGAGGATCCTTCTGTACTCGGCCTTTCCTATGACCTCATCCGATGCGGAAAGATTGACGATCAGCGTCGCCCCATTCGTGGCAAGCGAGACCGAAGGCGGATCAGGAACCCAGAGGTCCTCGCAGATCTCGCAGCCGACCACCAAGGATGGGATGGATGAGCATGAAAGGAGGATCTTACGGCCAAACGGTACATCGAAGCCTCTGAATGATACGGTCTGGGTATCCTCAGGAGATGGGTTGAACCAGCGCCTTTCATAGAACTCGCCATAAGACGGAAGGTTCTTCTTGGCTATCAAAGCCAGTACCCTGCCATCCTTGATGGCCGCTGCGGTGTTATAGAGCTTCCCCATATGCTCGAATGGATAGCCGATGAATATGAGGATATCGCGATCGGCACTTGCGGCAACGACCTTATCCAAGGCCGCATCGGCACTCTCCCTGAGGCGCTTCTGGAAGAACAGGTCTCCCGCCGTATATCCCGTGATAGACAGCTCTGGAAAGACGAGGACCTTGACACCCTCGGTCTCAGCCCTATCGATAAGCTCTATTATCCTCTCTGCATTATACGCAGGATCAGCGACACGCAGCCTGGGCGATGCCGCTCCTACCTTCACGAATCCATCGGTCATAGAGTGATGATAGCATAAATCATGGAGGATGAAAGTCAGCCAAGCATCTGGAAGTTCGTCACAGGAAGGCTGAATACGATACCCATGCCTTTCTTCCTGAGTATCTCCATCGAGCTGACAGCCTCCATCACGGCATCGGCCTTCCCCTTCTCTATCACGATCATGAGAAGCTCCTTCTCTGGCACAAGGGGCGAGCCGAAGAACCTGACATCATCCTCCGTACTCGTGCCATGGGCGTTGACGACCGTTCCGCCACCGGCTCCAGCCTTGCGGGCAACGGCCATTATATCATCGCTATAGCCTCTCTCGCATACGATCTCTATCAGCCTCCAACCAGAATCCATAGCATCCTCCTCATCATCTATGACCATGGCCACGCCCTTCGTCCTCGAACCCTTCACCGCATTTAGTATATCTATCGCGTCGGCATCCTTTATCACGCTGAAAAGCACTTCCTTCGATGAATCTCCCAGCCCCAGCGCGGCAAGGATCGTGCTTGATGCGGTCCCGCGCGCTGAAAAGACCGTTCCACCGCTGGCACCAGCCTCCCTGGCGGCCTTCATGGCGGTCTTTGCCTGCCCCTTGCCTACGATGACGATCAACATACAGCTATCCATTGCTGCCCCCTTCTTCGGCCTTCCGGGCCCTTCCCTGATAGATGATACCAAGTATCTCGGTAAGCAATATAGGCATCATCGCGATCATGGCTATCATGCCGAATGATGCCGAGAGCGTAGATGCTGATGAACCCGACGCCGCCCCTATCGCAAGAGGCAGCAGGAACGTGGAGCTCATCGGACCTGTGGCAACGCCGCCTGAATCGAAGGCAATGGCAGAGAAGAGTCCCGGCGTCCTTATCATTGATATCATGATAAGCACATACCCCGGCAGCAGGAATGTCCAGATAGAAAGCGAATGCACCGTCCTGATAAGCGCAAGCACGACAGCAAGCCCCACGCCTAAGGCAAGGGTGGCGAGCATCACCCTCTTCGGTATGCGTCCATCGCTTACCTCCTCCACCTGCTCTGTAAGGACCATCACGGCAGGCTCTGCAAGCACGACCGCGAGTCCGAACAGGAACCCTGTCCCATACAGAAGCAGCGGACTTCTGGCCATCAAGGCCCCGCCCAGCTCCATCGCCACGGAAGAGAACGAGTATTCGACACCCGTGAAGAAGATCACGATGCCGATATATGAATATATGATTCCTACCGTAACCCTGAGAGCTTCGGCAGGAGGCATCCTCAGGAAGAGCAGCTGCATCAGAGCGAAGACGATGAGGAGAGGAAGCAGAGAGATTCCGACATCAGCGGCCTTCATCATCAGGAGCTGCCCAAGCCCGGCGGCTTCCTCCACGCCGGCATCAGCCACGCTGCCTATCCGTCCGCTGCCAAAGGCAAGGCCAAGGATAAGCACGGCGATGACAGGACCTATCGAAGCGAATGCGACATAACCGAACTCAGCCTCCGCATCATGCTTCCTCAGCGCTGCGACACCCATTCCCAAGGCCATTATGAACGGTACGGAAAGAGGCCCGGTGGTGGCGCCGCCTGAGTCGAACGCGACAGACACGAAGAAATCCTGATTGAATGCAGCGATGGCGAATATGATGATATAGCAGATGAACACGACGCGCTTCATCGACCATCCAAGCACGGTACGGGCTATCGACAAGGCAAAGAACAGTCCCACGCCGGCAGCTATGGCAAAGACA
Organism: uncultured Spirochaetaceae bacterium; assembly: GCA_944389145.1. Taxonomy (GTDB): domain Bacteria; phylum Spirochaetota; class Spirochaetia; order Sphaerochaetales; family Sphaerochaetaceae; genus Ornithospirochaeta. The sequence continues at coordinate 43,595 of CALXLH010000024.1, forward strand.
AGCACGTTCATGGGAATCGATGGATTCACGCCGACCACCTGGGAGGCAAGCACCTGCACATCAGGCTCAGGGACGGTGATGATGAACCCGAGGAGTATCGAGGCGAGAAGCATCACAGCAAGCGACCTGCTCTTGGTAAGGGCCGCACCTATCCTGTTTCCCATCGGTATGAGGCCCACGTCAACGCCGGTCAGGAAGAGCGTAAGGCCGATGATTACCAAGAAGCATGAAAGGAGGAATGCTGCCAGCTCAGAGGCATCCATGACGCCAAGGAAGACTGAAAGCACAAGCGCCAGTAGCCCTATCGGCAGCACTGATATGATTACTTCCCTAAGCTTCAGCAGCAGATTCATCGAGCATTCTCCTTCATCCAATATAGCAAAAGAAAAAAAGCGGGCATATAGACGAATCTGAGGTATAATCTAATTATATGGAAAGAATCGTCCTCGATGGCCTCTGGGAAGCAGAGGCAAGAAGGCTTGATGATAACTCATTCATGAAAGAAGGAGACAGGATCACCCTTGATATCCCCGGCGATCTGCTGAAGGCACTTTCTGCCTCTCTCGTCATACCCGATCCGCATATAGCGCTCAATGGAAAGGCCTCAAGGTGGGTCAGCTCATCGGAATGGACGCTCCGGCGGACCTTTGATCTCTCTGGAGGCGGCATCGCCTATTACAAAGGACCTGATGCCAGGATAAACGGCAGTGCCGTAAGCGGCAGCTCGATCGTCAGCCACGCAGTGCGGGAAGGTGAGAACTCGATAGAGATAGATACCGGAAGCACGCTCCCATCCGACATCCAGATCATCGCGACGGACGGCAGTGCCATCGTAAGCGCCAGGACCTCTCCCAGGCACATGGATGGAAATGACTGGGTAATCGAGATCGCGCTTGATATCCTCAGCGCTGAGGATGGCGAGGCAATCATTTCAACGGAGCTCCATGGGGAGAGGAGCGAAGGAAGGATAGCGGTAAGGAAAGGCATCGCGACCTATCCGATCAAGCTCTCCGTAAGGAATCCTGAGCTATGGTATCCGAATGGATATGGGTATCCTCACCTTTATCCCTTATCGATCTCGCTCAGCGATTCACGCCATGACAGCTTCGTCGCATTCCGATCAGGCTGCACGATATACGAGAAGGGAGCGATACTCTCAGAGCTTTGCGGCGATGCGACCTCCCATGATTACGAACACCTTATGAAAGGCGTCGCAGAAGCCAATATGAACACGCTCTACGCGGAAGGAGGCGGTTCCGAAAAGCTCAAGGATGCGGCCGACCGCTATGGAATCATCATACGTTCCCTTCCGGTAGGAATGCGAATCCATCAGATCAGGCTCCTCCCTTCGCCTCCATCGATGAGTACGATAGCGGCATTCGCCACGCTCACGGCAGACCTTTCCATGTCATCACCCGTGATGGAAGCGCATGAGGATGAACCGGGGCTTGCGGCAGAGACGGAACGCCTGGCTACGGAAAGCTTCAGGCTGCCATCGACATTCGAGAAAGGAACCTACCTGTCAGGACTATATGCCGCTCTTGATGCAGCGGACGATGCATCAAGGACCAGGGCAAGGCAGGAAGCGTCCGGCATCGTCCTGGACAAGCTCAACAGCACAAGGCCATCGGTATCGAGGAACGCTGTCGAATACAGCGGGAAATGGAAGATCCCGATGTATGCAGCACGCCTCTTCTACTCTCCGGTCTGCCCGCTGATGTTCATAGAGGATGATGTGCTGCAGGTGTATGCGGTCAATGACAGCCATGAGCCCGTCAAGGCAGAGCTTTCGGTCAAGTTCAGGACCTTCGATGGCAAGAAGAGGGACAGCAGGGAGTATGCCGTGCTCCTCGATCCGATGAGCGCGAGGAAGATAGACTCATTCCGGCTCGACAGGATCAGGCGCGACGAGACCTTCTGCTACACGAAGCTCAGCACGAAGAACCTCCTCAGGGAACGAAACCTACTCCTGACCGACTTCCGGAGTGCCAGGCTTGAAGACCCCAGGCTGACATATGAGTGCATCAAGGCAGGAGGACGCATGATAAGCATCAGGCTCAGGGCTGAGAAGCCAGCGTTCTATGTCACGCTGGATGCAGGAAGCATCAAGGGCATATTCTCAGACAACATGATCTCCGTACGGCCTTCTGCCGAGAAGAGCGTCATATTCAGATCCGATGATGAAGTCAGCCTTGATGATTTCATAGCCAGCCTGAAGGTATATGACCTTTATAGCGCGATGCGGTGAAAGCAGCCTCCTCATTCCGACCGGGGAGGCTAAGCAATCCTGCATATGCAATCGATTAGCAGCAATATATTGATTAAAATATCACAATAAGATATGAAACTGTCCGTTTTCAGCCCTTTACGGCAGTCAGAACCGGTATTATATCTAGAAGCGTGATTGTCCGCATGCTTTCGCGGCCCATCAGGATCTTTCCTGATTCACCGCGCAGGTATATGAACGAGTGGGGGTTGGGTCATCGCTCGCGCCATGTGGCGAGGGGAACGAGGTGCTCATATGAGGAAGAAGCTTATCTTGGCTCTTCTTTTCATCTTTGCCTTGCTATGCGCCTATCCGGCGTATTGCGAGAAGACGATTGCGACGGCTACGCTGAAGGTAACGCTTCGCATACCGCCTAGGACCATCGATACGGCAGCCCCGGAAGGGGTATATGACGGATACACGCTGGCAAAGAGCAGCGATACCATCTACATAACTGCATCTTGATTGCCCTCTTCTCGCTGAGTATCCTCAGAGCGTGAGGAAATTCCTTCGAGAACTCTATCTCATACCGGTATATCTCTATAAAGGCCTGATAAGCCCATTCACAGGGCCATGCTGCCGCTATACCCCGTCATGCTCGTCATATTTCGTGGAAGCGGTGAGGAAGTTCGGCGTCATACGGGGCAGCATCATGGGCGGGATACGCATACTCAGGTGCAGCAGCCGCTTCCTCGGTGGCCCGGATCCCGTACCTGATCACTGGTCGCTCAAGCAGATACGCTCTGACTGGATAGCATACCGCAGGCCTAAGGACTAGCAGCGGTCAAGCACGAACGCACTCTCCTCATGTCCGGATCCCGGATAGAAATCGAATACGCGGGCCTTCGTGACCGCATACTCCTTGAGGCTCGATATATCCCTGGCCGCAGTGGCGCTGTCGCAGGAAACATATATGATGCGCCCGGCCCCGAATGAAGAGATCAGGGAAAGCGCTTCCCTGCTCATCCCGACGCGAGGAGGATCGACGATGACAGTATCAGGAACGATGGACTTCCTGTTCCAAAGAGCCACATCAGCGGTGAAGGAGAGCGCTGACGGCGCGTTTCTCTGGGAGAGGGCGAGGCAGCGCCTGTCCCTCTCCACCGCATATACCTTCCGGCCGCTCCCCTCGAAGAGCGCGGAAAACGTACCCACCCCGCTGTAGAGATCCATCACGACCTCCCCCTGCGTATTATCACGGACGAAGGAGAGAAGCTCCGGAAGGACCCTAGGATTAGACTGGAAGAATACAGATGCCGACACAAGGTATCTGATATCATCTACGGTTATCGTGACAGGCTCATCGCCAAGCGATACGCCCTCATCCCCTGCGAATGCCGGGACCTCCGCGAATCCTCCCCTGGCACGGTTCTCGAACATCGCCTTCCTCGCCGCATCGATAAGCTCACGGCCATCCCGAAGAAGCCCATCAAGCCTTCCGGAGAGGAGAGGACAGCCCTCGATATGGATCACCTCATTGCTCTTTCTCGCCATGAAGCCCCATTGCCTGTCCCGGAGCGAGACATGGAAGCGGGCCCTGTGGCGATAGCCCTTCCCATCACCGAAGGCAGGCTCTTCGAAAGGAGGCAGCACGGATAGCTTTCCGATGCGGACGAGATTATCGCGCACGATGCTCTCCTTTATCGATGCGCTATCCCGTTCGGAGACTATCTGGAAGCTGCAGCCTCCGCAGAGGCCATAATACGGACAGATAGGGACACGCCTCATAGGAGAAGGATCAAGCACCTCCTGCAGCTCGGCCTTGAGGGTACCGGCCTTCCCATCCACGATGCTGCATTCCACGATCTCGCCTGGCAGCGCCCCTCGTACAAGCACCGCCCTCCCGCTCCCATCATGCGAGAGTCCAAGGCAATCGGTGACAGCCTTCTCTATCCTCAGACGCATCCTTCCATCCTCTCCTTGAATGAGCGTATCAGCTCCACGCCCCTCATCCAGAATCCCACATCCTCCGCATCTATTCCAACGGAACGGAGAAGCGGCAGCACCTCCTCGCTTCCAGTACGCTCAAGAAGCGAGCGGTATGTGATATCGAAACCGGCCTCATCCTTCATGGAATACAATGAGAGCGCCAGCAGGAGGCCGAAGGCATATGGATAGTTGTAGAATGAGAATGAGGCATCATAGTAATGGGACTTGACTGCCCACATATACGGATGAAGCACCTTCAGGGAATCTCCATATGCATCGCGCTGGGAGCGTGCCATCATGTCGCAGCACTCAGCTGCGCTAGCCTCCCCTTCCCTGCGCCTGTCGAAGAACCTGGACTCAAAGAGATATCTTGAGTATATATCCACGATCGTCTGGCAGGCAGATGACAGGAACTGCTCCGTTATGAAAAGCTCCTCATCCCTGCTCCTGGCACTGGCAAGCAGGGAATCGGTCACCAGAAGCTCGCCGAAGATGGACGCTGTCTCTGCAAGCGTCATAGGATAGGTTGCCTGAGAAGGCGGAAGATTCCGGAGAACGCTGTCATGATAGGCATGCCCCAGCTCATGGGCAAGGGTCAGCACGCTGTCATGCGTTGAATCGAAGTTGCAGAACACGCGGCTCTCCCGGGAAATCGGAAAGTATGCATCATAGGCTCCTCCAGCCTTCCCCTCATGCGGCTCGGCATCGATCCAGGAGCTATCGAAGGCATGACAGGCGAAAGCAGCCATATCATGGCTGAAGGCATCATAGGCAGAAAGCACTATTTCCCTTGCCTCATCGAAGCTGTAGCTTCCGCTGCTGCCCACAGGGGCAAAGAGATCGAAGAAGGAGAAGTCGTCCACGCCGAGCAGCCTTGCCTTGAGAGAGAGGTATTCATGAAAGAGAGGCAATGACGACTCCATTGCGGAGAGAAGCGCATCGAGCGTCCTTGGCGTGATACGAGAGGCAAAGAGCGAGCGGGCTATCGGGCTCTCCCATCCTCGCTGCCTCTCAAGCGTAAGAGCTGTTCCCTTCACGCCGTTAAGCGCGGATGCAAAGGAGAAGCGATGGCTCTCAAGAAGCGATATCTCATGCTCGAAGGCATCCTTCCGGACAGTCCGGTCAGGACTGAACGCGAGGCTCCGCAGATCCGTAAGCGTCTTCTCGCCATCCTTGATTGAGGAAGACAGCGTCTCCTGAAGCCTAGACCAGGCATTCTCCCCGGAACGGGCAAGCTCAGCAGCCAGCGCCTCCTCCCTCTCGCTCATCAGATGCTTCGCCTCGGTCCGAAGCTCCCTCAGGAGGAGAGGATCATCAGCCTTAGCCTCAGACTGTCCGACGAAGCGCGTGAAGCGATCCTCTGCCTTCTTGTAGATGACCTCCGCATCCTCCACTGCAGAAAGGGCCTTTAGATAGCCCTCATTCTCCGAATCGGTGGAAATAAGGGCACTTACATATGCATCAAGATTCACCATCAGCGCAGTAAGCTCATCGAAGAGCGCGAGGCTAGGCTCCTCCTCCAAGGCAGAGGCCAGTACCCTTACCCGGCCGAGATCATCAGAGAATTCCTTAGAGCCTACCGAAGGATATATCGCATCAAGTGACCAGCGTGGAAGATCATTCATAGCCAGAGTCTAGCATTTCCATCAGATCAATCACAACGAGGAAAGCCTTACGGAAAAGAAGCAAGCCCCCGCTTCTGATGCCCGGGGGCTTGATAGCTATAATACCCTATGCCTACAACGGCATTTATAGTCTCACACGGCTTTACTCTGCCGTCAAGCCCTTTTCATGAGGATTCATGAAATCGATATCGGCTATTATATTGTTATTTAGGATTGATAATCATTTATTAATATTAAGGAGTCAAAGAAGGAGAAAAGGGCTATCATCATATAAAGGGGCAGACATGAAGGAACGGACATATATAGCGATAGATCTCAAATCCTTCTATGCCTCCGTCGAATGCCGAGAGAGAGGGCTTGACGCGCTCGACACCGCGCTCGTGGTAGCAGATGAGAGCCGTACGGATAAGACCATCTGCCTGGCAGTCTCCCCCGCCCTCAAGGCATATGGCATTCCTGGACGATGCCGTCTCTTCGAAGTCAGGGAGAAGGTGAGGGAAGCCAATGCATCCAGAAGGCGCAACGCCGGACGCAGCGTACTTGTCGGCAAGTCATGCTCGGCAAGGGAGCTTTCGCTCAGGCCCGAGAAAGCGCTGGATTTCGTGATCGCGGAACCGAGGATGGCCCTGTATATCGAATACAGCACCAGGATCTATGAGATATATCTCCGGTATATCTCGCCCGATGACATGCATGTCTACTCAATCGATGAGGTGTTCATAGATGCTACCGACTACATCTCGATATACGGCATGACGGCAGAGGAACTTGCCAGAAGGATGATACTCGACGTGCTTGATGCTACAGGCATAACCGCTACGGCAGGGATCGGAGAGAACCTGTACCTTGCCAAGGTCGCCATGGACATAGTGGCGAAGCATATCCCGCAAGATGGGAACGGGGTAAGGATAGCGCGTCTGGACGAGATGGAGTACAGGAGGCGCCTATGGTCGCACAGGCCGCTCACTGACTTCTGGCGCGTAGGACGCGGATATGCGAAGAAGCTTGAGGAAAAGAGGATATTCACCATGGGGGACATAGCAAGATGCTCCATCGATCATGAAGATGTCCTATACGACCTGTTCGGCGTCAATGCGGAGCTCCTGATAGACCACGCCTGGGGCTGGGAGCCATGCACGATGAAGGCGATAAGATCATACAAGCCAGAGGATAGCAGCATCGGTTCCGGGCAGGTGCTGCAATCGGCATATACGGCTGGCAAGGCAAGGCTCGTGATACAGGAGATGGCTGATGCCCTATCCATGGACCTGCTATCGAGAGGTCTCGTGACAGCCCAGATCGTGCTTACGGTCGGCTATGATGCGGAAAGCCTCAGCAGCGGATACAATGGAATCGTCAAGCGCGATCGCTACGGACGCGCCGTACCGAAGAGCGCGCATGGCACGGAGAACCTCTCCAGATACACATCATCCTCGAAGGCCCTGATGGAAGCTGCGGCGAGGCTCTTCGACAGGATAGCGGATAAGGACCTTCTCGTAAGAAGGATGTATATATCAGCCTGCGGCGTCATCGATGAGGATAAGGCTGCAAGCCATACCCAGCAGGATCTATTCGCAGGAGAAGCTCAGGATGGAGACGAAGGGAAGGAACGGCGGCTGCAGGCGGCAGCGCTCTCGATCAAGAAGCGCTTTGGCAGGAATGCCTTGCTAAGGGCGATGGATCTCACGGAAGGAGCCACCGCAAGGGAACGCAACAGGCAGATAGGAGGGCATAAGGCATGAAGGATGCATACGATGACATCATATGGATGGAACACCATACATCGAAGACAAGGCCGCGGATGCCGTTATCGGCCAGGGCTGCCCAGTTCTCTCCGTTCGCAGCCCTCTCCGGCTACGAGAGCGCGATAGAGGAAGCGGCAAGGAAGGCTGAGGAGAGAACTGAGAGAAGCTGGATCCTCGATGAGGATATTACTCGGTGAGGGAAGGAGCCTCTATGCCAAGGTATTCAGACAGCACGGAGCAGATCGACTGATGATCCTCCTCGCTAGGCATGCCTGAAACGGCTATCGATCCGATGCACAGTCCCGATTTGAGAAGTATGGGGAATGCCCCGCCTGCGAATGTATATTCAAGCGGAGAGAGTCCTATATCCTCCAGCGTACGCCTTCCCTTGTTATCGAGGGCTACATGCATCGAGCTGAGAGCGTTGAGCTCAGCTATATTGGCCTTACGTAGAGCCCAGCCGCGGTTATTCGCGGAAGAGCCTTCAAGAGACAAGGCGAACACCTCAAGGCCATTCACCCTTATCATGATATATGCGGAAGCGCCCTTGGAGATTATCCTCTCCGCAACAAGCTCGCCGATCCTCCTGAGATCGGAAAGAGATACGGTATCGAACCTCAGGAGCCTCTCCTGCGCCTCCAGGCGCCTCATCATCTCGTCCTTTTCCATCATTCCTCCTTTGCAAGGGCCTCGAATATGCCCTTATCCCTGTTCTTGCGTACGTTATCGGCATCGTAGATACGGCCGCCCATGGTTATATACACGCCTGGCGGCAGCATCTGCACGGCACTGATCGCACATCCCAGATTGAACACGGCATCGCTGTCCTCAAGCGCATATGGGATCATGGCCCCGGTGAACACGAACACATGCCCGTCATCATCTCCAAGGCACTCCTTGAGCAGCTTTGCGGTATTCACCATCGTATCGGTTCCGTGGATAACGACTACCATGCGCTCATGGGAGCTCATCGCGTTCCTGATTATCAGGGAACGCTGCTCTTCGGTCATGACAAGGCTATCAACGGCAAGGAGGCTATCAAGATGTACCGGAAGCGTCACGCGTGCCTGATTGAGTATGCGTGGCAGCTGGCTCTCGCGGAAGATAAGCTCCCCCTTCACCGCATCATAGAGCTTATCGAAGGTGCCGCCTGTCGTTATTATCCTTACGGTCTTATCATCCATGGCCTGAATATAGCACCTAATCGCCTGTTAGACAGCATATTCCCAGTTGCCTAATGAAGGAGTTTGCAGTATCTTTATGCCAACGCGACTGTCATATAATGGTTATTATCCGAGCTTCCCAAGCTCGAGACGCGGGTTCGATTCCCGTCGGTCGCTTACAGGCATCCAGCAAGAATGGATGCCTTTTCTATCCAGCGATGCCTGCTGATTCCTTGACAATCATCCCGCATCTCCCACCATTATCTGCTATGGCAGAGAATATCAAGGGGCTTGATCTGACAGAGGGACCGATAGCACGCACGCTTATCGTGTTCGCCCTGCCCTTCCTAGCCGCAAATATACTCCAGTCGCTCTACGGAGCCGTAGATCTCTTCGTCGTCGGACTGTACTGCGAGGCCGACAGCGTTGCCGCAGTATCGACGGGGACGCAGGTCACGCAGATCGTCACGAGCCTCATCACGGGCCTGACGCTGGGAAGCACCATAATCATCGGCGAGCATATGGGACAGAGGGATATGGAGAAGGTCAGGAAGACGATTGGCACGACGCTGACGATATTCTTCTTCGCCGCCCTCTTGATAACGGTCCTCCTGCTTACCTTCCTCGATGGCATGCTCACGCTGCTGAGGACACCGGAAGAAGCATTCGGCCTTACCAGGGAATACGTCTCCATCTGCGCCGCCGGATGCGTGTTCATCTGCGGATATAACGCGATCTCTGCAATCCTCAGGGGATATGGAGACTCAAGGCGTCCGATGATCTTCGTCCTCATCGCATGCATAATGAACATAGCGCTGGACTTCCTCTTCGTGGCGGCATTCGGATGGGGTGTCGCAGGAACTGCCCTTGCGACGGTTATCTCACAGGCATTCAGCATGATCGCCGCGATAATCCATCTCAGGCGCCATGACTTCATCTTCGACTTCCGCCCTGCCTCATTCAGGCCATCTGCGGAACTGGCGAAGAAGCTTGCGAGGGTCGGGCTTCCTATATCGCTGCAGGAACTGGCGGTAAGGATATCATTCCTGTACCTCACGGCGGTCATGAACGGAATCGGGGTATATAGCGCGGCAGTGGTAGGCATAAGCGCAAAGTATGACGTCTTCGCTATGCTCACTGCCACATCGCTTGCGAATGCCCTTGCCGCGATAACCGCGCAGAACTATGGCAGGGGAAGGCTGGACAGGGCCCGGTCCTCCCTTTCGCTCTCGCTGGCCTTCGCGCTCTGCGTCGCCTTTGCCTTCTGGCTATGGGCCCAGCTGTCCCCGGAGACCATGATAGGCATATTCACCGATGATGAGGCCGTGATAGCTGAGGGTATCCCCTTCTTCCGCTCATGCAGCTATGACTACATCGCGGTCACGCTTGTCTTCATCCTGAATGGCTATCTCAATGGAAGGCAGAAGACGATCTGGACGATGATAAGCTGCACATGCGGAGCGCTCCTGCTGCGCATCCCTCTGGTCTATATCTTCAGCCATGCATTCCCCGATGACCTGGGCAGGCTGGGGATGATCGCGCCGACCGTCTCAGCCCTGATGGCGGCATATACGATCGCATATGTACTGCTTGAAGGGAGACGGAATGGAAAGGACAGCGGCATGTTTCCTTGACCATGCCGTCTGTGGATGGTTATCATATAGGACAAATACGCACTGATGTGCAAAGGAAGGAGAAGTGGACGAAGGCCCTGGCAGTAAAAGCCTTAGAGACGAAAGCGAACCTGATCCGCATTTATGCTTGATAAAGAACCTTTTTCTCCGCCTCTGACCCGGTCATGAGACGGCATAGGAAAGAACGCAGACAAGGAGAAGAAGGTGTCAATAATACAACAGATAGCATTACAGGTAATCCTAATACTCATAAACGCATTCTTCGCGGCTACCGAGATAGCCGTGATATCACTCAACAGGACCAGGCTTGAGAAGCTGGCAGATGAGGGCGATAAGGCCGCAGAGAAGCTGATGAGGCTCACAGACAACCAATCGGCATTCCTGTCGACGATCCAGATCGGCATCACGCTTGCAGGATTCCTAGGATCCGCATTCGCTGCCGATAATATCTCAGGCTACCTGATTCCTGTGTTCCGCAGCTGGGGCATCCCGCTGTCAGACGCCACGCTAGGTACGATCGCGGTCATAATCACGACGCTCATCATATCGTTCTTCACGCTCATATTCGGCGAGCTGGTCCCGAAGAGGATAGCCCAGAGCAAATCATACGCGGTAGCAAGGATGGCCTCCTCGGTGATAATCGTGCTGGCAAAGGTCATGAGGCCGGTGATCTGGCTCCTCTCCGCATCAACGAAGGTGGTTCTCCGCCTCTTCGGCATCAAGGATGGCAGCAATGATGACGATGTGACCGAGGATGATATCCGCCTGATGGTCGATGCCGGCGGCAAGTCCGGCTCCATCGAGGAGGATGAGAAGGAATGGATCCAGAACGTATTCGAGTTCAATGACATATCGGTCAGCGATGTCATGACGCGCGAGCCCGATGTCGTATCCTTCCAGGTAGACACTCCGGAGTACGAGATACTCGACACGATCAAGGATACAGGCCTTTCGCGCTTCCCTGTCTACGGCGAGGATATCAATGACATACTCGGCATACTCAATGCAAGGGACTTCCTTATCAATCGCAACGAAAGCGAGCATAAGAGGATCAAGGACCTGCTGCGTCCAGCCTACATGGTTCCTGAATCGATCCATGCCGATAAGCTCTTCGCGAACATGCAGGCGAAGAAAGCCCATATCGCGATAGTAGTCGATGAATATGGCCAGACGATCGGAATAATCACGCTCGAGGACCTCCTGGAGGAAATCGTCGGCAATATCTATGATGAGTTCGATCCTCAGGAAAAGGTCTCGATAGAGAAGCTGGATGACGGAAGCTGGAAGGTAAACGGCACGGTAAGCCTCTCGGACTTCTCTGATGAGACAGGCATAGAGCTTGAGGAGAATGAGGACTATGACACCATCGGAGGCATGGTACTCTCCACGCTATCGCAGATCCCAGAGGATGGCACGGAGCTTGAGGTGAAGATCAACGGCCTCGATATCCATGTCACGAAGATAGAGGACAGGAGGATCGAGGAGGCAATAATCAGGCCCCTTACGCCCGAGGAGCTGAAGGAAGAAGAGGATAAGGAAGATAAAGCCGAAGGAGAGGATAGCTCGAAGGAGTAATCCCTCCCAGCAGGCAGAGAGAGGCGGACCGCGTGATCCGCCTCTTCTCATCTCAGGGCATCATCAGATGCCTGCTCTCTTAGCGATCTCCTTGATGCGCTTCGAGCATTCCCTGAGCGTCTCCTGCTCATCGATGGTGAGGACCTTCCTGTCCCGCATTACCAGCCTGCCATCGATGACCGAATCGATGACATCATGCTCTGTGACGCAATCCACGATGGTATTCAGCAGGTTATTCGTCGGCATGATATGAGGCTGGTCAAGGTTGACCGTGATGATATCAGCCTTCTTCCCGACCTCTACGGTCCCCAGCATATCTCCATGCTGGATGGCATTCGCACCGCCCACGGTGGCCATCCTCATAAGATCGCGAGGGAAGATGACGTCCAGATCGAAGATAGGAACGCCCCAGTATGCCATCGTGCCATAGTTCAGCTGCTTCATCTCGGCGAATATGCTGAGATTCGAACGGGCCGCGCCATCGCATCCGAGTCCGACCGAGATGCCGTTCTGCAGGATCCTCGGAGTCTTCGGGAAGCCATGATTCGCGTAATTGGCGCGTGGGCAGTGGATGACCTTCACATCATGCTCTGCGAGCAGATCGATATCCCTCTCGGCAAGAAGCACGTTATGAGCCGTCAGCAGGTTCGGTCCAAGGACACCCATATCATCAAGGAACGCCGCAGGACGCTTCTTGTAGTTCTGCAGGCAGAAGCTTACCTCATCCTTATGCTCGCACAGGTGCGCATGGATGCCTGTCTTCAGCCTCCGGGCCTCTTCGCCTATCGTCCGGATCAGCTCAGGCGAGCATGTCATTACCTGCCGGATCGCGAACCAGATATCTATCCTTCCGCCGCCCTTGCCCTGATACCTGTCATAGAGATCCTCAGTCATCTCTATGTTCTTCTCAGCGCTCATCTTCATGGAATCAGGGATGGCGCCTCCCATATCCATGGTGGAGCGGGCGATAGCAGCACGCATCCCGGCCTCGATCACGGCATCTGCCACGGCTCCCATATGGGTTGATCCGGATTCAGCGAACGCGGTAGTTCCTGACTTGATCATCTCAAGGCAGGCCAGGCGCGCGCTCCAGTAGCAGTCCTCCGGGGAAAGATTGCTCTCGAATGGCACGAGGAATCTCGTCCACACCATCGGATACTCATTCGCAACGCGTCCGCGCAGCAGCTGCTGGCAGGTGTGGGTATGGGCATCCACTAGCCCTGGCATCACAAGCTTCCCTCTTCCATCGATGACCTCTGCAGCCTCGGCATCCTTTCCAGTATCATCGATAGCCGCGATCAGAGAGTCCTTTATAAGCACATCCTGCGCCTCCTTGAAGGAGAAGTCAGGAAGCATGATCATACAGTTCCTTATTGCGATATCGTACATGGCAGCCTCAGATGTTTCCGGCAAGCATCATCACGACCTGAGCGACGATGACCGATCCGATATAGCTTCCCGCGATGACGAGAAGCCCGATGATGATCAGCTTCCATCCCATCTTGAGGAATGTCCTGATATCCTTGCCGAGAGAGATTCCGGCGAATGCTCCGAGAGCGGACGTAGGCGTCATGAACTCCATCTTGTTCGAGAGGTCATACACCTGATCGGCGATCGGAGAGAGCGGACATGCGATGAGTATCGCGATGATGGCAAGCCACAGGAATGAGGGAAGCTTGACGAAGTTATTCATGAACTTGCCAAGGCAGACGCCGATGAATCCGATGAGGCAGAGCATGCCTATGCCTTTCACGGAATCTACGGGATCGACGCCATATCCATAGATATTCGTGATGAGCATAATCGCCATGGAAATGAGCAGGAGAACGGCCTCCTGTGCGAAATTCACCTTATACTTGAGCTTCATCGCTTCTCCTCCTTCGTATTCCCAGCCTCGGCGGCCTTCTCCTTCTCCATGTCGGCAAGCACATCGCTCGGCTCGTGGCGCAGCGCCGCGAACTTCGGCTCCAGCTTCCTGTAGAGGAACTTGGTGAGAGGAATCCCTATGAATACACCCATGAATATGCCATCGGCACCTGTGAGCATATCACTAGTGCTGGCAAGCACTCCCATCTGCTCGGTATACTCCGGGTAGAACTGCGAGAGCGTGCCGACGATTGCAGCCATCATGCTTGTGCTTCCCACTCCTGCGGCCATGCCGAGCGCAAGCGGATGGAAGATGCCAAGCGATGCGATGAGCGAGGCGAAGATGCTGGCGAACAGCGCACCGAGCACAGCGCCTGTGACATAGACGGCGAATGTTCCCTTCGTCTCAGGGGCCTCGGTACCGAAGACATCGGTAGTCAGGCCGAGATTGACATCGCGGTTGATCGAATAGCAGGCTCCGATCGCCTCCTTCTTAAGGCCAAGCAGCAGGGCAACGGGCAGCGCGATGAATATTATCGCGATATTCCCGAACTCCTGGAGTATCAAGGCAGGTCCTAGCTCCACGAGCTGGCCGAGATTATGGCCGGCTCCTATTCCCATACGGACCATGTAAGGCGCCATAGTGACAAGCATCACGTTTCCGGCGAACCTGCACTGATCTGTATTGAGGACCTTAAGCACATCAGGTCCGAACAGGCATCCGAGCACGACCGCGAAGATCATCGGCAGAAGCGATATCTGACCGAACGGCAGAGCGATCGAGATAGGTCCGATCGTGTCTGCGATGAAGACCAGGACGACGGCGATGAGGAATACCTTCCAGTATTTCCGCGCCCCTTCGACGAATGATTTGAGCATTTACCCCTCCTTCTCATGGGGAAAAACAGGGAGAACCCTTGCCTGGGAACGGCAAGGGATAACCAATACAACCAAGGTCAATCTAGCATGGTTAAGGCAGCGTTAAGAATAGCAGAAAGGCATGGAAATAAAAAATATTTACGAAATTTTTACTTGTATTGCACAAAAATATAGGAAATAAATCCTCACGTTTCTATTAGAATGGCATAAAACTGGAATCAACTGCAATACGCTATATATAGCATGCGATGAAGCATAGGGATATATCCTAATATATTATGGAGCGGATCATTCCACCATCTGCAGTACCAGCCCTCTTATGAGGAAGCGGAGCGTACGTTCCTTTTCCTCTATCCTGTCAAGATGGAGAAGGATGTACATGATAGCCTCATAGCCTAGGCAGAATGACCCGATATCATCCTCATCCTCGATAGAGAAGTACGAGAAGAGCGTGCGTATCGTCTCGTGGAAGCGCGCGGCAAGGGCTTCAGCCCTAGCCTCATCGAACCTCCTCAGCACAAGCTCGAGCTCCGCGCCATCAAGGAAGCGATGGAGTCCCTGGGAATAGAAGCTCCAGATGATCGAGAAGAGGATATCCGTGAGGCTTGTCACGATATGGTTCTCATCCAGCTCCTGAAGCCTGGCAAGATACAGCGCCTCCATTCCTTCTGAGAATGTCTCAAGCATATCAAGGAAGAGGGCCTCCTTGTGCTCATAGAAGAGGTAGAACGTTCCCTTAGGTATTCCTGCGCGACGCACGAGCTCATCGACAGTCGTACGCCTGACCCCATATAACCTCAGGCACTCGCCCCCCTCCCTGAAGAGGGCCTTGCGTATGTTCTCCTTCTCTATCTCGCTGTACTTCTTCGGCATGATATCACCTTTTATGACTAAATTAGATTATATAGTCAGCAAAACCCGCTTTTCAACGATTTTCACAGCATTTTTCATCGTTTCGCGAGAATATTTCCTTTGACGGCGGAGAAAGCGAAGACTTACCATCTTAGTATCGAAAACAAAGGAGCAATCAATGGCTGCAGTAGTACTCAAGAATATCTGCAAGATCTACGATGGCGGTGTCAAGGCTGTAGATAACGTCAATATCGACATCGAAGATCAGGAGTTCGTGGTTCTCGTCGGCCCTTCCGGATGCGGTAAGTCCACAACGCTCAGGATGATCGCTGGCCTTGAGGATATCTCCTCTGGCGAGCTTTACATCGACGGAAAGCTGATGAACGACGTACCTCCTAAGGATAGGGATATCGCGATGGTCTTCCAGAACTACGCTCTCTATCCTCACATGACCGTATATGACAACATGGCATTCGGTCTCAAGATCAGGAAGTTCCCTAAGGACCAGATCGATCAGCGCGTCAAGGAAGCTGCGAAGATCCTCGACATCGAGGCGCTTCTGGACAGGAAGCCGAAGGCTCTCTCCGGCGGACAGAGGCAGCGTGTCGCAGTAGGCCGCGCAATCGTCAGAAAGCCTAAGGTATTCCTCTTCGATGAGCCTCTCTCGAACCTCGACGCGAAGCTCCGTGTCCAGATGAGAGCTGAGATCTCAGGTCTCCACAACAGGCTCAAGGCTACGATGATCTACGTTACCCACGACCAGGTCGAGGCCCTCACGATGGCTGATAAGATCGTCGTCATGAAGCTCGGCGTCATCCAGCAGATCGGCGGACCTATGGAACTCTACAACGAGCCTGACAACAAGTTCGTCGCTGGCTTCATCGGATCGCCACCCATGAACTTCCTCGTGACCAAGATCGAGAAGGAAGGTGACAAGGTCTATGCTAATGAGGGTACGTTCCGCCTTGAGGTCACCCCGCAGCAGGCTAAGTATCTCCAGCCATACATCGGCAAGGAGGTCACATTCGGAATCCGCCCGGAGGATGTCGAGTATTCACATACTCCTGTGGATGGAAAGACGATCAATGGCCATGTATCTGTCGTAGAGCCTCTTGGTTCTGAGACTCAGGTATATGTATCCACATCCAAGGCAAAGGTCGTAGGAAAGATCGATCCTACCGTTATTCCTGAGCCGGATGAGAAGGTAGCCCTTATCGCGAACATGGAGAAGGCTAAGTTCTTCGATCTCGATACGGAGCTTACGATCCGCTAAGGGTCAATCATCCTACAACTGATAGAAGATGCTGCCGTGATGGCAGCATCTTTTTCTTACGATTTAATTGATAATCAATCGAAGAGACTTGCGTACGCAGCCTTCAGCGCGGCCTTTGCATCCTTCTCATGTATGCCGATCAGCGCCGAGATCTCAGATGAGCCGAGATTCACCGACACCACATCGATTCCTTCCCGTGAAAGAGCTGCGACGGCATCCATGCAGCCCTTGGCGATCGAATCACGGCTTCCAACGATCCCCATCACGGCATATCCAGAATCAACGGAGATCTCATCGAGCGCGAACTCGCCCTTCAGCCTTTCGCACATGGAATGGCAGACGGACTCGCTGGCCATCCGGCTATCGAAGTACCAGACGATCGAATCGATGCCGAACAGAGAGTAGCAAGGCCTGATTCCGAATATATGCAGCATCGTGAGAAGGGCATGGCGCATCCCCGACCTCTTGAAGAGCATGAGGCGGCGAAGGCTGAGCCTGGAAAGCCCGCCCTTGACGGATATGCCGGCAAGGCCTCCCCTCTTCGCCTGCGGAACGATCATCGTCCCTGCATCTTCCGGCCTGTTGGTATTGCGGATGTTTATAGGTATCCCAAGATGGTAGATCGGAGCTATGGCCTCCTCATGGAATACCGAGGCCCCTACATCAGAAAGCTCCCTCACCTCATCGTATGAGAGCTCAGGCACAGATGCGGCATCCTCGACGATCCTCGGATCTGCAGCGGCAACGCCTGAGACATCAGTCCAGTTCTCATACAGCTCTGCAGAGAGCGCCCTTGCGACTATTGCCCCCGTGATATCAGAGCCACCGCGGGTGAACGTCTTGACCACCCCCTGCTCGCTCACTCCGTAGAAGCCGGGTATGACATACCGCTTGCCGCTCTCAAGGCGCTTCGACAGCCTCGCATAGGTCTCATCATTGACCGTGGAATCAGAGTTGATCACGATGACATCCGCAGCATCGATGAATTCCCAGCCCAGGAACATGCTGATTATGTATGCTGAGAGATACTCTCCCCGCGATGCCGTGTAATCCGCGCCACGTCCCGCATCTATCTGGTACCGTATATCATCCAGCTTCTCAGCAAGCTCCTTCTCCTCCACTCCCAAGGCATGGGCTATCTCCGAGAAGCGCTTGGCTATGACATTGAAGACAGGACGGCAGGACTGTCCGCTCCTGACCATATCATTGTAGCGGTAAAGGAGGTCGGTGATCTTATCATCCTCCTTATTCCTCTTTCCAGGAGCCGATACGACTACCACGCTGCGTCTCTCATCGCTCTCAAGGATTGACTTGACCTTCCTGATCTGACCGGCATCCGCGACGCTGCTGCCGCCGAACTTGCATACTACCATAATGCGTCCTCCACAGTGGATTCTATTTGGAAATGGGGCTGAATGGCAAACAGGTGGAAGGACACGCCCTACAAGGCAGTGTTGCAATTATGATTTTATTTCGACATCATTGTCCGTATGGCTTCAGAAATCAAAGAGAACATCATGGGATACGAGCCTATCCCGAAGCTTATCATCAAGATATCACTGCCACTGATGCTTTCGATGCTCATACAGGCACTCTACAACATCGTGGACAGCATATTCGTCTCAAGGGTATCGGAGGCATCGCTGACCGCGGTATCGCTTGCATTCCCGCTTCAGAACCTGATGATCGCATTCGCCGTCGGAACGGCAGTCGGTGTCAATTCGTTCCTGGCACGCAAGCTTGGAGAGGGAAACAGGAAGGAGGCGGAGAAGACCGCAGCCAATGGCATATTCCTCGCGATCCTCACATGGCTTGCCTTCGCGCTCTTCGGCATATTCGGCACAGGGCCGTTCCTCTCATTATTCACAGAGGATCCAGAGCTTCTCAGGCTCTCAACGGGATATGCGAAGATCTGCCTCATCCTCTCTTTCGCCGTATTCATCGACATAACTGCAGAAAGGATAATGCAGGCGACCGGAGACAGCATACATCCGATGATCACGCAGAGCCTGGGAGCCATTACGAACATAATACTTGACCCTGTCTTCATCTTCACATTCGGCATGGATGTCTACGGCGCGGCGATAGCGACCGTCATCGGACAGGTGGTAAGCATGATAAGCGCGCTGTATTTCCTCAAGAAGAACCAATATGTGAGGCTTCACTTCCGCGGCATAAGGCCATCAGGGAGGATCATAAAGGAGATATACGCGGTAGGCGTTCCATCTATCATCATGCAGAGCGTCAGCACGGTGATGGTCAGCGCGCTCAACTCGATACTGATCACGTTCAGCACTACCGCCGTATCTGTGCTTGGGGTATACTTCAAGCTCCAGTCCTTCGTCTTCATGCCTGTATTCGGGCTCCAGGCCGGAATGATACCTATCATCGCGTACAACTATGGAGCAAGGAAGAAGGACAGGATGCTGAAAGCGCTCAAGGTCGGAGGGACGATCGCCGTGTCCATCATGATACTCGGCTTCCTGTTCTTCCAGCTCTTCCCGGATCTGCTTCTGTCGTTCTTCAACGCAGGCGAAGCGATGCTGGAGATCGGAAGGCCAGCGCTGAGGATCATCTCCCTCTGCTTCATCCCTGCCGCGATAGCGATAAGCCTTACATCGGTATTCCAGGCTACTGGCGTAGGTTATGCCGCCATGATCGTGTCGATCGTCAGGCAGATCGTCTTCCTGCTGCCTTCAGCAGCCTTCCTCGCATCCCTGGGAGTGCTTGCTGATGTGTGGTTCGCATTCACGATAGCAGAGGCAGCAGGCCTCCTGCTATCGATACTGTTCTTCATCAATGTCTATAAGAAGAAGATCAGGCCGTTAGCACCTGCTGAGGCTACCTGATGCAGGATGCCGCTCCATCAAGGGGCGGCATCTTTCCTTGCCTTTCCTGAGAATACCGCTATGGCATCATCCATGTAGTGCCTGATCACGAGGACGATCCGGTCGGCCATAAGCTCTCCTATCCTTGAGCCATCCATCTCAAGGCAACGGTTGAATGCTCCTGCTATCCCCCAGGTGGCAGAGGATGCGATCAGGCTGATGTCATCATCGGAAAGCCTGATACCCTCTTCCGCGCACCTTGCCCTGATGTCAGAGATGAGGAGCGGGGTTATCTTCTCGATCATCATGCGATACGTCTCATCAGAACCACGCTGAGCTATCTCTATCCAGGAGTCATCTGAGAAGAATGATATGATCGAATGTATGGTATTCTCCCAGGCAACGCCATCGGCATCGAGTATCGAGATGAGCTTGCTGTCCATTATCCAGGAAATCAGATCATCGATGCTCGAGAAATGATAATAGAAGGTATGGCGGTCGAATCCCGCCTCCTCTGCGATCTTCTTCACGGTGATCCTTGCGTTTGGATCGCGGAGCTTCAGCCGCCTGAGAGCCTCCGCGAATATCTCCTTGGTAGTGTCCATCTAGAAGAGTATGGAATGAAAGATGATTTCACGCAAGCTATAGCATGAGGAGAACCAGCCTGACCAATGCAGCAGCGATCCAGGCAACGACGCACTGCAGGACTACGACGGCAAGGCTCCACCTGCGTCCAAGCTCTCTCCGTACCGTAGCTATAGCAGCCACGCATGGCGTATAAAGCAGCGTGAACGTAAGGAACACGAATGCGGTGGCAGGAGTGAATATGGAAGAGAGCGCAGAAAGAGGATCTCCGAAAAGCACGGTAAGCGTGCTTACCACGCTCTCCTTGGCCATGAATCCGGTAATCAGTGCCGTGGATATCCTCCAGTCTCCGAATCCAAGCGGCTTGAAGATAGGAGCGATGAACGAACCGATCGCCGCAAGAAGGCTGTCAGCGCTATCGGTGACGGTATTCAGCCTTATATCGAAGCTCTGCAGGAACCAGATGACGATCGAGGCGATGAATATGATCGTGAATGCCCTTACGACGAAATCCTTTGTCTTATCCCAGATCAGCTGCACGACATTCCTCGCGCTAGGCATCCTGTAGTTCGGAAGCTCAAGCACGAATGGCACAGGGTTGCCCTTGAATCCCGTATTCTTCAGGATAAGCGCGAAGATGATGCCGAATACGATTCCCATCAGATATATGGCTATCATCACGATTGCGCGGTAACGAGGGAAGAACGCATATGTGAAAAGCGCATAGATCGGCAGCTTCGCAGAGCATGACATGAATGGTACAAGGAGTATCGTCATCTTCCTGTCACGGTCAGAAGAGAGGGTACGCGTAGCCATGATCGCCGGCACAGAGCATCCGAATCCGATGAGCATAGGCACGAAGCTGCGTCCGGAGAGTCCTATCTTCCTCAGGAGCTTATCCATGACGAAGGATACCCTAGCCATATATCCGGTATCCTCCAGGATCGAGAGGAAGAAGAAAAGCACGACTATGATCGGCAGGAACGACAGCACGCTGCCTACTCCTGCGAATATACCATCTATGACCAGCGACTTCACGACAGGATTGAGGCCGAACGCGGCAAGCGCGCTGTCAACGGTCCCTGTCAGCTTGTCGATGCCAAGGGATAGGAGGTCAGAAAGCCCCGTGCCTATAGGTCCGAACGTCAGATAGAACACTGCAGCCATGATCAATATGAATGCAGGAATCGCCGTGTACTTACCGGTCAGGACCCTGTCCAGCGAGAGGCTTCGGAGCCTTTCCTTCGATTCATGCGGCCTTACCACGCATTCCCGGCAGATTCCTTCGATGAAGCGGTAGCGCGAATCAGAGAGGGCGGCATCAGCATCGGTACCGCTCTCACGCTCAAGCTGCAGCAGGATATGTCCGAGCGTATCCTTCTCATTCTCATCAAGATCAAGCGCCTTCAGCACCGGCTCATCGCCTTCAAGCACCTTTGAGGCGGCGAAGCGTATGGGAAGAGCGGCACGGCTGGCATGATCCTCGATCAGATGCATGACCGCATGGAGCGACCTATGGACAGCCGTCTCCGCGATAGTCCCCTCATCCTGGCAGAAGTCAGGACGGCTGGGACCTTCCTTGAAGCGCGCGACATGGATCGCATGATCTATCAGCTCCTCGACTCCCTCATTCTTTGCGGCAGATATGGGAACTACGGGAACCCCAAGCTCGAGCTCAAGGGCATTCACGTCGATGGTGCCGCCATTCTCCCGCACCTCATCCATCATGTTAAGCGCTATGACTATAGGCAGGCCCAGCTCTATGAGCTGCAGCGTAAGATAGAGATTGCGTTCGATATTCGTGGCATCGACGATGTTTATGATGCCATCCGGATGACTCTTGAGTATGAAATCCCTGGTAACGATCTCCTCGTTCGTGAAGGGAGACAAGGAATATATGCCCGGGGTATCAACGACAGAGACATTATCATGACCGCGGATGATACCGCTCTTGCTGTCAACGGTGACACCGGGAAAGTTGCCGACATGCTGGTTCGATCCCGTAAGCTGGTTGAACAGCGTGGTCTTGCCGCAGTTCTGGTTTCCCGCAAGGGCGAAGACGATAGGCACGTCCTCCGGTATGAGAGGCTTCTCCGAAGGCTTATGCTCTCCCCTTTCTCCGATATGAGGA
>CALXLH010000025.1 GCA_944389145.1 uncultured Spirochaetaceae bacterium
CTTTTTGTCCTGCCATCATCAGGCAAAGAGGCTTCCACACCGAACTCTGCTCCAATGACGACAGAACAGCCCGTATGCTATATCGTCATCTTCTTTTTATCAACGCTGTGCAGATAGGAGTTTAAAGTTATTGCATCTCATCCCAAGTCGCCTCGCACAGGCTCTTTGGGTGTCTTTACCTGTAATAGCTATTTCAAGTTCTCGCCGTAGATCTTCGTCTTTAATCTTCATGAATAAACCCTCCAAGTTGGTTTTTTAGTCCAACTTGAAGGGTTCACTACATTGCCGGCCCTTGTATCACTCATTGCCCTTATCCTCATCGTCGTACTTCTGCACCTCGGTGTTCTTGAGCCAGAAGTAATCGGATGTATCACGGCGGCGCGTGGAGTTGAAGTCATCGTAGCCATACGGCTTCGGCGGAGCCTTTCTCCTCCTCTCATCCCTGCCGAATGGGCGTCGGTCATTGCCATCGGCTCCATAGCGGGAAGGACGGCGGTCATCGGAGAACCTGGAAGAGCGATACGCGCGGCCGGTATCGTTATCCCAATCCTTCCTTTCCGGACGCCTGTCGCCATAATCGCGCCTCGGGCGGTAATCATCCCTGTCATCACGGCGCCTGTCATCCCTGTAGTCATCACGGAAGCGCGGACGGTCATCGCGATATGATGGTCTCCTGTCCCTGTCATCACGATAGCGAGGCCTATCGTCCCTATAGCGCGGCCTATCATCGAAATCACGGAAGGAAGGCCTCTCGTCCCTGTAACGAGGGCGGTCATCGTCCCGGTAGCGAGGCCTGTCATCATCACGGTAACGGGGCCTGTCATCACGGAAGCGCGGACGGTCATCGCGATATGACGGCCTCCTGTCCCTGTCATCACGGCGGTAGCCGCCACGACCCTCGCGGTCACGGGCACGCTGCCTGTCATGGGAGTTTCTTTCCCTTCTCTCCGGACGCCTCCCGTCCCTTCTCTCCTCTCTTTCCTCGCTGTTCCTTCTCTCTTCCTGCGGCATTTCCTTCTCTTCCATGCCAGCCGCGGCATCAAGCTCAAGCCGCTCCATCTTCTCTTCGTCCATTCTTCTCTTTCTCTTCTTCTCAGGTGCCGCTGCTTCATTCATCTCGGCAACCTTCTTCATCCACCACACCCTGAGCGCATTACGCCTGGAGGCAAAGCCCAGGGCCTTCACATCACTCGTGATCTCCTTGATCTTCCAATAGGGCCTCAGCAGTTCCTTAGCGAAGCCGAATCCTGCAAGATTCTCCGAGAACAGCACGCACCCGCCGGGAGCCAGCACCCTTGATATCCGCGCAAGATAAGAAAGGTAATCCATCTCCACATCGAAGTCCTCCGCCTTATGGGAGTTCGAGAACGCAGGAGGATCGAATATCACGATATCAAATCGCATTCCCTCCTCGGCCGCGCGCTCCAGATACGTTCCGGCATCCTCGGCGAGGGTCACATACTTCGATCCATCCAGGAAGCCGTTGCTGTCCAGGTTCCTTCTTGCCCATGCGGTGTATACGTTCGAAAGGTCCACGCTTACCACGGACTCAGCCCCGCCTGCAGCCGCATAGACGGAGAACGATCCGGTATAGGAAAAGAGGTTCAGCACCCTCATTCCCCCAGATAGCGAGCGCACCATCTCCCGCGTCCTGGCATGATCGAGGAAGAGTCCAGTGTCCACATACCTTTCCAGCTCGCATTCGAAGGCAAGGCCGTTCTCCCTGACAGATACCATCAGCGACGCATCAGCCTTCTCATGCTGCTCCCGTCCTTCCCTCTTGCGGCGGCGCAGGTATATTATCCTGTCATGCTCCACATAGAGAAAGCGGGAGATCAGATCCTTCATCACGGTCACGTCATCATCGGCCATGCCCTCATCGGCATAGTCCACTATACGCGCATAGCAATCATATAGCTCCACCGTCACGGGGAAAGCCTCGATGTTCCTGTCATACACCCTTGCCACGGTGGAATCGGTCTCCCTCATCCAGCGCCTGGCTTCGAGCGCATTCCGCTTCAGGATCTTGGAAAAGTCCTTCTTCTCGTATTCTTGCATTCGGTGCATTATGATATGGAAAAGAAGGAAGAAAGACAACCGGTGATGCGAACTAGGAGCAACAACTCACGGCTCTATATAAGATTGCCGGCAAGGAAGAGGAAATTTGCGCTCCCAGGGCACTTTAGTTTAGAATCTTTGTCATGGATAGTCAGGAGACCATGCTCTTCCTCAAGGAAAGAGAGGAAAGGCTAGGAGCGAAGATCATCTATAGGACATTCAGTACCTGGTATGCGCGCATCGGGCACGAGAAACGCGAATACGGGGTCTTCCTCTATACCGACGGACACACGGTCGTGTTCGAGGACTTCGACAGGGAACCGCAGCTTCTGGGGATACCTCTCAGGCGGAAGGCCAAGGAGAAGTATGAGAAGCTGGAGGTCTCATTCCCAGTGACGGCGATACGCTCGATCGAGAGGGTGAGCCTCTCGGACGCCTCCGATGCATTCGACAGGGGGCGTGACACGGCAAGGAGCGCGGGAGCGCTGGCAAGGGCATTCAGGAAGCTTGCGACTAAGGTCGTGCTTGACGATGGTACAGTGATGTTCTTCGAACTCATTGATCATAAGGACTTCGAGAGAAGGATGGCGGAATACGCGAAGGAGAACAGGAGATGAGTGCATTCAAGGCTTATGATATCAGAGGAATATGGGGCAAGGAACTAGACGAAGAGCTATGCTATCGCGTCGGCTATTTCCTGCCATCGCTGCTCTCTGCAAGGAGCGTGGTCGTAGGCAGGGATATCCGCCTCTCATCGGAAGCGGCCCATGACGCGCTTGTAAGAGGCATAGCAGACAGCGGTGCAGACGTATGGGATCTGGGACTCTCGACGACACCGATGATCACATTCGCGCTAGTGCGCCTCAGCGGTGACGCCTCGGTGCAGATAACCGCTTCCCACAATCCACCGGAATACAATGGACTGAAGATCAACCGCCGCGGAGGCCTGCCCGTAGGAGGGGACTCTGGGCTGAAGGAGCTTGAGCGCCTGACGGCAGAGGGAACGATCAAGGTCGCGGAGAACAAGGGAAAGGTCATCGATAAGAGCGCGATCAGGGAGGACTACATCGCCTATATGAGAAGCTGCGCCGGTGAGATCGATGATCTGGATATCACGGTAGATTGCTCCTACGGCATGGCGAATCTCGTGATAAAGGACATCCTCAGCGGAAGCGTACGCTATATCTGCGATCATTACGATGGCTCTTTCCCATCCCATGAGCCGAATCCGCTCGATGAGAAGAACTGCCGCGAGCTCGAGAAGGCTACGGTTGAGAATGGATCCGACATAGGCGTTATCTACGATGGGGATGCCGACCGTGTCGTGTTCGTTGATGAGAAGGGGCGCTTCATCCAGCCTGACTACATCACTGCGGTCCTTGGCCTCTATTACAAGGAGCATGGAGAGACAGGTTATGTCGTGCAGGATATAAGGACATCGAAATCAACGACCGAGTATCTTGAGCGGCTCGGATTCAAGGTAACCACCTGGAAGGTGGGCCATGCGTTCGCCAAGCCAAGGCTCAGGGAACTGGACGCGGTATTCGGAGGAGAGCTCGCCGGCCACTACTACTTCCGCGACTTCTTCTTCTGCGACAGCGGCATACTCGCCTCCCTCTTCGTCCTCAGCGTCGTCTCTAGGCTGAAGAAGGAAGGAAAGACATTCTCCTCCCTGATAGATTCCATCGTCAGCTATGCGAACAGCGGAGAGGTCAACTTCCGCCTTGAGAGGAAGGACGATGCGATACGCGCCCTCTACGAGGAATTCGTAGAAAAAGGGGATCCTCTCACCGTGATGGATTTCGACGGCTACAGGATCGAATACGGCTCCTGGTGGTTCAATGTCCGCAAGTCGAATACCGAGCCATACCTCAGGATTGTCGCAGAGGCAAGGACAAAGGAAGAGCTTGATGAGAAGATGGGAAGGATAAGGGCGATAATCGAAAGCTTCTCATAATCATGATAAGGCTGTAGAATATCGATAATAAGCGAGGTGGATGATGAGAGTACTTCTTTTCGGCGGTGCCGGATACATAGGGACACATGTCGCCATGGCGTTCCTTGACAGGGGCGACAAGGTGGGAATATATGACAACCTCTCCACAGGGCTGAGAAGCAATGTCCCTGAAGGTGCGGAGTTCTTCGAGGGTGATATCCTCGACAGGACAAGGGTCGCTGAGGTCCTATCACATGGATGGGATGCTGCGGTGCATCTTGCGGCATTCAAGGCAGCGGGAGAGTCGATGGTAAAGCCGGAGAAGTACAGCGAGAACAACATCACCGGCTCGCTGATCATCATGACCGAGTGCGAGAAGCATGGATGCATGAACTTCATCCTCTCCTCTTCAGCCGCGACATATGGCGAGCCGAAGTACCTGCCGATCGATGAGAACCATCCGACGGCTCCGGAGAACTACTATGGCTATACCAAGCTCTGCATCGAGCAGAACCTTGCCTGGTACTCAAAGCTCAGGGGAATGCATTTCGCAGCCCTACGCTACTTCAACGCAGCAGGCTATGACACAGAGGGAAGGATGCTCGGCCTTGAGCGCAATCCTGCGAACCTGCTTCCCGTCATAATGGAAGCAGCCTGCGGCATCAGGCAGTCGATCACGATCTTCGGCACCGACTACGACACTCCTGATGGCACATGCATCCGTGACTACGTGCATGTCTCGGATCTGGCAGACGCGCATGTCGCAGCGGCTGACTATATAATGAAGAACAAGAGGGATCTCATCGTGAACCTCGGTTCCGAGACGGGTATCTCCGTACGCGAGATGGTAGAGGCTGCGCGCCGCATCACGGGACGCCCTATCCCATCGGTTGACGGAGAGAGGAGAGCCGGAGATCCGGCAAGGCTCGTGGCGTCATCGGCGCTGGCGCATAAGGAACTGGGATGGAGCGCGAAGAAGTCAGACGTGGACACGCTCATCTCATCCACATGGAAGGTCTATCAGGCGAACATGGGGAAATGATCCTGGCCGACGAAGGGGGCTGCCGCAAAGGCAGCCTTTCCTTTTCCCAAAAAATATCGCAATGCAATTGCGCTATACCTCAAGTTTTTCAATAATTCATTTTAGATATTGAAAATATGAAGGCCATTCAGTATATTACTCGGCGGAGAATAAGATGGCTGATCTCGATTTTGAATGCATTACCTATGACTGGGGCGTGAAGGACAGGACGAAGGCCAAGGAGCTTTTCGGCATTGAGACTGCACGCAAGGCTATGAAGTTCCACAGGGAGATCCCTGGATACAAGATGACACCGCTAAGGGCGCTTCCGAATCTGGCCCATATGCTAGGAGTGGGCGGAATATACATAAAGGATGAGGCTGAGAGGCTTGAGCTGAACAGCTTCAAGGTACTCGGAGGCTCATATGCGATCTCAAGGTACATACAGAAGAGGCTCGGCCTCACAGACGAGGAGACGACCTATGATTACCTCGTATCCGATGAATGCCACAAGCGGCTTGGCGACGTGACATTCGCCGCAGCCACGGATGGAAACCATGGCCGAGGCATCGCGTGGGCCGCGATGAAGCTGAGGCATAAGTGCGTTATCTACGTGCATAAGGAGACATCCCAGGCCAGGATAGACGCCATCAGGCGCTATGGGGCGCAGGTGACGGTCGTTGATGGCAACTACGATGATGCTGTGAGGCTGATAGCAGAGGAGGCCAGGAAGAATAACTGGACGATCATCAGCGACACCTCATGGGATGGCTACACGGAGATACCTACCTGGATCATGCAGGGCTATACGACGATGCTGCTGGAGGCGCAGGAGCAGTTCTCAGGCATGGGCATAACCCGTCCGACACATGTGATCGTACAGGCGGGAGTCGGAGCCCTTGCAGCCTCCGTGATAGGCTTCTATGCCGCTCTCTATCCAGAGAATCCTCCTGTCTTCATCGTGGTGGAGCCAGACAAGGCTCCATGCGTATTCGAAAGCATAAAGGCCAATGACGGAAAGTGCCATAGCGTGAAGGGCGACCTCGACACTATCATGGCGGGGCTTGCCTGCGGCGATCCCTCCCCTATCGCGTTCGATATCCTCTCGCACAATGCTGATTTCTTCCTCTCAGTGCCGGACTATATCGCGGCACGCGGAATGAGGATCCTCTCCTGCCCATTGAAGGGTGACCCATTCATGATCTCAGGAGAATCAGGGGCAGTACCGCTTGGAGCGCTCTATTCCCTGATGACGGAAAAGGGCGATGAGGAGATCAGGGCAAGGATGGGCATAAATAGCTCTTCCCTCATATTCATGGTGAACACGGAAGGCAATACCGATCCGAAGCATTTCAGGCAGATCATCTGGGATGGCTGCGATCCGGTGCCGCATCAGTACAGGACAAGAAGATGAGACGATGCCCATGCCGCACGCATGGGCATTATCATTACTAGCGGTCCATGCCGCAGGGATAGGACTCCCTTGAGGCCTCCTTATCATAGGCGATTGCCTCATACAGCCTGTAGCCACCGGAGAAGTTATAGCACTCATAACCATGCTGGGAGAGGATGCGGCAGGCAATATAGCTCCTGAGCCCGCTCTGGCATATGACATACAGAGGCCGGCCTTGCGGAATCTCCGGGAGCCTGTCCCTCAGCTCATCCACAGGTATATTCACAAAGCCTTCTATATGGCCCCTTCCATACTCAGATGGAGTGCGGGTATCGAGAAGCGTGACGCTGCCATCGCGGGGAAGGTCTTCCACATCCTCGAAGAAGAACTGACGCAGCAGCCCCTGAGAGATATTCTCAACCATGAAGCCTGCCATGTTCACAGGATCCTTGGCAGAGGAATAAGGAGGAGCATAGGCAAGGTCAAGATCCTTTAGGTCTATCGCGCTGAGCCCTGCCATGGCCGCGGTAGCAAGGACATCTATGCGCTTGTCCACTCCATCATAGCCTATGATCTGTGCGCCAAGCAGCCTGCAGCTTCCCTTCTCGAATAGGATCTTCATAGACATAGTGCGTCCGCCAGGATAGTATCCTGCATGGCTGGACGGAGAGAGATAGATCCTGTCATAGTCAATCGCAGCGGCCTTTGCGGCACTCTCGTTGATGCCCATCGTGGCGATGGTCATATCAAAGAGCTTTATTACAGAGCTTCCAAGCGAGCCACGATAATGGCTCTCCCTTCCGCAGATATTATCCGCAGCAACCCTCGCCTCCTTGTTTGCAGGCCCGGCAAGGGCAATCCAGGAAGGACGGCCAGTTATGACATTGCGTATCTCCACGGCATCCCCTACCGCATATACATCCTTCAATGATGTCTCCATGCGATCATTGACCGCGATGCTTCCAGGCCTCGTTCCAGCGGCAAGGCCGGCTTCATAGGCAAAGGCCGTGTCAGGAGTGACGCCTATGGCAAGGATCGCCATATCTGCATGAAGGCATGAGCCTCCGCTGACAAGCACGTCTATGCCTCCTGCCCTCTCCTCAAAGCCCTCTACGGAGCGTGAGAGCATCAGTGAGACGCCGGCAGACCGGAGCCGGGAATGGACGAAGGAGGCCATATCACCATCAAGAGGAACCATCAGATGGTCATGGCTCTGCACGATGGTGACCTCCATTCCCATATGCCTTAGGTTCTCAGCCACCTCAAGCCCTATGTACCCTCCACCGGCAAGCACGGCGCTGCGAGGCCTTTCCTTCTCGATGAACGAACGTATGCGGAGCGTATCCTCGACGGTCCGGAGCGTGAACAGCCTGTCGCTCCCCAGCCCCGGAAGGCGCGGCCGTGATGGCTTTGCTCCTGGGGCCAGGAGCAGCTTATCATACGGCTCTTCGAAAACCGCTCCATCATCAAGGTCATGGACTGTCACGACCTTCCTCTCCGGATCAATCGCTGTCACCTCATGATGGACCTTCATCGACACGCGGAAACGGGACCAGAAGCTCTGTGGAGTCTGCAGCGTAAGCTCACTGCTGTCGGTTATGACTCCACCTATGTAATACGGCAGGCCGCAATTGGCATATGAGACATATCCTGAGCGTTCGAATACCGTGATATCCGCACTCTCATCAAGCCTTCTGATACGTGCGGCAGCAGTAGCGCCTCCGGCCACTCCTCCAACGATGACAATCTTCATAGCTCCTCCTTCCGGCCTCTTCTGATCCGCTCCGCCCAGGCCTCGGTGTAGAAGCCATAGTAATCAAGTCGCCTGAGAGGCGTGTATGTATGCAGGATACACCACGCAAGGGATGGAAGCCCTATCACCAGCAGATAGAGAGGCCCAAGCATCCTGCTCTGCTTCCGGTGTCCAAGCTCATGGCCAAGCGCTCCCGGAGAGGAAACGATGATATACTCGCCAAGGCTGACCGAACCGGGACCATGCCACAGATAGAAGGAGGAACCATCGCCAAGGACGATCCTCCTCGCGCGCCTCGACAGCGCGTATCCTATGATATTCTGCGGCAGCTGCCAGATGTAAAGCAGGAAACCCATAGCGTCATTATAGCGTAGCAGAGGCATGATTGTCGTCACAAGGGAAAGGTTCCAGAGCCTGGTCATGACTCATGTGGATGCACATCACCAGGCAAATGGAAGCGCAAGCGGCGAGCAGATTTAACTATTAGTCTAATTGCTTGCCTACAAAGCAGTTAACAATAATGACAAATTTATGGGATCAAGTGATTGACAATAGCCTTGGAATCGTGTAACCTCTCTCTTGTTCGTAAGGACATTCTCCTGTAGCTCAGTCGGTAGAGCAGGTGGCTGTTAACCACCCTGTCGGGGGTTCAAATCCCTCCGGGGGAGCGAGGGCATCTTCAGAGATGGAGGTGCCTTTTTCATTGCATCTTTCCAATACAACAGTGAAGAGGGCGGCTTTTGACCGCCCTCTATCCTTCCCAGGCCTCCATGTACAATCCATCATCGGCCAGATATAAATGCCAAGGCATTTCCGCCACAAGATGCGAAGAGGGCGGCCTGTGACCGCCCTCTGCCTCTTTCCTTAACCACTTACCTTACAGGATAGATCTCCTGCAGGTACTCGATGAATACCTCATTGAGCATAGAGCCCTCTGTCAGCACGCGGCCGAACATCGTATAGCCATCTCCGCCCGCAGCCATGAAGTCATTGGTAGCGACCTTGTAGGACGTGGTCGTATCGTTCGGGTCAAGCAGCTCGTCTCCGAGGTATACCCTCTTGATCCTCTCGCCAGCAGGAGCGGACGCGCTATAGACGATCCTGAGATCAGTCTGGCTGAAGGCGCCATTCTGCTCAGGAAGCATCGAATAGCCATGCTCAAGCGCGGCGTAGATATCAGAAGGAGTGATCTCGCATACGGTTATCGTATTCGTGAACGGAAGCACGTTGTTGACATCACCGAGGGTAACTGGACCTGCCGCGATGGAAGCCCTTATGCCGCCTCCATTCATGATCGTGAAGTCAGCGCCTGACTCAGCAGTCATCGCATCGGTGATAAGCTTGGAAAGGTTCGTCTTCCTCGTCCTTACATCTGCCCTCTCTCCGTTGAGATCCATCGGAACGTTCGCTACGACGGTATCGAGGATAGCGTCAAGCTCGGCATTCTTCTCCTCGATGTAGCTATCGATGACAGGATCGGAAGGAACGGACGTGACACCATAGGCCGCGAGGATATCGCTCTCTGCCGGATTGGATATATCGGAGGCAGGAAGCAGGAAGGCCTCGGCGATCTCGCCCTTGCCATCCTTCACATGGACCCTCACGATGCCGATGTTGTTCATATACTGGCCAGTGGACACGATGAGCGTGCCGTTGACCATCTCTCCTCCATCCATCACGGTATGGCTATGGCCATCTATCAGGAGGTCGATGCCATCAAGATACTCAGCGACAACGGTTGACGTGATGCCGCTCTCACCATCTGGAACGACTCCAAGGTGGCCGAGCACAACGACGAAGTCACAAAGCTCATGAGCCATATCGATGGCAGCCTGCGCGCTCTCGACAACATCATCGCTCATGAAATCAAGACCGACGGTATGCTTCGGATGAGCCTTCGTCTTGGTATCAGGGGTTGAAAGACCGAACACGCAGACCTTGAAGCCGTTATAGTCATACACCTGATACGGCTGGAAGACCATGACACCGTTCTCATCCGTGATATTAGCGCACAGCACGCGGAAGGTTCCCTCATCCTCTGCCCAGCCTGCGATCTCCTCAAGCCTTGAGGCACCGTAGTTGAAATCATGATTGCCAGGAGTCATCGCATCATAGCCGACAAGGGACATGATCTCTGCAACGGTCTGACCCTCGAACATGTTTGCGAGGTTCGTGCCATGGAAGGTATCACCAGCATCCAGAAGGAGGATGTTATCAGTGATGGACCTGCCCATCTTGAGAAGGGTGCTGAGCTTCGAGTAGCCAGCGCTTCCATCCTCTCCCTCAACGATACGGCCATGGACATCATTCGTATGGACGATGAAGAGATCGAACTCGCTGTCCCCCTGCGTATTCTTGACGATAGGAACGACGCCGAAGGGATATGCGACAGCCTCTTCCCCAGCCTCTGCCGGAGCGATATATGCCGCGATATCATCAAAGAACTGAGGAACATAGGATGCCCCGTCAGCCTCGGCAGGGAACGTTATGACGAGCAGGCCCGGCTCCTCGATCGCATAGAAGACACCGGAGAGCATAGCCCCATGAAGCTCTACCTCATGGGCAAGGAACGCCTCCACGTCAGAAGACGCGACCGAATCAGGATAGGAGATCTCTGCACGATCGGAATACACGGATACCGTGATCGCCATCCCTCCTACGGTCTCCTCGAACACCTCAGGCTCCTCCACGGCGGGGGCAGCCTCGACATATTCCTCCTCAGAAGCAAGGAACATGGCATCGAGATAGTCTGTAAGATCATCAACAAGGACGTAGGCATAGGCCTCCGCCACGGATGCGGTCACGGTCTCAGGATAGTAAAGCGAGACCTCTCCTGGAGCGGTGAATGCATATGTGACCTCGGCAAGCTCAGCTCCATGAAGATCCATCTCATGTGCGAAGAACTCCGTGACATCGCGCTCGGTAACGAACTGAGGATATGAGATGACTGCGCTCCCCTCTCCTATCGTCACCGTCAGGCCATTGCCATGGTAGTCATACTCAACGACAACCGGCGCCGCCGCAGGAACAGCACTCTCCACAGGCGGAGGAAGGATGGACGCTGCGACGCTAAGCACATCGTTGCCGAAGGTCTCGATGAAGACCTCGCGATCGGAAGCTGAGAGTCCCTCGGGATAATCAAGCCTCAGCACGCCATCCTCAGGGAACGAATATGTGACAAGGGCTGCATCCTCAGGGTATCTGGCCGCCTCTGAGGAGAGGAAGTACTCGACATCCTCCCTTGTCGCGATATCAGGATATTCGATCAAGGCATATCCGTCATAGGACACGATGTCCATCGTATAGCCTGAGTATGAGAACGACCTCTCAACGCTATCAGCACTCGCGAATGCAGACGCTCCGGAGAAGAGCATCAGCGCTGCAAGCACCAATGAAATAGTCTTAGAAAAGCGCTTCACGGTTTTCCTCCTTGGGAATCTCGGATATGAATCTATTCTAGACTATAGCACAAGCTCAGAGGAAAATAAAATTGAATATGCCTGCGACAGAAGCAGAAGGGCCCCTTACGGAGCCCTGTCAAGACAGCAAGGCTGATATCAGCCGATATACTCGATGAGTGCCGTTACGAAGATCGCGGAGAACGCATTTACCTCTGCGAATCCAATGTCTTCAGGATATGTGAACACAGCCACGCCAGGCCCATCGATCGTATAGTAGACGCCTCCAAGGGTATCGCCGTATTCACGGTTGATCGCGGCAAAGAATCCCTCAGCCTCGGCAGCGGTAACAAAGTCAGGATAGGTGACGACCGCACTGCCCTGAGAGATCTCTATGGAGAGGGAATATCCCTCATAGGTATGGGTCACTGTCACAGGCTCTCCGGAGACAGAGAAGATCTCATTGACGGTATCGATGACATCGGTGGCAAACGCGGCGGCTAGGGCACGCCTCTCAGCAGCGGTGACGCCGGCAGGATAGTCAAGCCTGAGCTCTCCATCTGCGGGGAATGAGTATACTATGCCAGATGCCGAAGCGCCATACTTCATGCTCTCCGCGGCAAGGAATGCCTCAACATCACCTCTCGTCACGACTGAGGAAGGATAGCTCACGATGGCATAGCTGTCATAGCACTCGATGCCAAGGGTATATCCAAGGTATCCGATCTCCATATCGACAGGAACAGTCGCCGGAACAGGCTCAACCGTCTCGGCAGGAGCAGGAGCCTCCGCAGCAGGTTCATCGACCGGTGCCGGCGGCACGTCTTCAGCCGGAGCCGGAGCAGGCTCCGCGACCACGATCTCCGTCGCAGCGACGTCAGAGGTCTGGCAGGATGCGAAGGAAAGCACGACCAGAGCCGAAAGGATGGAAGCCAAAGCGATTCTTGTAATTCTCTTCATTTTTTACCTCGATGCTAAGATGATAGCAGAAAGATGCCGCAACACCACTCAAAAACACCGGATTATCGCTTTTTTTCATGGAAAAATCACAAAGGAAAAAGAAAAAGGCCCATGCATATGCACAGGCCTTGATCTAGAAGGATCATCGATTACATCAGATCCTTGGGCTTCCTGGCGGTGTTGCCGGTCTTCTCGCAGTATGCCACATGGCGGAGCTTGCCGTTCTCGAAGACGCTCTTCATCTTGATAGCGCCACCCCATCTGCTCATAAGAACCTTAGCACCTTCACGATGTGCGTTCTTTGATACGTTTCCTGCCATATCATTATCCTCCGGTATTGGTGAATATCCGATTGATGATACCCATAGAACAGGGCATTGTCAAACCATATCACTTATATCATTCTTCCGCGGCTCTGGCAATACATCCGTCCCCGCAGCCATGCCGCAGGGACATCGCGATCAGAACGAGCGGAGCAGGTCCATATGCTCGCGGGCCTTGGCTATCCTTTCCTCAGCCTCCGCCTTCTTTCCCTTCTCCTTCTCCACAGCCTCGGGCTTGGCGTGAGAGAGGAAGTTCTCATTCGAGAGCTTCTTCTCAGAGGCCTCAAGCAAAGCCTCTGCCTTCTTCAGCTCATTCTCCAGCCTGGCCATCTCAGCATCGACGTCTATGGCGTCACGCACGAAGACGAAAGCCTCAAAGCCGACAGCCGCAGCGGGGAATGCGCCGCTCACATCCTCAGAAGCGGAGGTATCGATGATGACAGAGGAGGCTCCCATGAATGAAGCGAGAAGAGAGGCCTCTGAACGAAGGAACGCGGCCTTATCGCCCTCCTCTATCCGGACGACTACCTTGAGCTTCTTCTCAGGCCCTATCTGAAGATTTGACCTGGCGGCACGGACTACCCTGGCACTCTCCTGAAGCAGGGTTGCCATGGCCTCGGCCTCCTTATCCTCAAGCGAGACATCGAATACAGGATATGGAGCAGAGATCACATCCCCATGATGGTTGGGAAGCTTCTGGTAGATCTCCTCGGTGAGGAATGAGAGGAATGGGTGCATGAGCCTCATGCTGCGCTCAAGCACGTCCATCAGGATCGATGCCTGCAGGTCCTTCTCCTCATCGCTTCCGTTGAGGAGCCGCGGCTTGGACGCTTCGACATACCAGTCGCAGAAGTCATTCCAGAAGAACGAATATATGGCCTGAGCCGCCTCATTGAAGTGATAGCCCCTCATAGCCTCCTCAATCGTCTTCGCAGCCCTGTTGAATGCCGAATAGATCCAGCGGTCCATTATCGTGAGGCGGGATCTGTCGATCTCCACCAGGTTCCTTCCCTCAAGGTTCATCAGGAGGTAGCGCGTAGCATTCCAGATCTTATTGGCAAAGCGGGAACCGAGGCGGAATGAATCCATGTCGATCATGACATCCTGCCCCTGCGCGGCAAGGTAGCAGAGAGTGAACTTCATCGCGTCGGCGCCATAGCGGTCGATGACCTCAAGCGGATCGATGCCGTTTCCCAGCGACTTCGACATCTTCCTTCCCTTGATATCCCTCACCAGTCCGGTGATCACGATATCATGGAACGGCGCCCTGCCGAGGAACTCCTCCGAGGCCATTATCATGCGGCTGATCCAGAAGAATATGATATCATATGCCGACACAAGGGTATTGGTCGGGAAGAAGCGCTCGAGATCCGGAGTCTTATCTGGCCAGCCAAGCGTCGAGAACGGCCAGAGCCAGGAAGAGAACCAAGTATCAAGCACATCGCTCTCCTGCTCAAGCTGGTGGCCATGGCACTCCGGACACTCATCCGGATCAGTGCGCGATACGATCATCTTTCCGCAATCCTTGCAGTACCAGACAGGTATGCGGTGCCCCCACCAGAGCTGACGGGAGATGCACCAGTCGCGGATATTCTCCATCCAGTGCGCGTATGTGTTCTCCCACCTCTTCGGGAAGAACTCGATATCCCCGTTCCTCCAGGCAGCAAGCGCCTTGTCGGCGAGGCCCCTCATAGAGACGAACCACTGCTCTGAAAGATAAGGCTCGACAGTCGTGTGGCAGCGGTAGCAATGGCCGACATCATGGGCATGATCGGTTACCTTGACAAGGTATCCGCCCTTCTCCAGATCCTCAACG
Organism: uncultured Spirochaetaceae bacterium; assembly: GCA_944389145.1. Taxonomy (GTDB): domain Bacteria; phylum Spirochaetota; class Spirochaetia; order Sphaerochaetales; family Sphaerochaetaceae; genus Ornithospirochaeta. The sequence continues at coordinate 14,659 of CALXLH010000025.1, forward strand.
ACGAGCTTCCTCGCCTCCTCAGCCATCATGCCCCTGTACCTCTCAGGCACATTCTCATTGAGCGTACCATCCGGATTGAGGAGGTTGATGGCCTCCAGGCCGTGCCTCTTGCCGCACTCGAAGTCATTTGGATCGTGAGCCGGGGTGATCTTCACCATTCCAGTGCCGAAATCCATCGCCACGAAGCGGTCGGAGATTATGGGTATGCGCCTCTCCGTAAGCGGCAGCAGAAGCTCCTTGCCCACTATGTCCTTATAGCGCTCATCGTCTGGATTGACTGCCACGGCGGTATCGCCGAACATCGTCTCAGGACGCGTAGTAGCAACGGTTATATAGCCAGAACCATCAGCGTATGGATATCTTACATCATAAAGCTTGCCCGGCACGTTCTCATACTCAACCTCATCATCGGCCAGCGCCGTGCCGCACTTCGGGCAGTAGTTTACGAGATACTTCCCCTTATAGATCAGGCCACGCTCATAAAGCGTGACGAATGCCTCCCTGACAGCACGGGAAAGGCCCTCATCCATGGTAAAGCGCTCATGATCCCAGTCACAGGAGCAGCCCATCTTCTCAAGCTGCCCCTTGATGATGTCATGATGCTTCTCCTTTACCTGCCAGGTCCTCTCCAGGAACTTCTCGCGACCAAGGTCCTGACGCCTCAGCCCTTCCTTCTGGAGCTGCCTCTCAACGACGTTCTGCGTCGCTATTCCCGCATGATCCGTCCCCGGAACCCAGAGCGTAGGCTGCCCGAGCATCCTGTGGTAGCGCACTATGATATCCTGCAGGCTGTTGTTGAGCGCATGGCCCATATGCAGGATACCAGTCACGTTCGGTGGCGGCATGACGACCGAGAAATGCTCCTTATCGGATGCGGAGGGAGCGAATTCCCCCTTCTCCTTCCACGCCTTGTATATGCGATCCTCGAAATCCTTTGGATCATACGTCCTGGATAGCTCGACTGCCTTCATATCCATCCTCCGAATCGTCTGGATTCTATCAGATATGAGGGACAGCAACAACAGATGGGACGCATCCTCAGGAACCGGATAGCGACCCCATCGAGATGAGATCACCGCTTCCTCCATCGAAGAGAAGGATGCCGGATCCAGTGATGGAGAAGCTCATTGCGCGGCTATGGGAGAAGTCGACGCTGCCGAAGACCACGGATGTGACCATCTCATCACCGACCTTGAGCTTCACGGTCGTCTCCATTCCAGAAGGAAGCGTGGTATAGACCGTTCCAGAGAGGCTTCCTTCCTCCAGACGGATGAACTCCGGCCTGATTCCCACTACGATATCGGAGACATCAGAGGCCAAGGGAGCGTTGCAATTGAACGTAAGGTCATGGCCCAGCATCCGCAATGACACCCTATCAGGAGAAAGCAGGCGGCCTGATGCCTTGATGAAGTTCATCGTCGGGTTGCCGACGAAATCAGCGACGAAGAGATTAACCGGCCTGTCATAGACCTCCAGTGGCGGCGCGTACTGCTGCAGCACTCCCTTGTTCATCAGGCAGATCTTCGTGGCAAGCGCCATGGCCTCCATCTGATCATGCGTCACATAGACAAAGGTCGAATCGGTATCGACGTGCAGCCTCTTCAGCTCTGACCTCATCTCCAGGCGAAGCTTCGCATCCAGGTTTGAAAGCGGCTCATCCATGAAGAGCACCTTCGGGCTCGGAGCCAGCGTCCTGGCTATCGCGACACGCTGCTGCTGACCGCCGGAAAGCTCGGAAGGAAAGCGCTTCTCGAACTGCTCGATCTTGAGCATCGCCATCATGTCATGGACCCTCTTGTCGATATCGCCCTTGGACCACCTGAGATTCTCAAGTCCGAATGCGATGTTGTCATACACAGTCATATGAGGCCAGAGCGCATAGTTCTGGAATAGGAATCCGATGTTCCTCTTCGCCGGAGAGATATCTATCCCCTCATCGCTGTCGAACACGACCGAATCCCCGATCGTGATACGTCCCTTCGTCGGCGTCTCAAGGCCGGCGATCATCCTCAGCGTCGTCGTCTTGCCGCATCCTGACGGTCCCAGGAGCGTTATGAAGTCCCTATCCTCTATCGTCATGCTCAGGTTGTCCACAGCGACAAACCTGTCAAAGCATTTCGTGACGTTCTCAAGCACTATCCTTGGCATCATCAACCTCCAATACCCTTATCGATGCTCGCACCAGTCAGCTTGTTGGTGATGAACTGCACCGCAAGCACTATCATGATTATCAGGAAGTTTATCCCGTTGCTTATCTGCGTCAGGCCATTGACCTCGAAATCCTGCAGCACCACGGTGATGATCGATCCGGGAGCGGCAAGCAGCACGAAGAGCGAGAGCTCTCTCATGCAGGAGATGAATGGCAGGAGATACCCGGAGATGAAGCTAGCCTTCTGTATCGGGAAGAGTATCCTGACCATCCTCTTCCACCATGGCACGCCTATGACATAGGCAGCCTCCTCTATCTCACCAGATACCTGCATCATCGCATTCGCACCGCTTCTGGAGGCGAACGGCAGGAACTTGATGCCTCCGACGACTATCAGCAGGAATACCGATCCGCGGAGGAACGAGAAGGCCGGAAGATACGACACGGAGAGATAGACCGCGCCGAAGCTCATCGCAGGGATGAGGTACGGGAAGAACGCCATATTCGACATCCATCTGGCAAGCCTGGAACCTCTCTTCCTTGCCGCTGCGTAGCCTATCAGGATTCCGAAGGAACCGGAGATGAGGGCGACGGCGAACGAGACCACGAGGCTCCGGCCCAGCGCCATCCATATCGTCGGATTGCGGAGTATTCCCTGAGAAGAGCCGAAGACCCTATCCTCGAGGGTATCGGTAGTCGTCCAGTAATAGAGCGAAAGCGTCGAATAGTCGCCAGGTACCTCCAGAAGGCTCTCAAGCGCGAATGACACCAGAGGAACTATCGCGAAGAAGATGGAGATCACCATGATCGCCACGGCAAGAGGCATCCTAGCCCTCCCCAGTTTCACCAGCGACACCTGTCCCGACTTTCCGCTTATCGTCGTGAAGGACTTGCGCTTGCCCGTCACCTTGTTGTTCATAGTGAGTATGACGACGGAAAAGATCAGCAGCACGATGGCTATGACGAAGCCCTGCCCCTGCATCGCAGCGGTATTGAACAGCGAGCGCATCGTCGTGGAAACCGTCGGGAACGATCCGTTCTTATTGAGGAACGCCGGAACGGTATAGCTCGAGATGCTGCTGGAGAAAACCAGAAGCACAGTGGAGACCAGCGCCGGCATTACGATCGGCAGCGTGATGCGCCTGAGTATCTTGAAGCGTGAGGCCTTCAGCACGGTGGCCGCCTCCTCAAGATTCGCATCCATGTTGCGAAGTATGCCGCCTATGAGAAGATAGGCGAACGGAGCGTAATGTATGCCTAGGCACATCGCACAGGGAAAGAAGCCATACAGCACCCACTCCGGGACGCAGATGCCGGTAAGGCTCTCAAGCATCCCCACCTGGTTGTAGCAGGCCACTATGTGGCTATTCTTGAAGAAGTTCTCCCAGAACATCGCTATTGACCAGCTGGGCATTATATAAGGGAACACGAAGATCGTTGACAGGAACTTCTTTCCCGGGATGTCCGAACGTGTTATGAACCAGGCTACGGCACCTCCGAATCCGACAGCGACCGTACATGCGACGATAGCCATCGTGAATGAATTGAGCAGCGGCCTCCAGAACGTCAGGACAGAGTAGTCGTAGAGATTATCGAACAGGAGCGTCTTCCAATGATAAAGGGTGAACGCTCCCATCGGCTTCCCGACATCCCTTATCTCTCCCGAATGGACGACGAACGCATCACGCGCGAGCGATAAGAGAGGGAAGCAGACTGTCGCCACGAGTATGGCGAAGAAAAGAACGGTAATGACATTGGCGGGCTTCGATGCATAGCTTCGTACGTTGTTCGCTATCCGCACCGCCTTCTTCCTAGAACCAGCCATCAGAAAACTCCAGAGGAGAGGGAGGAACCCTCCCTCCCCGATTCGATCAGCTCATTACGAGGCTTCTGATATAGGTACTCGCCTCCCTGTATACGGAATTGATGTAGTCTATATCCTCGACGATACCGTTATCGATCCACTGCTGGAGCGGATGATCGCCCTCCACGACAGGAACGGATGGATTTACGGAGTAATATCCTTCGCTGTCCCAGCCGCTGGTGAAGCCGGCCTCGGTGCAGATGTACTCAATCAGGAGGCATGCGGTATAAGGAAGCCTTGCTGTCTTAGGAATCATCATCCACATCTTATAGAGGTATGACGTGAAGCCCTCAAGCTGCACGTTCCATCCGCTTATCGCGAGATCGTTATGGTAGTCATTGGTCTCCGGATAGTCCTTGACCTTGTTCAGAGGCGCGTACACTACCTGTCCGCTCGTCATCGTCGCCATATTCTTAACGGCAGTGGTATCTGAGCTGTGCCATGTGGTGACGTTCCTCATCAGCTCCGTCACGAACTTGTATCCGATATTCTCATACCCGTCATCAGCCGCATACGGCTCGCCGAAGTACGCCTCGTATGCCGCCTCAAGCTTCGCGCAGGCCTCAGGAGACGTAAGCATGATGAGGAAGTTCATGTTGACGTTCTCTGTCGCAGGGGTCTGGAACGAGAGCTGATGCACTCCCTTACGATCCACGCCGTCAGCTCCGGTAAGCTGCCATACGTTGGTGATGTAATCGGTGCCATAATCTCCTGTCTTGTTCCAGAAGAAGCACTTGTTGACGTAGAGGACAGAAAGCGGATCGCGATCCGAATCCGAGAGCTCCACTCCCTTAGGCTCATAGTTGAGCATGTAGCCGGTATCTATGAGCATCGACTTGAGCGACGAGCCATCCTGCACGAGGGCAACATCAGCGACGTACTGGTTCTGTCCGATCGCGGTAGTAAGCTCCGTATACATTGCCTGATCCTTGCTGGAGCTGAACTCAGCATAGCTGAACCATGGATACTTCTCCTGGAATCCGGCAAGCACCTTCTTCATGCCTGAGGATGCTCCTCTGGCCTCGAACTGCACGCCTGCCGCCTCGAACTCGGCCTTGGCCGCAGCCTCAAGCTCCTCAAGCGTCATATCCTCAGCGGCGGCTATCGCATCCGCGACGCTTCCTGCACCGCCCTGCTCTCCTGAACCACCTGCAAATAGGCCTGTGGCGATGAAGAGGCACAGCATGATAGCAAGCAGTTTCCTGTACATCATTCCTCCTTTGATATCAAACGACATCATTTAACGTAAGATTAACATAGATTTTACCCGCGGTACATTCATTTCAGGTGTGATAAAGCCCTCACGCCAAGCGGAAACATGGGATATAATGCTATCCATTAGGAGAGAGTATGAAGAAGATCTTATTCGCGGCATCCGAATGCGTGCCATTCGTCAAGACAGGCGGGCTTGCCGATGTCGTAGGCAGCCTTCCGCAGGCCTTTGATAAGGATGAATATGATATCCGCGTGATAATCCCCTGCTACCATGCGATCAGGCCGGAGTGGAGGGAGAAGATGGAGACCATCTACTACTTCCAGATGGATAACAGGATCTATGTCGGGGTCAAGCGGCTCGAGCATGACGGTATCACCTACTACTTCATCGATAACGAGCAGTACTTCTCTGGCATCGTTCCATACTATGACATGTTCCAGGACCTTGAGAGGTTCGCCTATTTTTCCAAGGCGGTGCTGTCGGCTCTTCCCCTCATCGGCTTCCGCCCTGATATAATCCACTGCCACGACTGGCAGACAGCGCTCATTCCCGTATATCTCAACACCTTCTTCCAGGGAGATCCGTTCTTCCGCGGCATCAGGACCGTATTCACGATCCACAACATAAGATTCAAGGGTGAATGGGATGTGGGACATATCAAATGGGTATCAGGACTGCCGTATGAATGCTTCGAGCCCGGTCTTCTCGTAAGTCCGTATCAGGATCGCTCGATACCGCGCGACGACTGGAACTGCACGATGATGCGCGGAGCCCTCGTCTACTCCGACTACATCACCACCGTCAGCAATAGCTATGCGCAGGAGATACAGACACCGCAGTTCGGAGAGGGCCTTGACGATATACTCAAATGGCGCAGCGGGCGTCTATGGGGCATCATCAACGGCATAGACTATAAGGTATGGGATCCTCGGACTGACAGGAAGATCCAGAACAGCTACGGGACTAACGACTTCACATCGAAGAGGAAGAAGAACAAGGCAGGGCTGCAGAAGGACCTTGGCCTTCCTGTGAATGATAAGGTATTCACGCTTGCGGTCGTCTCACGCCTTACAAACCAGAAGGGACTGGATCTCATCGATCAGGTGATGGACCGCATGTGCTCCATGGATATCAACCTCGTGGTACTCGGAACAGGCGATGAATACTATGAGAACATGTTCAGGTACTATCAGGGGAAATACCCCGGAAAGATCGCAGCTTGCATCACCTACTCCGATGACCTTGCGCATAGGATCTACTCCTCATGCGACGCGATCCTCGTACCATCGGCATTCGAGCCTTGCGGACTGACCCAGCTGATAGCTCTGCGCTACGGCATGGTTCCGATCGTCCATGAGATCGGAGGGCTGAGGGATACGGTAAAGCCATTCGATGAGCCTCATGACAAGGGTACGGGATTCTCCTTCTACAACTACAGCGCGGATGAGCTGCTGGACAGGATCAGGCATGCCTTCTACATATTCAATGAGCGCAAGGATCTGTGGAAGCATCTGCAGAAGCGCGGCATGGAAGAGGACTGGTCATGGAAGAAGTCAATGGAGATCTATAAGGATCTCTATTCGAGGATGTGATGAGGTACGCCTTCCTGCTGATGGGGCCCTTCGATAGCAGTACCGACAGGGCCGTCATCAAGAAAGAGAATATCGTGATCGGAGTCTCATCCATCGAGGATGCGGAAAAGCAAGCGAGGATGCTCCTTGAAGAAGGCGTCCTTGCGATCGAGCTTTGCGGAGCATTCGGGGAAGAAGGAGCAAAGAGGATCATAGAGGCCACGGATCACAGGATCGCCGTAGGATACGTCACACACTTCCCGGAAGATGACGCCCTGTTCGAAAAGGCATTCGGCTGAGAACCATACGAAATCAGCCAAAGCTGATTCCTGAATGACGAAGTGGGCTGTCCCCGCACAAGCTAAGGGACAGCCCGTTTATAAACTTTCGGAAGATCAAGGTCGCCCATGATCCTCATTCCTGATTCAATGGGCCGCATCCGCCCAAGCTAAGATATCGGCCCTAAATCAATAATTCGGAAGACCTGGAAACCGAAGTCACCAAGTCGAATTCCCTCTTTCAGTAAGGGCCCAGCCTAGGCTGAGCCCAAAAGCATAAAATATTCGGAAGAGCTTAACTCTCTTCTACCTATTTCATCCCGTATGCCCAGGACGTGTCTCCCGATGCATACCTTCGCCTATAATCCCTGACGGTATAAGCATTGAGTCCGGTTAGGCTCGCCGTCCTCTTGTACCCGTTGCCTTTCTCGAACAGCTCCAGGCACTCCCGCTTCTTCTCGCTAGGGATCCTAGGCCTTCCTACGGACTTAGCATCCATATCAAGCCTCCCTATCGAGATGGGCCCTGCTCAGGCAAGGCCCATGTTTAATTCCCGAGGGAATAATCAGATCTTGTCGGTATAGGACCTAGAAAGATCAACTGTTACAAGACTTACAGTCTTATCTGCGTTCTGCTCAATCGCAGGCCCAAACTTAGCTTCCGACGTTACCGTTCCGTTGAACTTAAGGGCTGCAGCATCATCAAAGACGATGGTACCAATCTCAGGAGTACCATTGGTAACGGTGAGTGCAGAACCGGAGCTGGAACCAACATAAGTACCCTTTACAGGAACAGTAAGACTCTCGATAGTGATTGTCTCAATCTTAGCTCCAGCGTCAGCAGCAAGGCCCTTAACAGAAAGCTTAGTATTCGTGATGGTCACGGTTGCAGGAACAAAGCTTGTTGCAGAAGCAGTGCCCTTTCCTGCTACAGTTATCGTCATCGTAGCATCCTTAGCAAGAGAAATCTTGACAGGTGACGCTGTGACAATCTCCTTAGCAGCCGTTGACGGCGTATAGGTGATTGAAATAGAACCGGCTCCTGTTGAATCGTATACAACCTCAGCATCATCCCCTGCGCCAGCAATCGTGGTAAACAGTGCAGATACATTGGATGCATTAGCAAACAAAGACTCTACATAATCATCAACATAGCCATCAAGCGTGTCAGTACCTTTCATGAATGAAGCATACGTCATCTCACCACCGGTTTTATCCTTTGCAATTACATCGAACACTTTTCCTTCAGGAACGGTCTCGCCAGCAATAGTAAGGACAAAATCAGAAGGAGTGCTTCCAAGAACAAGGTCAAGGCTAGAAGCCGTTACCGTGTAAGTAGCGACACCGTCTGTATCTGTCGTAATCGAGGCTGTAGCAGAATTAGCGAAATAACCCTTGACAGAGCCAGTCACAGGAACAATATTTCCAGCTTCGCTCGTCATATAGGTCTCGAAAGTATAGGTGAAAGTGTTAAAAGCAACTGAATATGGGGTAGTAGAACTTCCATCAGCATTCGATGCGCTTGTATTGAATCCAACGACTTCAAGAGTAGCCGTCTCCGCAGGATAGCTGCCCTCTGCACTTGCAGAAGAAACAGCCTTCTCAACATTGAGGGTAGTATAATCAGCACCGACAGTAACCGTATACTTATCCCTCTCCGTCATGAGATCGTTACCAACATTGAGGAGATCCTTTACCGCAGCCTCAATCCCCCCCCTCAAAGCCAGCAGTTCCGAATACATCATCAACAGCATTCTCAATATCCTTATCGTTGAATACGGATACGGTAGAATCCTGCCCCTCATCCGGTGTGTTAGAACTGTTATCACAAGCCGCAAAGCCAAAGAGCACGGCAAGCGAAAGCAGAATTACCAGAAATTTCTTCATTTCGAAATCCTCCTACCGGAATATACTATACCCCTACCGGGTATTTATCAATCAAAGACCAGGCTCTGGAGATTGGGCCCTCCCTCTCCCCAGCGAGTACCGAATAGATACCATAGATTGATTCTCCACTCTCCGCTATCGAAGTCGTACGCAGACTGGGCAGGGCGCTTAAGGCCTGTCGTAGGAACACCGGCAAGCTCCCCTCCTGCAAGAAGCGTATCGATAATCTGATCGAAGTACTCATCAGGCGTGTATTCCTTATTTCCTCTAAGGTCCTGATAAATCATCGTACCCGTCTTCCAGATCTCATCCGGCATGGAGATCATGCTCTGAGAATACCCCCTCGCCCACTCTGATGCGAGCTGTCCGAACATAGGTATCGAATAGCCAAGCATGTTCTGCATGAAGTCAAGGAGAAAGTCATCGGTGGAGAACATCTTATCGTCGTCATCGTCGGGAAGCCATCCTCCTGCAAGAAGCCCTAATGCAGCCGCAGAAAGGGCAACTCCGCCGAAATGAGCGAACATCCGGCCCCATTCCCTGTTCTGGAAATCCATCGGGATGTCTCCGAACATGGTATTCCACATCTGGAACAGGTCGTTCGTGAACATGAAGAACACCCTTGCGAACGGGCTTCGGTTTGTCTGAGCCTGAGCAAGCGATATAGGGTTCGTGACAGAAAGGGTACGATTAACAAGATTGGTAGCCTCATATGCTGCATCTGTCTCGCTCTTTCCTGCCCTGATCTCCTTATCATATTTCGCTGACCATACAAGCATCTTAGAGAGCTGATCTCCCTGAGAGGTAAGCCATGTAGAGAACTCTATGAACCTTTGGCTCAATTCGGTTGCTCGGGAGGTATCAGTCATTCCCTGCATGCGAGAGATCTCCGTATTGTAACCAGAACGAAGCGTGGAATATGCAACCCTATCCATTAGCTCTCTGGTACTTCTCCTGCTTCCTGGAGCAAGGATATGGGAGATTCCATTGATGATATCCGCAGGGGATAGCTCGCCGTCAAAGGCTGCAGGAATCACGGATACAAACTGCTTAATGGTCGTCATGAGGTTGAGCCCTATCTTCGCAGCGGCTGCGTTTCCAAGGAATCGGTTCATGAGCTTTTCAAGATCCGTAAGGCTGTTCTCCGGACTGGCTATCCTCTTCACATAATCATCCAGAGCCTTTGCCCACTTGTCTCCGAATCTGTTAGATACGACGTTCGAGAGATTGCCGAACTTGAGCATATAGGATGCATCAGCAACCGGTCTGGTCATACCGATAAGATTCTCCTGCTCCCTTACCGAGGAGATAAACACGGCCATAGGATCCAGCATGAGAGGATACCGAGCATTCTTCTGACGGATATTGAGTGATCCAGCATTGACCTGCGCACCTTTACCCTTGAACGGACTTCCGAACATGTCGCCCCATGAGCCCCGGCTAGCCTGGACAAGGGGGAAATACCTATCCTGTATCTGGAGCATTGTGTTGTACTCGCTGTATGCGGCCTCAGCAAGCCTAGGAGTCTCCTTGGCAAGCTGATCGATCATCATGTCCCCGATATTCCTCACCCATTCAGGAACCTCATTTGTAATAGCACCGCTCTGTATCTTGTTCTTCACATCCGCAAGGTCATTCTTTACATGAGCAAGCGGTGTAGGATGTGATGTATCCCTGCCTTTGTCAGCAAGAAGCGTCTCCTCAAGCTCTATGTACTCCAATACCTTCTCTGGATTCACGCGGGCTATGGATTCAAGAGTGAAGTTGTTCCCATCCGTAGCTACCAGCTTTGTCATGCCGTTTATGTTCTGGGAATAGATGTACATTGCCATCACTTCCATGAGAGTGGCATCCCTGCCGCCACCTTGGAGCGCATTGGTCGTGAAGTGCATGCTGTTCTTCCGGAGGGCATTCATACGCTCGTTATATGTCTTCGATCCCTTCTTGCCGATAATACCCTCAAGGGCGGTCTGGAAATCCGCCAAACGCCTATCTATATTCCGAAGGACATTATCGTACGCATTCTGGAATGCCCGAACGAATATCCTCTGGAATGGGCCATCATCCTTTCCTCCATCGAGAACACGAGCTATGCGCTGTATCTTTAGGAATGACAGCTTGACCGAATCCCTTATCTCTTTACCCTTCGGGGTCTTAACTGAATCCATGAACCTATCCGGATGCTTCGAGATGTAATCCCAGACATCGGCATCGGAAGGAGTTCCGGAATAAGAGGGATCATTCTTCTTGAGATAATCAAGAGTGACCTCGCGCATCTCATCGGTAACCTCTCCGATATCCCTGCCCATCGCAGCACGGGCGGCTTCCCTCGCAGCTTTCCTTCTTTCGGTCTGCCTAGCATCAGTAACCTCGCTACGGAAATCCCTAGCCTCCTGCTTAAGGTCGGCAAGGGCTCTATAGATATCCCTCTTCTCAGCCACCGTAAGATCATTCCACTTAAGCTGACCATCGGACTCCAAGGTATCTATCGTAGACTGAGAAAGATGCTTCTTGAGATTCGCAGGGATATTCTTGCGTTCATACCTGTATGCTCCAAGATTGCCGGAATAAGCTATCACGGGATTGCCATTAGCATCTATATGCCCGAGATCTATCGATATCGGCTGCACATTGCCGTCTGCATCCATTGCCCCCATGCCATCAGCAAGGCCGCCCCGAAGGCTCTCGATATCCCAATCGAAATCAGGCATCTTCTCCGTGGATACCTCATCGCTGAATCTCCGGTTCTGTCCATTATGCATGAGGTAATATACGTAGTAGATAGGCTCTTCAAGCATAGCCACGTCGTGTGTCTTGGAGTTGATATTAAGCTTGCCGCGTATCGCCCTCGAAACCCTCTCGGATGCGGTCCTCACAGCAAGGGATAGAAGCCTCCTGTTAAGCCTGTTCGCTCTCGCCGTCTGCCTCCTCGCCTCCTCACGAGCACGGTCTATCCTGTTCCTATACTCCTCTATGCGCTTGTCGTATACGGCCTTCTGATGCATGAGCCTCTTATCGAGGTCAACGATCCTGCTTGCATAGGATTCAAGCTCACCCTCTGCCTTGCTCAGCCTGTCACGGAGATCATTAGCGATCGCCTCCCCATTCCTTCTTGCAGCATCAAGCTTCTCCCTGAGCTGATTGACTTCGGACTGCTTCTTGTTCTGGGACTTGCGAAGGACCTGTATCGTATCCTTCATCTGCTGTGTGTCAGCCTCATATTTCTGCCTATACGCATCCAGATCGGCCTCGCTCTTCCTTGCCCTATCGAGGGCGTCAGATGCAGAGCGCTTGGCAATCCCGAGCGAATCCTTAAGCTTCTGGATATCGTCTGCAGATACTTCCTCAGAAAGGACCTCTGTATCCTGAGCTTCCATCCTAGCCCTCTCAGCAGCCTCTACGGACAGGTCTACGATTTCGGAATCAGATACACCATAGACGGTATCGGAAGAGACTCCGTAAGGCTCCTCGCCTCTTCGGAGAGTCTTCTTGATGAGGTCGAAATCAGAGTCGGCCATATCGACGTAGTTATCGATGATGTCCTGATCCTCGGAGAGCGTTCCCGCTATCCTCGCGCCTGAATTGACTGCCTGCTGATAGGCGTGTATCCATTCACGGGGATTGCTGTCCATCGAGGACAATACCTGATTCACAAGCTCTATCGGGGAGTTCGCATCAAGCTGGGATAGAAGCTGATACACATGGGAGCTGGATGGAACATACATCCTCGTATATGTCGTACCGTTCGATGCAGTAGCCTGAACCTTACGCGGTCCGAGTATCCTCTTAAGATCAAGGAGCCTAGGAAGAGTGTTGAAGCGCTGCTTGAAGGAGTTGACCGCTTCCTTCGGAGTCATGACATGGGCATAGTTCCATGCCTTGCGGTATATCCTCTCGGCATCCGTCTCATTCATTGTCTTGAGAGAGCCGGAGTCCTTCATAGCCTCGGCATAATCATCTGCGCTGTCGTAGTCGAATATCTGGCTCTGGTCCTCCGAGGATAGCAGGGAGAACTTATCGCGATCATTAAGCTCCTGCCTTGCGGTCTCCACTACCGTCTCATCTTCGGATTCGAGTTTTGCCTTCACGACATAATCAGGGAGGAATACATCTTTCTCCACGCTTCTCTTGAAGCGCTCATCATACATGCGGATGTACTTCCTCTGTCCCTGATCCACGGCATCCTCACCAAGGGCACGCTGGGTACGGATACTGTTCTCTGTATTCTGATTGACGAGATCAGACTTCCTTAGTATCGTATCTGTAGAGGTAACTACCGATGGCGATTGGAGCCTAACTGAAAGTGCCTCTGATTTGGAGGCGGTAACTCCTGATGGCAATTGGAGCCTAACAGCAAGTGCCGCCTCAGAATTTTCAATATCATTCACATAACGAAGCAATCCCTGATCGATCCAGTTCTGTATAGATTATTGTTACCGTAAGGCTACCCCCCCCCCGTAGGATTTTGTCAAGTGCTTTTTTTCACTTTTCGTTGCTTTTATGCGAGCTGATGCATTCAGCATTATCTCTTTCTCATTTAATGAATTGGATTTATTTTGATTGTTTGCTGTAACCTTTTTCGCGCTCGTTGGTTATGTATCGTAATTGATACAGCATACTGTCAGATTCCATGTGCCTTCCATATCTTATCAAGCATCGAAATATCGATGATAAGGAGAGGTTGCAGATACGTGGATCTGATACGCAGCTTCATCAGAATTGTCTTATTCAAATGAAAATCAATGTGATAATTATCCTGTTCATACATGAATCATATGAGATAAGTCAGAAAACCAATTGAATGAAAGCAAGATCAGCTTGCCGTAAAAGGAAGGCATCGTATATTATGGATGTAAAGAGGCACTGCCGATGAACGGTAGCCTCAACCTAAAACAAAAGCGAAAGCCGCCTCTGGGGTCTTAGCAGGGCGGCTTATCTTATGACTGCAACTACAAGCCCGATGATCGCGATGACGACCATGAGCATCTCATAATCACTCGCTAGACATCTCCTCCACGAGTTCTGCAGGAGAATCGAGAGGCAACGCCTCCCGATATCCGAATCCAGCTTCGAGAGGCTACCGTCCACCGTTATGGCAGCGCCATGATGATAGCACAGGCTACCAAGCCATGGGTAGTATCCTTTAAAGGGACATAAGAGAATGAATGACCTTACTATATAAGCATATCTTCTCTCAAGAAGAAGTAATCCAGCGATTGTCTGGATGTGGCAGTCTGGTGATGGCGAATGGAAAAAGCAATGGCCGGGTTTCCCCGGCCAATCCCTCTCAAAAGCGATATATCACTCGGCAGTTGCCGGTTCGATCTGTTCCAGCGGCTGCAATCCCTTCAGCGAGATATCCACATTGTAGCCCTTCTGATCGAGGTAATGCAGGATCTCCTCAAGGGTGAAGTTATCGAGGCTTGCCTCATCAGCGACATAATGCACGTTGCTGCTGTCCGCCTGCACCGCGAACGACGGAAGAATGCTTCCAGTCTGCTCCTGGGACGTGCCGAAGAACATGAAGCCTCCGATGAAGATGAACACCACGGCAGCGGCTGCAGTCACCAATGACGGCATCGATACCTCGAATCGGCGGCGGATGAAGCCGACCTTACGCTTTCCCTGGAAATACTTGCGATCGAGCATCGCCTCGATATCATCCTTCTTCCTCTCAAGCATCTCCGCAGGATAATCGATCCTGCGGATCCTCTCGCCAAGAGCCTTCATATCCTCAAGATGCTTGCGACACGCAGGGCAATGCTCAAGGTGTTCCTCCACCTGCGTCCTATATGGTTCCTGCAGCTCTCCATCAAGGTAGGCTGACAGCATCTGGGCATCAATACACATCCCTTTCCTCCGAACCGAGGGCCTCCTCAAGCTTCTTGCGAGCCCTGAACACCCTCACCTTAACATTCGTCTCGGAGATGCCAAGCACCTTGGCAATGGACTTGTAGTCCAGCCCCGAGTATTCCCTCAGCTGGATTACCATCCTGAGGTTCTCAGGCAGGGATTCGATCGCAGCCCTGACTTCCCGCCTGTTCTCCGCATCTATGACTTCCTTCGCGCCATCGCGCTCGTCGACCGTGGCGAAAGGCATCCTCTTTACCTTCTCCACCATCTCGCTTTCTCTCTTGTTACGCCTCACATGGTTCAGCGCGAGATTCTTCGCAACGCGAAGGAGCCAGTACTTTGCATCATCCTCGCTCGGGAAGGTCATGTTCTTCACATAGAACCTCTCGAACGCTTCCTGCGTCAGATCCTCAGCAACCTCCAGATTGTACACGATATGCATTATCACCTGGACAAGGAGGCGATAGTTCGCATCGTATACAAGCCGGAAATCGTCACGATCTGTGCTTCTTATCTCCATAATATCAACAATCCAGGAAGAAGAAGGTTACACCCTCTTCTCAAGAACGGGACCTTGAGGGGTATCCCGGACGATGAAGCCACGCTCAAGGAGGATATCGCGGATCTCATCAGCCCTGGCGAAATCCCTAGCCTTCTTTGCCGCGCTCCTCTCCTCAAGGAGCTTCCGCTCCTCCTCACCGCCGACTGTTTCCGCACATGATGCCTCGATCCCTTCAAGGCCGAGCCCCAGTATGCCATCCATATGATAGGCCGCAGCGAGCTTGTCGGATGAGGGAATGTCATCCTTGAGCATCAGCCAGAGCTGAGAAAGCGCCTGAGGTGCCGAAAGATCGTTCTCCATCGCCTCATCGAATGCCCTCATATAGCCCATAGCCTTCTCTCCCGGCTCCTTGGCAACCTCGCCCTCAGACTTCAGCTGGGCGATCTTATCGAAGAGATTGCGGCGTGCGGCACGCGCATGGTCAAGCGCCTCGAAGGAGAACTTCAGCTGGCTCCTGTAGTGCCCTGAAAGGCAGAAGTAGCGGTAATCGAGCGGATCATACCCCTTCTCCTTAAGCACGGACAGCGTCAGGAACTCGCCAGAGGACTTGCTCATCTTTCCGCTGTCATTGAGAAGGAACTCGCCATGGCACCAGTAATTCACCCATACATGGCCGGTCGCAGCCTCAGACTGCGCGATCTCATTCGTGTGGTGAACGGGGATGGCATCGATGCCTCCGCAATGTATGTCGAAATGCTCACCGAGGTACTTCATCGACATCGCCGAGCATTCTATATGCCATCCCGGATAGCCGCGTCCCCACGGGGAATCCCACATCATCGCCTGATCCTTGAACTTCGAGTTGGTGAACCACAGCACGAAGTCCTTCGGGTTGCGCTTGTTCGAATCGATATCTATCCTCGCACCGCTCTTCAGCTCATCCAGATCCAGCCGCGCAAGCTTGCCATAGTCATCGATCGAATCGATCGAGAAATAGACGTTGCCGCCAGCAGTGTATGTATGACCGCCGTCCTCAAGCCTCTTTATCAGGGCTATCATATCAGAGATATGATCGGTGGCCTTGCAGACGATATCAGGCCTGATGATCCTCAGGTCCTTCTCATCAGAGAAGAAGGCATCGGTATAGAACCTCGCGATATCCCAGACGCTGCGCCCGGACTCCCTCGCGCTCTTCTCCATCTTATCCTCGCCGTCGTCGCCATCACCGGTCAGATGCCCGACATCGGTTATGTTCATCACATGGCAGACCTCGAGACCTGAACGCTCAAGCGTACGATGCAGGAGGTCCTCGAAGATATATGTCCTCAGATTGCCTATATGCGCATAGTTATATACGGTAGGACCGCAGCAGTACATCGAGGCCTTGCCTGGAACGATGGGTACGAATTCCTCGATGCTTCTGGACATTGTATTATATAGCTTCATGCATGACTCCGTATTGCCTTATAATACCAATATAGGCCGATGTTTCCAATAAGGAGGCTGGAAAAGGAGCATAACATGGCAAGGATGGAGCCGAGGAAGGCGGAGATAATAGTCACGGAAGCCTTCAGCATGAGCGGCCGCTCCTCATTCCACACGGGAGGGAGGGCCGAATACTACGCAGAGCCGAGGGACCTTGAGGAGACACGGAGCGTGCTGGAGCTCGCATACAAGCGCTCGCTGCCGGTGACGATCATCGGAGGCGGCACCCATATCCTCGTCTCCGAGGAAGGCATACCCGGCATCGTGCTATCCACAAGGGAGCTAAGGGGCATCTCGATAAAAGGCGATCTCCTGCTGGCCTCTCCCGGAGAGATGCTGGATATCATCATAAACATCGCCATAGAGCATAGCCTCATCGGGCTTGAGGAGATTGCGGGTATTCCCGGGACGATTGCCGGAGCGATAACCGTGAACGCCAATGCCAACGGCCGCTCGATATCCGACCTGTTCTTCTACGCCGACGTGCTCACGCCGGATGGGAGGATGCACCGCTATCCGAACTATCACGATGCCTTCGGATCCCAGTCCTCTGTCATAGGCCGCGGAGGCCTCGTGGTAATGGTGGCGCTCAACCTCATACCGTCGAAAAGGACAGCGGAGGCCAGGATGCGCAAGGAGGAGTATGTCGAGAGGATGTTCATTCCCCCATGCGCACGCTTCTCAGGAGAGATCTTCCGCGACCCGGAAGGGATGAAGGCAGAGGACGTCCTGCGAGAAGCGGGCATGACAGGCTACCATGGATTCAGGGCTGAGTTCTCGGAATACCAGCCGAACTCAATCTTCACGTACCCAGGCTGTACCTCCGATGAGATATACGCGCTGATCAGGACGGCAGAGAAGGAGGTAGAGGATAAGACCGGCATAAGGCTTACCCGCTCCATAACCCTCCTAGGTCCTTTCAGAGATCAAGCGCTATAGCAACCGCCACCGAACGATCAGAGGAAAGCCTCAGGAGAAGACGGGAATGCTCGGTATCAAGCTCCCTTTCCAGCTCGACATATCCCCTGCCCTCATCGAACCCTGCCTCTATGCCGCCGTAGCGGAAGAGCGCCACGAGGCCATGGTCGCTGTCATATCCAAGCTCAAGAAAGCCATGGCGGATCGTGAATCTGTCACGCTTGCGGCTGCGTCCTCGGCGAGAGAAGGAATATTCCATCGCTGAATATATGATGACGCCATGTATATCGAGGATGGAACGCAGCTCCGCCTCGTACGGAAGGTAATCCTCTGAGAATACAGGAGCCTCGCCTATGCGAAGCTCGAACTCTGACATAAAGCAATCCTTTTTTATCATTCCGTTTACGCTATATAAGAATCTATCATAATCATCATACAACAGAGGAGGACCTCCGGCAGCAATGGAGACGGAATAGCCATTCCATTCGGCAGACAGCGACAGGAAGCCATCAAGCCCCAGATATCGGGAGAACGAGGCGATACCGAGCGCGCGGAGGAAGCCCAGGTCGACAGACGCAGCCCAGTATAGCGTCTCACGCTCCTCAAGCCGCCATTGATGCATCAGAGGCCGGCCTTGCATGGAGTCGCCAGCATACAGCAGGGCAAGGGAAAATGAATCATAGGAAAGCGATGCCGCCGCAAGAGGACGATCATCTAGCGCGATTCCGACGGAAAGGGGTCCTAGGGCAAGCACGGCTCCCGAGCGGTGGCCATCAGCCGTAAAGGGCAGGCATTCCAGCTCTATCCCACGTCCCACTCCATGGGGCTCCGCGATCGTCCGCACAAGGCCCGACCGGTCGATCTGCCCGACACGCATAGGCCCCAGATCCATGAAGAGATTTCCATCGGTAAGGGAGAGACGGAACATATCCTCCCTGATCTCCCTGAGCTCCTGGGAGGCATATGCGCCGGCATGGAGCGGAACGGATATAATCAGCAGGACAATGATCGCAATCATGCCCTATATACGCCCTGGACTACCTTTTTTGCCAATCTTGGATATGTACTTTTTTCGTTCCTTGCTATATACATTGCGTGTATAACGTTTTTCAGGAGAATAGGTAATGGTCATACTGACACTTAACTGCGGCAGCTCGTCTGCCAAGTACCAGGTCTACGACTGGGAGGAGAAGGATGTGCTTTGCGTAGGAGTAGTCGAGCGCATCGGACTAGAATACTCCACGATCGAGCAGAAGTCTGCCGGCAAGGAAGAGTACCACGAGCGCTTCGTATCTCCGACGCACAAGGAAGCGATCGAACTTATCCTCAAGATGCTTGTCGATCCGACCTATGGATGCATCAAGAGCCTCAGCGAGATCGGTGCGGTAGGCCACAGGGTCCTCCATGGAGGAGAGCTCTTCAAGAAATCCACGCTGGTAGACGAGAAGGTCGTCGAGCAGCTCAAGTCCCTGATTCCGCTCGGACCGCTTCACATGCCAGCGAACATCATGGGCATCGAGAGCGCCATGAAGCTCATGCCGGGCGTGCCTAACGCAATCGTAATGGATACGGCATTCCATCAGACGATGCCTGAGGAGTCCTTCATGTACGCAGTGCCATATGAGTGGTACACGAAGTACAACGTGCGCCGCTATGGCTTCCATGGGACGAGCCACCTCTACTGCGCAAAGCGCGCAGCTCTCCTTCTTGGCAAGGAAAACAAGGATACGAACGTCATAATCCTCCATATCGGCAACGGAGCATCAGCCTGTGCGGTGAAGAACGGCGTCTGCATCGATACCTCGATGGGACTTACCCCGCTTGAAGGCCTCGTGATGGGAACCAGGTCCGGTGATATCGATCCGGCAATCGTCTCATACATCTCATCCAATACAGGCATGAGCGCACAGGAGATCGATACGGTGCTGAACAAGAAGTCAGGACTCATGGGACTGTGCGGCATGTCAGACAGAAGGGATGTCCATGAGGCAGCCAACAGCGGCAACAGGCAGGCCCAGCTCGGCGTCGCCATGGAGACACACAGGATCAAGAAGTACATCGGCGCCTACGCCGCGCTCCTCGGACGCGTGGATGCCATCGTCTTCACAGCAGGAGTCGGAGAGATGGGAGAGCACATCAGGCGCGGTGCATGCGAGGGTCTTGAGAGCCTTGGCATCATGATCGACGAGGAGAAGAACAACCTTTCACACTGCCGCAACGCCGAGACCTGCATCTCCAAGGACGAGAGCCCTGTGAAGATCTTCGTCATTCCGACCGATGAGGAGCTCGTGATCACGGAGGATGCCCATGCGCTCATGAACGGCACCTATGATATACACACGAACTTCCACTATTCGTTCGAGTCTCCGGATTACGTCAACAAGGCTAGGGCAAGAGGCCTCAAGGAGAACCTTAGGAAGAACCCTGCCCTTGAGAGGATCATCGCCCTTCCACCAGCGAAGGCATCCTGCTCTACTAAGGGTTGCTAACAAATCGAGGGCTGCTTCGGCAGCCCTCATTACTTAATATCCAATTCAATACGACTCAATCAAATATATATCTTATCTCATGCACTCTAGATTCAGCAGGGGCAAGGCGGAGAAGGTCCTTGCGCTCTCCGATATCGCAGACGATCCCGTCACGGCCGGGAAGCGTCCACCAAGGCTCTATGCATACGAATGGGGCATCCTTGCCGACGCTGTGCCAGAATCCCCACCATGGCGCATCGCACTCAACCTCCACGCCATGCGTTCCCTTCTGCGATGACAGCACGGCCCTTCCGCCTATCGCCGTAAGGATGATAGCATCATCATCATCGAAGAGGCTGTGGCGGAGCGGAATGGCCTTCATGGCAGGAAGCGCATATGGCTCCTCGACGCCCGTATCAAGGCACGATGATGAGAACACCCTACGCCTTACCGCATCGGCATCAGGGAAGGAGATCGCATAATCCTCGAACGAAAGGCCGTCCTCTAGCGGAACCGCGAATCCCGGATGGCCGCCTATGCCATAGATCATCTCACCAGCCCCGTCATTCCGCACCACTATCCTCTCGCAGAGCCTCCTTCCCTCAAGCGCGTAGGTGACGGAGAGGCTGAATGAGAACGGATAGACCTCCTCCGTAGAACTATCAGATGAAAGGCTCAGCGTTACCGATGATCCTGCATTATCCACGATGGAGAAGCTGCTGGACTTGGCAAAGCCGTGAAGGGTCATGCCATAGCGCCTGCCATGATAGGTATAGGCCTTACCCTCAAGCCGTCCCACGAACGGGAACAGAAGCGGAGAGTGGCGTGCCCAGTATCTCTCATCAGCCTGCCAGAGATATTCGGTACCATCGCTTCCCTTCACGCTCGTCAGCTCCGCTCCCAGCGGATCTATGACGACAGTAAGATACTCATTCCCTATCCTTTCCATCACTCCTCCTCATAATCAGGACGCAGCGAGGCTGCTTTTCTCAGATATACCATCCGAGGCTCCTTCTGAACCGGATGATTCACAAGCACGAGAACGCGGATAGCCAGAGGAAGTGCCCCTGAGATATCGGCCTCCTGGACGCAGAAGAGCGGAACCTTAGCAGCGAAGCCGGCCTTACGGCAGGCAGCTGCGGCATTGCGTGTCCTTATATCATGCGTCTGGGAGAATATTATTGCTGCGATATCCCTATCGCCTATCTCGTTCTGACGATAGATCAGATCCATCATTTCCTTTACCGCATCATCGACTTCCTGCGGGAAATCAGAGGAAACGGTGGTAGCTCCCCTTATCCCATAGATTCCTTCCATGCCCATATCAGCCTCCTAGCGAGAATCCATGAAGGATCACGGTATTCAGCATATCTATGATGATGGATATGATGAAGTACACGATCATCCTCAGCACCGTCAGCACGAGCGGAGAGATGAAAGCCACGCGCGTATAGAAGAACTGGTATATCGAGGCAAGCACTATCCAGACCCCTTCAAGGAATATCGTCCACCCTAGCACCATCTGGCAGCTGGTGACGAAAGTAACCAGCACCTCGCTGACGGGAAAGTACAGGAACAGGACAAAGAGAAGGGCAAAGAAGAGATAGAGCGCCAGGAGATACGAATGGACGCGTGATGAGAATGCAAGGATCCTTCTGAATGCCAGCATAGTGCAATGATAGCACTTAACCCCTGTCAGCGGAAGGACGCAAGGAGCGAGGGATCGAAGGAATGGGCATCGGGAACAGGATGGCCTGACCGGGTGCAGCCTGAGAGGACGAACGTGCTTTCATCAGGCTCTCCGTTCCAGCTTGCCCGTAACCGCCTGTCGATATGTCCGGCAAACGAGCAATCCAGGAACGCGGCCTTGCCCTCAGGACGCCATGGCCTCATCAGGAACACGCTCTCATCAGCAAGGCGATCCGAGACGAAGGAGCAGCGAAGGAAGACAAAGCCCAGCCCATCATGCCTTCCTGAAGGGGCCGCCACATAGCCGGGAGCCGTGCTTCTTATGAGGCAATCCTCGAAGAGCGCGTCGCCACCTCCGAAGATGAAGTCGATCGATCCTGCGATCTCGCAGGAGGAGAACACGGCCCGGCAAGGCCTTCTCTCGCAAAGATGCCGCGGACCATAGAAGCCACCAGGCTCACGCTCTGCATCCGGCAAGGGCGCGATGAAGAGCGTATCCTGTTCAGAAAGCAGGCGCAGCGATGTGCAGCGAACATCAGATGCGTCGATGTAGAGGGCAACCGCCTGGCCAACATCCTCTCCACGCCCTGCATCGTTCACTATGGTAAGATCAGCAAGGGCGATATGCTCTCCCGAGAAGAACGCGGTATAGGAACGGAACGTCCCCAGGCGGCGTCCGCATCCATCCACCTTCCTGGCATAGTCCGAGCATATGATGCGCACATTTCCCTCGCCTCTTATCGAGAGATGCCTCTTGTCTGCAAAGAGCTTCTCCCGGTAATCGCCCTCCGAAACCACTATCTCGGCCTCTGTATCATATGGAACGGCGTTGATAGCCTCCTGTATGGTGGAATAGTCCTCACCGTTACGTCCTACCGTTATCCTCATAATGACCTCGCTATCGTGATCCTCCCCTGATCCTCCGCCCTCATGCGCATCATTACAGTCCCATCGATATCAAGGATGACGCGAGAGCTGCGCATCCTGTTTGAAAGGGAGACGGATGAGGAAGAGAGAGGAAAGCCATCAAGCTCCCAGACTAGGCCATCAGAGCGTGCATGCACGGCACCCTCGACCGACATGAACGATAGCTCCGTCCCTACATCCGCGCTTATCTCGACATGGCCGGAAAGAGAGGCGACGGTATCAACGCGCATGAACCAGAGGGAAGGATAGCCGCAGCGTATGAATGTGGAGAAGAGGGAGAGCGTATGATCGATGCGTCCCTCTCCACCACCTACAAGGTCGTACTCACCGCTTCCGGAGGAAATCGCCAGTTCCGTATCGCTCTCATCCTTGTCATGGCTGCAGGCCTTGATGCCCATCGCCTCGATCTCTTCCCTGTATGCTGTCGAATCAAGGTCCCCGACGACGGAATCGACAGGAATGGAAAGACGGCGGGCCGTGTCATAGCCGCTGTCCGCAGCGATTACAGAGCCGTACGACGAACGGTCGAAGCTGAATGATGAAGGGGCGCTTCCCCCTATGACTATCAGGCGTTTCATGCCATGATTCTACAGCATCCGGGATTATCGTGTATAATGGACGGCATGAAGAGTTCTGGATTTTCAAGCGCGGATATACTCCTGCCGAAGAAGGGCATCGATCTGGAACGCTGGGCTACGATAGCCTGCGACCAGTTCACATCGGATCCTGCATACTGGGAAGAGGTCGAGACAATCGTCGCAGATGCTCCGTCCACGCTAAGGATAACGCTGCCGGAGATCTACCTGGAGAAGGAAGGAAAGGAAGGCCGGATCGCGGAGATAAACAGGAAGATGAAGGAATACCTGGAGGAAGGTATCTTCACCTCGTACCCTGACTCATTCATCCTCGTGGAACGGCGGACAGGAAGCGGCGTGCGCTACGGTATAGTCGGTAAGCTCGACCTTGAGGAATACGACTACAGTCCGGACTCCCGGTCCCTCGTCCGCGCCACCGAAGGAACGATCCTCTCCCGCATTCCTCCACGAAAGGAGATAAGGATGCACGCCCCGCTTGAGCTGCCGCACATAATGGTGCTCATCTCAGATGAGAAGAGAAGCGTCATAGAGCCCCTCGTTGTCAGGAGGGATAGCCTCACAGTTGTCTACGATACGCCGTTGATGATGAACGGAGGACATGCAAAGGGCTACCTGATCAACTCAGAATCCGACAAGAATGGCATCGAATGTGCATTGCAGGCCATCCTTTCCACCCTGGATCCGGCGAATCCGCTTCTCTTCGCCATGGGCGACGGCAATCACAGCCTCGCCACGGCAAAGAGCATATGGGAGGATATCAAGAAAGAGCTGGATGAGGATGAGCGCAAGGATCATCCTGCGCGCTATGCGCTTGTGGAGATAGAGAACATCTATGATGACGGCCTTGAGTTCGAGCCGATCCACAGAGTCTTCTTCTCGCTGGGGAAGGGTGAGTTCAGGAAGGCAGTCTCAGCCGCCGCACCTGAGTTCACGACCGAGATCATCGAACGGAAGGAGATCCATGAACGCGTCAATGAGAGCAGAAGCTCATTCGTGACCTTTGATGGCAATGAGTATACGCTCTTCAG
Organism: uncultured Spirochaetaceae bacterium; assembly: GCA_944389145.1. Lineage (GTDB taxonomy): Bacteria > Spirochaetota > Spirochaetia > Sphaerochaetales > Sphaerochaetaceae > Ornithospirochaeta. The sequence continues at coordinate 39,089 of CALXLH010000025.1, forward strand.
GCTCCGCAATACCGCAAAGGAGCTTGCGGCATGGACGATCCAGAGCGTGATCGACTCTCTCCTTGGCAGCAAGGCCTGCACGGTCGACTATATCCACGGCATGGATGAGACGCTTTCCCTTGGAGGAGACGGGAATATCGCCCTGATACTCCCGGACATCTCCAAGGAGACATTCTTCGCCTCCATACTCTCCGACAGCGCATTCCCGAGAAAGACCTTCTCAATAGGCCACGCAGAGGAGAAGCGCTATTACATGGAGGCCCGCCGCATCAGATGACGTAGGCGCCCTGGCGCAGCACCTTGAATGGCCTCACGGTCGCATCGATGAGCGTAGAGGCCGTTCCTCCATGGATGGAGGGATCTGCGACAATGAAATCCACAAGGGAGGAGAACACCGGCAGGATATCCTCGAACGACAGGAGGCTCTTCTCTCCGGAGAAATTCACCGAGGTCGAGTATATCGGACCGGAGATGGCCATCACGCGCTGTATGTAATCATCATCGGGAACCCTGACAGCCACCGTCTCACCGCTCCTGCCGTCACGGAGTATCGCCGTAAGCGGTGCGGGCCATATCCTGAGAAGCTCTGTGGGGACCTGCAGCGAGCTCTCCTCAAGCTGCGAAAGCGTCATCAGGGTAATGAATGACTTTGACTGCGGCCGCCGCTTTATCTCATAAAGCCTCCCGGCTGAGGCCTCTCCTACCATGCCGGAAAGTCCGTATATCGTATCGCAGGGAAGCACTCCGACAGCCCCTGCCTTCAGCATCCTCCCAGCCTTCTCCGCGCTGCCCTCTTCCATCCTCTGGATTATCAAAGCGTCCATATGATGCCTCCAATATGCGAAAATAGCCTAAATCGAGTCATTCTTATATGCAATATGTCCTTGTAAACACGATATTGCACTGATATAATAGCCATAAGCGTATCATTCGCCCCGGAGGAAACATGGCTAAGCCTTCCAATACAGTAAAGCTGGTCGTCACAAGCATCATCATTTCCCTGATAGTGCTTGCGGTATTCGTGATGCTGTTCCTTAACTTCATCGTCCCGGCGTATCAGATAACGGAGGAGCAGATATACTCTGTGATGGTCAAGCTCTTCCCGATACTCATAGGACTTGCGCTGATCCAGATCGGGGTGATGGTCGCAAAGAGAGGAGAGCCGGAGTACAAGGATACGATCGACAGGCTTTCCCCGAATGCCTATGACAGCTCCCTGTACACCGAGCCCAAGGACGATCCTATGGCCCGTGGCCGCGTGGACGGAGCAGGATCAGCAGGCCCAGCCCCCGAACCCAGGATCATCGAGAAGGAAGTTCCGGTTGAGGTCATCAGGGAAGTTCCGGTTGAGGTAATCAAGAAGATAGAGGTACCGGTGGAGATCATACGCGAGGTACAGGTACCTGTAGAGATCATAAAGGAAGTACCGGTCGATAAGATCGTCATCAAGGAAGTGGTCAAGGAAGTACCGGTAGAGAAGATCGTCGAGAAGGAAGTCGTCAAGGAAGTTCCTGTCGAGGTCATAAAGGAAGTACCGGTGGAGGTTGTCAGGGAAGTCGAGAAGGCTCCTGAGATGCTTGGCTTCCGCGATGTGCTCGACGCAGAGACAAGGGATGCCGTCGATATGGGCTATGATCTCTCGCTCGTCGCAGTCAAGGAAGGGGAAGGCAGGACTGCAGAGAGTATCGAGGCGGCATTCGAGGAAGACACGCTCGTGTTCGACGAAGGCAGCTCCATCTACGCTATCCTTCCGCTCTATACCAGGGAAGACGCGGAAAAGGCTGCTGAATCCATTGAGCCAAAGAAGATCGCATCTGTCGATGGCAGGAAGATCGATGGCTCCGTCCTCATAGAGGAAACGAGATTCTGATTCATATCAATGCAACGCAAGGGTACATGGCTAGTCCGTGTACCTTTTTTATTTGACAAATACGGCGATGTTACATACATTAATGTTACAAACATTTTTGTTCGCAACTTTATTATATGCATCAAGAGGTGGTGATGAGATTCATAGGCAGGGAAAAGGAACTGCAGTCAATACGGAACCAGCTTAACCAGCATGGCCCCTCTGCGCTATTGCTCTATGGCAGGAGGCGCGTAGGCAAGACCACGCTCCTCAGGGAAGCCCTGAAGGATATCGACGCAATACGGATCATATACACGTGCATGCCCGTCGATCTAACGGTAAATGCAAGGGCCTTATCAAGCGCAGTCCTTGAAGCACTTGGCCTTGCCCCCCTCTCCTTCGACACATTACCAGATCTGTTCTCCTTCCTCAGGAAGCGATCCGAGAGAATCATCATCGTACTTGATGAATACCAGGATATGAAGAGAAGAGCCGACAACGAGTATGTGGATGCGCTTTTCAGGACGATCATAGATGAGCTTGGAGAGAATCTGTCTCTGGTACTCTCAGGATCCTCCATGAGGCTGATGAGTGCCCTACTTGAGGCCGACAACCCGCTATTCCAGCGATTCTCTCTAACGATCAGGCTTGATGAACTTGACTATTCAGAAGCCTCATCATTCTATCCTGCCGCTACTATACGGGACAGGATAATGCTGTATGGCGTGTTCGGAGGAATGCCTCAGCTGAACGCGTATATAAACCAAGATAAGAGCGTGAAGGAGAATATAATAGATCTCTTCATCGATGAGAACGGAATCGCCAGAAACTATGTCCGCAGCGTCATCGATACGGAAATATCCTCCATACCCGATGCCTTTACAATCATAAGCGCACTAGGAAACGGGAAGAAGAAGTATACAGAGATACTATCCTATCTACACGATCAGGCAAGCAGGATACAGCTTCCCCGAACACTGAAAAGGCTCATCACTGCAGGCCTTATACGCAAGAGGATGCCGATAAACTCAGATAACAGGAACACTGTGTTCTACGAGCTTTGCAGCAATTGCATCAGATTCTATTTCGCATATCTATTGCGCTCAGATGATTATGTGACAGCCAATAGCAACGGCTTCTTCGACAGGATGATCACCCCTTCCCTTACGACATTCGTCAGCTACCGCTTCGAGGAGATTGCCAAGGCCTATTTCCATCGCATGGCAAAGGAAGGCCTGAGGGATGACATACTCAGGATAGGAAGCTACTGGTACGATGATCGGAAAAGCAGGAAGAACGGCGAGTTTGATGTAGCACTCGAAACGTACGATGGCTATGAGATCTATGAATGCAAGTTCCTTGAGGCAAAGGCAGCATCATCCCTAGTGCGCTCAGAGAAGAGGAAAGTGGAGGAGATAGAAGGAATCCATGCCAGCAAGTTCGGCTTCATATCCTCATCAGGATTCGAGGAAGAGATAGATGGAGTAATGTTGATATCCGGCGAGGATATCTATGGCATATAGGGTTGTTTCAGGTCAGCTGATGATACCGCCACTCCATAGCCGTTCTAGGAAGGCTCTCCATGGAAGTATGAGGATGCCATCTTCAACCATCCTTGGACTCTCTTCCCTCGATACGACAATGTAGCTTGAGAATATGCCTTCCTCCTTGAGTTCTCTGAGATTAGCAAGGTGCTTGTCAGTGACTGACCTTGCGCTCTTCACCTCGATTGCAACCTCATCTCCGATAATGAAGTCGACTTCCCTCTTCCCATCGCTGGTACGATAATATGTAAGATCCGCGTTATGGAGTCCTGAATAGTCGATGTAGGCAGAAAGCTCCATCGCGATATAAGTCTCGAAGAGCGTTCCATACTCCGTCATCGTCTCTGTAGGAACATTCATCCTGGCAAGGCTCCTTACGACTCCTACATCGAAGAAGTAGAAGCGAGAGAAGGATGTCTCCTTCCTCTTCTTCGTCTTTCCGTATGGCTTGATCTCATTTACCATCAATGTATCAAGAAGGATCTTATACCAGGTCTTAATTGCCTGACGGCTGACACCGACATCGGAGGCAAAAGCGGAGAAGTTTATCTGCTGTCCGTTCGAAAGCGCTGCCTTCTCAAGGAAGTTGATGAAACCCGGAAGGTCATTGACTTCATTCTCAAGCTGGATCTCGGTTTCCAGATACAGCCCCTCATAGGCTTCAAGTGCCTCACCAGCATCCTCTGGATTGAGGTACATATCTGGCAGAAGGCCGGTTCTGAATACCTGCTCAAGAGTATAATCGCATCTATCCTTGATCTCTGGATAGCAAAGGGGATGGAGCTTCTTCTCAAATGCACGTCCACCAAGAAGGTTGACACCTCCGGCCTTCAGCTTCCTTACGCTAGAACCGGTCATCAGGAATACGAGATCCGTATCCTCGATGAACTGATGGACGGTATACAGCAGCTGAGGCGCACGCTGGATCTCATCAATAACAACAAGCCCTTCCCGTAACCCCTCAGCCTTGAGCGTCTCCTCAAGAAGAGCCGGATTACGCACGATGCGGTAGTATAGGGTGTTTGAAAGAAGGTTCCAGTAAAGCACAGGCTTCCTGACCTCATTCTTCGCATACATCGATTTCCCACACATCCTAGGACCGATGAGAAATACGGATTTCCTATCAAGAAGCCTGTCTAGATTGATGTAACGCTTTATATACTCCTTCATATTTACCTCTGCTATATTCATTATATAGCAAATATCGAATCTGATAAATTCAAAATTTATGTAAATATGAATATAACAAATACATAAATCAGGGCACGACGCCTTAACAAACTATGCAGGATCCTATAAGTATATCTCCTTCCTATTCTTGAAAACTATAAATTCCATTAGTCAAATCGGTCGATTTTCATTAGTCAAGTTGGCGATTTTCCATTAATCAAGTTGGTAATAGTCCAGTGATGATAGCCATCGTATCATCGAAATTATAATCCAGGGTTATGAAAGGGAACGTGCTGAGTACATATATCTCATTGTATCTGGCCTTGATATCAAGCTGGGTGTCCAATATAGCGTGATAATCTATAAGAGCATCCTGCGAATTGGTCATCTTCCTAGCCTTCTCGTAGTTATGCATTATGATATGGCAAAGATCTTCTCTGGTTATACGATTCTTCTTAAGGCAGGTAGTCATATTCACGAGCTTCTTATAGGCTTGCCCAGTCAATCCATTCAAAGACACGGATCTTGTCAGGAAATCAGGATCAGGCAACGAATATAGATGATAATAAGCCTCAACCATCGGATAGTTCACATAAAGCTTACCCAATTCAGTCTCATTATCAAATATCCTCAAAAGCTCCTTGATCGTATCATCAGAGTATTTCTGATGATGGGGATCGAAATCAAATATGAGGTATACTGCGCTAAAGGCATTCTTTGAAAGAATCGAAGGATCAAGCTTGAGTCCCTTCTGAGTCCTCAGGAATGAGACTATATCATCATATTCACCTGCCATATATGCCTCATACAGCTCATAGATGGAATTAGAGAAAGGGACTATCTCATAATCAGCACCTATGAGCGATAACAGGCCATGAGTCTCATTTCCGAGAATCGCAGGTTCCGTCTTCTCTCCCTCTACTATCAGCAGGATCCTACTTCTCAAACTCACCTCCAAGCATCATCTTCTCAAGGTTGTGTCCCTGCCTTATGACCTTTGAGGTGCTATCAGAAAAGCTGGTTATACGGCCATTCTTGAGTATCGCATAGCAATCTGGCCGCATAAGCTCATTATCAATAAGATACGTATTGTGAGATGTAAGAATCGACTGGAACTCCGATCGATCATTCACATATCGGAGTATGTGCGTAGAAAGCTCATAATGATAGAACGCATCGAACTCATCAAGATACACGAATGAGATATTCTTCGTCCTCTTCATCCAATAGAAGAACAGCCACAACGAATTAGTACCGGTAGAAGCTACCCTATCGAACCTAGCGGAGAAATTTCCATACTTAACGCCGATATAATGCTTTCCGCCCTCAGTGATCTCACACAGTCGGTAATCCTGCCCACAACCGCGGAGGAATGACTCAAATTCGCCAAGAAGCCTATTGTTAATTACGAAATCATCAAGATCCTCTCCATTGGCCATCACCCCCATAAACTCATTTATACGAAGGCTACGGAACCAGAGCATATTATTGACGAATTCCATCAATAGCCTGACGGGGCTATCAGCCTCCCAATACATCGTATTGTTATAGATATACTTCAAGGCAGACATAGCCATGTTCTTCTTGCTGATATCTATCGTCGATGCCTCTGGAATGGAATTCTCAAATCTGTTGGAAACATAATTGTATTTGAATAGAATCCGATTCCCTTCACTCAGCTCCTCAGAAAGAAGTCTTCTGGATGCATCCTTCGAATACCGATAGACAATGGCCTTGTCTCCAAAGAGGAACTCATAGCAGAACGAAGCAGCATCCTCAACGGAATCACCATTCAGATAGTAATCATAAAGCGGATTGTAATTCAGATTATCAGTAAGGTGCGTCGTGATATCCATGATTGCAGCTCCGAGATTGCTCTTCCCGGAGTTATTCGGGCCATAGATAAGCATCTTATTAACCAATCCGTTCTTTATAAGAGACTCGTTGAATTCATAATCCCGCACCCTGGAAAAATCCAGAACAAGCTCATCCTTGAAATTCTTGAAGCCTTTGACACTGAACAGCCTTATCATTTCCTCTCTCCAGCTACAGGATAAGAGGATAAGGTAACCTATGCAAGGTAAATGTAAAATAATTACATCACCAATGTCATCAAATCACATCAACTATGACGAGATAGCACCTTCTTCCAGTCACAATCATTGATTTACAATTGATTATATCTTCTATTTTATATATCACTGAAATAATGACTACAACGAAATTAATCGAAGAAAAAATAACATACATAAAGGAAAAAGCACTCAATAAAGTAAAAAATGGTATACTTGAGATAATTCCATACACAAAAGTCAAATTTAAAGGTAAAGGTAAAGATGCAATTCAGTTTAAGTATATCCAAAATATAGATAATTTGATTTTTCATTTCACAAAATCAGCAAACTTCGAATCTATTTTTAAAAATCAAACATTACTTCTGAATAATTCAGAAAATACGACTGATCCAATTGAAAATAAATGGTACTTTGAAGACGTTGATACAGGACATTATGTTAATAGTCTAATGAGGAAAAATGTAAGATTCTGCTGTTTTTGCAAACCTTTTCTTGAAATCGGAGATAATAAAATTCCTGCATATGCATTGTCGCGCATGTGGAATCAATACGGAGGAAATTACGACGGCTGCTGCATCGGGTTTAATAGAGAGAAATTAGAGAAATTATTAAAAAAACAATATCCGTCTTCATATAGAATCGGAGATATAATTTATGACTTACCGCTCAATCCAGAATTTGGCGTTTCCAGTATCCATACATTTAAAACAACATCAAGCACACTTAAGGTTTTTGAAGACGGGAATGGAAAATACAAACAGTGGGATGATTCCATGGCTAAAGAATTATATCTTTCTACCGATATGTTCGGCTTTCTCTTTCGCAAAGCTTTTGACTATAGAGATGAAAATGAAATCAGATTTTCAATATATGATTCGAATGAATACCCAAGATTAATTCACGACATCAACTCTGCAATCGAAATAATCATATTTGGATATAAAGTCGATCCTATAAAAGCATTTGAATATGATCTACAAACACAAGCAACAGTGTATAGATTTTACTTTGAATCTCCATATCGATTAGTCAACAATACCATCAACCAACATTGGACAAAAAGTTATGGACGCTTAGAGAAAATAACAACACCAGAAACAACGTTCTTAAAGAAATATAATTCTGTAAAAGATAAGCTATCTGATGACAATAAAATAAATGCTCTCAACTTCTACTTACAATCAGAAGAAAAAGAAAAGGTTATTTCTTTAAACCAAAATCACCCCCATTAATATACTACATGCAATGGAAAATCCTTTAGATAGGAACCCATTTGCTTCTAGAAGATATAAACTAATTATAGAAAGAAAACAGAATAGAATAATTAGTCTTCATTCCCCTATTCTCTTTCTTCCAGCTGCCATTCCAGCGAAGCTTGGAGAACAGGTTTTCTTTCAGGACTCTATCAAGGGCTTCTTTGTCATAAGGCTCATTGAGGATATCGACAAGGCCATAAAGTGTCTCGCTGGTCAGCTCAAGACCGTCTATCATCTCCTTGATATCCGGCATATTGAAATACTGGAACATCATTGAGTAATCAAGGAGATAGTAGTCTAGCATCGCATCATGGTTCCTGCAGTAATCAGAGAAGAAATCTCTCTCAAATTCAAAGAACTTAGATCCCTTGCCACCGCCCAGTACGAACGTATAGAAGCGATCATCAGCGACAAAAGGAGTCTTATGATGGTCAGAATGAAGCGAATAGAATGGCTTAGTGAATATATCTTCAGGGATAGCACGAGATACATAGATCGTAGAATCCAACCAGAGGCCACCATACTCTGCAAGCAGGAACATCCTGGTGATATCAGCAAGATGGGCAAAGGAAATAACACCTGCCCTATGCTTCTCTATGATGTAATCAGGGATATCCACATAATCACGGTAGTTGTCCTTCGTAATCACAACGACTTCCGCACCATTCGCATTGCGCCTGATGCTGTCTATGCACATCCTGACAAGCTCAGGAGCAGACTGCTCTCCCTGCCACCACATTACCCAGATATACCGATGATCAGGCACCTCCGCACCAAGAGGCTTATCCTTATACCTATTGATCAGGTATGAGAAATCCCGCTCAAGATATGAGAACACGCACCGATGCTTAGCTGCAACGATGCGATATATCGAATCACGATGAAACGCAGGAACAAAGTAAAGCAGTGAAGCAAGGGTCTCGAAGCTGAGCTTCCATGAAATCCTATGCCCTACCCTAAACCAGTTCCTGATAAGCCATCTGGTATTCATGCCTGTGATTATACACCAGACTCTGCAGAATCCTTCTGCAGCTTCTTGAGCTTTCTCTTATCCATGAATGCGATCTTAAGCGTATTCATTATAGTGATTGCATCCTCATTCCTATGATAGACAAGGTAGAACGTAATGCAGATGAAAGCCAATGATATGATAGCCTTTGCTACAATCTCAACGATTCCAGTAAAAGGCAGGAATGAGTTAACCACATATGTAACGATCGAAAGACCTGCAGTGAGAGCGATACGCCCGAAAGTCGTCACATAGTACCAGAAGGCAGAACCTTTAAGACCACTGTGGATTATGACCTGAGGCTCCACGGTAAGATTCACGAAGATATTGGTGAATATCGTGCCAAGTATTATTCCATCGAAATCCCAGAAATAACCAAGGATTATAGATACAACAAGATTGGTAAGCCCCTCTACGATCGGCCTCTTCCTATCTTCCCAATAAAGCCCAAGGGAAGTCTTGAACGTGAAAAGGATATCTCTCAGGCATGTAAGATAGAAATTAAAGCAGATAAGCACAACAGAAAACATGCTTATCGTCCTTCCGCTGCCAAAGAATGTGGAGACGATAGGATTGAATATATTGATCAGGACTATCGTAAGTGAGCTATATATCAGGAAGGAGGCCAGGTTAAGCGTAGAGAATGTCTTAGACATGGTACGACGATTCTCTGTCACACCAGCATTCCCAACGCTGGCTGTAATGGCATTGGGAAGGATCGTAGCCACATTACGCAGTCCCGTGGTTATCATCTGATAGTTCGCGTACTTTCCCAGAAATGAAACGCCTACCATGGCACTGATCAGCAGGGAATCCGTCGTATTGACCAGTACCTGTCCTATCCTCGATACGATAAGTCCCTTGGTGTTCTTGATGATATGCGTCTTTATCGCAGGATCGAGTTTCTCCTTCTTCTCCTTCGAGATCCTGCCGAACTCTCTATTCCCAAGGATATTTATGATAATTAACCGGAGTAAATTAATTGCAGCTACACTAGCAGAATAAAGTAAGAAATTCTGTGTTGTGATTGTAATTATCATATCAAGAGAATAAAGAACACACCATGAAATATTAGATACCAACGTAATCTTATATTCTTCTTGATTCGCAGAGAAAAGTATCGACTTATATCCAAAAATATAATTAGAAGCTGTACGCAGTAAGAAAAATAAGAAGTACACTCTTACCTGTTCCATCGGTACAGAAGTCTTTATCAGGAAAGGAAAGAAAGGCATTATAGCCAATCCACCCACAAAAATAAGGGCCCCTATCAAGATATATGTCTTCTTAAAGAATGACATGATAGCCGCAATCTGCCCTCTTTGGTTGTATTCAAGAGGTGCATACAAAGCAAAGGCTATCGATGTGGTTATTCCAAGCTCAACAGTAGCAAGTATCCCTGTAATATTGTTATAAAAGCTGAAAAGCCCTAGGTATTCCTCAATGAAGAACCTATTGAACACAGTTCTCTCGGCAAAATTAAGCACACCCATGACAATGGAAGTAGTAAGAGCGATCGTCGTATTCAGCTTAGATCGCTTAATTCTAATCAATGTCTTATTGCTTAATGCAGCCATGACTGTGCTATATCACCCTATATATGGAAAAAAATCAACGTATCAAAGCAACAACAAATTTCATAACTTCGATAAAACATAATTACTAATCTGAAATGCGATACGATATATCATTTTGCTTCTTAAAGAAAAAAACAACAATAAAATATATTCTTTTATCTTCTGCTCTCTGTATACTAACCTTACGCAATTCTTTATCTCAGATTCTAATTCATAAAGGCCTACCCCATTATAAAGCAAAACAGATTCACTGAGTAATCCTACATAATTACGAAGGAATCTGGCATACAGTGCAGGCAACAAGCTCTTATCTGAATCAAGAACTACTTTCGTCATGCTTTCTGCTACAATTCTCAAATCTGCTATTTTTTTCATCATCTTTGAGCTGTTTGTCAAACTAGTTTCTCGATAACAATAATTATACTTATAACTACTACCTACAGAAACAGAAGAAGCAGTCAGCATTGCTTTAATGGTAAAATCCAAGTCTTCAAAAACTACATGTTCAATAAACGGATGTACTACATTACGAGAATACAGCCCATCCCAAATATTCATAGTAAAACCCTTTTTGTGCATAAGCGCAGAATATGCGGCATCATGTCTTGAAATCTTCGTAAAAATATCTGGGCTGGACTCTTCTTTCTTCCTGTGAGCAAACCCTATATATCTAACTTGGCAATAGCAAATATCTGAATGAGTCCGCTTTTGGATATTTACCAAATATTCAACCATATCAAGGTCTAGGTAATCATCTCCATCAATAAACATAACAAAATCTGAAGATGCAGCCTTAAATCCAGTATTCCTAGCCGAAGCCACTCCCCCATTTTCTTTGTGAATTACTATTATCCTATTGTCCTTAGAAGCAAATTCATCGCAAATTTGACCACTTTGATCTGTACTTCCATCATCGACTATAATAATTTCAATATTCTTGTATGTCTGATTGACTATACTAGTAATACATCGTTCTACGTATTCATCGATGTTATAAACTGCGACAATTATTGAAACCTTAGGCTGATAATCCATATTTTATCCTCATTTTATTATGGTGTGATAAAGACGAAAGATACATGAATAAACTTGCTCATTTACACTCAATAAAAATGCAACAAATTTAGAGAATAAGTTATTATTATATAATGTAATAACACTTTTCTTTAAACATTTTCGAAGTTCCAGAAACAGCGTTTTTTCTCCATCACTATAGGAGTACTCATCTAATAGCCGAAAATACATCAACATGCATCTTCTTTCATAAGCCTTAATAACAGACTCATCACAATCAGACACAAGTAAACCTATTTGATCAAGGGCAAATTTACAATCAGCAAATCGTTTGGCTATATTATATGATCTAGAGCTTCCTGTCCTAATTCTGTAGCTATATCTTAGAGAATACCCCTTAGCAACGTATCTAGCCTTCAACAAAGTCGCAACTGTAAAAATCTGATCCTCTGCAATAAAATGATTTTCATCGAAACGAGATAGTATTTCGCGGCGAAACAAACCATTCCAAAGATACATTCCCATTCCATTTTTCATTGTTAATGCTAATTTCATTGCATCGTTTCTAGCTAAAATCTTACTTTGTATATTCTCGCCAGATTCCTTTTGGGGAAAACTCTTCCCGCTAGCTTCATCTACATATCTATAAGCACAATATGAAACATCACAATCGTTCTCAACCAATAGATTATATAGATATTCAATAAATCCATTATCGACATAATCATCAGAATCAACAAATGATATAAATTCACCTTTTGCGTTTTCTAACCCAAGATTTCTAGCAGCCCCCGCACCTTTGTTTTCTACATGGAAAACTCTAATACGCTTATCATGTTTGGCATATTCATCACAAATAGCCCCACAATTATCAGGACTTCCATCATCAATAAGCAGAATTTCTATATCCTGGTATGTTTGGCTCAGTATACTCTCTATACATTGGGATAAATAGTTTTCTACTTTATATATTGGAACAATAACAGAAATCAGTTGACTCATATCTATTATGATAATTGGATTAATTTAGTATTTGAATATATAGGTATAAATTTCCTCTTAAATCGGCTTTGCTACTTCGTGACATTCTAATATGATTGCAGATGATACGGAGAGACAATGGACCCTGTTAAGGATTTCATAAACTGCAATCTTGATATGTTCGTAGAGCTGCCGGATGAGGAGCTGAAGAAGATACATAAGGTGCTTTTCGGCATACTCAGGGATTTCGTCACATTCTGCGATGATAACGGTCTCATCTACTTCCTTGGAGGAGGCACGGCACTGGGAGCTGTCAGGCACAAGGGATTCATCCCATGGGATGAGGACGTAGATGTGGTCATGCCAAGGAAGGATTACGAGGTATTCAAGAGGGAATTTCCAAAGGCCTTCCCTGCTTACAGGGTCGAGGCTCCGAATACCGGGACAGTGGGAAATACGGCATACACGAAGATCAAGAGAGAGGATACGGTGCTGCTGGAGGTCGTCGGGGACAAAAGGCATCCGGGGGTATTCATAGATGTCTTCCCGCTGGAATACGCGCCTTCCTCCGGATTTCTCAGAGCCGTGCAGGGGCCGTACTACACGCTTATCCGCGATATCATCTACACGATATTCTACTCTGCGTCCTATAAGGAGACGATCAGGCCGCGTATCGGCAACTGTCCTTTGAAGACAAGGCTTGAGCTGAGGGCTGGCTATGTCCTCGGAAGGATACTCGGGCTTGTCCCGTTAAGAAGATGGATCAACCATCTCGACAAGGCTGAGAGGAAGAAGGAAAGTGACCTCGTAGTGATTCCCACAGGACTCCATAACTACAAGCACGAGCTGTTTCCGGCCTCTGTCTACTTTCCGCCTAAGAAAGGGATGTTCGAGGGTATGGAAGTCAACCTTCCGAATAAGGTCGAGGAAATACTCACCGTATTCTATGGGGATTATATGACGCCGCCGCCTGACTCTGCGAAGGCACAGCATTTCTTCGTGGATATAGATATACCTGAGGAGGCTACAAGATGAACATAGCCGTGATATTCGCAGGGGGAGTCGGACAGCGGATGCATTCTGGTTCCACGCCAAAGCAGTTCCTGGAGCTTCATGGCAAGCCTATACTCGTGTATACCCTGGAGCATTTCCAGAGGAATCCCCGCATAGATGGCATAGTGCTCGTATCGATCGAGGGCTGGATAGATTACTGCAAGGACCTCCTGCAGAAATTCGGGCTTACAAAGGTGTCTGCGATCGTCCCTGGCGGCAGCAATGGATATGAATCGATATCAAACGGATTAAGGAAGGCAAGCGAACTATATCCTGCGGATTCAGTGGTGCTCATACATGATGGCGTTCGGCCTCTCATAGACCAGGAGATAATCAGCAAGGATATCGATTCAGTTCTCGAGCATGGCTCCGCGATCACGGTCTCCCCGGCCATCGAGACGATTGTCATATCCAAGGGTGGCAAGGCCAATGAGATAATAGACCGCAGCTGCTGCAAGATCGCAAAGGCCCCGCAGTGCTTCATCCTCCGCGACATACTCGCAGCGCATGACAAGGCAGATGAGGAAGGGCTCACCGGCTTCATAGATTCAGCAAGCCTGATGTATCACTACGGAGAGAACCTGCATATGGTAGAGGGTCCTGCGGACAACATAAAGATAACGACTCCTGCCGACTTCTTCGTATTCAAGGCATTCGTGGAAGCCCGGGAGAACCTGGAGATCTTCGGAGTCTGAGCATGTGGACAGAGAATAAGATACTGGAAGAGGATCTTAAGCGGATTGCGGCATCTGAGTTCATCGGCTGGGATGGATTCAGGGATTCGTCCGTATTCATCACCGGAGGGACAGGGCTAATCGGACAGACGGTGATCAACTCCCTTCTTTATGCGAACAGGATAAGGAAGCTTGGTATCCGGATCACGGCGCTGGTACGCAGCAGGGAGAAGGCAGAGCATCTCTTCTCCTCGCAGCTTTCGGAATCGAATGCGCTCTCGTTCATCGATGGCTCCGTGGAGGACCTTCCCGCTCTGCCACGCTTCGACTTCATGATACATGGGGCAGGCCCGACACAGAGCAGATACTTCGTCACGAATCCCGTAGAGACGATCAAGGCCGCTGTCAGCGGGACAATGAATATGCTCTCTGCGGCTGCAGAAACGAAGCCAAGAGGATTCGTGTATCTGTCATCGATGGAGGTCTATGGCACCCCGCTTTCCGATGAGAGGATCCACGAGACCTACCCATGCAACATCGACCTGTCCCTGCCAAGGAACTCATACCCGGAGAGCAAGAGGCTCTGCGAATCGCTCTGCGCCTCATATGCCGCAGAATATGGGATCCCTGCAAGATCGATCCGCCTTGCCCAGACCTTCGGGCCAGGAGTGATGCGTGACGACGGCAGGGTATTCGCCCAGTTCGCGCGCAATGCGGTCGCAGGAAATGATATAGTTCTTGCGACCGCGGGGAAGACAAGGAGGACGTACCTGTACACAGCGGATGCCGCTTCCGCGATCCTCACGGTACTGAGCAAGGGAAAGGACGGAGAGAGCTATAACGCCGCAAATGAAACGACATTCTGCTCGATACTTGAGATGGCAAGGATCGTTGCCGCCCTGTATCCTGAGAAGCACATCGGAGTGATCTGCAACTCCGGCGACAGCAGCGCATATGCGTCGGAAGCACATCTCAATCTCTCTTCAGAAAAGCTAGAGAGGCTGGGCTGGAAGGCATCCACAGGGCTTGAGGATATGTACCGCAGGATGATTGAATCAGATTTTATCGATTAATATCCTTCCTATAAAGGAATTGAATATCAGTGCCTTGTATTGGCATTCTCAGCCACGATGCTCGCAAGATGCCTTGCGCTGAATTCTATCGGTATATGGCTGAAGTTCTCATCCATCTCCAGTAGATTCTCAGGATGGGAGGCATAATCAAGTACAAGGCGGATGCTTTCATCCTTCTTTCCTGTCATGTTCCATCCGACCTTATACTTCTCGACATAATCTGCTGACGGTATGACGGTATATACCAGCTCGGTAATCAGGAACGGACGATGGGCATACATCGCCTCTACTATGGTGTTTATCCCGGCACGTCCTGCGATTATATCCGAGGCGGCAAGATAGGACTTCACATCGGATATGAAGCCGCGGATATACACCTTGGTGTTCTTCGCATGCATCGATGATATCACGCGGCTTATATATCTCTCCGTCTTCTTCTTCATTCCTCCGATGATGACGATCTGCATGGGAATGTCTCTTCTCAGAAGGCCTTCTAGAAGAGCGAGCGATCCAAGGCCCTCACCCCCGAGATTAAGCTGGAGCGTGAATAGGTCCTCATCAAGCTCAAGGGCCCTGCGTGCCTCCTTCTTCCCCGGCATAGGGCCATCGCTTATCTCTCTCTGCAGAGGAAACGGGCAAACGATGAGCCTATCATCAGACTGCCCGTATGACCTTGCTACGGCAGCCCCTTCTTCCGTGGGGATAAGAAGCGCCTTGAGCTTGTTCGAGACACCGGACTTCGGCGTCATGAAGACATCTGTGGCATAGTAGTACACAGGGATATCCAGGCCGAGATCAGAAAGCATCTCGCACATGATCGCGCTGCCGTATGGATGGGTTGCGAAGATGAGATCAGGCCTGAACTCCTCAAGCCTGGCCATGAGATTCTTCTTCAGGCTGGCATCGGAGAATCTGGCAAGCAGCCCTATTCCTCCGGAATCCTTATCGAAGAACCTCACCACATGACGCTCGATGAACGGGAAGCGGAGCATCAGCCGCCAGAAGCGGTTATTGAATCGCCCGAGCCATTGAGCGCCAAGATACTCGAAGACTTCCTCGATGCGGGAGTCTATCCCCATCTCGATAAAGGAATCATGGACTGCCTTGGCAGGCACATAGTGCCCCTTCCCGGCAACGACGTACAAGCACAGCGCCTTCACTACATCCTCTCATCATGTGCCGCGATGGCATCATCGACGACCATCCGGGCAAGCCGCGCCGCGCTGTATTCGATAGGTATGGAATCGAAGTTCCCATCAAGCTCGGCAAGCCGTGAAGGATCCTTGGCATATCCAAGGACGATATCGACGCTTTCCTTCCTTTCCCCCGAGCAGTTCCAACCGACCTTATGCTTCACGACATAATCTGCTGACGGTATGACGGTATATACCAGCTCGGTGATCAGGAACGGACGATGGGCATACATCGCCTCTACGATCGTGTTTATCCCGGCTCGTCCCGCTATGATATCAGAGGCGGCAAGGTACTCATCGACGTTGGAGACGAATCCTCTGTTATAGACCCTTACGCTTCCTTCCCTAGACTTCTCCACGATCGAGTCGATGCGCTTCATCATGGCCTTCTCCATGCCGCCTATTATGACGATCTGCATGGGAACATCATGCCGTATAAGAGACTCAAGGAGATAAAGGGAGCCAAGCCCTTCCCCTCCGAGGTTGATCTGAAGCGTAAAGAGGTCAGGGTCGAGCTCCAGCTTCTTCCTCGTCCCAGCCTTGTCCAGAGATCTTACGGATGCGACGGACTTCTGCAGGGGGAATGGGGCAAGCATGAGCGTGTGAGCAGGCTGCCCCATCTTCCTCACCGTCTCAAGGCCCTCTTCCGTGGAGATCAGGAAGCGCCTGAGCTTATCGCAGATGGAGGCGACGGGAGCTGAGAAGACATCGGTCGCGAAGTAATAGACAGGGATGGCTATGCCAGCGTAGCTGAACATCTCCGACAGGATCGTCCCCGCATATGGATGGGTTGCGAAGACGAAATCAGGGCGGAACTCGTCAAGGTTCGCCATAAGCATCCTCATGCAGTGCCTGTTCGCAAAGCGCACGGCCATCTCCATGCCGTTGGAATCGCTGTCGTTGTGCTTCGATACATGCCGCTCGATAGCAGGCATCCGGAGCATAGTCCGCCAGAAGCCCTTGTTTATCCGGCCCATCCATCTTATGTCAAGATAATCGAAGAACTCCTCAAGGGCGCATTCTACGCCCATCGCATCAAGCTCTTCCTTGACGGCCTTCGCTGGAACATAATGGCCCTTCCCGCCATCTACGTAAACACAGAGTCCTTTCACCGCTGAACCTCTATCAGAGGATAGCACAATAACGAGGCTTTTGGTAAACAAGGATGAGATTCCAGGAGCAGAACATCTGGGATAGGCCCTTATACCGGACCAAAAGGCCTGCATCTGCAAGGACACGATAGATCCATGCATTTGACAACACACACAATACACATAAGGAAAAGGCGTATCATTGCCGCGCGCAGGCATTGACGGTATCATTGAACCATGGAAAACAGATCACATCATCCTGTCGAGCGTCTTATCTCGGCAGTGATGCGTCATTCAGTCCTGACCCTGGTGATAATAGCCATCATCACCGTCATCTGCGCTGTGCTTATGCTGCGGCTGCAGCTTGATGCCAACGTGTTCACATACGCCGCGGCGGCACCGCCTCCGGAGATCGTGGATTCACCGGATCAGGCTCCTTCGAAGCCATTATATCTGAGAGGAATAGGAGAGATAGCAGTAAAGCCTGACAAAGGCGAAGTCGTAGAGGTTCCAGAGAGGACAAATCTCATCGCCGCCGAGGAATATGAGAATCCTGGCGGATTCGTTCCCGTCGAGCCTGTGATAAACGAGTTCGAAGGCGATAAGAGCGGCGGGAACTTCCACGATGGCTACGTCATCATATTCACCTCAGACCGCATGTTCGATCCAGAGGTCCTCAACACGATATACGAGGTCAGGGATAACCTCTCCAGACGCTGGGAGATCGGGCAATGCCTCTCCCCGTTCGACTATGTCACGGTAGAGAAGAAGGGCACCAGGCTCTCGATCGTACCGATATCACCGGTACAGCAGGGCGAGACATGGACGGAGGAGGATGCAGAGCTTTTCAGGAGCCGCCTGATGAATGATTCGGTGGCCAAGAACTACCTCTACTCCGATGATGGCTCCACGATAATGATCTACTACAGGGCCCGAGGCCTCAACGCCCAGTCGATAGCCGAGCTTGATACG
The DNA here is from genome assembly GCA_944389145.1 of uncultured Spirochaetaceae bacterium. Lineage (GTDB taxonomy): Bacteria > Spirochaetota > Spirochaetia > Sphaerochaetales > Sphaerochaetaceae > Ornithospirochaeta. Next base: position 57,620 of record CALXLH010000025.1, read on the forward strand.
CTCGTCAATCCGCTCAGGGAGTATGGCCGTGTCGCGCTCAACGGAGGAGGGCTCATAAGCAATGCGGTGATGAACTACCTGAACAAGGATCTCATCACGCTCCTTGTGCTGTGCCTCGCCGTCATACTAGTGGTATTCTATCTCTCCTTCAGATCGATAAGGGCGGTGCTGCTTCCGGCATCCCTTGCCCTGATCGGCATAATCTGGACGCTCGGGACGATGGCAGCTACGGGCTTCAGGCTCAACATAGTGACGGTGCTCACGCCATGCCTCGTGCTTACCCTGGGATCCTCGTACTCGATACACATGATCAGCGAGTACTTCGAGGCGATCGCTTCTAATGATGAGAAGCGCCTTGCATACCACTTCTCAAAGATATCGAGGACGATATTCTTCGCCATGGCGACTACGGTCGCAGGCTTCCTTGCCCTCCTCATCTGCCGTACCCCGCTCTTCAAGGAGTTCGGCATCACTATCGCGATCGGAGTGTTCTACTGCGCGCTCCTCGCCTTCACATATATTCCTGCGATGCTATCGCACATGAAGATGCCGAAGCCGAAGCAGATCAGCGTCGTAAGGTCCGGGATACTGACAAGGGCCGTAAACGGTACCGCCATCCTGATTACCCGCGCATGGTGGGCATTCCTCATCCTCACTGCAGTGATAGCGGTATGGTTCGCCTTCATAAAGGACGATATAGGCTTCGATTCGAACTATATGTCCTACTTTCCTGCAGATGATCCCATCGTCCAGGACTCGATATACTTTGCCAAGACGCTTGGCGGCACGGATCCATACTACATAACGATCACGGCCCCGGATGGAGAGGAAGGCTTCTTCCTCGAATCGGAGAACCTAAAGCAGGTATATGCCTATGAGATGGCGGTCATGGCCGCATGTCCCGACATCGTGCAGTCGCTCTCATTCACGCAGTATGTAAGCTTCCTCAATGAAGTCTACAATGGCGAAAGAGGCATTCCTGACAGCAACGGCCTGATCAACCTGCTTTCCAGGGTACTGAAGCAGATAGAAGGCCAGATCGGATCCAACGTGCTCGATGTGCTGATCAGCGATGATGCCACGGAGGTGACGCTGGCGATGAGGAACTTCGACTCGGTGGAGCAGGATCTTCAGACGACCGCAAGCGCGAGGCGCATCGAAACGACAATGGACTACTACCGCTATATGCTGCCTGAAGGAACCAGGAGCGAGATCCACTGCGCAGCCTCGAACGGCGTCAGGGCCAGCGATATGATCATGGTCGATCAGAACAGGGCAACGCTGCTTTCATTCATGCTGATCTTCGTCATAGCCTCTATCGCGGTGCTATCTGCCCCATTCGGACTGGCAGCGCTCGTGCCTGTCTCGGTCGGGGTGATGATAAACTACATATTCATGTGGTCATTCTCCATTCCCTTCGATATCGTCACGGTAGGCTTCTCATCGGTGGCGATCGGCTGCGGCGTCGATGATGCGCTCCATTTCATCATCCGCTATCGCCTTAGGAGGAAGGAGAATCCGCAGCTATCGACATTGGAGGCCGTCAAGGCAAATATCATAGAGACAGGACGGCCTATCATACTCACCACCGTAAGCGTGGACGCCGGCCTGATAATGCTCCTCTTTGCCTCCTATACGCCGATCAGGTACTTCGGAATCCTAATGTGCGTGGCACTCACCGCGGCGATGCTCGCGACGCTATGCGTGCTGCCTCCGGTGCTTATCGCGGCAGATAAGATACGAAGGCTCTTCAGGAAATGATCAGAGATGCCATGTGAATCCGATGGTAGCCATCGGGCTCACATGGCTCCGGCCTTCCTCATTGCGATAGTTCAGATAGACATTCATTCCGGCAAGCCCATAAAGCCTGATTCCTGCATCCTCGAAAAGATAGCTGCCGCTGCCCTTCAGCTGGATGAGATGCTCCGCCCTCTTCCATCCGCCTGATGGCGTCATGACGCCGGTGAAGTCATCTCCGATCACGGCATCTGACATGTCGATCGACGTATCATAAAGGCCATTATAGCCATGAGAGAGGTGCTTCATGCCACGGATACGATACAGGAGGCTGCCCCCGGCATCCCAGAGCCCTCCGTCATGATAATACCGGCTCCCCAGCGAGATGACGATGGAATCAGGACCATATTGATAGCCTGAATAGCCATAATCGGCAAGCGTGCTCAGCTCGTAGCCTACGATATAGTCAAGGTTGAAGTCATAGGTCCCATCCTCGTCTACCTTCTGGTTAAGGTAAAGATATGGATTGGTGTAGACACCCTCTATCCATGAGTCCAGGACACCGCTTCCGATACGCGCCGAATGCTTCAGGTTCAGCAGGACGCCATACGCGGAGGGAACGCTGGCCTTATCCTCCCAAGGCATCTGCGCCTGATCCAGCGCTATCTCCCCATAGATGGAGAAGCCCCGCCCTAGCACCCACTCCGTACTCAGGCTGAGTATGTTATTCGCCTCATCGAAGGATCGCTTTGCGGTGCTGTTGTCATAGTTATAGTAATTATGGCCAAGCACGAACGGATAGAAGAAGCGGAGGTCGAAGCCGAAGCTGGAATTATAGATCGTCCCGAGATTCAGCGATACCTTGCCACGATCGGTGACCGGGACATCGAAGCGATGGATGACCCTGTACTGCTGCGGCCCCGTGAACTCATTGCGGGACGTATCCGTGATAAGGCTTCCCGGTCCCTTGCTTTCCATCTGATCGAACCTGGTAACGGAGATATCGTAGGTGAAGTAGCGGCTCATGAAGGAGAGGGCCGCCACCTCCTGGTAGATGAAGTTATCGCCGACGACGAGATTGCCTGTAACGCCAGAGCCTATGCTATGAGGATAGCGCCCGATGATGAATGACACATGATCGCTGCCAGCGGAAAGCCCTGCGCGCAGCGGCAGCTCCCCAGGAGGGCTCGTGGGGCCATTGCTGCCGAATATGGAAGCATGGCCATCATAGCCTGTGATAAGCCAGCCGAACGTGCTCTCATACATATGATGATTATTGTTCTGGAGAGCGAAGTCGCCATCCATATAGACATGATCACCGAAATAGAATCCAGGATGTATGGAGATGGCCGGCTCCTCGAACCTGTACTGAAGCAGTGCATCATAGCGCCTGTCCGGAGCTATGCCGTCTGAATTGGACCAGTCGAAATCAGAGTAATCGGCAATGTTCACCCCGACGTTGATGCCCACATCAAGATCCATCGCGAAGCCGTCCGCATCGATGAGGGAACCGCTGCCTCCGATAATCTCTGCAGAAAGGCGGTCATACTCCGCACGGTCTGCATCGCTGAGCGAGGATCTGTCTATGCGCTCCAGCGCCATCTCAAGGCCTCTGGCGGAAAGCGGAGAGAAAGACGACGGGCCTGAGACCCCGGCTATGCGGCATAGCCTCTCGACACGCTGATAGACCGCATCGCGCGCGGTATAGACCTTCTGCATGTTAGAAGCTGATGCAGGAAGGAGCAGGATAAGCAGACACGCTATGACAACTAAATGCTTCCTCATGTATCTCATATAGCACAGATGAGGGCAAAGCACCATATATTCACCATCCGCGTTTTCCTGCTATCATCATATGGAAGCCGAAACGAATGGAGGTATAGAAAGTGAGAAAACGCATCAATGCCATCATAGTATTGCTGGCAGCCGCTATCGCGGTGCTTCCTGCAGGCAATCTGCAGAAGACATACCTCATGACCGATGACATCTGGATAAGGGCGAACAGGCTCTGCATCTCGACCGGCCATCTCGGCCCCGCTCCGGTGTCACCGACGACCGGTGCAGAGATCATGCAGGCGCTGGAACGGCTGGACTACGCATCCCTCACGGAACGGCAGAAGGATGAATATGACTATATCGCATCAAGGCTGGAGGATCCTTCCGTCGGCATAACGATGGAATCCAGATACGCAGAGCTCAACCCGGAGCTTTTCATCGGATTCGAAGCCTATGCGTTCAATCATATGAAATCAACCCCGGCGGATGAGTTCTTCATCCCATACCGCGACCGCATCCCGCTCATATACGGTGAAGCCCATACATACTTCGGGGATATCGTCTACCTTGATCTGCAGTACATGTTCAAGGATGGCCCGCAAGGCTTCATCGTGGATGACTCAGGACTGCATCAGTCGCAGGACGGGCTGTTCTACAACTTCACCAACGCAGGATTCCTTCTCTCTCCTGCCCTCGATGGCTCATGGCAGTATTTCGGCAACAGCAGGAATATCTACACTGTCATGAACTACCAGCCCATAAAGGCCGGCGGCTCGATAGGAAACGACTTCCTCAACCTCTTCATCGGCCGCTCAAGGCAGGAGTTCGGCAATGGCATCACCGGAAATCTCGTGATCGGAGATAACTTCTCATATCAGGAGATGATAAAGCTCTCCGCATTCTCGGATATCTTCTCCTACTACCTCTCGCTCACCCATTTCGACAATATAGAGCAAGGAAAGGATTTCCAGATGGATGGCCTTCATCAGAACAGGCTTATACACCGCTTCGACTTCAACATACTCAACAAGGTCCGGTTCGCCGTGAACATCGGGGCTCAGATGCTCACTGATGCGCCGTTCGATCTGAGGATGCTCAACCCCATGATGATCATCCACAACTGGAACAACAACTCTGAATCGATCGATCTCGAAGCCGATAACGGGGATGAGCTGAACAATATACTTGGATTCGAGCTTGAATATGCGTTCCTTCCCGGATTCATCGCGACCGGGCAGGTAGTAATCGACCAGATGAAGATATACGGAGAGAATAACAGCACCGTTCCCGCAGCCTTCGGATTCATGCTCAACGTAAGGAACATCCTCACGCTTGATGACGGATACCTTGATTCATATATCGAGGGCGCCTATACATCGCCATATCTCTACCTGAACTACAAGACGATGAACGGCGAGGACTGCTATATGCTCGACCATATCATAGGATACCGCTTCAGCCAGAACAACACCACGGAAGAAAGCTACACAGGCTACGTCTATGGCCCTGACGCGATCGTTCTCTCCCTGGGGACTGAATATATCTCCCTTGACAGCTGGAGCGTAAAGGGCAGCCTGCTCTATATGGCGCATGGCGATAACGGCAAGGAGGACTGGAGAGACCGGAACAACAGGACAGGACTGACGGATCCCACGCCGACGGGAATCGTCGAGCACACCTTCTCCACGCGTGTAGGCGGAAGCTACTCATTCACGGAAAGCCTCAAGCTTACCGCGGAGGTAGCCGGAATCTTCCAGTGGAACTACCATAACCAGAGAGACGTGTTCCGCCCGACATTCCAGGCCGCTATCGGGATATCCTGGACAGCACTTTGATCAGAAACGGCTTCTTTCCAGCCCCGGGAAAGGGGCCTGCATGGCTATGGAAGCTTCCCCTGGCTCCCATGCGTCTCATACGCTTTCTCTCCGCATCCTCGAAGCATCGGGAGATGCGGATATCATCACGGCATCCATCGCTGATTATCACAAAGCCATTCATGCAGCCTCCTGCCATATATACGCCCTGACAATGCATCCGGGCCAACATGGGGCATCAGCAACCGGATTGATACAATTGCAGGCACGACAGCGCAGATTCAAGATAGCTTATTGCTATCTTATTCCAATGCATAATGTTATTATCCATCAAAGATAATATGTTCGGTATATTGCCATTCAAATTTCTTTACGCTGCCATCGTATCTGGCCTTACAGGCTAGCCAAGAGGGGGTTTGCCTGCTATCATTCTCTCGCAATCACGAGGCATCGCCCCGGAGACTTAACGAAGATAAAGGGCTGGCATTGCCAGACAGATAACATGGAGTGACGACAAAGAGATGGAAATGACACAGACCAACGAGTACTTTATCTCTCGTCAGAGTGACTTTGAGTCCTCTGCCAGAAGCTATCCAAGGAAGTTCCCGTTCGCACTTAAGAAGGCAAAGGGATCATGGGTCGAAGATGTTGAGGGAAACAGGTATCTTGATTTCCTCTGCGGAGCAGGAACGCTCGCTCTTGGACATAACGATGACGAGGTGTCGAAGGCAATGGTCGATCTGATAACCAGCGATGCACCGCTGCACACGCTCGACCTCACGACACCGGTAAAGGACAGGTTCGTTGAGACGGTCATATCCATCCTTCCCGAAGAGATGCGGAACAACGTCAAGATACAGTTCTGCTCTCCTTCCGGAACCGATGCCACCGATGCCGCAATAAAGCTATGCAAGACCGCGACAGGCAGGGGCAACGTCATAGCATTCAGCGGCGGCTATCATGGAATGGGACATGGAGCCCTGGCTCTAACAGGCAATCATAATGCGAAGAAGAGCGTGCAGAACCTGATGCCAGGCGTCCAGTTCATGCCATATCCCTACTCATACAGATGCCCGTTCGGAATCGGAGGAGAGAAAGGAGCCGAGGCATGCGGTGCATACTTTGAACGCATGCTCAAGGACCCCGAAAGCGGAGTGACGCTCCCTGCAGCCGTCATCATCGAGCCGATCCAGGGGGAAGGCGGTGTCATTCCCGCGCCAAAGGGCTTCCTGCAGACTGTGAGGAGAGTCACGAAGGAACTCGGCATCCCCCTCATCGTAGATGAGATCCAGTGCGGCATAGGACGCAGCGGTGACTTCTTCGGCTTCCAGGAGTCCGGGATAATCCCTGATGTGATCCTGATGAGCAAGGCAGCCGGTGGCAGTCAGCCGCTCAGCATCGTCGTATATGACAAGAGCCTCGACAAATGGACCGCAGGAGCCCATGCAGGAACGTTCCGAGGAAATCAGCTGGCGATGGCTGCCGGCACGGTACTCATGAGAAGGGTATCGCAGCCAGAGTTCCTCGAGGATGTGAGAAGGAAAGGGGCATATCTCAAGACAGCGCTCGAAGCACTGAAGGATGAGGTAAGCATCATCGGTGACGTACGCGGACGCGGCCTGATGCTGGGAATCGAGTTCATCGATCCGAACGGAAAGAAGGATATCATGGGAAACCCTGAGCCATCCGGAGAGATCGCGGCAACGGTCCAGCGCCTCTGCTTCGAGAACCATCTGGTCATGGAGAAAGGCGGCAGGAATGGCAGCGTCATGCGCTGTCTCTGTGCCCTGAATGTCTCCATGGATGATATAAGCACGATGCTCAGCATATTCTCCAGCGTCGTAAGGAAGGTAAATGCCGATCACGCTTGATGATAAGACAGTCCTTTCCTCACGGGATGATGATAAGGGCGCATTGAGGGAACTTATTTCCGATACGCTTGACGCCATCCTCGATTCAATCGAGGATGACTCGGCGTTCTCAGGCATCGATCCATATCATCTGAGAGATGAAGTGAGAAGCCTGGGCTTCCTTCCTGAAGAAGGAAAGGGATGGGAAGATACCATGGAAAGCGTCCGGAAGACCATACTCCCCAATATGCTCAGGACATGGTCCCCATCCTATATGCCCCACCTCCACTCCCCTGCGCTTCTTGAGTCGATTGCCGCAGAGCTTATCATCGCGGCATTCAACGACAGCATGGACAGCTGGGATCAGAGCCCTGCCGCCACGGAGATCGAGGAATCCATGATCCACGGCCTCTGCTCGCTCTTCGGCTATGACGAAGGCGCTGATGGCACGTTCACATCAGGCGGGAGCCAGTCGAACATGTCCGCGGCGATCGCTCATCGCGACAGATACATAGCAGAGCGTCTTGGATGGGACGTCAAGAAGAAGGGACTGCCGCCAGAGGCCGCTAGGCTGCGGATGTACACCTCTGCGATCGCCCATTTCTCATTCCAGAAGAGCGCCCACATCATGGGCATGGGATATGATTCCGTCGTCCCTCTCCCGATAGATAGCAATGCCCGTATCGATATAGGCAAGGCGGAAGAGATCATCGGCAGGGATGCAGAGGAAGGCTATCTGCCGTTCCTGATCATAGCCACGGCCGGCACTACGGATTTCGGAAGCATCGATGATATATCATCACTGCGGAGGATAGCAGATAGATACGGAGCCTATCTCCATGTAGATGCGGCATATGGATCAGGAGCCATCATGAGCGGCCGGTACAGGGACAGGCTTGGGGGCATCAGCGCAGCAGACTCCATAACGATCGACTTCCACAAGATGTTCCTGCTTCCTATAAGCTGCTCAGCGGTCCTCGTGAAGGAACGGAAGGCCCTCGACTGCTTCCTCATCCATGCGGATTACCTCAACAGGGAAGAGGATGAGGAGGATGGATACATAAACCTTGTCGGCAAGTCGATGCAGACGACACGGCGCTTCGATGCGCTGAAGGTCTATATCTCCTTCAGGGCAAGAGGCCGCAGAGGATATGCGAAGATCATAGACCGTGCGATAGAGAACGCCGCCTATCTCTATCAGAGGATAGCCTCAGATGAGGCCTTCATTGCACCTGTGCGACCGGAGCTGAGTTCTGTCGTATTCGCGCTGAAAGGCGGGGACGATCTGAATAAGAGGATAAGGAGAATACTCCTGTCGAAGGGAATAGTAATAGGACAGACTGTATACCAGAGCCAGGTGATGCTCAAGTTCACGCTCCTCAATCCTGCCCTCACCTATGAGCATATCGATACCCTGATAGCAACGATAAAGGAGATGGCCGCATCCCTTGAATGAGGATGCGGACCTCGGTACCTACTCTACCTTCTCTACCCACCCCGTTATCCTATGCTCCTTCGAATCCAATGATAACCCAAGCAGATGGACAGAAAGCCCTTTCCTCCTTGCCTTATCGCGGTACTTATCGGCATATCCTCTCTCCTCGATCTGCCGCAGCGCTGCATCGGCGCTCCCGTCAAGCTTCGTCTCAATGATGTAGATGTTCCTTCCAGCCCTTGCGAACAAATCCATACGGCCACGAGATGTATGCTCCTCTGAGCGAGGAACCTCATCAAGGGAGGCTCCGAGCATAGTGATGATCAGACCGCCATACAGAAGCTCATCACAGCAGAGATGATCGTAGGATACCACGCTCAGCACATGATTGATGCTCTCTACCGCCCCCTCAACGTCTCCCTCTGAAAGTGCGCGCCTGATCTGCATGGAATAGCTCATCGTATAGGAGTCAGCGAACCGTTCAGGAAGATAGGTATCTCCCCAGGATGCAAATAATGTCTCCATAACCTCGTGGTTCGGAATGCGGAGCCTTATCGCATCCTTATCGGCTGAGTCAATAGTAAGATAGCCGGTCATAAGCAGAAGCGCCAGCAGCCTGCTTACAGGCATCTCCTCGTCGGAGAGGAAATCAAAGATGCTGAAAAGTTCAAGATCCTGCCTCGTTATAGTCATTGGACTAAGCTTGTCGAGAGTGATGCGATGCCTCCTTGCGTAGTTGATGACAATCGTCATATTCCCGGTCCTTATCCAGTAATTCTCAAGCTCGAGATAGTACATGAACATGCCGATCGAGACAGGGTTGTATACCCTCACACCATTAGGCGAGAGAAGATACCCGTCATACATCTCCCTCAACGCCTCATACACTCCCTCCTCGCTCAGCCCCTCCTTCTCCGCATACTCAGCTATCCCCTCTCCGAAGTTCTCGCGAAGCTCATCCTCTGTATAGCCGAACATCCCAGAGAACCTGTCATCCATCGAGATGTCCACCAGGTTGTTCAGGCCGCTGAATATGCCAAGTCCGCTGAACTTGAGGATTCCCGTTATATATACCAGATGAAGACGTGCCGAGAGCCCCTTGAACGTGGAGTAGAAACGCCGCAATGCCTGCTGTATCTCCGCCAGTCTCTCAGTCTCATCGCAGGAGTTGAGCGGCCTGTCGTACTCATCTATCAGTATCACAGGGGCAGAGCCGTACTTGAACGAAAGCTCATCGACAAGATCCACGATCATCGCCCTAGGCTCAGCAAGCTCTATCTCGATCCCGGACAGCCTGGCAGTACGCCGGAGCTCCCTTGAGATGAATGCATCTATGCCTTCAGCGGTGAAGGTCCCGAGGATCGCGAAATCTATGTGTATGACAGGATGGAACTCATAGTCATAGCCTGTGCTGTCTATGTAGAGCCCCTTGAAGAGCTCCCTCCTTCCAAGGAACAGGCTCTCAAGGGTAAAGGTGAAGAGGCTCTTACCCATCCGCCGAGGAGCCGTGGAGACTATGACATTGGAATCAAGATCAAAAAGCCTCCTGATATACATCGTCTTATCGACGTATACCTTTCCACTCTTCCTTATACGCTCGAACACGAAGCTTGAGAATTCCGCCCTATCCATATCCTTATTCTCTCTGTCCATCGGGGACCTCCTTTATTATATACGCCTTGAAGCCCCTTTTCTGCCAACAAGGAGAGCGAAAAAGATAAAGAAAAAAAGAAAAACAGGCCCCCGAAGGAGCCTGCCATTTGGTTTTTAAGGTCGATACCTCTATTAGAAGTTAACAGAGATGATCGGGGTGATGGAGAAGCCAGTTGCCTTAACAGCGCCCTGAGCAATATCGCCGCCCTTGTCTCCACCCTCGTTGTCGAGGTAGGAAGCGCCACCCTCTGGAGCAGAAGCATACTGGAGGTTGAGCTGGAGGGTAACACCGCCAACAACCTCGTAACCAACGTTAGCACCAACATAGAAGCTGTCAGCAATAACATCGAAATCACCAATACCACCATAGACGTTGAGAAGGACGTTCTCGATAGCATTGATGTCAGCACCGAGGTGGAGCCTAGAGGTAGCATCATCAAGAACATACTCAGCAAATGCGGAGAATGCATCCACGCCACCATAGACCTGAGCAGAAAGGACATTCTTCTCTGCACCATAGTAGTACTTGTCAGCAACGCCTACTCCGAGGTCGAAGTCAAGACCAGCAAGAGCGCCAACGTTGACATCAGCAGCACCACCAACGACACCATAGGCATCCTTGTTACCAGAAGCACTGTCGCCAACATATGCCCAGTCAACGGATATTGCAAGTCCGTCCATCGGCTTCGTCATGATAGATGCGATGAGGTCGCCATCCTGTGCCGCGCCATTGAGCTTATCAGCCTTGCCACCTGCTGCGAGTGCAGGAGAACCACCGACCTGAACGGTCAGGAGGCTGCCATAACCAACGGTAAGGTTCGTCCAGAGACCCGGCTCGTCAGTCCTTACGCGGTCATAGTTAAGACCGGACTTGTTGGTGTAAGCCCTCTGTGCCGTGATCCTGTCATTGGCAACAAGCTGAAGCTGAGCAGTCCAGTCGGTCTCTGCGCCACCGATCATCTTGGCAACATCCATCGTGATGTCTCCGGCAATCCTGTTTCCATGAGCAGCATCATTGAGGTTAGATCCATCAAGATAGACCTCGCCTTCGAGTCCGATCGTCCAGTAACCGTTCTCATCTGCGAAACCAAGGTTGAGCTTGGTCTGGTTAGAATTTGCATTATCCTGTCCGAAAATCTCATTCTTCCAAGTTCCGTCATTGACAGCGAAAACATAGCCCGTTCTGAAATTTCCAGAGAAGTTTACTGCTGCGAAAGCGCCAGAAACAGCGACTGCAAGTACGAGCAGTGATACAAGTACTTTCTTCATTACATCCTCCATTTAACTCAGGGTAGGCCTCAAAGAAGCCTATTACTCCCTTTTCCGTTAATTCAGCAAAATTGTAGCAACCGCTTCATTTAGTTGTCAAGCTAAATCCATATTCCTCACGCGTCTTACACAATAAAAAATATATGTGTTGAATATAAGCAAAATGTGTGTTTTATCTAACATGATGTTAGGTAAATATACCTTTTTCTTCATTGAAATCATACATGATGTATTGCAATGCAGGTAAAAGAGGCAATCCGTAAGGAAAGAGGAAGGACAGCACTGGAAAAAGTTTTTTCAGGCATCGATAGTAAAAGCTTACTACCTCATAATCCGACACACGGTGGATAACTGTCGGGAAATGATCATAAAGGCATGAAGAAAGCCCGGCTTTCACCGGGCTTTGAATGTGCATCCAGGCTCTCTTAGAGGACCTTGAATGCGTCGCGGCCAGCATACTTGGCAGTATCACCGAGGTAATCCTCGATCCTAAGCAGCTGGTTGTACTTGGCAAGCCTGTCAGAGCGGCTCATAGAACCGGTCTTGATCTCACCTGTCTGGAGCGCGACGACAAGATCAGCGATGAAGCTGTCCTCAGTCTCGCCAGAGCGGTGGGAGACGATTGCCGTATAGCCATTCCTCTGAGCCATGTCGATGGCCTCGAAGGTCTCGGTAAGGGTTCCGATCTGGTTGACCTTGATGAGGATGGAGTTGGCAACGCCCTGCTCAAGGCCCATCTTCAGGCGCTCGGTGTTGGTAACGAAGAGATCGTCGCCGACGAGCTGTACCCTGTCACCGATCCTCTCGGTAAGGAGCTTCCAGCCTTCCCAGTCATCCTCAGCCATTCCATCCTCGATGGAGATGATAGGATACTTGTTGACCCAGTTCTCCCAGAGCTCGACCATCTGAGCAGAGGAAAGCTGCTCGCCGGTGGTCCACTTAAGGGTATACTTGCCGGTCTTCTCGTCATACAGCTCGGACGTGGCAGGATCAAGGGCGATCATGAAGTCGCCATCGCGACCTGCGGTATAGCCAGCCTTGGCAATAGCCTCCATGATGACATCAAGCGCCTCTTCGTTGCTCTGGAGGTCAGGAGCGAAGCCGCCCTCATCGCCTACGCCGGTGTTATAGCCCTTGCCCTTGAGCACGGACTTGAGGGCGTGGAACACCTCCGCGACCATCCTGACGGCCTCTCTCTCGGAAGTAGCGCCGATAGGCATTACCATGAACTCCTGGAAATCGACCTTGTTGTCAGAGTGCGCGCCGCCGTTGAGGATATTCGCCATCGGGACAGGCAGGACATTAGCATGATATGCACCGAGATACTTGAAGAGCGGAAGTCCGAGGAAATCCGCAGCAGCGCGAGCGACAGCCATGGAAACGCCAAGGATGGCATTCGCACCGAGGCGGCCCTTGTTCGGAGTGCCGTCAAGCTCGATCATCGCGCGGTCGATAGCGACCTGGTCAAGCGCATCCATTCCCTCGATAGCCGGAGCGATGATGTCATTGACGTTCGCAACAGCCTTGAGAACGCCCTTTCCTCCAAAGCGCTTCGAATCCCCATCGCGAAGCTCAACGGCCTCATGCACGCCTGTTGATGCGCCAGATGGAACGGCAGCACGGCCCATGGAGCCGTCTTCAAGGATAACATCGACCTCTACGGTAGGATTACCGCGGGAATCAAGGATCTCTCTAGCTTCGATAAATTCGATAATGCTCATCAGAATCTCCTATTGATATATTCAGTTTAAAGCTACAGTTAATATCAGCTGTTTCGCCTCAAAAGTCAAGGAATGCCGGCACTGCCCACGCGAATGCCCAAAAGCGGTCACCGCGCCTCAGACTAGCCAAAACCGACAAAGTGACGGGAAGTGACGAGCGATGAATGCAATCTGCTTATTAGCTATGGCACAGCCTGTGAAGTTCTGATAGTATCTCAGAGAGAAATGAACAAGGGGTTGGAATCCTGATGCACATAGCCTTCGGGTTCGACATTTTCTATCCAGAGACCAACGGTGTCATAACGACAACGATCAATCTCGCAAACAACCTGATCGAGATGGGGCATCAGGTATGGTTCTTCGTACCTAGGGAAAAGGCATTCAAGGCCGATGTGATAGAGAAAGGCATCAGGATAGTGCACGTCAAGGCCATCCCAGCCTGGATATACAAGGGCATAAAGCTGCTGCCGATCTACGGCTCATACCTCATGCCTTACCTGATCAAGTACAGGATCGACATCGTGCATAACACGACGCCATGGCTGATGGGCATGGCCCTCAATCACGCGGCACGACGCCTGCACATACCGACGCTGGCAACTCATCATACGCTGATAGACAATCCTATATATATAAAGTACGCGTTAAAGAGCACGAAGCTCGCCAATGCCGCGCAGGATGCGATCTGGACAGTCGTGTTCAACCCATTCTTCCGCCTTACATGGATGGCGACCGCCCCAAACCGCGAGACCTGCCGCCATGTCCAGGAAAAGATACCGGGGCTCGAGGTCAGGTACGTCTCGAACGGAATAGACATCTCAAGGTTCGAGAACGTGAGGAAGGAATCCCCCCTGCCCTCCGCCATCGATCCATCATGGCTTGGAAAGAGGACGCTCCTGTATGTAGGAAGGCTTGGCTACGAGAAGGCGATAGACATAGCGATCGAGGCCTTCGCCATCTGCCTTAGGAAGAATCCGGATGCCCGCTTCATCATCATCGGACAGGGACCTGCCCATGAAGCGCTCGTGAAGCTCGTCCAGAACCTCGGGATTGAGAACAATCTTCACATGACAGGACTCATTCCGAACGATGAGATCATCGGCTCTGGGCTGATAAGGAAGGTATCATGCTTCGTGACCGCATCGCTTTCCGAGAACCAGGCGATCACCGTGATAGAATCGCTATGCTCAGGAACCCCGGTCATAGCCGCCGATGTGGACAACATGAAGGCGCTGTTCTCCGAGAGCGAGGGCTGGTTCTTCCGCGGCGGCGATGCTGAGAGCCTCGCAGAGGTAATGGATCATGTGCTTAACAGCGAGGAGGAACGCGATGAGAAGGCAGCGAACGCAGTCAAGCTGCGCTCTCGCTTCGATGGCAGGGTGGTCGCAAGGCAGTTCGAAGGCATATATAAGGAGCTGCTGAGGATGAAGGATGAAGGCTTCTATGTCCCTGGCGGGGAGAAGCGTGCAGGGAAATACCTCAGATCCATTCAGAAGAAGGCCGAGAAGTAGGCTCCAAGCTCATAATCAAAGCCCCCAGAGTATCCCTCCATCGGCATATAGTCATAGAAGATGCTCACATATGCGCGGAATACGCCCATCACGTTAAGCTGAAGCCTGGCTCCGACAGAGCCGTACAGCTTGACGCTCTCGCTCCGGTCAAGGCTGTTAAGGACCCTTCCTGCAGATACCGCATTCTCTAGGAACACATGAAGCTGAGGATATGTACCTACCGTGATGAACTCAGGGCCGTTGAGTATGACGCCGAAATAGGCATCGGTTATGAATGAGCGAGGCGGTATCTCATCACCGCGGAACCTTACCGAATATGCATAGCGCGGGACATCGGATCCGAACAGGAACTGGCAATGGAGACTGAAGTCGGTAACGATGGAAAACAGATTCATATCCCCGGAGCTGAGTTCATAAGCCGTGTATTTCCAGGATGCATCATACAGGATCCTGTAATAATCGATCCGGGCACCGGTATTGATCATTGAGAGCCCGTCATTGAACAGCCACCACGGGGCGAAGGATGCGGAGATCGAGAAATCATAGCCATCGGGATGGATATAATGGTCATCGAGATTACGGAACTCCATCCCGATGTTCAGCGAGGTCGCGAGCGAATAGAGGTTGCCGGAAAGCTCAGGCGTCCCTGGATAGTCCTTGCGTCCTCCTGGGAAATATGCTTGGTTGCCGAACACGCCGCTTCCGTCATTCACGTTATCCTGGATATCCGCAAGCGAGGCAAAGGCCTGCTCCCACCTCATGCCAAGGGAGAAATCGAGGACAAGGAAATCCGGATCATCCTTCTCCAGGCCATCCACCACGCCCTGCTCGAATCCGACGGTTCCATATGAGAACACGACCGAGTAGTTCTCGGCAGAGCCTGGATTATGATCGGTTATCAGCGCTCCCGTCTCAGGATACTGACGGAGCGTGCGCTGCGCCATGCCGGCCTCAACCCTGACAACTACCTTGGTGTTCAGATCAGGGAACAGATCGATATGATCTATGCCGAACTCTCCCCAGAAGCTTATCGGGAATGCTCCCATCGCGAAATCGGTAAGGTAAGAGGCATTCACTATGTTAGAGAAGAATACCTCACCCTCAGCAGCAAGCGATGAGATCGAGAGAGCCATGATAAGCAGGAGAGCCCTTATGCGACGCATACGGTAATCTTATCATTTTGCGCTCCCTGTGGTATAGTCTTGCCGCTATGAATAACAAGGTACCGGAAAACCCACTGGAAAACCGGATCGGCAGCTTTCAGCCACTTACGGTGGTGACTGCCCTTCTCGTCACGCTCTATCTGACGGCGAACCTCATGGCCGTAAAGATAATCAACATCGGACCTCTGGCGCTATTCGATGCGGGAACCATCACCTTCCCCTTCGCATACATGCTTGGAGACGTGCTTGCCGAGATATGGGGATACAGGACAGCCAGGAAGGTCATAATCCTGACATTCGCCTGCAACCTCATGCTCGTCATCTTCACCGCGATCGGAGTAGTGCTCCCCTATCCTGAGTACATGGAGGACGTACAGAGAGCCTATTCCACGATCTACACCTATGTGCCGAGGATCGTGCTGGCATCCCTTCTCGCATTCCTCTCAGGCGAGCTGCTGAACGCGAAGGTGCTTGTCATGATGCGGAACAGGCAGAAGGATGGAAGGAGGCTCTGGATGAGGACCATCGGATCATCCGCCGTGGGCTATGCCATAGATTCAGCCGTATTCGTGCTTATCGCATTCACCGGGACGACGCCGGCAGATGACCTCGTGTCGATGATAGCGCTCCAGTACGTCGCAAAGCTGCTTCTGGAAGCAGTATTCGGAACGCCGCTTGCCTATGCGGCGATCGGATACCTGAGGAGGAGATATTCATGAGCGGTCTCGATCGCTATAGCGTGATAAGGCAGGGAATGAAGCGTGAGTTCATACTCCTTCAAGGCACGGGGTGCAGGTGGAAGCGATGCACGTTCTGCGATTACCATCTGGACACGTCGGAGGATCCATATGCCGTGAATAAGCCTGTCCTTGACAGCGTCACTGGCGAATACGGCGTGCTTGACGTGATAAACTCAGGCTCGGCCCCGGAGCTTGACAGGAAGACCGTTGGGCATATCGCAGCCATCGTAAGGGATCGCGGCATACATGATCTATGGTTCGAGTCGCACTGGATGTACAGGAACATGCTCCCACGCTTCGCCTCCGCATTTCCCTGCAGGGTCCACTTCCGTGCCGGCGTCGAATCATTCGATCCGGCGATCAGGGAAGCATGGCACAAGGGGATACCTGAGGACGTAACCCCTGAGATGATCAGGGAGCATTTCGAAGGAGCATGCCTCCTTGCAGGGATAAAGGGACAGACGAGGGAGAGCATCATGAAGGATGTGGATACAGCTGACAGGCTGTTCTCCTACTACTCGGTGAACCTGTTCACTCCCAACTCGACAGCCACTGAAAGGGACGAGGAACTCTGCATGATATTCATCGAGGAGCTGGCTCCGGCCATAAGAAGGAAGGCCAAGGCGGAAGTGCTTGTGGAAAACACCGATCTCGGTGTCGGCTGATGGCTCAGAATTGACAGAAGAGCTATAAGAATGGTAGCGTTAGAAGAGCTGTTTCCATAGGAAGCAGCTTGCTTATATCAACGGGAAAAGAGGTCTTGAGATGCCTTCAGATAACGAAAAGGGTATTGAATTCCCCCAGAACGGCAGTAAGGGCGCAGAGGGAAAGCACAAGAAGCAGAAGAAGTCGATCGGCTGGATCATCGGAGTCGTGGTCCTCATACTGATATCGGTAACGTTTATACTCCCGACTACAGTCTTCTCCGGCAGCAGCTCGATAGAGTTTGGCAGATACAACGGAGAGAAGATAGAGCTTGAGTACGGCAACTACTTCTACAATCAGGTGGCTTCCCTTTCCAGCCAGTATCCGATGAATGCGATGAACAGCCTCCAGATATACATGCAGGCATACTACAGCACAGTATTCGAGATCGCCTTGAGGCAGATGGCGGAGCAGGCAGGCATCAGGACGACGGATTCCACGGTCAATGACGCGATAATCCAGAGCGGATACTTCAACAATGATCAGGGAGTGTTCGACTCAGAGGTATACAGGAACGCATCGCAGATGGAGAAGTCAGCGGTGCGTGCCCAGGTTGAGGAGCTGCTGCCTTCGCAGATGGTGCTTGCTGACATCACGTCCGTAAGGACTTCGGATGCGGAGAGCGACTTCGTCGCAGCGCTCAACGGCAACACCAGGACGTTCCAGTACATCACGGTCGGTCCGGAGACCTACCCTGATACCGATGCGTGGGCATATGCGGAGGCTAACCCCGCTCCGTTCCAGGCCATGGATCTTTCCGTCATCACTGTTGCCACGGAGGATAGTGCCAATGAGCTCCTCGCCTCCATACAGAGCGGCGAAGCCACATTCGAGGATACAGCCCTCGCAAGCTCAACCGACAGCTACAAGGATGCATCCGGAGAGATGGGCAGCGTCATGTACATGACCCTCGAGAGCCAGCTTGTCGATGCCGCTAACGCCGCTACGATATATGGAGCCGCCGTCGGCGATATCCTCGGACCATTCCAGACCGTCTCCGGCTATTCGATCTACAGGGTGAACAGCGCGGCAGCCGCAGCAGATCTTGAGAATGAGGATAACCTCAACGCAGTCAAGGCGTATATCGCGGAGAACGACAGCGAGACGATGGGCACATATCTCCAGGCCAAGGCCGATGAGGTCTATGCGACCGCTGTTGAGAGCTGGGATGATGCGGCAGCCATCAGCGGCGTAAGCGTGACCGATGTCGCAGCCGCGGCACCGAACCCGGCAGGTTCTTCCCTGATCAACGGACTATCCTTCGCGGATCCGGACAGGCTCCTTTCCGGAGCAGTCGCCGGCGACGAGGCCTTCGAGAGAGAGATCTTCAACGCCGAGCTTGATTCCGTCATCGCTCCAAGGCTCTCAGGTAGCGAGTACATCATCGTGCGCCCGCTTGCCTCAGACAGCTCATCAGAGCTCAGCTCGTCCTACGTGACATCGCTCTATCCCACGATATTCGTTCCCTCGATATCCCAGATGGATCTCCAGTCATCGGTGCTTTCATCGAATGGATTCGAGGACAACTTCTTCCAGGTCTATCTCTCAAGGATATCCGGCTGAGGAAGATAAGCATGCAAGGAAGGCGGCTTCGGCCGCTTTTCTTGTTATAATGGACCTATGGAACAAGAGATCCTTTCCCCGATCCCCCTGCTCACGCCAAGAGGGGCGCTCTCCGAAGAAGGCTGGGCCCGCCAGCCTTACTGGCGATTCTCGATAAGCGACACGAATAAGGCGCTCCTGAAGCAGGCAGACAGATACATGATCACAGATCCTGAGAACAGGATAGCCATAACCGTTGACCTGCTCATCCTTGGCCTCCGCCGCTTCTTCTCCATCGCCTTCATCGATATCGAGGGAGGCCATATAGCCAAGGCCGAGGCGCAGGGGCTCTCAAGGGGCAGGGATGCCATCCTCCCTGACGATCCCCTATCCGACCATGAATTCTCCTATTTCGATGAAAGGGTCACCATGGCTGCCGTAAGGCGCGGCAGCAAGCTGCAGCTCCTTGTCACTGCGCCATACATGCATATGGCCTCGGGAGATACAGGCATCAAGGCACATATCCTCCTGCATGACGGCAAGGGAGAATCCATGAACGCGGCCATTTGCCAGAAAGCAGAGAGACGACAATGGATCGTATGCTCGGCACAAGGCCCGATGAGGGCCGAGGGAACGCTCTTCATAGGACACAGGAGGATGGAGCTTTCAGGCTCCAGCCTGGGATCGTATGAATGGGAGAGAAGCAGGTGGAATGACGGTACGGCCTTCCGCTCCTCCTGGATATCAGGAGAGGCAGGCGGAGAGCCATGGGCAATCATCATCGGGGATGGGAAAAGCGGCAGGAACATGAACGCCATCATCAGAAGCGGCCAGGTCCACAGGATCGGGAGCGTAGCCATAACCCCTGCAGCAGAAGGCTATCACATCAGCGGCGACGGCATCTCCATAGACATGAAGGCCTGCGCCAGACGGGAGATATCAGCAGGCAGAACGCTTGCATCATGCTCTGGAAGGCAGTGCTTCGGACTCTGCAGCGGCGAGATCTCGGCAGAAGGCATGGCCTTGATAACCTTCTCTGACGCCATAGGACTCATTGAGACAGGAGAAGGAACGACAGGCCGCAGGAAAGACACATAGCCATTCCCTGCCCTGATGGACAGTTCTCCGCATTCTGATACAATGGCATCATATGGATGAACTACTCCCAGGATTCAGAGCGCTGGGCCTCACGGAGCCAACGCTCAAGGCATTGAAGGAAAAGGGGTTCGAGGAACCCACTGAGATACAGAAGCTTGCAATACCGCGCCTCTTGGAAGAAGGCACGGAGATCGTCGGCCAGGCACAGACCGGAACAGGCAAGACCGCAGCGTTCGCGCTGCCTATCCTAGAGACCATCGACCCTGCGTCAAGCGATGTGCAGGCCCTAATACTCGTACCTACGAGGGAGCTTGCCGGTCAGGTCGCGGAAGAAATCGGATCGCTGAGGGGCGAGCGGAATCTTGAAGTCACCCCGATATACGGCGGGGCAAGCATGGAGGCCCAGCTCAAGAAGCTGAAGAAAGGCGTGCAGATCGTGGTCGGAACGCCTGGAAGGATACTTGACCACATAAGGCGAGGCTCCCTTAGGCTCGAAGCCTTGCGCTTCATGGTGCTCGATGAGGCTGATGAGATGCTTGACATGGGCTTCATCGATGATATCGAGCAGGTGCTGAGGGCCGTGCCGGAGAGGAAGAGGATGCTCATGTTCTCCGCTACGATGCCTCCGCAGATCATGCGCCTCGCAGAGAGCTT
Organism: uncultured Spirochaetaceae bacterium; assembly: GCA_944389145.1. GTDB lineage: Bacteria > Spirochaetota > Spirochaetia > Sphaerochaetales > Sphaerochaetaceae > Ornithospirochaeta. The sequence continues at coordinate 78,288 of CALXLH010000025.1, forward strand.
CATGAAGAATGCCGAGGTCATCAGGACCCAGAAGAAGGAGAGTGCCACGCTGAGTGCCGACCAGATCTACTATGAGGTCAGGGAATCAGACAAGCTTGAGGCGCTTACGAGGATAATCGATAAGGAAAGCGACTTCTACGGCGTCGTATTCTGCCGTACGAAGCTTCAGTGCGATGAGATCGGCAGCAAGCTCCGTGACAGAGGCTATGACGCGGCATCGCTCCATGGCGACCTGTCGCAGAGGGAACGTGAACAGATACTGAGGAAGATGAAGGAGCATCAGATATCCATACTCGTCGCTACCGATGTAGCCGCACGCGGCCTCGATATCCAGGACCTGACGCATGTCATCAACTACTCCATACCTCAGGATCCGGAGATCTACATCCACCGCGTAGGACGCACGGGAAGGGCCGGGAAGAACGGAACCGCCATCACCTTCATCACCCCCTCAGAAGCAAGGAAGTTCTCCTTCATACGCAAGGCATCGCGCGCAGAGATCCGCAAGGAGGAGATACCTGAGGCAGAGGAGATCATCGAAGGCAAGAAGGCAAGGATCACTGCTCAGGTGGAGAATGCGCTTTCAGAGGAACCAAGGAACGAATACCTTGAGATTGCGAGGAAGGTTCTCATAGGGCGCGATCCCGAGATGGCCTTTGCCAGCATCCTCGGCTATATCTACCGCAATGAGCTGGATATAACACAGTATAGGAAGATAGAGGCGATAGCCCCGAAGGCAAGGAAGGAAAAGGCCCGCAAGAGCGATAGGAGCCAGAGGAATGACGATGAGGACATGACAAGGCTCTTCATAGCCCGCGGCAGGCGTGACGGACTGACAAAGGGGATGCTTGCGAACATAATCATCGAGCAGGCTGGCGTCAGGGACGAGGACCTGGTGGATATCGAGGTTCTGGACGATTCATCATTCGTCAGTGCGCCATACTCGGTTGCTGAGACGATCCTCAAGGCATACTCAGAGCGTACCGTCAAGGGAAAGCCCATCGTTACCAGGGCCAGGCAGGAGAAGAGGAAGGGAGAGCCTAAGCGCAAGGCATCCGGCAAGAGAGACGCTCTCAAGGGCAGGAAGCGCAGGAAGGGATGGGAAGATGAGTTCCAGCCATATGGACGTGATACGATGGCGGGAGAGGACGGACATCTCTCATTCCCCGACCGCCATAAGGGACCGAAGCAGAAGAGGGCTCAGAAAAGGAGGAAATGATGCGGGATCATTACGACTTCATCGTCGTAGGCACGGGATTGTTCGGATCGGTATTCGCACACGAGGCAGTAACGAATGGTCATTCCGTACTAGCAATAGAAAGACGCGATCACATAGGAGGCAACATATACACGGAGCGGCGTGATGGCATAGACATCCACCGCTATGGAGCCCATATCTTCCATACCTCGGACAAGGAGGTATGGGACTATGTGAACGCGCTCGTGCCATTCCGTCCCTTCATCAACTCCCCTATCGCGAACTACAAGGGCCACATCTACAACATGCCGTTCAACATGAACACATTCTCACGCATGTGGGGAATCGTGACCCCTGATGAGGCAGCGGCCATCATCGAGGAGCAGCGGAAGGAGATCAAGGGTGAGCCGAGGAATCTGGAGGAACAGGCCATAAGCCTCGTAGGACGCGACATATACCAGACGCTCGTGAAGGGCTATACGGAAAAGCAGTGGGGACGGAGCGCCTCAGAGCTTCCTCCTTCGATAATCAAGCGCATCCCCGTACGCCTTACCTACGACAACAACTACTTCAATGATATCTATCAGGGAATCCCTGCCGACGGCTATACGGCACTGATAGAGAAGCTTCTCGATGGAGTGGACGTCATCCTCAGCACGGATTACACCGAGGACAGGGAACGCTGGAACAGCCTTGGGGACAAGGTACTATACACAGGCTGCCTCGACAGGCTCTACGGCTATCGTGAAGGGAAGCTACAGTACCGTTCCGAGATCTTCGAGGAAGAGAGGATCGGGAAGGAGAACTATCAAGGAGTGGCAGTGGTCAACTACACCGACCGCGAGACGCCATACACGAGGATCATCGAGCATAAGCACTTCAGCGCGGCCTCATCCCCTGTCACATGGATCAGCCGTGAATATCCGGTGGACTATGAGAAGACGGATGAGCCGTTCTATCCGATAAACGATGAGAGGAACAATTCCCTGTACGCACGGTACAGGGACATTGCGGGAAAAGACAGCAGGCTCATCATCGGAGGCCGCCTTGCAGACTACGCCTACTATGACATGGACAAGACGGTAAGGGCGGCTCTGAGAACCGCTCAGATGTGGGTATGATCCTCATCATAGCGCGATGAAAGGAGGCGGCGCATGAAGCCGTCCTCCTTCTTGAGCATGCGGGACCCCCTTGTTATCTTGCAGAGCGACAGGCCCCTCTCCGATGCGATCTCGCGCTGGGGCTTTCCCTTATATATGTCATCCATCAGAAGCCAGCGTGCAATCATGTCCTTGCGTTCTGACTCAGTGAAGAGATCGTCGAAGAGCGCCTTCATGTCATCGGTATCCGAAGTGGAGGCGAAAACGGAGATTATATCCTCATAGGCAGCCCTTGCCTCTTCCTCAGGAGTCGGCTTCGGAGGAGCCTTCCTTCGCTTTCTATCTACAGTATCCATATGAAAAGAGTACGGCCTTAGCGCCTTGCAGTCAATCTCAAAGGGCCGGAGAGAAGAGACGCAGGAAATAGCGGATCACGCGGAGGGGAAGGCTGACGTTACGGGCCATGGCAACCGTCTGCTCGCGCGACATGTCAAAGGTCTTCTCGAAGTCGCGGCGGACGCTCTCGACCACAGGAGAGCGGAAGAAAAGCACCGAGAGCTCGAAATGGAGGTAGAACGACCTGTAGTCGAGATTCGTCGTACCTACGATCGCAACCTCATCATCGACAAGGAAGGTCTTGGAATGAAGGAATCCTGGGATGTACTCATAGATCCTGACTCCAGCCTCCAGAAGCTGCAGATAGTTGGATCGGGAGACCTCGAACACTGATTTCTTATCGGGATGATGCGGCGTTATGATGCGCACATCGACACCGGAGCGGGACGCGTCGGAAAGCGCCTCTATCATCGAATCATCGGGTACGAGATAAGGAGTCGTTATCCAGATATGATCGCGCGCCATGCTTATCATCTTCTTATAGACATTCTCCGTGGTCGTATCTGAATCGAGGGGATTATCGCCAAAAGGCTGTACGAATCCCTCGCTCCGGCCCATCACCCTCGGCAGATAGAGCGAGAGGTCATCATGGCCGCCGGCAACGCCCATCCACATCTCAAGGAAGAGATATGTGAAGTTCCATACCGCAGCTCCCTTGATCTTGACTGCATTATCCTTCCAGTATCCGAAGCGGATCATGTCATTGGAATACTCATCGGCGAGGTTAAGTCCGCCCGTATAGCATATATTCCCATCTATGTTGAAGATCTTCCTGTGGTCACGGAAGTTCAGGCGAGGATTGAAGTGTATCCTGACACGGTTGAAGGCAACGGCCTTCAGCCCCTTCTCCCTGAGACGCCTGTCATAGTTCTTGGGCAGTGCGCTTATCGAGCCGAGATCATCGTATATGACACGCACATCGACCCCTTCCCGGGCCTTGCGCTCAAGGACAGAGAGGATCCTCTCCCACCAGTGGCCTTCGCCTATGATGAAGTACTCGATGAATATGAAGCGCTCCGCCTCCTCCACCTCAGACAGAAGATCGCAGAAGAAATCATCGGCATACTCGAAATACCTGCATTCGGTATCCTTCCATGCGGACATCCCCGTGGAGTTGCGCACGAAGAGCGAGAGCTTCCTGAACTCCGGAGAGATGGAATACAGCTCCTCATCGGCATTCCGCTGGAAGCTGTCCTCGCGCGGAAGCGACTTATGGAAGGCGGCTGTCTTCCTGCGGGAGAAATACCCCAGCTTCTTGTTGGCCATGAGGAAGTACAGCACCGCTCCATAGAGAGGGAAGATGCATATGAGGAAGATCCACACGGTCTTGTACGCAGGCTTCTCAGGACGGGTGAAGACCACGAAGCCCATCAGGATCGAGAAGACAAAGAAGAAGTAGAAATAACCCTTGTAATAGCTTGCCCATATCACGAAATAGGCAATGACGGCAAACTGGAGGATGAATGCGAGGACCGACCAGAGAAGGCGTGACGTGAGTACCTTGAAGAACTTTCTCATCGCCTGTCCCTCAGGGAGAACTCACAGCCGCAGTAATCCTGCCGATACAGCCCATATTCCCTTGAAAGCTGCACGGAACGGTTGAATCCGTCCTTCTTCTTGAAGTCTATCCTCTGGAATCCCTCAAGATCCTCGGCGACACCGAAGATAACCGCGCTGGACTTGAACCGGGAGACGGTTAGCGTAGTAGTGAACTCATCTATCCCAAGCTCTCGGGCCTTGGCCGCCGTCCTGAGCAGATTGAAGCGGAAGCAGAGAGAGCATCTCTCTCCATGCTCCCGATCTTCCTCATGGCCCTTCACGGCCTCCCTCCAGGCCTCATGGTCATAGTCATCGAGTATCACCTCAAGGCCATGGCGCCTGGCGACGATAAGGAGGTTCTCATAGCGCTTCAGGAATTCTGATTCGGGAAATATATTGCTATCGGAGAAGAACAGCACGGGTTCATAACCCTCAGAGAGGAGCCGTTCCACGCTGGATGTGGAACATGGCCCGCAGCAAACATGAAGCAGTATCCTCTTTCCCATAGGCTTAGAGGATGATAACATACTGAAAATCAAGACTCAACGGTGAAAGCATGTTAAGGAAATATCAACAATGGCCGGCAATAGCCCTGCTCGTGCTGGCAATCGTATTCATGGTGACGCCATCAGTGCCGCCATTCATCGTGTTCATCCTGCTGATAGCCTCAGCGGTGCTGTTCTTCATCTCTTCGAGAGGCTCCTATTACTTCTCAAAGGCGTATAAGATCTTCAAGGCCGGCAACTTCGCCCGCTACGAGGAGGGCCTTGGATACATAAGGAAGGCGGTGAAGGCCGGGATGCCCGACAACTACCTTGTGATCGCGGCGTCGGTGATGATGCAGTATGGAGACATAGAGGAAGCGAAGAAGGTCCTGGAGCCGCTTGTCGGCAGCAAGGACAAGCAGACAGCTGCGCTGGCGAAGATAACGCTCTCGATGTACTACTTCGCATACGATGATCTGGAAAGGGCCATAGAGCTCTGCGAGAGTGCCAGGGATGATGACAAGTCGGAGGACCGCAACCTCTTCGTGAATCTCTCGATATACTACCTGAAGAGCGGGAAGAGAAAGGACTTCCGCAAATGCGTGAAGGATGCGATGAGCCGCTTCCCCTCCTCCCCTGCCGTTGCCGACATGCAGGCGATGATGTTCATGATCGATGAGAGATGGGACCTTGCCGGAGGCATGCTATATGCGATGTTCGAATCCATGACACCGTCGTTCGCCGATCCGTATGTCCACATGGCGATGGTCTACCTTCACTATGGAGAAATCGGGAAGGCACGGAAGGAGCTTGAGAAGGCCGCCGCTGCGGTATTCACCAATATATCCATGTATAAGAGGGAGGATATAGAGGCGATGAAGAAGGGTCTGGAGACCCCGGACGAGGCACTGGAATGCACGCTGGCGATCAATGGCAACGCCCCTGCCGTTGCAGCCGGAATAAGGCCGGAATGGCATAAGGGCGAGATCATCGAGGATATGTCGCTACTGCCGGGCTTCCCGCCAGAGCCTGACTTCCACAAGGCCGCCACCCCTGCCAAGGATGACGTGGAAGGGGAAAGCGGAGAGGTCAATACCGAGCTCACGGAAGCCGATGAAAGATGGCTGGAGAGGCACGAGGACTAATACTTCAGCGAGATCAGGAATGAGGCTGCGAAGCTGTTTGCCCATGAGTCGTAGCCCATCCTGATCCTCAGCGGCAGCTCCATCAGCCCGATAAGGGAGACAGCTGTCTGCAGCTCAACTCCCGTGGAGACATTCACCGTCGTGTCCCTGATAAGCAGATCGCAGTAGACTCCGACCTCGCTGTCCTCGATGATCAGGAACTCTCCGAATGTCGGCGTATAGGGCACATCATAGCCGAAGGCCAGCGAAAGCATCGTCACATGGCTGGAGGCTGCATCAGTGAAATCAGCATCCTTCCCAAGCATCGGGCTTGTGTATCCATCGGAGAGGAACATCGGCACATGCCCGCTTCCATCGATGCTTATCCTGGAGAACACGCGCGCATCGATAAAGAGCGAATCGGCAGGCGGAAGCAGGAAGCGCGATGATACGTCGACATCAAGATAATTGCCCATGTTACGGAAATCGATCTCATCGGCCACGAGCATGTAGCCGAGGGAGATATCAGGGTTGAACCAGTCAAGGGTAAGCCAGCCATCGAAGAAGGCTGAGGCCACGAGGGCACTGCCGCCCTGGAAGTCTGTGCGGTATTCGAATGCTTCCTTGAGCGATACCCCGAAAAGATCCTCCGTGGTCATGATCACCCAGTCAAGCCCCTGCCGTGCGTACAGCTCAGGGATATACCATGGCTCATGGCCGAAATCGAACGAGCTTTCAAGGGTAATGCGGAGATTATCAAGCGGATAGTAGGCAAGATAGCCCTCGATCATCGGATAGGCGCCTGTCGTCTGTGGCGTCGTGAAGTCAAAGGCAAATCCTGCGGACACCCCAGCCTCGAAGCCGAAGTAGCGATAATCGAAATCAACGGCAAGATCGACAGCGTCATTCAGATAGCGGCGGAAATCCCCGTTCTGATCCGACTCGAAGCAGATACCGAGCGTGTATGACGGAGAGACTGCCTCGACACGGTCAAAGTACTTCAGGCCGTTCTTCACCGTGGCAATCGCTCCCTCATAGCCTCTCCTATCCCGTCCAAGGCTGCTGCTTATGCCGCCGCACCTGTAGATTCCGGAAAGCTCATCGGCCATTGCCTCGGCGCTCCTGTAGCCTATGCCGGCCATCTCTTCCATCTTCTCGAAGTCCATGAAGGAGAACTGTTCCACGTCGCAGCGTATCCATATGAAGTCATCATGGGCCTTCATGTCAGCCGCGGCCTTCTGGTTCTTGCCGATATCAAAGGAGGAGTTGAGCACGGTCACGACGTTACGCAGGTTTATAGAAGAGAGATCGTAGAACGTCGTTGAAACGATTATGGTATCGGAATACTCGAACGCTGCGCTCACAGGTGCCAGTGATATCACTCCGCCATCGATCAGCAGATGGCCTTTGTATTCCTTCGGTGCGAAATATACAGGAAGCGCGAAAGAGGCAAGAAGCACATCCGTGAAGTCTCCCTCGCAGATCCTTATCTCACGCTTGGTGACAAGATCCTCGCATACTACCATCACAGGGATGTCGAGATCCTCCAGCTGCAGGTCCTTGCCCACGACTCCCCTTATCAGGGTCTCAAGCCCCGCTGGATGGAGAAGGCCGCCTTCTATCGGGAGGGTGAAGGAGAATAGCGATGAGAGGTTTGCGGAGGTGAGTACCTCGATGATCTGCTCAGGAGAAAGCCCTGCCGCATAGAGCAGGCCTATGATAGACCCCATGCTGTTCGAGATGATGAAGTCCGGGACTATGCCTTCGCTCTCAAGATATGAAAGCACTCCGAGATGAGCCAGCGCGCGGGCGCTGCCGCCAGTGAGGACCAGGCCTACAGGATCCCTTTTCCCCTCCGTCTTCTCCAATATCCTCTCACGGAACGACTGATCTCCGTATGTGATAGGTATATCAGAGATAAGGATGCGCGACGCGCTCTCATCGAGGGCAGCGAAGAGCGAAACAGACAGCAACAGCACCATGATAAGCGAAACGAGTCTCTTGAGCATGAAAATACGATAACCAAAACGAAAATTACATTCAACACGGCTTGCCCGCTTCGCCATCATTCTGCTATCATCGGCTATCTGCCGGCGTGGTGAAATTGGTAGACACAGTAGACTCAAAATCTGCCGGGGCAACCCTTACCGGTTCAAGTCCGGTCGCCGGTATAGAATTTCCTAGGTTTAATTACTTATCCTGTAAAGGATCAATATCTAAGATTATATTGTATTTGCTACCAAGCTATAACGGAGAGGATCACCGCTCCCACCCACGCCAATGTGCGGAATGCAATATGTATCAGTCGATCATACTAAACATCATCCTGGGAAATGCTCTCATCAGGATGGCTTCGGCCCTCCTTTCTTATACCGATAGCGCTTCACCGGTCAGCGCCTAGACAGTATACCCGATAAGAGCGATACATTGACAAAGTACCCATTTTTGACTTACAATAAACCATGGATAAATACGAGGTATTCATCAGCAAGAAAGCACTTAAAGGGATTGAGAAACTCCCTGAGAAAGAACGGAATACGCTTGTTAAGCTGATAAAGGACCTCAAGGTTTCGGGACCTATACAGCCGGGTTATCGGAACTACAGCGCTTTGGACGGTAATAGAATCACTGCCATCTGAGCTATCGCTGGGTAGCATGCTGGTATGAGGAAAAAGGCGAATTAAGGATAGAGGTGTATTATGTTGGTAGTCGTGAATCAGCCCCTTATTAATGATTTCAGGATCGAGGGAACGCTTTCCAGTACGTTTCTTGACAATCTGAGAAAGGAGTTCGGCGATTCCATGAAGATCATCAAGCAGGACGATGATGAAGGATGGGTGAACGTCGAGGATCTGGATTGGTTCAAGGAAGCCGTTGCGAAGGAGACACCCGGTAGCAATCTCCGTTTCTACCGGAAGCTTGTCGGCATGACCCAGAAGAAGCTTGCAGAGAAGCTCGGAATGAACAAGCAGCATATATCTGATATGGAGAATGGCCGCCGGGCCATAAGCAAGAAGACCGCAAAGGAGCTCGGCAAGCTCTTTAAGGTCTCCCCTGCCAGGTTCATATAGAACCTAGCGGCATATGATGCGATCAGGCTCGGCATATCTTACCTAGCCTATTCAAGCAGGAATCACCCCACCCGTGAGCGTCTCATAGTCCTCTGCTGTGAGATGGCTCCAGGATTGGCACATTGACGATAGGACACTAAGCAGCATATCGGGTAACTCATCCGACGCTTTGCAGGCTATTTATCCGACAAAATGCAGGACAATATACCACATAGTATATAAATTTGGATTAATCACAGGCCATGATAGATCATGACTATCCCCTATTCCTGAATGGTCAGAACCATCCATATCGGACAAAATGATGAGAATTGACTTTTTACAGATCACACGATCGGTCGTAGATTCAGGACATGGAAAACTGGATAGCTACCCACATAACGCTGCCGATTCACATGCCGACGATCTCAGAGGAGAAGGAGAACGCCTATTCGCATTTCCTGGGGCTGTTCCTCTCGATGATAGGATTCGCGTTCGTACTAGGCTCCTCAGGGATTCCTGACCACGACGCCTCGAAGGCAGGCATGGTAATATTCGCCCTCTCGAACATCGTGCTCTATGCCGCCTCAGCCTTCTACCACATCATCCCAGCAGGAACGGCGAAGAAAGCGCTGAGGGTATTCGATCACAGCGCCATCTATATCCTCATAGCAGGATCATATACCCCGCTTCTGATGTACATAGGCACACCGCTGACGCTATCATTCACGGCTGCGATCTGGGGAGCGGCACTCATCGGCATACTCACTACGCTACGCTTCTGGGGACGCTTCTATCCCGTGCATATCGCGCTATATGCGCTTATGGGCTGGTCGGTGGTGCTGATCTGGAACGAGGTCATCCCGCACATTCCACGGCAGCTCTTTCTATTCATGCTCTCCGGTGGGATAACCTACACGGTCGGAATCATCTTCTACAGCATCAGGAAGATACCTCATCACCATCTTATCTGGCACCTCTTCGTACTTGGGGGAAGCATCTGGTTCTTCATAGGATACTGCACGTACCTTCTTGCCTAACGAGTCCCATACGTAGAGACTATTGGCATGAAGACGAATGCAATGAGGATCCTGGAATCGCTCTCCATGCCATATGAGGTACACACCTATCAGTTCGATGAGGACCATCTTGATGCCATACATGCAGCGAAGAGCGCAGGCCTCGATCCTGAACGCGTGTTCAAGACGATAGTCATGCGCAATTCGGAGAATCAGATCTTCGTCTTCTGCCTTCCCGCAGAATTCGAGATATCGATGAAGAAGGCAAGGGCGCTGACAGGAAGCAGGGACATAGACCTGATAAAGCAGTCGGAGATGTTGGCACTCACGGGCTATATCCGCGGAGGCTGCTCTCCGCTTGGCATGAAGCGGCACTACCCCACATTCATCGAGGAAACGGCTCTTCTCGAGGACACGATCTATGTCAGCGGAGGGCAGAGAGGGCTACAGCTGGAAGTACGCCCAGAGGACCTGAGAATGGCCGCGGAAGCACGGTTCGCCGACTTTACCTGACGTATCTTACCCTGCCATCCCTGCGAGGCCTTGCAGGAGCTTCCTCAATGGCATAGCCAAGGATGCAGTGGCCGATGCCCCGCCATTCTCCCTCGATTCCCCAGCGCCTGAGCATCTCCTTTCCCTCAGCCGAGCAGAACTCCTCATAGGCCCTGTGTATCCAGCAGGATCCGATGCCGATGGCGTGGGCGGCATTGAGCATGTTGAGTATCATGGCACTGCCATCCTCGACGGCAGTATGGGAATCGCCGCGTGCAAGGACCACGATCACGGTAGGCGCTCCGTAGAACGGATCACTGGATGTCCCCATGATACGAGCATTCAGGCGCGATAGCTCCCTCACCTCTTCTTCCTTCTGGATGACGACCATCATCGCATCCTGCCTGTTCGATGCAGAGGGCGCATAGAGCCCGGCCTCTACTATTTCCTTAAGGATATCATCGGGTATCTGCTCGCTCCTGTAGCTACGGCAGCTCCGCCTCTCGATAAGGGCCTTGACAACATCGTTCATCACTTCACCTCTGCCTGTGATGATAGCACATGAAAAGTGAGAGCCGCATCGTAAGAGATGCGGCTCTCGTAGTCGGGCAGAGAGGATTTGAACCTCCGACCCCTTGGTCCCGAACCAAGTGCGCTAGCCCCTGCGCTACTACCCGGAAACAAGGCGATTATACTTACTTGTCCGCACCGTGTCCACCTCCCTGCACGGAAAGGCAGGATATTTCCCTAGTAGTTATTTACTACTTAATCCTGTATCATATGGTTAAGTACTGTGTTATTGACACTTTAGCACCGATTCGTAAGAATAGACCCGGTCAAAGAGGATTCAAATGGCAGAACACATCTGGAACGAACTAGACAGCTTCAGGGGAAGGATCATAAAGGGCGACTGGCCGACGATCCCTCAGTTATTCATGATCTCGACCGAGAGGTTCGGTGATAACATCGCATTCTCGGTATTCGAGCCTGACAAGAAGGCCCTGACATATAAGGAGGCCTTCCAGAAGATCATGAAGGCCGCGGCCTATCTCCAGGCGAAGGGCATAAGGAAGGGCGACAGGGTCCTCCTGAACGGAAAGAACAGTCCTGAATGGGCAATCGCGTACTTCGCGATACTCGCAGCAGGCGCGGTCATCGTTCCGATAGACAACCAGATGCATACCGACAGGTGCATGAGGCTCTCCGAGTATGCGAAGGTCAGGTTCGCCATATGCGACCTCGATGTGCTGGAGAAGATGAAGGGCATCGGTGGCTCCTGGTATGATTCGCTCTATGGCATGCTGCTGCTTAAGGGAAAGAGCGACAGCTACCAGAGGCTGCTGGATGTCGAGATCGATCCGCTTCCCCAGCCCGTGGAAGTAAGCGAGAATGACTATGCCGCGATACTCTTCACCTCCGGTACGACGGGAAACGAGAAGGGCGCGGTGCTGAGCCACAAGAACATCGTCAGCAATGTCTATCAGGCAGCGGAGTTCGTACCATACCTTACCGACAAGGAGGTATTCTACGCGCTGCTTCCCCTTCACCATAGCTACTGCTGCACCACGGTGCTGCTTGAGAGCGTGAAGTTCGGAGCAGAGTGCCTCTTCGGCCACGGCATCATCGTCTCAAGGATGATCAACGACATGAAGATGGGCAAGGTCACCGTCTTCATGGGAATCCCGCTCCTCTACAATAAGGTAATCGCAGGAGTGATGAAGAAGCTCAAGGACAAGGGAGCCCTCACATACAACCTCGTAAGGACGCTGATGGCTATCAACGGCTGGTGCAAGAAGGCATTCGGCAAATCCCCGTTCAAGGGATTCTTCCAGAAGAAGATCCTCAGCCAGCTCGGACTTGATCACTCCAGGATACTCATCTGCGGCGCAGGTCCCCTCTCCCCTGTCGTATTCAAGCAGTACCAGCAGCTGGGACTGGACTTCCTGCAGGGCTATGGCCTTACGGAGGCCTCCCCTGTCGTGACGCTCAACCCGCCATCGCACTTCAAGGTCGATTCAATCGGATGCCCGCTTCCATTCATCGATATGATAATCGCAGACAAGAACGCCGATGGCATCGGAGAGATAAGGATCAAGGGGCCGAACGTCTGCCTCGGATACCTCGACGATGAGGAGAACACAAAGGCGCTCTTCGATGAGGATGGCTATATGAAGACGGGAGACCTCGGCTACATGGACAGCGAGCGCTATGTCTACCTCAAGGGCAGGGCGAAGAACATCATCGTCACAGAGGGCGGCAAGAACGTATTCCCAGAGGAGATCGAGGATATGTTCCAGCTCTACGGACAGGTCGAGCAGATCCTCATCCGCGGTTTCCAGATGAAGAAGGATGTTCCCAGCGAGTCGATAGAGGCAGTGATCTACCCCTCACAGGACTATGCGAAGGAGAACAACCTGGACAAGGATGGCATGAGGAAGGAAATCGAGGCAATCATCAAGGAGGTCAATAAGGATCTCGTAGGCTATAAGAAGATCGAAAAGCTGACGATCGTCGACGAGCCGATGCAGATGACGACCACTAAGAAGATAAAGAGAGCCACGGTGCAGTAAGCGATAAGCAAGGCCCTTCGGGGCCTTTCTTCATTCTAATGCCCTGATGCGCTACAATAGAGCCATGACGACGCTTATCAAGAACGCCCTGGTCATCCCGATGACAGAGCGCGAGAAGACGCAGGAAGCAAGCATACTCATACAAGACGGGATCATCAGAGGGATCGGCAGCGGGTACACCGAAGCAGACGAGATCATCGATGCCTCTGGTATGATTGCGATGCCATCGTTCATCAACGCGCACATCCATCTTGCGATGGTCCTGATGCGCAACTACAAGGATACCGCGGAGAACCTGCAGGACTGGCTTTCCGAGATATTCCCGATAGAGGACAAGCTTCAAGATGATGATATCTACTGGGCCTCCCTGCTAGGCGCAGCTGAGCTGATAGACTCAGGCTGCACGGCCTTCGCCGACATGTATTTCTATGCCTGGAACACGGTAAGGGCTGCGAGGAGCGCTGGCATAAGGGGCATCATAGGGCAGACACTGTTCGGGGATGGAGCGGAGACAAGGAAGAGGCTCAGTGAGACCGTGCCTATCATAGATGATGCGATCGGAGGCTCTGACATGTTCCGGCTGGATGCCGCGCCCCATTCGATCTACACATGCACCGCTGAGACATATGAGGAGGCTGCCCGCTGGACCGCAGAGAGGGGGTCGATGCTCCACACGCATCTTTCCGAGACAAGGAAGGAGGTGCTGGATTCGGAGCGAGAGTTCGGCAATAGGCCCGCAGAGTACCTGGAAAGGCTCGGAGTATTATCAGTGCCTTGCTATCTTGCGCATTCGGTGCATATCAATGAGGCAGAGATGGATATCCTCTCATCGCACGAAAGGCTCTCCGTGGTACACTGCCCCTCATCGAACATGAAGCTGGCATCTGGCGCAGCTCCTGTGAAGGAATACAGGGAAAGGGGCATCAATGCTGCGCTCGGGACCGATGGGGCCTCTTCCAACAACAATCTTTCGATGATCAAGGAGATGAACGCTGCGGCAATGCTCGCCACGATCTCTACCCTTACCCCATCAGCTGCGCGTCCCTATGATATCCTGGAGATGGCGACGATAAGGGGAGCAAGGGCCCTCGGACTGGATGACAGGATCGGAACGATAGAGGCAGGCAAGGATGCAGATATCGTGCTGATCAATGCAAATGACGTGAATATGACGCCGATGAATGATCCCTTCTCAGCCATCGTGTTCTCCGCGGACAGGAAGAATATAGACACGGTATTCTGCCGTGGGCGGAAGCTTAAGGAGAAGGGACAGCTTCTCACCATAGACCGTGAAGAAGCGATGAGGAAGACAAAGGAATGCTGGAACGGCATCCTAAGGAGGTAGATATGCAGAAGTTCTTTCTTGATGAGGATATCGAGAAGAAGACGCTCGATGAGAAGTCTGGACGCAAGGTGCTTGCGCACACGAGGGACCTGATGGCCTGTCATCTCTGGTTCGACAAGGGCGCAGTCGGTACGCCTCACACCCATCCCCATACCCAGATAGCATACATAATCTCAGGACAGTTCGAGTTCACCGTCTCAGGGGAGACCCATACGGTAGGAGCCGGAGACAGCGTGCTCATCCCCTCTGGAGAGCTCCATGGCACCGTGTGCCTTGAGAAAGGAGAGCTTATCGACATATTCACCCCTGAAAGGGAGGACTTCCTCGGATGACTGAGGACATCAGGGCGCTGGAGTTCGTGGATGGGTCACTTCGCCTGATCGACCAGCGCCTGCTGCCCATGCACCTTGAATACCTGGAGGCAAGGAGCGAGGAGGATGTATTCCAGGCCATCCGCACCATGGTGGTCCGAGGGGCCCCCGCTATAGGGGGAGCCGCGGCCTATGGCGCATACTTCGCACTATGCGAGGCAGAAGGAAACGCAGATTCATTCAAGGCCAGATGCACGCATCTCATGTCAGCCCGGCCCACTGCGGTGAACCTCGAGTGGAGTGTAAGGCGGATGATGAGGAAGGCTGAGGAGACCGGATATGACAAGGATGCGCTCCTGAGGGAAGCTGACCTCATCGTCAGGGAAGACGTGGAGATGAACCACAGGCTATCAGAGATAGCCCTTTCGCTCATACGCCATGGCGACACCATACTCACACACTGCAATGCCGGCGCACTCGCGACCTGCGGCTGGGGAACGGCCCTGGGAGTGATACGCACGGCATGGGATGCAGGACTTGATATAAAGGTCTATGCAGACGAGACGCGTCCAAGGCTCCAGGGAGCCCGGCTTACCGCATGGGAGCTTACCGAGGCTGGCATTCCGGTGACGCTTATCCCTGACAGTGCCGCTGCGACCCTGATAAGAGAAGGAAAGATCGACCTCATCGTGCTTGGCGCAGACAGGATCACTGCAAACGGAGACGTTGCGAATAAGCTAGGCACGTTCCCGCTGTCGATAGTCGCGAAGGAATACGGCGTACCGTTCTACTCCGCGGCCCCGACCTCAACGATCGACTTCTCCATGAAGGAAGGAAAGGATATCCCGATAGAAGAGAGGGATCCAGATGAGGTAAGGATGATAGATGGGGTGCAGATAGCCCCCAGGGACGTTCCTGTCTTCAACCCGTCATTCGACGTGACTCCCCATCAGAACATAACAGGGATAATCACTGAGAAAGGCATCATCCGCCCTCCTTTCGACAGGAATATCGAAAGGATAAGAGAGGGAGAGACGCTATAGCACAAAGCCGAGCCGCTCTCCACGAGGGCCCGGCGAAGCTGACGGAATGGTATACGGATTCAGTAGATCCTTACCTCGAACACCTTTGCCGAGGAGGCTCCATTCGTTGAATCTATCCTGATTACGGCCTCATCCGCCAGGATGGACGGAACCTTCACGATATTCAGCCTCTGGTAGTTATCCCTTACCGTCGTAGCGAAGACCTCCCGCCCCTCAAGGCTCAGGATTATCGTGTAATCCTTGACGAGATCCTTGGCTACGCCTATAGGCTCCTTGTCAAGGAAGGCCTTTGAGACGGAGATGCAGCGCTCCTCGGAAAGGTCTGGATCGAATGTGAGCCGCACCTCATTCACCTCATGGGCGTCACTGAACCTGAGACAAAGAGCGGCCTCGCCTTCCGAAAGCGGCCGTGAGATCCACTCATTGCATTCTGTATCGGTATTGCGGCTTATGCCATTGATGACCTTAGAGGCTTCGGCTCCCGGCTCCTCTGATGTAGCCGTTACCTTTGCCTTCCTTGCGATATCATCAGGATCCTCATTACGGACTCCAAGGATATAGCAATCATCCTTCAGAAGGGCCTGCCGCAGCTCCTTGATGTGCTTCTCCCCATACTCCTTCGGAGACAGGCCAAGCCTTGCGGCGGCTGCGGCTGCGGTTCCTGCGGCCTGACCGCCTATGGCGCATGTGGCCATCACGCGGGTAGACCCCATGGCAAGCTTGCTTGCGCTTATATCACGGCCAGCCATCATGAGGTTATCGAATCCCTTTGCGCAATAGCAACCATAAGGAATACCATAGAACCCATCGAAGCTCCTGACCTTTGAAGGGATCTCCCCTTTCGCCGCAAAGCCACCGGCGGTATGCTCATCCATCGGCCAGCCGCCATAGGCAACGCCGTCCTCGAATTCCCTGTTCGCGGAGATATCATTCTCGGTTAGGATATAATCACCTACAAGCCTGCGGCTCTCGCGCATTCCGGCAAGGTTTCCGACCCAGACAAGCTCATAGTTCTCTGCACCATGGTCACCGCCGTTCTTTATATGATCCCATACTCCGTATATGGTCTTATATAGCTCCCAGCGGATTTCCTCGCTGCTCTTTATGATATCATCCCAATCTCCGCCGAGCTCGATCCACCAGTATCCGGACTGCACATCGTATTTCTCTACGAGCTGATCACGATGATCCTCATAGTCCTCATCGGGCTTAAGCACCACGACATCATCTGCATCATGGTATACGACGATATCCCCATGATATCGATGCTTGAAGAACGATTCATCGAACGTGTAGGCCCAGTCCGGCTTTATGAAGCGCACAGGATGGCCCATGTCACGGGCAACGAAGTATATGGTATTGCCCATTGTCTCGCCATCTGGCTTTTCCGGCGCATCCTTCTCATCAAACTCTCCCCTGGCCTCCCGACCGATCCTGTATTCAGCACCCGCGAAGTATCCGAGGGTACCGTTTCCGGTAGCATCTATGAAGATGCCTCCCTCGATGCGGTATTCTGTCTCCGTCGTCATCTGATAGCACTTCACAGCCTCGATGTGCGATCCATCCGATATGACCTCATGCATGGTAGTATTCATGAAGCAGTCAAGATTGGGCTCGGCCTTTATCATCGACCAGAGAACACCATCCCAGATTGAGTAATTGTAGCTATCATTGAGATACTTATTCTCAAGCTGGGCCTCCATCAGGATACCTGTCTCAGCAGCGTTGCGCTTCCCCCAATGGCAGGAGGCTCCGCTTATGTGCATCCGGGTCTCGCTGCTGGCATTGCCGCCGAATACGCTGCGATCCTGTATGATCACAGTCTTAGCACCATGGCGAGCGGCGGCTATGGCTGCGCAGAAGCCGCTCATGCCGCCACCGATCACGATCACATCATACTTCCTTGCTATGGCTTCATTGGCAGAGCTATCACGCCTTTCCCTTACATATCCCTTCATCAGTATATCCTCACCTCATATACCCTAGCTGCTACGTCACCGTTAGTGCTAAGTATCCTGATAACCACCTGATCAGCCTCAATCCCATCAAAGCCACATATGCTGAGACGTTGATGATTGCCCTGAACAGCCCTGGCCGCCACTTCCTCTGAATCCTTCAGAAGGACGACTTCATAATCCTTGACAAGACTTCGAGGAACGCCGGTCTCCTCCTTATCGATAAATGACTTGGCTACCGATATCGTCTTCTCCTGATTGAGATCAGGATCAAACGTGATCCTTACCTCATGTATGACGCTAGGTGCCGCGAGGTGGAAGCCCAGCATGGCTCCTTCGCTGTCCAGCGGCCCTGACACCCACAGGTTGCAATCATTACCTACCGTTCGGGAAACACCGCTTATCACGTTCTCTGGAGGATATCCCGACGCTGATGAAGAAGCCGACACGCGGCTGGTGCGGGCCAGGTCAGCTGGATCATCGTTCCTAGCCCCTGGAATATAGCAATCATCCCTGAGAAGCCGCTGACGCAGTTCTTCTATATGAGATACCCCGAGCTCATGCGGAGTGATATGATGCATCACAGCCAAGGCCGCGGCCGTTCCTGCAGCCTGTCCGCCTACCGCGCATGTCCCCATCACCCTGGTGGACCCCATCGCCTGCTTGCTAGCGCTGATTATCCTGCCGCAGAAATAGAGATTATCGACATCCTTCGAGACATAGCAGCCATATGGTATCGAATAAAGCCCCTCAAAGCTCCTGACCGTTGATGGGATCCGTCCTTTTGCCCGGAACCCTGCCGCTGTATGGTTATCCATAGGCCAGCCGCCATAAGCGACAGCATCAGGAAATATCCTATTGGACAGGATATCATCCTCGGTAAGGACATATTCTCCGACCACCCTCCGGCTCTCCCTTATGCCAGGAAGGTTACCAACCCATAGAAGCTCATAATTCTCTGCGCCATGATCGCCCCCGTTCTTTATATGATCCCATATGCCATATACCGTCCGATAGAGCTCCCAGCGTATATCCTCAGCATCCTTTATGATGTCATTCCAGTCACCACCGAGCTCGATCCACCAGTACCCGGACTGCACGTCATACTTCTCGACAAGCTCTCCTTCCGCCGATTCATAGTCCTTTCCCTTCTCCATGACGACTACATCATCGGCACTGTGATACACCGCTATATCACCATGATACCGATAAGCGAAATCGGACTCATCGAACGTATATGCCCATGATGGCTTACGGAAAGAGACAGGGTGTCCTGTGTCATACGCGCAGAACAGTATGGTGTTTCCCATAGTGTCGCCATTCTCATCATCAGGAGCGCTCCTCTCTCCATATTCCGATGATGACTCCGTACCGAATCTGCATTCTGCACCGGCAAAGGCCGATAATGTCCCAAGGCCGGTCGCATCTATGAATATCTCGGCTGAAAGACGGTATGTCTGCTCAGTGGTCATCTGATATGCCGTTATTGACCGGATATGCCCTCCATCCGCATCAACAGAAACCATGGAAGCATTCATGTAGCAATCCAGATTCTCCTGACCAAGCATCCGTGACCAGAGAACGCCATCCCAGATAGAGTAATTGTAGCTATCATTCAGGTACTTGTTCTCAAGCTCGAGCTCCATCACTATTCCCGTCTCAAGCGCGTTCTTCTTACCCCAGTGGCATGAGGCTCCGCAGATATGCATACGGATCTCACTGCTTGCGTTGCCACCGAATACGCTGCGATCCTGGATAATCGCAGTCCTGGCACCGGTACGCGCAGATGCAAGAGCCGCGCACATGCCGCTCATACCGCCACCTACGACAACCACATCGTATTCCTTAGACAAGGGAAAGGCCTTGCCAGGAACGCGCTTCTCATGGATGAAGAATCTCATAGCATCAACCCTTTACGGCACCTGCCGTCAATCCGGAGACAAGCTGCCTGCCGGCTATCGTGAAGACGATGAGGATAGGGATGACTGCTATCGTCGTCGATGCGGTCAGCGGTCCCCACTCCAGACCGAAGAATCCCATGAAATCATAGATGGACTGCTGGATGACCTTCAGGTTACCGCTGACCATCACAGATGCCGTGATGTAATCATTCCAGCTTCCGATGAATATGAACAATGCAGCAGAGGCGATCGACGGCTTCACCAAAGGCGGAACCAGACGCGTGACTATATAATGCTGGCTTACTCCATCGATCCTTGCAGCCTCCTCCAGCTCGAATGGCACGGCCTTTATCCCCGCAATGAATATCCATATGGCCATTGGAAGATTATACGCCGCATAGATCAGAGGCAGCGTATAGAACTGATTCGTCATATGCAGCTTGAGCATATAGAGATAATTCGGAATCAGCAGTACGGAGCTTCCGCCGGATAGAGGAATTCCCACTACAACGAGGAAGAAAAGGAGGCTCTTGAAGCGGAACTTCCGCCTTGCGAACCCGTATCCGGCAAGATAGCCAAGGATAAGTCCGAGCATTATGGCGAACAGCGAGAAGAGGACGCTATTCATGATTGACCTGAAGAACTGCCCGGACAGGACTGTCTGATAATGCATCAGAGTAGGCTCGAATCCGAATATCTGGGGAGGGATCCTAGATATCTCCCGAGGATTCTTCAAGGATGTGATGACACCCCAGAATACGGGAATGAGATTGATTACGGCGAAGATTGCCGCAATAAGATATTCAACAGCCCGGATCGTATACTTCCTTACCTTATGATTATTCATGGCATATCCCTCAGATCTTGTATTTCGCGACCTTGATATAGCATGCGATGATTATCACGGTGCATATCATTATCAGAACCGAAAGGGCGCTAGACTTACCGAACTCGTAATAGACGAAGCTGAGATTGTACTGCTCCAGCGTGACTACGTTGGTGGCATTGACAGGGCCGCCTCCAGTAAGGACCTTAGGTACAGTGTTATTCGTGAAATTACTTACGGTAAGGACTATGGTGGAAAGCAGTACCGATGACTTTATCATCGGAAGCTTTATCAGGAATAGCGTCTGCAGGGAGTTGGCTCCATCGATGTGCGAGGCCTCTATCAATGTATCATCGATACCCTTGAGCCCCGCAAGGATCATGACCATCGCATATCCGATCGTCCTCCAGGAAAGCACGAATATCAATGCGACCTGGGCAGCTGTCTTATTCTGGATCACATCAACCCCGGCAAATCCCATGGCCCTTATTATCACGTTGAAAAGTCCTAGCTCGGCATTGAACATCCATCTCCAGAGAAGGCCTGCGACGACCATGGATATAACCCATGGGATAAGGCCTATCATCTCAATGAAATAGGCGAACAGGCCGCTGCGGCGATCGATCCATAGCGCAAGGACCAGACCAAGGAATATCGATATGGCCGTTGACGCGAACGTGACTATGAATGTAATGAGGAATGACTGCGATATCCTAGGAGTAACGAAGCATTCGATATAGTTCGCTAGGCCGACGAAGCTTCCCTGCATCATATACTTATACTGATAGAAGCTGCAGTATAAGGCGAAAATCAGCGGGATGATAAGGAACATGATCAGCAGAAGGCTGGCAGGTACCGTATAGAGGATACTTAGATTTATTTTCTTCTTTCCCATAGATGTCTTCAAAGAACTAGGCTGCTGACACGGCAGAGCATCAACAGCCTAGTCATATATCTGATTACTTAACGGCCGTTCGCCCTATTGAACTCATCAGCAGTCTGCTGCAGAGCCTCTAGAGGATCCATGCCATTACCGACTACGCGCTGCACAGCCTCATTCAGGTTGATCTTCCATCCGGCGTATGCCATATCATTAGGCGTGATGAAGCCATTTGCGAACGCATCAAGCATCACAGGCAGATAATCGTTGTCTTCCGTGATCGTGATATGCTCAAGCGTAGATGCCCTGACAGGGGCCTGTGCTCCGACCTCGACCCACAGCAGATCAGCCTCAGGAGAGTACATCTTCTCCAGGAACCTTCCTGCCATCTCCTTGTTCTTGGATCCCGACCAGATTCCTGCGAACCATCCATCGATGACACATCCGCCAGGAAGCGACATCACCTTGACGTCCTTTGGATCGAAGCTGCAGGTATCCTTGATCGATCCGATACGGACCGCGCCTGCGATGAACATCCCGTATCTACCAGCGCTGAACTCGCTGATTATATCCTCAGTTCCGAGGTTGAGGCATCCTTCAGGGGTAACGCCGATATCAATGCAATGCGTGATCCAGTTCACGCCATCGACGCCAACCTGGTTCGCCCACATCGCCCTTCCATCCTCATCAAAGAGCGCGCCCTGCTTATCTATGAGCCAGTTGGTGAGGAGCTGCGGATCCGAGTATCCTGAAGGGAAGCTCTGGCCAAGGCCATAGGTAGTTATGCCATTCTCCGTCTTCGTCATCTTGATAGCCGCGTCAAGGATCTCATCCCATGTCTCTGGGACATCGCATCCTGCTGCCTCAAGCAGATCAGCGCGGTAGTACATGACAAGAGCATTCTTGTTAAGGCATAGCGTATAATGCTTTCCGTCCCTCTCTCCGAAGCGGAAGAACGCGTCATCGATATCCTTTATCTCTTCCTCGCTCCACTCTCCCAGGAACAGGTTCTCAAGAGGTTCAAGGGCACCCGCATCAAGCACGCCGCTCAGCTCATCGCGGGCACACCAGATGATATCAGGAGCGCTTCCCGTAGCATGAGCCGTGAGGAATTCAGCGGTCATTGTCGCATAGTTCTTAGGTTCGACGATGATATCAACGCCAGGATTATCAGCCTCGAACTCGGTTATCATCTGCTTCAGAGCGACATTCCTTCCATTCGAAGGGTTCTCTGGATCCAGAAATGTCCACATGACGATCTCTGTCTTTCCGTCCCCTTCCTGCGATCCGGAAGCGATGACAGGGAATAACGCCAACAATAATAAAAAGCCAACCAATAATCTCTTCATAATTTCTCCTTTTTATGCCAGGTTGCTTTCTGCACTCCTTTATACGAAAAGGCTAACATAGGAAAATATAGCTGTAAACAACTTTTTAAAATTTGTTTCAAAACTATTTCAAATAGGTAGGATATATTTGCTGGTCATACAATAAATATTTATTTATCTATTAATTAGCTGAATTTATACACTTTCCTCGCCTGCTGCAGCCCATCGGGTTCCCCGTCTTTCGGCTGCATTTATTCCAGATATCCGGGGAAACAGGATCATGACTTTTAAAATTAAATTTAAAAAGTGTTTACAAATCAGATGACCGGGATTACCCTGAAGAAGGATATACCCCTAAAAGGAGCATAACATGGAAGGAAAGATGCTGCAGCAGGTCATGACGGCCCCAGGCGAAATATCGTTTCGCGAGATAGATATTCCATCTATAGCCAATGATGAAGTCCTCATAAGGATCAGGATGATCGGAATCTGCGGAAGCGATATCCATGTCTATCATGGAAAGCATCCGTTCACCAGATATCCTATAACGCAAGGACACGAGGTCTCTGGTGATATCGTTGAGATCGGATCCGCGGTAACAGGATTCCAGATAGGAGATAAGGTTACGATAGAGCCACAGGTCGTATGCGGCAGGTGCTACCCTTGCCGGCATGGTAAATACAACCTTTGCGAGGAGCTCAAGGTGATGGGATTCCAGACAACAGGCACTGCAAGCACCTACTTTGCCGTTCCGCAGGAAAAGGTGACCAAGCTCCCACCGGAGATGAGCTTCGAAGAGGGAGCGATGATCGAACCCCTGGCAGTAGCGGTCCATGCGGTGAAGCGCCTTGGAGATATAAAGGGATTGAATATAGCGGTAATCGGAGCTGGTCCCATAGGGAATCTCGTCGCACAGGCAGCAAAGGCGATGGGAGCTGCAGGCGTACTGATAACCGACATAAGCGAATACAGGCTTAAACTTGCAAAGGACTGTGGCATAGACTGCATCTCAAGGAGCGACAAGGAGAATCTGGGAGATGCCATGATCAGGGCATTCGGCCCCGATAAGGCCGATATCATCTATGACTGCGCAGGCAATGACACCACGATGGGACAGGCGATAAGATACGCGAGGAAAGGAAGCACGATCATACTCGTCGCAGTATATTCCGGAATGGCAAATGTCGATCTCGCGGTGCTGAATGATCATGAGCTCGACCTGAATACAACCATGATGTATCGCCATGAGGATTATGTCGATGCAATCAGGATAGTGAATGAGAAGAAGATCCTCCTGGCTCCGCTGATGAGCCGGAAGTTTCCATTCAGAGAATACCTTGACGCATATAAGTTCATAGATTCAAACAGGGAAACAAGCATGAAGATACTCATTGACGTTCAGGATCAGCAATAAGGAGGCAAGATATGCATAGGAGGATATCAAAGGAATACGAAGTAGCCGTGATAGGCGGAGGGCCGGGAGGAATCCCCGCAGCTATCGCAGCAGCAAGAAGAGGAAGGAAGACGGTATTGGTCGAAAGAAATGCATTCCTGGGAGGTGCTGCGACCTCGGGCCTCGGGATTCTTGGATATATCGACAGGCAGGGAAACAAGGCTTTAGGAGGAATCGCTCAGGAATTCATAGACAGGCTGAAGGAAATCCATGGATCGATCGGCCATTATCGCTGTCCCGTGCATAATTCCATCACGCCTCTCAACCCGGATGCTTTCAAGATCGTAGCGCTTGAGATGTGTCTTGAAGCAGGCGTTGATGTCATATTCAACCAGGAACTCTATGATGTGAAAGCAGAGAACGGCAGGGTCACAGAAGTCTCCACATATGGAAAATGCACGGAATACTTCATCAAGGCAAAGGTGTTCGTCGATGCAACCGGAGATGGAGATCTCGCATATATGGCCGGAGCGAAGTTCGTATCAGGGCAGGATGAGACTGGCATCATGCAACCCTCCACTCTGATGTTCTCAGTTTCAGGATACGATCTTGACAGATTCCTTGATTATGCAGAGAAGCACCCAGAGGATTTCGGAATCAAGGAAGAGTATGCCCATGGTTATGATCCTGATTTCTTCAGAAGCACTCCTGGGCATTGCTTCATAGGCCTCACTGAGATGATCCGGAAAGCCAGGGCAAATGGTGATTTCGAAGTGCCAAGAAACCAGTTCATCTACATAACTACCCCTGATAAGGACAGGCTGTCGATCAATACCACGAGAATCCTGAATATCGATGCGTCAGAGGCTGATCAGCTTTCTGATGGATTGATCGAGGGATACAGGCAGATACATGTCCTGTTACGCTTCATGAACAAGTATGTCCCAGGATTCGAGGATGCAAGGCTCGTAGAGATCGCTCCTACGCTTGGGATAAGGGAGACTAGGCATTTCAAGGGCGTTCATACCCTAACCCGCGATGAGATGTATTCCGACTATGTAAAGGAAAACGCGATAGCACAGTCAGCGTACAACATCGACATACACAGCGGAACACAGATCCATATAGACCTGACCCCTGTCTCAAAGCCGTTCGGAATTCCATACCTCTGCCTCGTTCCTGAGACGCTGGATGGAGTTCTCCTTAGCGGCAGGACGATAAGCGTAGACACTGCGACATATGCATCGGCAAGGGTTATGGGGCCGTGCATAGCCGTAGGAGAGGCCGCAGGAGAGGCTGCAGCGATCGCGATAGAGGAAGGGAAGGATGTCAGGGATCTCGATGTCCAGGAAATAAGGAAGAGGCTCAGGGAAAACGGAAATCTCTTCTGATACGTCACTCCCCTTATCATTCATTGAGGATGAGCATCTATCCGCTCATCCTCTTCTTATTACCTCAGAAGAAGAAAGAGGGGGCATCAAGCCCCCTCATGACGACGCTGGTGATACGATATCATTCACCCTGCACTATTACCTTTATGGACTCACTGGACATCTGCATGAGTATCGCATCCTCAAGCCGGGAATATGGAAAGTGATGCGTTATTATCTCCTTTATATGCAACCTGCCGCTATTGATCAGATCGACGGCCCTCTGATGGGTGTCAGGGTTTATCATCGACCCGGCCACAGTAAGCTCCTTCTGATACACATCCTCCAGGCTCAGCTCATGACAGGTCCCAGCCTTTGGAACGCTGAAGATCAATATATGCGCACCTTTCGCGGCAACTGAGAATGCCTGCCGGACAGCAATCGTATTGCCTACGCACTCTATCACGACATCAGCACCATCTGTTCCAAGGATATCCCGTACGGCAGAGGATGCATCGGATGACACTGGATCGATCGCATGATCGGCACCCACGGCAAGCCCGATCTTCCTTCTCTCCTCCACAGGCTCGCTCAGGATCACCTGTGCCGCCCCCTTAAGCTTCGCGAGCTGGACCATCAGCAGGCCTATCGCACCCCCACCTATCACGCATACGTTATCACCCAGGCGGATATCTGCCCTGTCTATGCCATGGATGCAGCAAGCCAGGGGCTCTGCCATCGCCCCGATCTCCAGAGGAACGGCCTCATCAAGCAGATACAGCTGTGATTCCGGCACATAGCAGTAATCGGCGAATCCTCCATTCATATTGACGCCGATAGCCTTCAGGCCAGTACATAGCTGCTTCTTTCCCTTCCTGCAATAATAGCATTCGCCACAATAGATATTAGGGTCGACGGTGACATGGTCTCCAGGCTTCACATGCGTACATCCTGTCCCGACCTCGACGACGATTCCTGAAAGCTCATGACCTAGTATCACAGGAGGAAGGACATCCGCAGACCCCTTATCCCCATGATAGATATGCACATCAGTGCCGCATACCCCGCATGCCGCAACCTTTATGAGAACCTCCCTATCACCAAGCGGGTGAGATGGGAATTCCCTAGTTTCGAACTTACCATCACCAAGGAAGAATGAACCTTCCATCATAACCTCCATCCATATCTCAGATCTTACACTTACAGTGTAGCATGCGGATCAAAATAGTAAATTACTTTTTAAAAGTATATTTAAAAGAATCACGGAATTCAGATATTCGCAATGAAATCATTTATGAGCCGGAGGGCCGCCCCCAGCTTCGGGGCCTTGTCTCCTATCTTGCTGATCTTGAACCCGACCTTTCCATAATCCTTGTACACGCACAGCTCATCAACATAATCGGCAAGTATGTCGATATCGGACTGATTGATATACCTAAGCAGATATCCGCCTATTATGAAATCACAGTTGATGATCATCCTTATATCATCAATCAGGCGTGCAAGGCAGTGAAGATAGCTCTTCCACAGCTTGCTGCATCGGGAATCTCCTCCATGGACCTTCTTGAAGAACTCCGGGAATTCCATCCCGGCCTTCTCCTTGAGGCTATTAGCGCTGCAGAAGGTCTCTGCACAGCCTTGCTTCCCGCAGTAGCATAATGGTCCATCTGGATCAAGGGTAATATGCTCTATCAAGCCATTCCGCTTGAAGGTATCGCTGCGATTCCCAAGGATCAGCGTACCGCCGAGGTTCCTGTTCAGCGCGATATAGACAGCATCATCTGTTATATCATCACGGTACCATACCTCAGCCTGGGCAGCGGCTTCAGTGTCATGCACAAGAGACACGGGATAATCGATATACTTCTGGTATGTACTGCGAGAAACGCCTGTACACTTCAGGATCTCAGAGTACGTGATGGTCTCACCATCATCAGAGATAAGGCCCTGCAGCGATATGCACACACCGAGATTCTGCTCATCGGTATACGGCAAGGCTTTGACGAACTGATTGATCCATTCACCAAGCTTGCTGTAATAGGATGCCTCATTCTCGAATCCGAGCTCAAGGAAATCCTCATCAAGGGTATTGCCATAGAGATCAACGGCTACGATCTGCACCCTCTCCTTCAGCAGCTCCACGCCTATGGCTATGCGGGCAAGCGCATTGCAGCAGAATATCTGTGCCTTCCTCCCTCCGGTTGAATCATAGACGCCGCAATTAGAGACAAGCCCCTGTGCAATCAACGCGTTAAGAGAAGATGCGACAGTCGGCAGGCTTACGTTTATCGCATTGGCAATCTCAAGCTTTGAAGCTGTTTTCTGCCTATATAGGAACTCATAGACACGTTTCTGATTTATCTTCTTCACTTCGATAAGCGTAAGTACACCTGTCTTTTCCATGAACCACGATATTTCCTTTGGTATATTCTAAGCAAGTTTCATCGAATTTACAAAAGCAAATATAGACAGCAGC
Source organism: uncultured Spirochaetaceae bacterium (assembly GCA_944389145.1). GTDB lineage: Bacteria > Spirochaetota > Spirochaetia > Sphaerochaetales > Sphaerochaetaceae > Ornithospirochaeta. The sequence continues at coordinate 106,089 of CALXLH010000025.1, forward strand.
ATGATTATTTAGGACTCTGCCACGGCCGGGACCGGCAGGCAGGGAAAACCTTCTGGATCCTGATACATAGAGGCATCCCGCATGCCCGATCCTGAAGGCAGATGCAGGATTTGGACTCCTAAGCCTTAAAGAGCTCAGGATGCCCCGTCCGCTATTATCACAATGCCAAGGATCATAAGGACAGCAGGAACGGCTACTCGCTCATAGCGCCTTATCAGCCGGCCTATCGCATCCCTGCCTGATACGGCGTGCGCTATCATGCACCAGAGCGCCAGCATGATGATGAACACCACGGTCATCGTGATGATATCCCAGACATCATAGCCGGAGAGAAGCGGGATATACACGCCAAGGTTATCAGCACCGTTCGATATCGCAAGAAGCGCCGTCGGCATGATTCCAAGAGGGATATCCTCCTCATCGAGCCCATCTTGCTTCAGGGCATATCGCACGCCAAGGATGATCGGAACGATGCCCAGCACCCATGAATAGCCTGACAGGATGAACGATGCGGCCCGGGAAGCAGCGATGCTAATAGCCAGGAGCGAAAGGACACCGATGTACTGCCCTGCCATCACACGGCCCTTATACCTAGGCCCGGCAGAGGCAAGCAGGATCGTCAAGATGAGGATATCATCGACATTCGTACCGGCAAATGCGGCAATCGACTGCAATACCGTATCAATCATGAGAAAAGGAAGCTGGCGGTCATCACCGCCAGCCTATGGATCATTCAGGGATCACCCTCATAAAGCGCTTCTTGCCTGCCTTGAGCATGAACTCCCCATCGGCATCAGCATCAGCAAGCGTTATCACGGCCTTTGGATCCGTGATCTTATTGCCATTCACCTCAGCGCCGCCCTGCGTCACAAGGCGCCTTGCCTCTCCGTTGGAAGGAGTAAGGCCGGAACGGGTGAAAAGCTCAAGCACTCCAACGCCGCTTTCGAATACGGACTTCTCTATAGAGATCGAAGGAACGCCATCCTTGCCGGAGGCACCGCCGGAAGCAAAGAGGGAACGAGCGGCGCTCCTCGCCTTCTCGGCCTCCTCCTCTCCATGGATGATCTTAGTCGTCTCGTAAGCCAGGCGCTCCTTTGCATCATTGATATTCCTCTTCGGATCCTCATACTCTGCGATCTCATCGAGATCCATGAACGTAAAGATCTTCATGAAGCGCACGGCATCGGCATCAGCCACATTCCTCCAGTACTGGAAGAAGTCATAAGGCGAATAGAGGTCAGGAGAAAGGAAGACCGCTCCCTTCTCGCTCTTGCCCATCTTCTTGCCATCAGCGCGCATGATGAGATTGAACGTGAGGCCGTAGCACTGCTCTCCCCCCATCCTCTGGATAAGGTCGATTCCCGCAACGATATTACCCCACTGATCCGCGCCACCGATCTGCAGGCGGCATCCCGTGAGCTCATTGAGCATATGGAAGTCATAGGACTGCAGCAGCTGATAGTTGAACTCAATGAATGAGAGTCCCCGCTCAAGGCGCTGCTTTACCCCTTCGAAGGTCAGCATCCTGTTGACGGAGAAGTATACGCCTACGTCACGGAGGAACTTGATGTAGTTCAGGTCGACAAGCCAGTCAGCATTATTCATCATCCTGGCCTTACCGACACCTTCCCCCGGGTTATCAGAGAAATCCACGATCTTACCGAGCTGAGTCTTTATCTTCTCCACATTGCTGTTGATATCCTCGACAGAGAGGATCTTCCTCATCTCCGTCTTGCCGGACGGATCACCGATGAGGCCGGTACCTCCTCCGACCAGCGCTATCGGAGCATGCCCCGCCTCCTGCAGATGATGCATCGCGAAGAACGGCACGATATGACCGACATGCAGAGATGGCCCCGTAGGGTCTACACCACAGTAGAAGGAGATCTTCTCCTTATCCATGAGATCCGAAAGTCCGTCGAAATCGGTACAGTCCTTAACGAAGCCGCGGTCTATGAGGGTCTGGAGGGCCTTGTTCATCACACCCTCCTGTACTCTTTCATCTTCTGATGGATGAATGGGACGAGCTGATCAGCAGCCACCCTCTCCTGCTCCATGGAATCACGGAAGCGGACAGTGACCGTCTGGTCCTGCATCGTCTGGTAATCAACCGTCACGCAGTACGGCGTTCCGACCTCATCCATCCTCCTGTAGCGCCTGCCAACGGCTCCGCTCTGATCGTAGAAGGTGGTGAAATCGCTCCTGAGATCATGCTCAAGCCTGGAGGCATACTCAGCAAGCCCATCCTTCTTCACGAGAGGAAGCACCGCGACCTTCACTGGCGCGATCTGCGGATGGAAATGCATGACCGTGCGGGTATCACCCTCTGGTGTCGCTTCCTCATCATATGCATCGCATAGCGCCATCAGCACGTTCCTGGTAAGGCCGGCAGATGTCTCAACGACGTATGGGATGTACCTCTCGTTCGTCTCAGGATCAAGATACGTGAGATCCTTGCCTGAGAACTTCTGATGCTGCGTCAGGTCATAGTCGGTCCTGGAATGCACGCCCTCAAGCTCCTGCCATCCCATCGGGAAGAGGAACTGGATATCATAAGCGTCCTTGGCATAGAAGGCAAGCTCATCCGGGCCATGCTGATGCCACCTGAGATTCTCCGGATGGATACCCATCTTCTTATAGAACTCCATCCTCTGCTCCCTCCAGTACGGGAACCACTGCTCATCAGTACCTGGCTTGCAGAAGAACTGCATCTCCATCTGCTCGAACTCACATGAACGGAAGATGAAGTTCTTTGTCGTGATCTCGTTGCGGAATGACTTTCCTATCTGGGCGATGCCGAAGGGGATCTTGACGCGCGAGGACTGCAGGACGTTCTTGAAGTTCACATAGATGCCCTGCGCGGTCTCAGGACGAAGATATACCACCGATGCATCATCGGCGTTCGCCCCGATATGCGTCTGGAACATGAGGTTGAAGTTGCGAGGAGCCGTGAACGTACCCTTGTTCCCGCAGACGGGGCATGGAGCGTCCAGGTCGATCTGATCTGCACGGAAGCGTGACTTGCAGACCTTGCAGTCCACCATCGGGTCGGTGAAGTTCGAGACATGGCCCGAAGCCTCCCAGACGCGGGGATGCATCAGGATCGAGGCATCGAGGCCCACGATGTTATCATGCATCTGCGTCATCTCCTTCCACCAGAAGTCACGGATGTTGTTCTTCAGCTCCACGCCCATCGGACCATAGTCATAGGCCCCGTTGAGCCCTCCATAGATCTCGCTGGACTGGAATATGAAGCCGCGGCGGCGGCAGAGAGATACGATCTTATCCATTGTTGCTGCTTCTGACATATCAATTCTCCTCAAGTATGGTAAGGCCGCGATGGAGACGTCTCTCAGTCTCCTCAAGGCCGATCAGGTCGATCGAATCGAACAAGGGAAGCGATACCGTCGAATTGGTTATGGCGACGCGTATCGGCTGGAACACGCCAGCGACCTTGATCGAAAGCTCGGATGCAAGGGCGGAAAGCTCCGTCTCTATCTCCTCATGGCTCTTTCCATCCCTCAGGCCGGAGAGGAGGATAGCAGAGCCCTTCCTAAGTGCCTCCGCAGTCTTCTCCAGATCAGAGCCCTTGCCGACATATACCGTCTTATCCATGACAGGCTCATCCCGGAAGATGAACGCCGTAAGAGGCACGACATCAGAGAGGACCTTCATCCTCTCCTTGACCGGAGGCACGATGCGCGAAACCAATGCGCTCTCCTCAGCAGTCAGAGGATCATGGATGAAGCCGGCTTCCTGCAGGTATGGGGTTATGAGGGAAGCGATACGTTCATCCGAGGCCGCCCTTATATACTGACCGTTGAACCAGTCAAGCTTCTTGTAATCGAATACGGCCGGCGACTTGTGGATATTCTCCAGCTTAAAGCACCTCTCAAGCTCCTCCTTGGTGAAGAACTCCGTAGAGCCGTCAAGGGACCAGCCGACAAGCGTGACATAGTTGATGATAGCCTCCGGAAGGTAGCCCTTGGCCCGGAAATCGCGGACTGCGGTAGAACCATGGCGCTTAGAAAGCTTCTGTCCGTCCTTGCCCATCACCATCGGCAGATGGCAGTACTGGGGAACCTCCCATCCGAACGCATGGTAGAGAAGCACATGAAGCGGCCCCGACGGGATCCACTCCTGAGCCCGCATGATGTGCGTGATATGCATCAGATGATCATCGATCACGTTAGCCAGATGGTAAGTCGGGAAGCCATCGCTCTTGAGGATGATGGGATCGGGAGAGATATCGCGGTTACGCCTCGTGATATCGCCCATGAGGATATCATGGAAGGTCGTCTTGCCCTCTGTCGGAACGCGGAGGCGTATGACCGGCCTTATGCCCTGGGCCTCAAGCTCCGCCCGCTCCTCTGCCGTGAGATTGGCGCAGTGCCTGTCATATCCCTGATACTCGCTCTTGGACTCAGCCTGCTCCTTGCGTAGCGCCTCAAGACGCTCAGGCGAGCAGTAGCAATAATATGCCTTACCCTCAGCGACAAGCTGCTCGGCGTACTTCTTATAGATATCGAAGCGCTCCGACTGGATATAAGGGCCATAATCACCGCCTACGACAGGGCCTTCATCCCACTTTACTCCAAGCCATTCCAGCGTGCTGTAGAGATCTTCAAGCGACTCATCGCTGTAGCGTTCCCTGTCCGTATCCTCGACGCGGAGTATGAATTTCCCACCGGAGGATCTTGCGAAGAAATAATTGAATAGCGCAGTACGTATTCCGCCTATATGCTGCAGCCCTGTCGGTGACGGGGCATAGCGAACGCGAACTTCCATTTCCTTCTCCTTAGATTGACGCCTAATCTTATTATCTTTGCCCGTGATTTACAACTCAGAGAACCAGTCCAGCACAGCCTTGACGGCCTTATCCTCCCCCTCCTTATCGCGATCATAGAACGGGAAGTGCGTGCACTCGTCGATCTTCACGAGGCGATGCTCGCATGAAAGCGTCCTGTCCAGAAGCCGCGCAGGCCCAGGACCGACCACGAGATCCTCTCCTCCGGCGATGATAAGCGTCGGAGCATCGATGCTGGGGGCCTTGCGCCCGGCCTCATGCATAAGGCGCAGAAGCTCGCAGCTCTGCCTTATGTAGTTCCATGACCAGTATTCCCGGCCAAGATATGCGTCATCGGCAGGCGCATCCTCGTAATACAGGACATACGACGGATCGGAATGCCATTCCTTAGGGATCCTCCTCCGGATAAGCGAAAGCGCCTTCAGGGACAGAGGAGGCTTCTTATCAGAGACTGCAGGCGCAGCCAGGACGATCCTGTCGAAATGGACGCTTCCGGAGACAAGCATAAGCAGCGCTGTTCCCATCGAATGACCGACGGCATGAAGCGTCGCATAACGCTTTCTGAGATCCCCTGCCGCATTCGCAGCGACGGCAAGCCAGTCCCGTCCAGAGGATCTTGCGAAATCCTCACCGGTCGTTCCGCATCCGGGAAGGCGAGGGACATAGACATCGAAGCCATGATCGAAGAGATCGCGGGCAGGTCGCACGAGCTCCCCGGGATATCCGGCATATCCATGGATCAGCAGCACGGCCTTATCAGAACCACCCTTATGGGCAAGCGTGAACGGCCGGGCAGCCTTGCAGGGGGCAGTCCGATCCTGATACGCCCCGTCATACCATGAAAGTGGCACGGAATAGCGGTAGACCATCACCAGGATGCCTCCTGAAGGAGATTCAGAAGATCTATGCGCGACCTGACCTCCGTCTTGGCGAATATGTTGGCAATGTGGTTATTCACCGTATTGACCGAGATATTAAGCTCGGATGCGATCTCCTTATTCGTAAGTCCCTTCTTTATCAATGCGATCACCTCGTATTCACGCTCGGTGATATGGAAGCGCTCCTGCACGTCCTCGAAGGATATCCCATCCTTCGCAGGCTTATCCTGATCGGAGGATGCGTCGAGGTGCGCGATGGCTATGAAGAGGAATACGAGTATGGCTATCGTATACGAAAGCGATACAACCGATATCGATATCCCCCTGAGCCAGGGGAAGATCATGGAGAATACGACGATGGGGAGCATGGCGAATGAGATTATCACCATGGTACGGCACATCGTGCGGACAGAGGCATCCATGATCCTCTTCCACTCAGAGAACATCACGATGATGCAATAGAGGACCACGAGAGTCCAGATCGCGTACTGGAATATCGAGGAGATGGCGTTCTTCGTGGCAATCCAGATAATCGAGTCCGCAAGATAAAGCACGCCGGCAAGGAATGCCAGCGCACGCTCTCCCTTCCCTATCGGACGCGCGATCACCCAGTTGCAGAAGAACGGAATCATCGAGAGGATGAACGTGGAATCAAGCACCAGGAGTATCTCCCAGATCAGATGCAGGACGAACCGGACCGTCCCGTCGAATGCAAGATAGGAGTACTCATCAAGAGCGAAGGCCACGACGGCTCCAAGGAGCGTCGCGGTAAAGACAACGCAGGTGCGCGACCATGTGTATCGCGCCCTGCGGTTCCATACGATTGACAAGGCCAGGTCCATGCTGACGATGGCCAGGGCAATCAGGCTTATAAGAAGAGGGACAGCCTCCATCAGCTACCTTCGCACCTTCTGGTTGTGGGACATATCCGCGGTTCCGCAGATCGCGGTGATATCCTCATTCAGAGAGGGCATGGTCGTAGCCTCAAGGCCCGTCGCAGCCTTGGCGAGGGTATTGTAGTTACGGGCGTTGATGTCAGCGGTGGCATGGCGCGGGAAGAGACGGATATGGGTGTTCAGTCCCTTCGTGAGGAAATACTCCGGGGTCATCTCGAATCCTGGTAGAGCCTCCCCCAGCCTAGCCTCAAGCGGCGCGATATCAGAGACATATGATGAAGGAGCGCCGAGATGGAACACGAACCAGAGGTCGAACCTCGGATTGATCCAGCAGAGCCTGATCTTCTTCTTCTCTGTGTACTCCTCCATCGCCTTGATCTCGTCAACGCTCGTTCCGATATCCTCGAAGCCGAAGAGGGCCCACGCGGAATCGAACTTCCCATGATTGCGCTCACGGGCGGTGAAATCGATAAGTCCCTTGAGATCCTTTCCCTCAGGAGCCTTCACGACGGTAAGATTGACATAGCGGCAGTCCTTTCTCATCTGAGAGAAGTAGAGGGCTTCCGCCTCGGTCGCACAAACCAGAAGCATCGTCTGCTTCGGCGCTGTTATGTTCTTCTTGCGCTTGATCATCTTATCTCTCCTCCCCTTCAGCTTCCTTCACCTCAGGCTCGACAGGCGTGCCATCATGGACGAAGTAGAACTCGCTCGTGATCGGAAGGGCACCATATACACCCTGCATGTAGCGCTGCGTGGCAGGAATCTTGCCGCGCGCTCCCTTGAAGTCCGAAAGCGAGTAATATACGGTAGAGCTTTCCTGGTCCTTCTGAGCGAACCATACGGCATCACGGCGAAGGAGCCCTTCCTTGAGAAGCGAAGGATTGCAGTCAACGACAAGCATCTGGCTATCCTTATCGCAGTTCTCGAAGATCTCGACGAGATGGCACAGGATGTCCGGATGCAGAAGCTGGCCGAAATCATCTATGACGAGGGTCTTGCCGGTTATGAATGCCTCGAAGAAGGCAAAGCCGATGACCGTGAGGCGGCGCAGCGACAGCGACTCGCCTGCGAAGATGTTGGCATAACCCTCGGCCTTCTTATCGTTGACGTAGATATGAGTGAACCTCAGATGATCCTCACCCTGCTCATTCGTCCTGACCTCGATCCTGTTTATATCCGTGATATCGAGAGCCCAGAGATAGTTCAGGATCTGCTCACCCCAGCCTGGATGGGCCTTGAGCATATCGCAGGCATACTGCTCTGCCTTGGATGATACTCCCATCGGGAGGATATGCAGCGTCTTCTCGAACCATGTATAAAGCTCGAGCGACGTCTGGCCACCCTTGCGGGCCGAGCCGGCGAGGAACGTCCTGTTCTCTGGAAGCTTGGCAGCCTGCCTCTTCTTCTCTCCCCTGTAGAGCTTGCCGAAGCGGTATGAATAGAGGCCGTCCTCTCCGAGGATGCGCTCGAACATGAGCTTACGGGAATTGTTGATGATGTAGTAAAGGGATTCCTCGAAGATCCTCTCCTTGTTAGCCTTGAGCGTATAGCGGGCAATGGTGGTAGGGCTCTCCTCCGTCCCCTCGCCCTTATCGAGAAGCACTTCGATTGAGATCGTGGCTGGCGTGGCCTTATCTATGCCATAGGCGAACACGGTTCCCGTAAGCGCGCCCTGAAGCGGGTTCTCCGGGCCATCAGCGGCCATTACGATCCTCTTGAGGACTTCCAATGCCCTTACGAAAGAGCTTTTTCCCGCGCCGTTAGGTCCGATGATGGCGCTCGTCTTGATTACCTTGAGGTGGTCATTTACCTCCACGAGCTTCGACGCAGGGAGCCTTGAATCCTTGACAGCCTGGAAGCTGATGGTCTGAGGTGACTTTACGGACTTGAAGTTCGCAATTGTCATATTTAGCAGCATAAGCTCCTCCTTATTGATGAGCCGCAGCCCACCGTTTCTGATTCCCGATTATAGCAAAGCGGGAGAAAAGGGGCAAAAAATACGGCAAAGGCTGCGACATCACTCATCGGTAGCCCGTAACGTATATTCTATCCCCTAAAAATGATGGAATATATCGCTATATTACTGCATTTCATCAGTGATAATCTAGCTAAAGGGGGTATCGTAATGAAAAAATATCTCAAAATTACTTAATATTATTTAAGTATTTCTGGATATCCTCGGCAGAGGAACAGGTCCTGCCCTCCTTCCATGGGCCGGAGGAGATGACGATCAGCAAGGGAGTCCCAGGCTCTGATAGATGATCGGAAACCCAATATACAGCGTTCTCCTTCACGCTCTCCGCCACAGATGTGAACCCCGAAAGCACGATCACGGAGAACGATGATGAGCTTATCCAGCGCTTTAGCAGCTCCATGCCGCCAGAAGCGCTCGCAGCCTCCTTCGTCTCGCGGCAGCAGCCGCATGGAATGCCTGAGAATACGAGCTCGGCAGAATGGTAGCCGCCGAGATCCGGAATCATCGATTCATCTGCGTAGAGTATCGCTGCCATGATCACCTCAGTAGATAGTCATATATAGATATGCCGGGATCGATCTGGACCTCCGTGCCATGCGCTGCGCTGACAAGCTGTTCCTGGGCCTCGGCATCGCGGCGCTGCACGGTACGGATATCATCATAGAGGGTACGCACGCGGGAATCCGCTGTCTCGCCAAGCATGCCAGAAAGAATCGAAAGGCTGCCATCGAAATCACCGGTAGAGGCGGTAAGGAGCGCCGCATTATAGCCTGAGGGGATGTGATGGGAGCTCTCCCATAGCCCCTCAAAGCGCTCCGCAGCCTCACGAGTCTTGCCATCAGCGGCGAGGTCATAGGCCGCCTCTGCCGCCTCAAGCTTAGGCTTGTTATCCATAAGCGTCACGGTATAGCTCCTAACTGTCGGAGCGAACTGCCTCCTCAGGCCCTCGTTGAAGCCCCGGATCATGCGGCGGAACAGCTGTTCAACGCCATCGAACCTGGGCCAGTCAGGATCGACCGTCTCCGAGCGCTCTGCCGAATCGACAAAGGTCTTCTGTGCGACCACGCGCTCTGTCTGGGTATCTATGATGGTGATAGAATACCTTATCGAGGCCTTCTGCCTCACGGTGTAGTCATACCAGTATACGCTCACATACTCATTGCAGCTATCGTCCCAGACAAGCTCTGACTGACGGCGGGAGAAGACAGTCTCATCGACATCCATGGATTCTATGCGCGGTATCATGACAGCATCGTATCCGGCGTCATTAAGCCTCTTTGATACCATATAGCCTGAGTTGACGATCGATGCGGTCATCTGCATGTCAAGGAGGTTGTAGTATCCGGTATCACGCAGCGTGGCGTAAAGCTGATCGGAAGCATATGAGGCAACATCGCGGGAGAGAGATGATGCGGCATAGGAGGATCTGATCCGAAGCGTTCCTGCCATGAAGTCGAGCCCCCTGACCCATGTGGGACCGGGGAGGCTTCCCCGGTACGGCACCACAGGCATCACCGCAAGGTTGCGGTATGCCGACATGTTCACCTCGGAAGGATAAAGATAATCAATGGAAACGCTGGTCTGGCAAGATGCCAAGAGCAGAACCACAGCCATTCCCAGTGCAAGAAGCAGCCGTCTCATACCATATAGCTCCTATCAGAAAGCCTGAGTGCCTCGATCACCGCGGTTACCATCGGCTTGATGGTCACCCTGTCCTTACCCGCATCCTCCAGTCCCGCATCGCCTATTATGCCAAGGCGCAGGAACGGCAGTCCCCACGTCAGCATATAGGACTCATCAGGAGCGGCTGCGGCAGAGGCGGCGTAGCCAACGCCTGCCGTCATGACCAGCACGGAGGAGAATTCCCCCTTCGCGGCACGGCGGAAAAGCACCTCATGAGAGAATGGTCCCTCGACATCAACCCCTATCCGGCGGGCGACCTCGATTGCAGGGATGATGAAATCCTCCTCCTCAGGGCCAGTCCACTCGCCGTCCCTGTCTACAGGATTTAGAGAACAGACTCCGATGGGCATATCGTGATCGAAGAAGCGCGATATCCTCAGCGCGTCTATCGACACAAGCGCCTCGATCACGTTCTCTCTGGTTATCGCGGAAATAGCCTCCGAGAGCGCACGGCGATGGGTCAGCCCGAACATGTTGATCTTCCCTGCGACAATCATGTTCATCAGGCGCGAGGAGGATGCGAAGCGCGAGAGAAGCGAGAATACGGACCTCTCATCATGGCCCGCTGCCTCAAGGGCCCTGGCGGAGACAGGACTCGTCACGAGGGAATCGGCAAGCCCGTTCTGTATGATCGACACGGCATGCTCAAGGGCCCTGAACGAGGCCTCCCCCGTCTCTGCGGAGACCTTTCCATATTCAAAGGAAGAGAGGTCGATGGCCGAGGAACGGAAGAAGATGAACCTGATGCCGTCCTCCTCTGCCCTGCGGAGATCCTCCTCGTCCTCGGCAAGATACCCAAAGCAGGGATCTATCGACAGATCGGAGGCGGTATGGCTGAAGACCCCCTCATCACCCGTTACGATGATTCCGCCGTCAAAGGTATCTGAAAGCGCCTTCGTTGCCTTGAGTATCATCTCAGGAGATGTGCCAGCAGGCTCTCCCATGGAAAGGACTATGTATCTAAGCATGATGCCATGATACCACAGAGAACGGTTAGATGTATAATCAAAGGTATGATCGATCCAGATGATTTATTCGATGGCCTTGATGAAGAGGATGCTGATGGCGAGGAGCTTTTCTCATTCATTCCGAAGTTGCCCGGCGAGGATCAGTACGATGACGGCGAGAGCGAATACGGAGATCTCGACGATGAGGAATTCGATATAGATTTCTAATGTTTCTATAAAAAGTATCTTGACTGCAGATGCGATACTATATAAAGTAACTTCAGGAGGAAATCCATGAAGAAGGCTGCATTGTTGATCGTAATCGCCATAATCGCATTCTCGCTGCTTCCGGCACAGGGCGTGAGGGAAGAGGAAGATAGCGGCATGCTGAGGATCGGGATATCGAAGATGCTTGCGCACCCTGCGCTCGATGCGATAGAGGAAGGGATAAGGGACTATCTTGCGGAGAGAGGGATCGAGGCGGAATATGATATCCAGAACGCCAATGGCGAGATAAGCACGGCAGCATCGATCGCGCAGCTCTTCGACACGGAGGATATGGACCTTGTCATCGGCATAGCGACCCCGACCTCACAGGCCCTGGCAAATACGTTCACCGACATACCTGTGGTCTTCTCCTCCGTAACCGATGTTCCAGCCGCAGGGCTGGATGGGATAGCCAATGTCTGCGGTGTCTCCGACGTGGTACCGTTCCAGGAGCATTTGGATCTAATAGAGCGTCTGACAGGCGCGAGGCGTATCGGCATGGTCTATACCTCTGGGGAGGCTAACGGGATATCCCTGATGGAGGGGATGAGGAAGACAGCGGAGGAGCACGGGGTCGAGCTGATCGCGGCCTCCGTCGCTAACTCAGCGGAGGTCAGGACAGCCGCGGCATCCATAATCGACAGGGTGGATGCGATGTATGTGGCAACGGACAATACGGTCGTGTCAGCGCTGCCTGCCCTCTCAGACGTCTGCAGCTCTGCCTCCGTCCCGCTGTTCAGCGCCGATACCACATCAGCATTCGGCACCGATGTCCTGATAGCAGGAGGATTCGATTACTACGACTCAGGCCGCCTTACGGGAGAGATCGTGGAGCGCATCCTTTCCGGCGAGAGCCCTGAGGATATAGGGACCGTATACCTGACATCGCTTGAGCTTTATATCAATGTATCGGTCGCGGAGAGGCTTGGCATCACGATACCGGAGGAAATGCTGGCCGATGCGGCATATATCATCAGGGATGGAGAGGATATTTCGGAATAAACATTGAATATTTATTCAAACCGTGCATACCGAATGTTGAACCTTTCAGGAGCATTCTTATAATATTCAGTTAACTGAACGGAGGTTGTTCCAAATGAAGAAACTGATAGCTATGACGGCGATCCTCATCGCCTCATTCTCGCTCATCGCGGGAGGAGCAGGAGAAGCGACGGCAGATGACGGCTCTACCCTCATCGGTGTATCCAAGCTGCTTTCCCACGCAGCCCTCGATGCGGTTGAGCAGGGTATGCAGGACTACCTGGCAACGACAGGTCTTCCTATAAGGTATGATTTCCAGAATGCCAACGGCGATATCTCGACATCGGCATCCATCGCGCAGCAGTTCGATAGCGAGAACTGTGATATAGTGGTCGGAATCGGAACAGCCACGGCTCAGGCCCTGGCTAATGTCTTCACAGACCGTCCGGTGCTTTTCGCGGCAGTCACGGACCCTGCGGATGCCGGCCTCGTGGCAGACAACTACACAGCGGATCCAGAGTCGAACGTCTGCGGAGTCTCAGACATGAACCCTGTCGAGGCGCAGATCAGCCTCCTGGCGGAGATCACTGGCGCAAGGACGATCGGAAACGTCTATTCCTCAGGCGAGCAGAATGGCGTCGTGCTTATGGAACAGGCACAGGCCGCATGCGATAAGCTCGGGCTGGAGTTCGTGCCTGTAGCGATCGCGAACTCCTCCGAGGTCAGGATGGCCACGCAGTCGATCATCGACCGCGTCGATGCCGTATACATCGCAACGGACAACAACGTCATCTCAGCCATCGCCTCGGTAGACGATGTCTGCTCCGCAGCCGGCAAGCCGATGCTGGTAGCCGATCCATCAGGCATAGACGGACTGAACTGCATGATCGCATGGGGATTCAACTACTACTCCATCGGAACGGCGCTCGGCGAGCAGATCGAGGCTATCATAAACGGATCCGAGCCAGGTCCGCTCGGAACGGTCATCCTCTCAGATCCGGGCGACTTCGAGCTTTGGTTCAATCTCGATACTGCCGAGGAGCTTGGATTCACCATTCCGCAGGAGTATCTGGACACGGCACAGGTCATCATCAAGGATGGCGTGAAGACAGAGAGGTGATATTCTGCTATCATCGTGAAGGCCGTCGCTTGGCGGCCTTCTCTATTTGAGGTTTTGAAATGATTGAAGGTATTTTCGTTGAAGGTCTGATCTTCTCGATCATGGTCCTAGGCATATTGATAAGCTACAGGATCCTGGACTTTGCAGACCTTACATGCGATGGATCGGTGGCAACCGGAGCCGCCGTGGCAACGATGTGCATAGTGAACGGGCTCGGCATAACGGTAGGCCTCGTGCTTTCGTTCCTTGTCGGAGTGCTTTGCGGCCTCGTGACCGCTACGATACACAACAAGCTCCATATCCCGGGGCTGCTGGCGGGAATCCTCACGATGACGATGCTCTACTCCATCAACCTGAGGATACTCGGGAACAAGGCAAACGTGTCCCTTGTCCGCGTTGATACGCTCTACAGGCTCTTTCCTGATGCCTTCCCCTTCCTCTCGCAGGCAATGGCTGCGCTGGCAGGCACGCTGATCTTCGTCCTTGCCGTCAAGGTAATCATGGACCTCTTCTTCCGCACGGACCTCGGGCAGGCGCTCGGCGCCCTAGGCGGAAACGAGCAGGTGATCCTCTCCCAGGGCATGAACCCCGCGCTTCTCAAGCTGATCGGAGTCGGACTCTCAAACGGACTGATCGCACTCTCCGGCGGACTTCTGGCACAGTATCAGGGATTCGCTGACGCGAACCTGGGACAGGGAATGGTCGTCCAGGGCCTGGCCGCGATAATGATCGGAGAGTTCCTCTTCTCCTCGAACAGGATCTCGCTGATAACCCTCCGCGCAATCCTCGGAGGCATCATATACAAGGCACTGATGTTCCTCGGCAGGAAGTACGGGTACCTCATCGGCATAACGCCAAATGACTTCAAGCTGCTTACCGGCATACTTGTCATCATCTCGCTCACCATCGCGCAGATGAGGATCATGGCCTCTGACAAGGGCGCGAGGAAGAAGGCGCTGGAGAAGACGCTTGGACACAAGGAGGCCGAGAATGCTTGAGATCAGCCATGTCACAAAGGTATTCTTCCCGGGAACGGTCAATGAGAAGGTCGCGCTGGAGGATATAAACCTCACCGTAAGCGATGGAGATGTCATCTGCGTCATCGGATCCAACGGCTCCGGAAAATCCACGCTATTCAACATGATCGCAGGAACATTCCCTGTCACATCCGGAACCATCAGGCTCAACGGCAAGGACATAACGAACGCTCCTGAATATAAGAGATCATTCATGATCGGCCGCATCTTCCAGGACCCGACGAAGGGAACGAGCGCCAACATGTCGGTGCAGGATAACATGAACCTTGCCTCCTCCAAGGGAATGAAGGGACTCAGGTTCGGACTTACGAAGGAAAGGAAGGCCGCATTCCGCGAGATGCTCAAGACCATCGGGCTTGAGGACAGGATGGAGGATAACGTAGGTCTTCTCTCCGGCGGGCAGAGGCAGGCACTCACGCTGCTGATGACAACGCTCTCCCACCCTTCCCTCATGCTGCTTGATGAGCATACTGCCGCGCTTGATCCGAGGAACGCGGAGATCGTCATGGATCTTACAAAGGAGTACATCGAGCGAGACAGGCTCACGGCGATGATGGTCACCCATAACATGCAGTTCGCCATCGACTACGGCAACAGGCTGATCATGATGGATGAAGGCCATATAATACTCGACGTCAAAGGCGAGGATAAGTCCCGTCTTACCGTCCAGGGACTCGTAGATGAGTTCAGGAAGATAAGGAAGAAGGAATTCGCCTCGGACGAAGGCCTCCTGACCGAATAGGCAGGGACCTCTATTCAAGACACGCTGATGGCCTCCTCAGGAAGGGGGCCATCAATGCTTCCGGCGGCCTCTGCTCATCTGTCCAAAGAAGGCGCTTAACCTCGATTTAACACTTGCCAGTCTTCGTCCTTTGTCCTAGATTAGCGGTGATATGCAACACAAAGCCGCCTCTCCCCTGATGTTCGACAACCGGTACCTTGCAAATCTGATCATCCCGCTGCTGATAGAGACGCTGTTCTCAGTCATGATCGGTATGATGGATACGATAATGGTCGCACGGGTGGGAGAGCATGCGGTATCCGGCGTATCGCTGGTGGATGCGGTATCCAACCTCTTCGTCTTCCTCTTCTCCGCGTTCGCGACAGGAGGAGCGGTAGTCGCATCGCAGTATCTTGGCAAGAAGGATCAGAAGAACTCGTGCTTCGCGGCGAAGCAGCTGATCTATCTCTCATTCTTCTTCTCGATGGCAGTCTCTGTCCTGATGCTCATCTTCCGAGCCTTCACGCTCGACATGATCTATGGAGACATCGAAGAGAGCGTGATGAGATCAGCGCTCGACTACTTCACGCCGATACTCATATCCTTCCCCTTCCTGGCCCTGCTGAACAGCGCGAATGCGATCTTCAGGGCAATGGGCAAGAGCCGCATCACGATGATCGTGAGCATCATCATGAACGCGATCAACATCTCTGGTAATGCATTCTTCATCTATGTATGCGGCATGGGGACCTTCGGAGCCGGGCTTGCCTCTCTGATATCTAGGATCGTTGCCTGCGTATTCATGCTCTACAAGGTTACGCGGAAGGAGGAGACGATACATGCAGAGAACCTCTTCCGCTTCGATGTTTCCCCTAGCATGATCGGCCGTGTGCTGAAGATCGCGCTTCCATCAGGCATAGAGAACTGCATATTCCACATAGGAAAGATCCTCATAAGCTCCACCATCGCATCGTTCGGAACCGCATCGATAGCGGCTAATGCAGTATTCGGCGCGCTATCAACATTCGCGAACATCCCCGGTACCGCGGTGGGCATGGCAGCGGTCGCGGTCATAGGACAGTGCTGCGGCGCGAGAGATTACAAGGCCGCTACTTATTATGGCTGGAAGCTGCTGATACTGACATACATAATGATGGGAATCACATGCCTGATCATGTATATGCTCACCCCTGAGCTTGCCATGCTCTACAATCTCTCCAGCGAGGCCTATGCGATGTCTGTGGAGACAATCAGGCTGAACATGGTCCAGACCGCCATATTCTGGCCGCTCGCGTTCACCATTCCGAACTTCCTGCGAGCAGCAGGAGACGCGAAGTTCACCATGATCATATCGATAATATCTATGTGGGCTTTCCGCGTGATACTCTCAAGGATACTCGGAGTGAACCTGGGACTGGGATTCCTCGGTGTTTGCTGGGGAATGTTCATCGACTGGTACTGCCGTGACATCTTCTTCCTCGTACGCTTCATACGTGGAAAGTGGAAATCGAAGACTGTCGTCTGATCTGAGCCTGATGGTGCCGGCAAGCCCATCCGAAGGGAAGGAGGATGCATCGGCACCGCCAAGGCTATCTATGCCAGCTCCATGCAGGAGCATGACGCTTATACCAGGTTCTCTGTCGCCTTCCAGAGCTTCTCAAGATTATAGAAGCTCCTCAGTTCCTCGCTCATCAGGTGGATTATCACATCACCGCAGTCGATAAGCTCCCAGCCATCGTCTCCGGGGCTCTTATGCCTGTTGTTCACGGTAAGGCCGAGCTCGTTAAGCTCACCCCACAGCTGATGCACCACGCCGCGAAGGTGGCCGACGGAGCTGACGGTCGCGATGACGAATGCATCTGTCCAGCTGCACTCATGCTCCATATCGATGACGGTAACGTCTCCGCATCTGTGTTCCTCAAGGTACGCCTTGAGCTTATCTGTCTTCTCCTTGATATCACTCTTCATATCTCAATCTCCAAATATGGAATCAATCCATTGTCCCATGAAATCAACAGCGCTCTCCCAGCTTACCGGGCCAGGGATTATGCTTCCGAGGCTATATTCGGCATAATCATCGCCTCCAGCTGGAAATGCATCAAGAAATGCCGAATCGAAGGAAGAGGAAAGCGCGTCTATGTTATCCAGAAACCCGCTTTTCTCCAAGTCCCTGCCGTTCTCCCAGAGGGCAGCCTCAGGAGATGAGGAGCCAGTCGCCGCGGCAAGCCGTCCCAACAGCCGGCGCCTTGCCCTGTATTCATCGACATCCACGGAATAGATACGATCTGCCGGTACATCGAAAAGCTCTGATACAGCCTCCGCCAGAGGCTTTCCCGACAGATCCTCGATATATCTGGCCTTCACGCTGCCTGAGATGATCAGGCAGGTCCTATCCGCCTCGCTCACATACACTGTGATTCCCCCATCAGAGACGAGGGCAATCGATTCACGCCCAGGCCTGCAGGACACGAGGAGAAGCATCAAGGCAATGATGCAGCATGCCTTACCCAAGGCGTCCCCCTGCCTTGAGAAACTCATAAAGCTCCACGGAAACGCCAGCCTCCCTTATCCCCTTGCTCTGGAAATACGGCCTCTGCATGTCCATGATCATGATGATCATTTCCTCAAGGGTGCCGCAAGAGAGTATCGCGTTACGCTGGTCATCGCAAAGATGCCTGCGTCCCTTCTCTGCGTAATCCGCTATATACACAACGGCCCCATACGGCCCCATATCCCTGTGTCCAAGCGTATGATGCCTTACGGCTGTCTTCCAGAAGCCAGGCACCCCGCCGGCATCCTCATCGAAATGCGCAGCGGCAAGGGCTCCATGGAGAAGCATGGGATCATTCTCCTCCTCGGGGAAGACCTCTATGCCCTTGGAACGGCAGTAGGATGCGGTCGAATCATCACAGTCATACCTGTAGGCATCGTGGTATATGCCGATAGAGGAGGCGTCAAGCACAGACAGTCCGAATCGCCCTGCAAGGCTCCTGGACATCTCCACGACACCGAGGGAATGCTGGAATCTCCTTTCAGGCAGCCTCGCCCTTACGAAAGCCTCAAGCTCTGTATAGATCATGCTCATGGATATACTTCCTTACGCTCTCGGAGAGCATCTTCTCATCACCGCCACGGATCTCGGTGGAGGATGCGGCAAGTATCTCGCTGGGAATCATCACGACATCAGCCCCTTCCGGCGGCGATGCCTTATCACCACGGGAGAAGCACCAGAAGCGGACATTAGAGCAGAGATAGCCATAGTCGTGCCAGCTGCTTAGCCGAGCGAGGATATCATCACCGATGATGAAATTCACGCGGCCGCCATCCTCGATATCCGGAAGGAAATGCCTGATGGTGTCAGAGGTATAGCTGACGCCGCCCTGCTCTCCTTCCCAGCATGATACCTCCACATCAAGCACATCTGACGGGAACATCGCGCGGTAGTCAGACACAAGAAGCCGGAGCATAGCCGCCCTGTCATGGAATGACGCAGGCCTCGAATCCTGCTTGAAGTTCGAGATATTCGCGGGAATCACGATAAGGCGCCCGATCGGCGTGAGGACAGCGACCTCATGCATCAGATGGATATGACCAAGATGGGGAGGGTCGAACGATCCCCCGAGAAGCGCGGTCCTAGGCCTCATCCCTGTAATGGGCATCGGTATCCATCCTTGACGTGAAGCCCTCTTCCTTCCTCTCACCCGAAAGCTCGAGGAGGGCCTTCCTCACATCATCGACAAGATCGTCCATATAGATCGAGAGCGGCAGGACCTTCATATTCCTGTACTTCGCCTTCAGCTCAGAGAACCGCTCTTCCGCGCCATCCTCATCGATCTTCGTTCCGATAAGGATATGCTCCTTGCCCGCAAGCTCCTCGCTGTACTTCGCAAGCTCCGAAGAGAGGATATCATAGGCTTCGAGGCAGTTATCAGCGGAAAGGTCCACCATATAGCATAGTCCCTTCGTCCGCGAGATGTGCCGGAGGAACTTATATCCCATTCCAGCACCTTCGCTCGCCCCCTCGATTATCCCCGGGATATCAGCGATGATCACATCCTGATCCCCATCGCGCAGGACTCCAAGCACCGGTATCTTCGTCGTGAACGGATAGCCGGCGACCTTGCTCCTAGCATTGGTGAAGAGGTTTATGAGCGAGGACTTGCCTGCGTTCGGGAAGCCCACCAGCCCGATATCCGCGATGATCTGCAGCTCCAGCCCGACACGCATCTCCTCTCCAGGAAAGCCAGGCTGCGCGTATTTCGGAGCCTGACGGACCGCGTTGCGGAAATGCCAGTTTCCGAGTCCGCCCTTTCCTCCTTGGAGGAAGACATAGCGATCGACATCGGTCAGGTCCTTTATCAGCTCTCCAGTCTGGGCATCACGGATCACGGTTCCAGGCGGAACGGGAATCTCAACATCCCTGCCGTTGCGCCCCGCGCATCGGGCTCCCTGGCCGGGCCTGCCGTTCTCAGCACGGAACGAACGCTGGAGCTTCAGATGCCCGAGCGTCCTGAGATTCGAGCGCACGACAAAGACAACGTCCCCTCCTCGGCCTCCGTCACCACCGTCCGGACCGCCCTTGGGGACGAACTTCTCCCGGCGGAAGGAGACACAGCCGTGTCCCCCATTGCCGGAAGCTACATCAATATATGTCTCGTCGGAAAAACCGAACATCCTTACTCGGCCTTAGCCTCGCTAGCAACGATAGAGCAGTACTTCCTGTTCTTCCTCTCATGGAAGAGCACTGTACCTGAGACAAGAGCGAAGAGCGTGTAATCCTTGCCGCATCCGCAATTCTGTCCCGGATGGATCTTCGTGCCATGCTGGCGTACGATGACCTCTCCTGCCTTAACGAACTGACCACCGAATCTCTTAACACCAAGGCGCTGTGCGTTGGAATCGCGTCCATTGCGGGAAGAACCGCCACCTTTCTTATGTGCCATTTCCTTCCTCCTTAGCCTTCGATCTTATTGATCGTGATCGTGGTATAGGTCTCCCTGTGTCCCTGGGTCCTTCTATAACCCTTCCTTCTGCGGAACTTGTAGACCTTGACCTTCTCGCCTCTGAACTCCGAGCCGACCGTCGCCGTTACCTTCGCACCCTCAACATAGGGAGCGCCGAACCTGGCGTTCTCTCCATCGACCACTGCCAGAACCTTCTCAATCTCATAGGAGGAGCCTTCCTCCAGAGAAAGCTTGTCGACAACCAGCTTGGCACCTTCTTCTGCCTTGTACTGCCTGCCGAGGATTTCTACTAGTGCGTACATGTGTTTTCCTTTATCGCAGGTATTCTGCATCAATCAGCGGGAGGACCGCTACCCGGTTAGGAGGAAAAAGTGCGGAAGCGCAGCCGAAATCATTGATATAAACCAAACGTTCGTTAGATAATCTTAGGTATGAAGATAAAGGGCAAGGACGAGATAGCGGATGCGGCGCTGGATATAATCGCATTCGAAGGAATCGACAAGCTGACGATGAGCACGCTTGCAGAGCATATCGGGGTGAACAAGGCCAGCCTCTATCACTGGTTCAAGGCAAAGGAGGACATACTTGAGCATATCTTCCAGCTAGGGCACAGAAGGCTGATGGCAAGAGGATTCAGGCTATCGCTGGAAGGGACGGAGGAGGATGTGCTGTCACGGGCAGCGGAAGGCTGGAGCCGCATCTTCACGGCAGAGGATACCCTCCCCTACCTACGGACAGTCTATTCGCTCCGATATGCCGACGAGAGGGCAAGAGAGGAAGCGAGGGCCATCCATCTGATGATACAGAGCCAGATCGACGTGCTTATCTCATCGCTAGGATATAGGGAAGGATTCATACCAGAGCTTTTCTCCGCGCTCCTGATCCAGCATCTAGAGGGGCTCCTTGACGACGGTGATGCGGATTTCCTGAAGGATGCAAGGCTCTTTGCGGCGCTGCTTCGCCGAAGCGAGAGGAATTAACGGAGATTTCACCTCTTCTTGATTACAGGAAGGAGTCCATCGTGTAGCATATGGCCAGAATATGAATGGCCTCCAATGGATCAAGGCCGATATATGCGAGAGGAACAGAGGATGTTCCTCCTTTTTTTAATCCTTATTGCCGGATTATCCAGAAAGAACCACATCTGTCTAAATCCGATGAAAACCACATGGAAAGCATTGATGAGCAGGTCTATGATGCCTGATATGAAGCGTTCCTATGAAATAGACATGTGCTCAGGTCCCCTTATACCGAAGATCCTCCGGTTCGCGATTCCATTGATGCTCTCTGGAATACTGCAGCTCCTGTTCAATGCCGCAGACATAATCGTCGTCGGACAGTTCACAGGCAGCCAGGCCATGGCCGCCGTCGGCTCCACAGGAGCGCTGAACAACCTGATCATCAACATATTCCTAGGCCTGTCGATAGGCAGCAGCGTGCTCATGGCCCGCTACTACGGGGCAAAGGAGAACGACAACATCCACGAGCTGGTGCATACCTCCATACTGCTCTCCTTCCTCTCCGGAACGATACTCGTGGTGCTTGGCCTCCTGCTGGCCAGGCCGCTGCTGACGCTCATGGGCACGCCTTATGACGTCATCGATCAGGCAGTGCTGTACATGAGGATAGTCTTCATTGGAATGCCTGCGCTGATGACATATGATTTCGGAGCCGGGATACTCCGTGCGATCGGAGATACGAAGAGGCCGCTGGCATATCTCTTCACTGCAGGGGTGATAAACGTCTTCCTCAACCTGTTCTTCGTAATCGTCTTCCATATGGGAGTCGCCGGAGTCGCGCTTGCGACGATAATATCGCAATACACATCGGCAGCACTCGTGCTACGCTGCATGATAAGGTCGGACGCAGCATACAGGCTCAGCCTCCATGAACTGAGGATATACCCGAAGAAGCTTAGGCAGATCATCAAGATAGGCCTGCCTGCAGGAATACAGGGAGCGGTCTTCAGCATATCCAACGTACTGATACAGTCATCCATAAACTCATTCGGCTCGATAGCCATGGCAGGAAGCGCCGCCTCAAGCAATATCGAGGGATTCGTATATACAGCGATGAACTCGCTCTATCAGGCATCGACGAGCTTCACGAGCCAGAACGTCGGAGCAAGGAAGACAGAGAGGATCGTACCGATACTTCTCTCATGCCTTGGGATAGTCACCATAGTCGGCATGGTCCTGGGCGGAACGGCAACGCTCTTCGGCAGGCAGCTCCTGGGGATCTACACCACGGATCCGGAGGTGATAGAATACGGAATAGAGAGGATGTGGATAGCCTGCCTGCCATACTTCCTCTGCGGCCTGATGGATACGGCCTGCGGCTCGATAAGGGGACTAGGATACTCGATAGCTCCGACAATCGTATCCCTGGCAGGAGCATGCGGACTCAGGATCATCTGGATATACACGATATTCCGCGCCCACCACTCGCTCTTCGTCCTCTATCTCTCCTATCCTGTCTCATGGGCAGTAACATTCACCGCTCACATCGTCTGCTTCATATTCTTCTTCCGGGCATGGAAGAACAGGACGTCGATGCGAGCCAGGATAGCCAAGGCGGCGCTCAGCTGACAGTAAGCAATAGGAAGGCCCCATCCCATTTTCATGGTGGGGCCTTAATGATATCCCAGCCTAGCTCACATGGATTCAAGATACGGTATGCCGATAAGGGCAAAGCCGTTCTTCATCATCGTAAGGAGGGATGAGACAAGCCTTATCCTCGTAAGGGAGAGCTCCCTGGTATCGGCCTTGAGTATCTGGTTGTCATGATAGTAATGGCTG
>CALXLH010000026.1 GCA_944389145.1 uncultured Spirochaetaceae bacterium
AACGGGCCGTGTCTTAGCCTGAGCGGACGCGGCCCATTGAATCAGGAATGAGGATCATGGGCGACCTTGATCTTCCGAAAGTTTATAAACGGGCTGTCTCTTAGCTTGTGCGGGGACAGCCCATCTTCATGCGATGAACATTATCATCTGATTGAGTTCCTTGGTCTTGTTTATCCTCTGAAAGCCATTTGCCTCATAGAGTCCCACAAGCTCGTCGGTACAGTCCAATGAGATGAAGCGACCACCTACATACTCCTGTGCGTTGAGGGCATAGCCTGTGACCATATCCACGATATCCTCAAGGCTGAGCATACCCTTCGGCGTGGAATCCTCACGTGCAAGCTGACCAAGGAGGAAGCAGGGGACGGTGGAGGCTGAGTTGCGGCCATAGCCTCTCATCTTCCGCTTCATCGTGTTTGATATCCCTTCCGGTATCCTCATGCAGGCAAGGGACAGGGTGAAGTAGCCCTTAAGCCTATAGGAATCGTCAACTAGCAGATATGCCCGCGAATTGTGAGCCTTTTGATATGGAATGGCACTTTCCCTTATGAATCTCTGAACATCAAGGTTTCTCTCAACGGAGAATTCGGATAATGCCTTCCTTGATTCTTCATCACCCAGGGTTGAGATGAATCTTGGTAGTGTGAATACCCTCATTTATCCACCCCATAGGCCTTTCTGAGCTTTTCACAATCCTCTTCCGTTATCGTGGTCATCTCCTTGAACTTCTTCTGATATTCGGGAGTCTTTACCCGCCTGACGGATACCGAGCCTTCATCGATGGCCTTCTCAAGGTTCTTGATGCCCCAGTCCGTATTCACCTCGAATGTCCTGCTGAATGATTCCGTAGCCATCTTCTCGCTCCTTGATAAGATTATCAGGGGGGAGGAATACGGGCGTCAATGGTCATAAGCGGCCATTTCATTTCAGGCTCCAAGGGCCTGTCCCTTCTGCGCTTTTGTGTGCGATAATCCTCCTATGATACCTAGAGAGGCCATTAGGAACAGATTTCTCCGCTATGTGTCTTATGATACGATGTCAGATTCCTCGATGGTGGGGAAGCGGCGTCCTACGACCGAAGGTCAGGAGGCGCTGCAGAGAGCGCTCATTGAGGAGCTTGAGGAGCTTGGCCTCAGGACGTACTACGGTGAGGAGAAGGTCGTGATGGGGACGCTCGATGGCAACGCCCCTGGCATTCCTCTGGCGCTGATGGCCCATGTCGATACCTCAGATGCTGTTGCGGGAAACGGGGTCAGGCCGAGGGTCATATCCTCATATGATGGCTCTCCGATAGTCCTTGATGGCGCTGTCATCGATCCTTCATCCGATTCTGACCTTCTTGATTACATAGGCTCTGAGATCATCACATCATCTGGCGATACGCTTCTTGGCTCCGATGATAAGGCCGGCATCGCGATAATCCTTGCTGTGCTTGAGAAGATCGTCTCCGATGGCATCCCTCATCCGACGATCGAGGTCTTCTTCACCCCAGATGAGGAGACTGGATCCGGGATGGATGCCTTCCCTTATGGGAGGATGGTGTCGAAGAGGTGCTATACGATCGATGGCGAGCGTGAGGGAGAGGTGGAGACGGAGTGCTTCAATGCCGCGTCCGTATCGATAAGGATCACCGGCGATGTCGTGCACCCTGGATCGGGACGGGGACGCATTCATAATGCCGCCACCGCAGCCTGCCATATCGTGTCATCGCTTCCTTCCTCGGAGAGCCCTGAGGCGACCGATGGACGCTATGGCTACTATGGCGTGGATAGCATCTGTGGAACGGCGGGAGAAGCTTCCGTATCGCTTTTCCTGCGGGATTTTGACTTTACGGAGCTTGAGCGGCGCATAGAGGCCGTCAAGGCTGCTGCAAGGAGCGCTGAGCTTCTGTACCGCGTGCGTGCCGATGTCTCTGCTGATATCCAGTACAGGAACATGAAGGAGGCGAACATCCTCCATCCTGAGGCATATGAGGCGATCCGCAGGGCCGCAGGAAGGATCGGGCAGGCGCTGGATGAGCGCATCATCAGGGGCGGTACCGATGGCGCAAGGCTTGCAGAGCGCGGGATTCCGTCTCCAAATATCTTCACCGGTGGCCATAATCTCCATTCCTGCCGGGAATGGGTGGCTGTCGAGGCGATGGGAAGGGCTGCGGATCTCGTGCTTGCCATCGTGGAAGAGGGGGTCTCCAGATGAGACGGCTCCTTCTGCTTCTGCTGCTGATGCTTCCTGTGCTATCCCTTAATGCGAATGAGATCGTCTTTGATGATTCCGTGCCTGGCGACGTCAGGAGAACGCTTGAGGATAGCATCGCACGCTGGACGGAGGGCCGGGGTGATATATTCGTGCGTATCTCCGGCTATGAGGAGGATACCCAGACATTCGAAGACCGTACCCTTGCCACGTTCGAGGCTGTCTCGGGTGATCTTTCGCTTACTGTCAATGCGATAGGGCGCGACAGGGAGGAGCTTCTTGATTCCGTGGAGGCTGAGGTAAGGAACATCCTCTTCTACGAGGAGTCCCTGATGGCTCCCGGTCTCAGGCTGGATTATGTCTATCAGGGGTCGTATTCGTTCCTTTCCTCCGATTATTACCGCAGGGGCATCAGGCTTGCCGCCGTGGACTCAGATGATCGCGTGCGAGGCCTGTTCGAGGTTGCCGAGCGCTATGACGGAGCCGTGCTTCTGGAGCCTGTGTTCCTTTCGGATCCCGTTCCCGGGCTTCGGCTTGAGGAGAGAGGGGAGTGGACGCTGTCGCTGACGGCTGCCACCGGCTTTGACTTCTCCTCTCCATCGGTCGAGGTGACGGGGGCTGTCGGACGCTCCGACCTGATCTATCCATTCATGCCGCTGCTCTCCCTGACCTACCGGCTGAGCGGCGGTGAGTCCTATTGCTATGGAGGCATAGGCATAGGCGCATCGCTTGATCTCTGGAGGATATTCCCGACCTTCTCCTTCACGCTTATCGAGGAGGGCAGGATACAGGCCGATGCATCGCTTCTCCTAGGCGCTGGACCTGATGGCTTCGACTGGAAGGGCCGCTTCTCCGTCTCTTATGAGCATTCTCCGACCCCATCGTTCTTCTGGAGGCTCGGATATCTTAGTTTCCAGGGAGAGCATATGCTGATCCTCGGAGGGGGAGGCCGCTTCTGAGACGTATCATACCGCTTCTGATGGCACTTCTTCTCCTTTTCTCATGCGCCTCCGGCTTCGTTCCCGTCGATGGTCCGGACTGGATACTCGATCCTCCTCGCGTTCCTGATTCCGTCGTCTTCGTCGGGGAAGGCTTCGGCAATACGGAGAGCGAGGCCAGGGCAGGGGCTTATCGCGATGTCCTGGAAGCGATGGAGGGAGAGCTTGGCATCTCCGTGCTTATCCCATACTACAGGGAGTTCTACAGCACCGATCGCATAAGCATGTTCGGGACGTATGTCAATGGCACTTACTCGGTAGCTGCCGACGGGGGGTACTATCATTTCATACTGGCAGTCACTCCTTCAGAGAGCTTCTATGCCCAGCGTAGCGAGGAGTACCTCGATGCCATAGAGCGGGAGAATGATATAGGCAGGCTCCTCTCCTCAGCCTCTGCCCATTACCGCGCCAATGAGGATACGGCGGCGCTTGAGGATGTCCTTGCCGCTCTCTCCCTTTCCCTTGATGGGAATCAGGAGGCAGGGCGCTATGCCCCGGAGGACCTTCTTGCAAGGGCCATGGAGTACGTTTCCAATATAACGATAAGGGTCGATAAGCCATATGGCGATGCCATCTGCCTTGTCTCCGTCACCAGGGACAAGGGGCCTTTCCCTCCTCCTGTCCGCAATGGCCGTATCGATGTCAGCTATACGATGATGGATAATTCCGGCAATCTCTTCGAGGATAGCGTCTCTGCAATGAGCGGAAGCAATGGCCGCTTCGAGTTCAATGTGACTAATCCTTATACTGCAAGGAGAGGGACGCTGCGCTTTTCGGTCCATCTTCCGGAGGATATCATAGAGGCGATAAGGCTAAAGAGCGAAGAAGGGTTCATCGATCCTCTGCTGGAGCTTGTGGCGGCCCGGAGCGTTGCCTATCCTTATGCCATTCCGCCGGCCTTCCCTCCTGAGGATACGATAATAGCAGTCGCTTCATACATGATGGATGGCCGCTTCCTCTATTCCGATGATGCCATGACGGCCTTTTCTGACCAGCTGCGCACTGCCGGGCTGGAATATGAGACGGTGGCTGCGATGGGAGAGGATGAGGCTGATATGCTTGCCTCCCTCATAAGGGATTATCCTGATAAGCGATATATCGTGACGGTATATCTAGGCCTCTCTGATTACCGCGAGGCCTTCGATTCCGTCTATGTGCGCATCGATGGCCGAGTATCGATCATCGATACCGATACGGCGGACCTGATCGCACAGAGGACGGTCTTCGTCTCTGAGAGAGGTGAGGATGCGGAGAGCGCTGAGCGGCTGGCGTTCGAGCGTGGGGCCCGGATCGCGGGAGGAATGCTCCTCAGGTACCTCTAGAGACGGAGAGGAGGGTGGCTATCTCATCCTTCCATCTTGACTCATCCGGCGTCTCAAGCACGAGGGGAATGCCATCTGCGGCATCCATGCGTACGATCTCCATGAAAGCCTCCATGCCGATCAGGCCGAGGCCGAGGCTCTCATGCCTGTCCTTGTGCGAGGAAAGCGGGACCTTCGAGTCATTCAGATGCATCCCGTAGAGCTTATCGCGGCCGAAGCGTGAGAGGAAGGAGTCCATCACGCCTGTGATATCCTCCTTGACATCATAGCCCGCTCCGAAGAGATGCGCCGTATCGAGAGTGATCCCGAGCCGGTCCTCGTTCCGGGAAAGGGAGATCAGCTGGTCAAGCTCCTCGAATGTCGAGCCAAGCACCGTTCCTGCTCCCGCCGTGTTCTCCACCGCTATCCTGAGCGTGGGGTAGGCGTCAAGGATCCTGTCCATCATGGCCGCCGAGCGCTCAAGCCCGTCCCTGCGCTCTCCTTCCTTGTATGCGCCGGGATGGATGTTGATCGTGCTCAGCCCCAGCGTGATGACTCGCCCTGCCTCATCGGAGAAGAGCGCCTCTGACTTCCTTCTCAGATCCTCGTCCGGAGTCGCCGGATTGATTAGATAGCCTGCATGGGGGAGGACGGCATCCGGAGAATAGCCATGCCTTTCCATTGCTGTCCTGAAGGCGGCGATGCTCTCATCCTCAAGCGCTGCGGCGCTCCATACCCTCTGGTTCTTGGTGAATATCGCGAAGCCAGTCGCTCCGAGCGCGGAGGCTCTCTCCGGGGCAAGCGCCACCGATGATGCGATAGATACATGTGGTCCGATATAAAGCATGGAAAGACTGTAGCGTGGATTGCCTTCCCCGTCAAACAATGCTAAGTTCGTCACATGGATCATATCGAGAAAGGCCGGCGTGGTTCCGGGTTCAGGGTCGTCGATGTCAGCAATCTTCCTGATTATAAGGCTGAAGGCGTGCTGTTCGAGCATGAGAGGACAGGCTTCAAGGTCTACTTCGTCCGATCTTCCGATAGCGAGCGCTTCTTCTGCTATACGGTCTATACACCGCCTGAGAACGGCAAGGGAATCTCGCATATAATAGAGCATACCGTGCTTGCCGGGAGCGAGCGCTATCCTGTGAAGGATCCCTTCATGCTCCTTGCCCGCAACAGCTGCAATACCTTTCTCAACGCGCTTACAGGCGTTGACAGGACGTACTATCCTGCGGCGTCCACGGTGATGAAGGACTTTGACAATATCTTTTCCATCTATACCGACGCCGTCTTCTCTCCTCTTCTGAGGAAGGAGACATTCATGCAGGAAGGCATAAGGCTTTCAGGAAAGGGCGGCCTGCACTTCGAGGGCGTGGTGTTCTCCGAGATGCTGGGCGAGATGGCAGAGCATGAGTTCGTCCTCTCCTCGCTTTCCACGAAGCCGCTTTTCGGGGACTCCCCGTATCAGCATGAATCGGGCGGTGACGGAAGGGAGATCTGCCGCCTGACGTATCAGGAGTATAAGGACGCGTATTCAAGGTTCTACGTTCCTGCCAACATGACGCTCTTCCTCTATGGGGATATGGATATATGGGAGAAGCTATCATTCCTGGACAGGGAATATCTTGCCTGCCGTGAGGGAGGCGTCAGGACTGAGCGCATCCTGCCGGCCCGGCGCTGGAGCATTCCGCGCAAGGCAGTTGCCTCGTCTCCGGCCGAGGCTGGCGATGAGGGAGCCTCGGTCATGGTCTCCTGGCTCCTCGGGGATAATGCCAGGGCCGGGGAGAGTACGCTTCTTTCGCTGATGGTGGACCTTCTGCTTGGCTCATCCGGCTGTCCTTTATATAAGGCGATCGCCGAATCGGATCTCGGCACGGATCTCTCATCGGAGAGCGGCATGTCATCAAGCTATCGCGATCTGGTGTTCTCTGCCGGCTTCTCTGGAGCCAGGGAGGAGGACGCGGAGAGGATAGAGGAGCATATACTCTCATCCCTTCGCAAGATCGTCAGCGATGGCTTCGGGGAGAGGGCGATAGAGGCCGCCATCAGGCGCATGGAGTTCTCCCTCAAGGAGATTCCCGGAGGCATGCCGATGGGAATGCGGCTTTTCTTCCAGGCGGAGAAGGCCCTCACGTTCGGTACCGATCCAGCCCTCATGCTCGCTCCTTCGGCGATCATAGCCTCTATCCGTAGGCGATGGGGCGAGGATCACCGCTTCTTTGAGCATTGGATCGAGCGCAACCTCATCGATAACCCCCACCGCCTGCTTGCCGTGGTACGCAAGGACAGCATGGAGAGGGAGCGCATAGACAGCGCGATAGAAGAGGTGCTTGAGGAAAGGAAGGGAGAGTACTCTGCCCAGGAGGAGGCTGCATTCGACGCGTTCCAGGCCCGTCCTGATTCCACTGAGGCGCTTTCCTCAGTGCCAAGGCTTGAGGTAGGCGATCTTCCGTCATCCTTTGAAAGGATAGCGCATGAGATCAGCGGACAGGTGATCTCCGCCCCGATGGTCACGGGCGGCGTCGTCTATACGGATATCGTGTTCGATATATCAGACCTGGATTACGATGAGCTTGATTACGCGAACCTCTATTCACGCATGCTCTCGATGTGCGATGCCGGTGATATGGACTATTCGACGCTGCAGACGGAGCTTCGGTTCGTCTCCGGAGGCTATGCCTTCTTCGTCGAGTCCGGTTCCACTGTCGACGGCGAGGCCAGGGTATTCCTGGTATGCCGCCTTAAGTCGCTTCCCGGGCTGGAGAAGGATGGGCTTGACCTCTTCCTGCGCCTCTTCATGGAAGGGAGGATCGATGATGGGAAGAGGATCCGCGCGGCCCTTACGGATATCTCAACGGATTACCAGAGCTCGATAGTCCAGAGCGGACAGACCTATGCCATGAGCGCCGCAGCGGCATCTCTCAGCCCTTCGCTATATATCGGCGAGAGGCTTTCGGGCATAAGCTGCTGGTATACGGTCGAGGATATGCTCTCCTCAGATGCCTCCGTGCTTGGAAGGAGGCTTATCGCGATCAGGGATAAGATCATTGCTAAGGGGAGGGCTACCGTACATGTGACTGCGGAGAGCGAGGATATCGGGAAGGCTGCCGAGGCTGCGAGGCGCTTCCTGTCCGCCCTTCCGGAAGGAAGCAGGGCCGGGAGGATCGACCGGATCGTTCCGCCTCTTCCGCATCTCTCCGCATTCACGCTGTCTTCCCCTGTCTCGTTCATCGGCATGGCTGGACGGGCCCGGTCCATGCCGGACCCGCTCTCCTCAGCTGACAGGATATTCCTCTCGATCCTCTCCACGACCGGCCTCTGGAACCTGGTGAGGGAGAAGGGAGGCGCGTATGGCGTAGGTGCCTATCTTGACTACATCGAGAGGATATGGTCGTTCTATTCCTACCGTGATCCTCGCCTTGACGGTACGATCGGCGACCTGAGGAAGGCTGTCGAGGGATTCAGCGTCACCGATTCACAGCTTTCCGATGCGCTTATCGCCGAGTTATCGCGTTCCCTCAAGCCGACTGTTCCCGCGATCAGATCCCTTGTGGATATCAGGAGGATCCTCTACCGCATCGCCGATGAGGACAGGGAACGCAAGCGCCGTGAGATCCTTGCCCTGACCAGGGATGATATAATGGCTTCGCGTGACCGCTTCCTTTCCTCCCTCTCCGATGGGGCTATCGCGGTGGTTGCCGACAGGAGCGCTGTCGAATCCTCCCTGCATGGCTTCGATGCCAGGAGCCTTCCTTTCTCCTCTGTGGTACAATCGAGGTGATAATCGGATGACAAGGCAAGGCAAAACAAGTTACGATTCTGCAAGGAAGGAGATGGAATGTTCCAGGTATTCGCGGAGCTGAGTGCGTTAAGCTATGTGAGATTGTTCTTGGAGACAGCGGTGCTGGCCTTCGTGATCTACCGCATATATGTCGCGATATCCGATACGAAGGCGACGGAGATGTTGGGCATCATATTCACGGTAGCGATCGCCTATCTGATCTTCTCTGTCCTGGACCTCGACGTGCTGACGCTGATAATCGAGAAGCTCCTGCTTCCGTTCCTGATGATCCTGTGCGTCTTCTACCATCCGGAGCTGCGCCGCGCCTTCTCCTCCTCGTTCACGAGGAAGTCGAGGTTCTTCCGCATCGGCGTGCAGACGACGAGCGAGCAGATCGATTCAATACTCAATGCCTGCAACATACTCGTTGAGAAGAAGAGGGGAGCCTTGATCGTCTTCCCGAGGCATACTGATATCCAGTCGATACTTGATTCCGGGACGAAGGTGAACGCGGATCTCTCATCCACGCTGCTCCTGACGATATTCGATCATGATACGCCGCTCCATGACGGGGCCGCGGTGGTCATAGGCGGCAGGATCGCCTATGCTGCCTGCTATCTGCCGCTTTCTGAGCAGAAGGGGATAAAGGCCACGTTCGGGACAAGGCACAGGGCCGCGCTCGGGCTTGCGGAGGCGTCTGACGCCATCGTGCTTGTCGTCTCTGAGGAGACTGGCGCGATATCCCTGGCATATAATGCCAATATCTACTACAACCTCTCGAATTCGACGATAAAGCGCACCCTCCTGTCGCTGTTCAGCTACCGCGATGTGCTGCCGCAGGATGCGAAGGAGGCCGTGAATGAAGCAGAGTAAGATCATATCCACGCTCCTGAATAACTGGGTGGCCAAGATATTCTCGATTCTGATCGCGCTCTTCATCGTCATATCGGTGCGGTTCCTGAACATCAATGACAGGGTGGTGACGATTCCCCTGGATGTTACGCTTCCATCCGGTTATGAGGCTCTCTCCCTCATTCCCAGCACCGTCGATGTCGTGATAACCGGCGATGACAGCATCATCTATCTCGTCGATCCTGTGCATATAAAGGCCTATGCCGACTTCTCGGATGTCTCCGGCGCGGGCATCACCCGTGTTCCTATAACCCTTGATTACGATGGTGATATCTTCACGGCTGACGGCCTTACCGTCTCTGCGCGTCCTTCCAGCGTCAGGATACTCTTTGAGGAAAAGGGCCTGTGATAAGGGGCATTGGCGTGGATATATGCAGATGCAGCCGCTTCGAAGGGAAGGAGAGGCGATTCCTGGAGAGGATCTTCTCTCCAGAGGAGATTTCGGCTTCTTCCGGTCCTGAATATCTTGCCTCGCGCTTCGCCGCGAAGGAGGCGTTCTCCAAGGCCCTGGGGACAGGCATAAGGGGATTCTCCCTCAGGGAGATAACGGTGAGGGAGGATGAGGCTGGAAAGCCATACTTCCATCTTGAGGGCCGTGCCCTCTCCGTCTCATCCGGCCTTTCGTTCCATCTTTCGATATCCCATGAGCGCGAGTATGCTGTTGCGATGGTGGTGGCGGAGTGAGAAGCGACTGGAAGCGTCCTGAGGTCTATGACCTGCCGAAGGAGGGCGAGAGGCGTATCATGCTCCGTGTCGCCTATGATGGCTCGGCCTTCCATGGCTGGCAGGCGCAGGATGGGGCTTCCTCCGTGCAGGAGACGATATCATCGGTGCTGACCGAGGTGCTTGGCTGCCGTACCATGGCCTATGGCTCAGGACGAACGGACAGCGGCGTCCATGCCCTTGATCAGGCCTGTCATTTCGACACGGCCTCCACGATAGATCCCCAGCGGTTTGCGATCATACTCAATACCAGGCTGCCCAAGAGCATAAGGGTTCTCTCCTCCTCCCTTGCGCCGCCTCTTTTCCATGCGCGCTATTCGACGATGTCCCGCGAGTACTGGTATCTGGTGAAGGAAGGTGCCGCGATGCTTCCATTCGATAGCGGCCGCGTCACGCCGCTGAGGGTGCTTCCTCCGCAGGATCTCCTCTCTTCATATGCCGCGCTGCTCTTCGGCACGCATGACTTCACCACCTTTGCCTCGGCCCGCGATGCTTCCTCATCCCGCGTCAGGGATATCTACATATCCGAATGGGATACGATTACCGATGCATACGGCGCACCTGTGCTAAGATATAGGACGGCAGGAAACGCATTCCTGTACCATCAGGTGAGGAGCATGGTGGGGACGATGATCGACAGCGCGTTGTCGGGTGAGCCTGTGGAATCCTTCAAGGCACGTCTCGATGGCTGTGACAGGCGCCTCGCGCTCAGGACCGCTCCTCCAGATGGGCTTTACCTGGCTCATGTGGGCTATGATCCGGATGAGTATCAGTGGTTCGAGGACAGATATGGAGAATAAGGAGACACGCGAGTATCTTATGTCGCTCATCGATGAGGCCGGAAGGGTATTCTCTTCAGATCCCCTTGCCGAGTCGGGAGACGTCGTTTCATATGAGCTTAAGGATCCTGCGTCTCCGGCAAGGCCTGCATCGCGCTCCGATGATCTCTCATCCTGCCATGACTGCAGCGGCTATCTCTCGCGCACGGTCATGCCTCGCCCGATGCTCAAGCGCGGCTCAAGGCTGATGTTCATCCTGGGCGTCCCTGACGGGCAGATGATGCTTGAGGGAACGAGGATAGACTCATTCCGCCGCTGGTGGAAGGACTCCCTGCTCCTCTCTGAGGGAGAGTGGTCGCTCACATCGGTCATCAAATGCCCTGTCCCTGCCTTCTCCTCGGAGTGCGCAGACGCTTGCCGTGCCCATCTGAGGAGCGAGATGGAGGAGTACAGGCCCGGTGCGATCATGGTCCTTGGCAGCGCCGCTGCATCCTACATGCTCCGGCGGAGCGAGCCGATAACGAGCCTTATGGGCAGGCGCTATACCATCAACCATATCCCTGCATATGTCTCTCCTTCCCTTGAGGAGTATGCCTCCGATCCCTCTCTCCGCCGTCCGATCTGGGAGAACTTCCTCTTTGTCCGCCGTGAGCTTGGGCTTGAGGGAAGGAGCGCTCGTTGAGGTACGCCGAGCTTCTGCTGCAGCTCCCATATGAGGCCAGCTATAGCTATATCGTGCCGGAAGGGATGGAGGAAGAGGCCTCATTCGGGAAGCGGGCGATCGTTCCGTTCGGACGGAGGCGGATGACAGGCTTCATAATCTCGGTTTCCGATGAGAGGCCGAAGGGAGATTATGAGCTTAAGGCGATAGAGCGCATCCTCGACAAGGACCCGGTGTTCGATGGGCATCTCCTGGATATAGCGCGCTGGATGCGGTCGATGTACTTCACGCCTACGGGACAGTCTCTGTCCATGATGATACCATCCGGCCGCCGGGAGAGCGAGATGAGCCCGTTCTACGAGCCTGTGTCGTTCCGGCCCATTGAGCGTCTCTCTGATGATCAGGAGAAGGCTATTTCGCTGCTTCGCGAGGAACGTGCCTCGGTGTACTACCTCTTCGGCGTCACGGGATCAGGTAAGAGCGAGGTTTACCTGCGCCGGGCGGAGGATATCATAGCGAAGGGAAGGCAGGTTCTGTACATGGTTCCGGAGATAACGCTCTCTGAGCAGCTTTCCGATGAGGTGTATTCGCGCTTCTCGGGCCGTGTCGCCATCCTTCATTCCGCACTCACTCCATCACAGCGGCTGCGTGCGTGGCATCAGATCGCATCCGGCGATGTGGATATCGTGATAGGAGCCAGGAGCAGCGTCTTCGCGCCGTTCAGGAACCTTGGGCTCATCATACTGGATGAGGAGCATGAGACATCCTACAAGTCCGGTTCCGCTCCTCGCTACCATGCCAGGCAGGTCGCCCAGTACCGGGCGGCTAAGGAAGGCGCGGAGTTCATCATGGGAAGCGCGACTCCGTCATTGGAGGCGTGGAAGCTCATGCTCGAGCATCGCATCTTCCGTATCGATATGATGAATAGGGTCGGGGATGGCCGCTATCCCCGCATTGATGTCGTTAATTCGATCGGTTCCAGGCGCAATGTGACGCCTGAGCTAGAGAGTGCGATACGCGAGTGCCTTGACCGGAAGCGCGGAGTGCTGCTCTTCCTGAACAGGCGGGGCTATACATATGGCTACGCATGCGCATCATGCGGCCATGTGATAACCTGTCCCAACTGCTCCGTCTCCCTTACCTATCATAAGAGGGAGGGGAGGCTGGTATGCCATACCTGCGGCTATTCCGGCCCTCCTGTGAAGGTCTGCCCGGAATGCGGCTCCTATGATCTCTCTCCCCATGGCTATGGCACGGAGAATGTCGAGCAGGAGATACGCGCGCTCTTTCCGCAGGCTGTGATAGCGCGGCTCGATACCGATACGGCGGCAGAGCATAAGGGAAACACGCAGGAGATCATGCAGGGCTTCCGTGAGGGCCGCATCGACATACTGCTCGGCACCCAGATGATCGCGAAGGGATTGAACTTCCCGCTTGTCTCTCTCGTGGGCGTGATGAATGCGGACTCATCGCTCTCGGTCCCTGACTTCCGTGCCGCAGAGAGGACCTTCGACCTGCTGCATCAGGTCGCGGGCAGGGCAGGGCGATACCGTGACGATGGACGCGTGGTGATCCAGACGTCCCAGCCGATGACTCCTGCGATCCGCGCGGCGGCGGAGAATGACTTGGAATCCTTCTATCGCAGCGAGATGAGGAGCCGCAAGGAGACGATGTTCCCTCCCTATACCCGCCTGATAAACCTTACTGTCAGGGGTAGGAGCGAGGCGAGGACGAGGGAGGCTGCAGAGGAGCTTGAGCGTATCGCCGCGGAGCTTGAGCCCGGCTTCGAGGATGTGGAATTCTTCTCCGCCTCGCCGTCGCCAGTGGAGCGCAAGGCACGGTACTATCGCTATCATGTGCTCCTGCGTTCAGAGTCCATGGCGCTGCTGCTGCGTTTCACCTCGCTGCTTCTGTCACGCTTCCGTCTGCCGTCATCGCTCTATCTTGAGGTCGATACAGATCCCGTTTCTCTGATGTGATCAGAGCTTCGCGATATCTACCCAGCCGGCGGATCGGGATATCATGAATAGCTCTTCCGGAGCCAGCTCTATGGCGCTCGATGGAGTGCCTGCTGCGGGAAAGACCGTATCGAAGCGCTTGACGGATACATCTATGTATACCTTGACCCCGTCATTGATGGCGAAGGGGCAGACTCCTCCTACGGGATGCCCAGTCATGGCCTCTACGTCCTCCGGAGGTATCATGCGGGCCTTCTCGTGGAAGGTATCCTTGAACTTCCTGTTGTCTATGCGCCCGTCTCCCGCAAGCACGATGATGACGGGATTGCCGCCTATGATGAATGACATGCTCTTCGCGATCCGGCCTTCCTCCGTTCCAAGGTCCGCGGCCGCTTCCCTTACCGTCGCCGAGGATTCCGTGAATTCGATCACATCCCCATCCTTGCCGTATTGCCTCAGGTATTCCCTTACTTTCTCTATGCTCATGCGGCGATTGTACACCTTTTCACGCTTTTTTCCTCCCCTCAGTGTCAGAATGACCCTAAAAGGATCGGATGAGCGCCTGCTGTGTCAATTTAGGCTGCATGTGGGGATGCGTTGAATCAAGGTATGATATATAATTTATTGTATTTAAATAAAATATAATAGTTGGCACGGTTCCTGCAAAATATTGGTGTGGCCGAGATGGCCCATAAGGAGACTTAAGATGAGATACGTTATAACCAGAAACATAACCCCAGGATTTCCAGGACTTGATTCGCTCTTCTCTGATTTCTTCGGAGATGTAAGCACGACGAAGATCCCGCCTGTGGATATCTATGAGACGGACGGTGAGTATGTGATAGAGGCTGAGGTCGCTGGCTATGGCGATGATGATATAAGCATATCGGTGAAGGATGGGGTGATAACCATATCCTCTTCCACCACATGGAAGGAAAGGAGGGATAGGGCAAGGGCCGAGAGGCGCATGATCTCCTCTGAGATCCGCCTGCCGGAGTTCTCCCGCTCATTCATCCTTCCGGAGGATTCGGATCACGAAGCCATTACCGCTGATAACGCGAACGGTATCCTTACCGTAAGGATTCCGAAGCTGAAGAAGGCGGAGAAGGGCAGGATAGATATAAAGATCGGCAGATAAGCCGGTCGAACCGCACACAGAGGGTGTCGTTCCTTCAGGGGAATGGCACCCTTTTCCTTTCTCTCGGGCAGGCTTCCTGCCAGCATCGGATGCGAAGCTGGGCTGGGAGATTGGTTTTCATCCTTAATATCGTTATACTTTCCTCGTTACGGAGTGCATATGAATAGGATAGTAAGGAAGGAGCAGTTCTCGCCTGATGTGTTCTCTATGGAGATCGAAGCCCCGATGATCGCGCGCGAGCGCAAGGCCGGGCAGTTCGTGATCGTCCAGAAAGGCGGAGATTGGAATGAGCGCATCCCTCTCACGATCGCAGATGCTGATCCGGAGAAGGGAACCATCACCATAGTCTTCCAGCGCGTGGGCGCAGGAACGTATCTCCTGGCAGAGCTTGATGTTGGCGATGAGATCGGCAATGTGCTTGGCCCTCTGGGTTCCCCTACCCATATAGAGAAGTTCGGCAAGGTCGTATGCGTGGGCGGAGGCATAGGTGTCGCGCCGCTTTATCCGATAGCCAAGGCGATGAAGGAGGCCGGCAATGATGTCTCGGTCATAATGGGTGCCCGCACGAAGGAGCTTATCATCGAGGAGGATAAGATGCGTACGATCGATCCTGACCTTACCATCGTCACCGATGATGGCTCATATGGGGAGAAAGGCGTAGTCACGGTTCCTCTCAAGGCAATGCTGGAGAAGGGAGATGTCGATCTTGTAGTCTCGATCGGACCGGCTGTCATGATGAAGTTCTGCACCCTTGCCGCTGCTGAGTTCGATACTCCGATAATCGTCTCTCTGAATACGATCATGATCGATGGGACGGGCATGTGCGGCGGCTGCCGCGTGAGCGTCGGTGGCGAGACGAAGTTCGTCTGCGTTGATGGCCCTGAGTTCGATGGCCATCTCGTCGACTGGGATAACATGATGATGAGGCAGCGCACCTATAAGGCCCAGGAGGCTGAGGAATACCATAGATGCCGCGCTCTTGGAGGTGCCGTATGAAGACGCCGGAGATTATCGAGAAGGAGGCGAGGGAGATCCTGTCCTCGCTCCCGGAAACGCCTAGCGCGAAGGACAGGGCCGCGATTCCTCCTCAGGCGATGCCTCAGCAGGATCCTGCGGTAAGGATACATAATATGTCCGAGGTGGCGCTCGGCTATACGGAGGATGAGGCGCTGGTGGAGGCTAACCGCTGCCTGCAGTGCAGGAACAAGCCATGCGTCCAGGGCTGTCCGGTCGGGATAGATATCCCCGCATTCATCCATAGGATCACCGAACGCGACTATGCCGGTGCCATGGATATAATCCAGGAGAGCAGCCTTCTTCCTGCCATCTGCGGCCGCGTCTGTCCCCAGGAGAACCAGTGCCAGCTCCATTGCACGGTTGGCCGGATGCACAAGGATATAGACAAGGCTGTTGCGATAGGCCGCCTTGAGAGGTTCGTGGCCGATCATCAGGGCGATGAGGCAAAGCTTCCTCAGATCGCTCCTGATACGGGGCTGAAGGTAGCTGTCGTCGGCTCAGGCCCTGCATCGATAGCCTGTGCTGCCGATGTACGCAGGGCTGGCCATAGCGTGACGGTGTTCGAGGCCCTTCATAAGATGGGTGGGGTACTGAGCTATGGAATCCCTGAGTTCCGCCTTCCCAAGCGCCTTGTCGACAAGGAGCTGTCGAAGCTCGAGGCTATGGGCATAGATTTCGAGCGCAACGTGCTGATCGGACGCACGAGGACGATAAGGGAGCTGATGGAGGAGGATGGCTATGATGCCGTGTTCGTCGGTACCGGTGCCGGACTGCCGAAGTTCATGAATATCCCAGGAGAGAACCTCATCTCCGTATTCTCCGCCAATGAGTACCTTACCAGGTCCAACCTCATGAAGGCCTACGATACGGAGCATGCGCTCACTCCCTACTTCCGCTCTCACCGCGTGGCGGTCTTCGGAGGAGGGAACGTAGCGATGGACGCCGCTCGTACCGCGCTCCGCCTTGGGGCCGAGACGGTGGATATCGTATACCGCCGTACCCGGGAGGAGATGCCTGCGAGGAAGGAGGAGGTGGAGCATGCCGTTGAGGAGGGATGCAACCTCCGTACCCTTTCACAGCCTGTGGAGATCCTCGGTGATGAGAACGGCCTCGTGAAGGGTGTCGTGATCCGTCGCTGCGAGCTTGGAGAGCCGGATGCATCCGGACGCCGCGCGCCTGTTGAGATTCCCGGTTCGGATTACACGGTGGAGTATGATACCGTGATAGTCTCCATCGGAAACGCCTCCAATCCGCTTATCAAGAAGACTACACCGGAGATCGAGACGAACAGGAGAGGCAACTTCATCGTCGATGAGAAGACGAACGAGACCTCGATGAAGGGAGTGTTCGCAGGCGGTGATATAGTCCTCGGAGCTGCGACGGTAATACTCGCGATGGGACAGGGCCGGAAGGCTGCGGCGGCCATCAACGAGTATCTCAGGGAGAAGAAGTGAAAGATCTAGAGAGGGTGTTCTGCCTCGTCAGCGAATCTGATAAGCATGATGCGATCGACCATATCATCGCGTCATGCACCCTCTTCGATGAGCTTCCTGACAAGAAGCGCTTTGCGGCGGCTGTTCACCGCCGTGAGCGCGTCCAGTCGACAGGCATAGGCCATGGCGTCGCGATAGCCCATGGAAAGTGCCCCCATATAGAGAGGCCTTATATCGCGCTGGGGATATCGGAGGAGGGAATCATCTTCGATGACCGCTTCCCCGATCCCGTGCATATCATATTCGTGATCGCATCCTGCCCGACGAAGGAGAGTGCCTATCTTCATGCGGTGGCATCCATCCTGTCATGGGTTCATGATCCCGATTTCCGCCGCCGCCTGCTCTCCGGCGAGGACGATGAGGGCGTCAGGCGTTTCTTCCAGATGCTCAGGACGCAGGAATTCGTCCCGCAGGAGTGATGATCGCATCCAGCGCGGCATCATGCGGCTCTTCTATGAATCTTCCGTCGAATGATGCTGAGAATGCCAGTCCTATCGCCGTGATGCGTTCCCTGTTCTCCCTTATATACCTGTCATAGAATCCTCCGCCGCGGCCGAGCCTGTAGAGCCTTTCGTTGTATCCGAGGAGAGGAACGAGCATCAGTGCCTTGCCGTATATGGCTTCCGTGCGTTCCGGCTCCATGAAGCCCATCGGGGATCTGTGGAGGATCCTGGATGAGGAGAAGCGCATGCCGCGGCCTGCGATGTAGGGAAGCAGCACCCTTCCATCTGAGAGTATCGGGGTTATGTCAGGCTCGTCTGAGAGAGGTGAATAGGCAAGGATCGCTGCAGCGTTCCTGTACTCATCAAGCGATGTTAGGATCGATACGATCATCCTTGATTCTGCTTCCCGGTCTATTTCCCTTATCCTCTGCCTTATCTCCTTCCTCAGCTCCGTCCTGTCCAAGGATGCCTCCTTCCACATGGATTATACCAGCTTCATGCAATATACAGGAAGTATTCACATCTTTCCCCTTATCCGATAGATTCCTATTGGTATCATAAAGGGAATATCTATGAAACGACGTCTTACCATCATCGCCCTGCTTTTCCTGGTGTTTTCGGCTGATTGCCTCCTTGCATCCAATATGCAGAGGGTCTACACGGTGCGGGATGATGTATACAGGCGTGTCGAAGCGCTCTGCAGGAGATGCGGCGTGATAGGTCCTTCTTCGTTCTCTCCTCTTTCTGCGCGTGGGCTTGAGATCGCGCTTGAGAGGATAGATCCATCCTCTCTCGATGCGGTGGACAGGGCAGAGTATGAGTACCTGATCTCAGAGGTCACGGAGCGCCGCGTGGTATTCCAGCATGCAGAGATGGGCATAGAGCTTCAGCTTGACGTGAACGTGCAGGGAACCCTGGCGCCATACGAGGCCTTCGACTACAGCAACAAGGATGCCGGCGCACCTGCGAAGGACATGAGGAACGAGGTGGCTATCCCTTATCGCTATGAGCTGCCGTTCGCCCAGGCCCGTGGCCGCTTCTATTACGGAGACTTCCTCTCGCTTGAGGCGGAGCTGTTCCTTCGCAACAACAACCATCATATGTACGAATCCAGCCTGGGCTGGCTGCTGTCAGGGTATGATGGCAGGCTCTATACGCTATTCTCCGGTCCGGAGGAAGGCGCGGACCTCTCATACACGACGATACCGCTTGATCTGCCGTATCGCGTGGGGATATCCGCGGGAAACGATTATATCAGCTTCATCGCTGGCCGCTTTCCCCATAGCGTCGGAAGCGGGGTTACCGGTAATCTCCTCATCGGGGATAACTTCCGCTATCAGGAGATTGCCACGCTCTCATTCCTCAACAATTACTTCACGTATAACATCTCTGTCACGCGCTTTGATCTGCAGCGGGATCTGGGCGGCGGCCTGATGGACTTCTCTCGCAGCAAGTTCCTCGGTGATCAGCAGTTCAGGGTCCTCCACCGCTTCGACGTGAATATACTCGACCGCGTCAGGGCCACCGTTGACTTCGGCACTATGTTCGTATCCTCGACGGCCTTCGATCTGCGGTTCTTCTACCCCTTCATGCTCAACCATAATCTTGAGAACTATACCAATGATATCGACAGGGTATATTTCGATGAGGCGAACAACACGATGGGCTTCTCCCTCGAGGCTGCGATCTGGAAGGGGCTGAGCGCATCGTTCCAGTTCGTGCTGGATCAGTTCCAGACGGCAATGGAGGGCGATGGGGTCCCCTCGGCCTATGGACTGCTCTTCAATATGAAGTATTCGCCTCGCCTTGATGAGGGTTTCCTTGATACGTATTTCGAGTTCGTCTATACCAATCCTTATCTCTATCTGAACGGGAAGATCGACAGGGAGACAGGGGAGTATGACCATAAC
This sequence comes from uncultured Spirochaetaceae bacterium, assembly GCA_944389145.1. Classification (GTDB taxonomy): domain Bacteria; phylum Spirochaetota; class Spirochaetia; order Sphaerochaetales; family Sphaerochaetaceae; genus Ornithospirochaeta. The sequence continues at coordinate 19,311 of CALXLH010000026.1, forward strand.
CTCGATTATATAGTGGGCTATCATGGGCGCTTCGTCTCAGACTATGGCTATTCCGGATATGTTCATGGTCCTGACTCGATCGTATTCTCGATTGGCGCGGATTATCTTGATGCAGAGGGCATCTGGGGCATGGGCGGGGCACTCATGTACCGCATACAGGGGACGAACAGGCTTCGCCATTTCTCACCGCATATAGACAGCACGATCATAGATATGTCAGGTTCCATCATCTCGGAGGATGCCGGCCGCAATCGTCTATCCACGCCTGTCGGAGGCTGGGACAGGGCCGAGCATCTTATCCGGCTTGATATCTACGCGACCTATGCTCCGATGAGCTTCCTGGACTGCTATCTGGGGCTTTCAGGGAACCTCTATTATAACTATGGGAATGACAGTTCCCGTGACGGTGTGTTCCTGCCGCAGGCCACGGTCGGCGTGGTGATACGCACTCCGGCGAACTATAAGGCCATGGTGTGATGAAAGGCGGGGGAAATCCCGCCTTTCTCATGGCTCATGAATATTCCCTGTAGAGCCTGCTTATGATCCTTATGCCTTCCTCAGTGAGGTCATCTGGACCTGAATAGTTGAGCCGGAGGCACTTGTCATAGTGTTCATGTGGATAGGGCTTCTCGTCAGAGCCGAAGAAGAAGTACTCCCCGGGAACAGTGACGACTCCGTTGTCCATCAGGATAGAGTAGAATTCCAGCGTCGGTATCTTCAGGGATGGCAGGTATAGCCATGTGAATATGGAGCCTTCGATGCGGTGGAGGAAGTACTCCGTCCCATCGAAGTACCTCCGGATCCATCCTTCAGCCTTCCTGGCCTTCTCCTGATAGAACGGCCTTACATGCTCCTTCGCTGCCTTGACAAGCTCTCCTGATGCTATGAGGTTCTCCGATAGCACCTGGCCCATCGTGCATGAGGCGAGGGCCGCGATGGCGTTCATGTTCGATAGCGCCGAGGCGATTTCCCTTCGGGCTATTACGATGCCTGTCCTTATCGAGGGCAGCCCGATCTTAGAAAGGCTCATGGAGAGTATTATGTCCTCGTTCCATATGGGCTCGGCATCATCGATGAAGATGATATCAGGGAAGGGGAGGCCATAGGCATTGTCCACGATCAGCGGTATGGAATGCTCATGAGCCATCCTCGCAAGTGCCTTTATCTCTCCATCGGTCAGGACGTTGCCTGATGGATTGGTAGGCCTGGAGACGGCAATCGCTCCGACCTCATCATGCTCATTGAGGTACCGCTCCACGGCTTCCTGGTCGAGCGTGTACTTGAATGTGCGGTCACTGAAGTACTCACACCTTGCCGCTACGCTTCTGAATGTGCCTTCCTCTATTCCCTGATCGGCGTATCCGATGTATTCGGGCATCAGCGGAAAGAGGATCGTCTGCTCTCTTCCCTCCGTGCGTCCAGAAAAAAGGTTGAGAAGATAGAACATCGCGCTCTGGCTGCCGTTTGTGACGGCGATGTTCTCCTCGCTGATATCCCAGCCATACCTGCTGCGGAAGAATGATGTGACCGCCTCTATGAACCTTGTCCTTCCCTGCGGGGCATCATAGTGGGAGATGATGTCCTCGAATGCCTCCCCGGAAGAGAGTATCCTTTCCATCTCTCTCCTGTAGAGCTCCTCTGTCGCCTTCACTCGGGCTGGATTCCCGCCTCCAAGCGGGTATGTCTTGATACCGCCCGGAAGGGGACGGCCTATATCATCCATGAGCTGCAATATCCCGGAGCGGGATGTGAGCTTCCTGCCGAAATCACTGAACTGCATAGCGCTATGATAGGCTGATTGCAGGGGAGAGTGAAGTGCAGAAGGCCTTCCATGTATCATATTTTCTTGCTGTTATTGTATCTGCTGGAATGAGTTGCCTTCCTTAATAAAGTCTTTTTTCACAATAAGCGCTCAGGCACTTGCATTTCTTTCCCAATCCTGCTAGATTACTGCTTGTGCGAAAGCACGGGCCGCTTTAGCTCAGTTGGTAGAGCAAAGGACTGAAAATCCTTGTGTCCCTGGTTCGATTCCTGGAGGCGGCATGAAAGCTCCTTGTATTGCAAGGAGTTTTTTGTTTTCGAGAGCTGCAAATCTCTTCTGGTATATAACTCTCTGAAACCACACAAATTTCTGAACTGATTCAAATTCTTTACCGGAAATTCGTCTACATATCATATTACTTCGAGATCCAGCTGAGGCAGATCCTCGGCTGGTATCTCTCCGGGATCGCCGTCGGCTCCGTCATATCGGTATTCATGAAGGCCAGGATACTCGGTGCGATGGAGAGTGTCGGGAGGCATACCGACAGCATCACATTGATAGTCCTTTCCTCGCTGCTGGGCATAGCCTCGCCGCTGTGCATGTATGGCACCATCCCGATAGCTGCATCCCTTTCAAGGGGAGGCATAAGGGATTCGTCTCTTGCTGCATTCATGATGAGCTCGATACTCCTCAATCCACAGCTGATCGCATATTCGCTTGCCTTAGGTCCTGTGGTTGTGGCTATAAGGATCGTTGCATGCACGCTCTGCGGGATAGCGGCCGACCTCCTCGCGAGGGCATACGGGAAGGATATCCTTTCCTTCCCGGGGATGGAGGAAAGGAAATCACGGGATACCGATCCTGATATCCTCCCGAGGCTGCTGAAGAACATCGGCAGGAACGTGAGGGCGACAGGGCCGTACTTCCTTGCAGGCATCCTCCTCTCGGCGCTCTTCCAGCGCTATGTCCCGCAGGAGGCGGTGGGGAGGCTCTTCGGGGAGAACGAGGGATTCGGAGTGCTGCTTGCGGCAACGGCAGGGGTTCCTCTGTATGCCTGCGGGGGAGGGACGATACCGCTCCTTCAGGCATGGCTTTCGGACGGGATGAGCCTCGGCTCGGCCGCGGCCTTCATGATAACCGGCCCTGCGACGAAGATAACCAACCTGGGAGCCTTGAAGATCGTGCTGAAGGGAAGGATGTTCGTCCTCTATATCGCGTTCATCATCCTCTTCTCGCTTGGCTCAGGCTATGTAGCGGATTTCCTTACCCATTAAGTCAGGATAGGGCCTGTCGATGCCTTGCTGTCCTGCGTCAATCTGCCCTTATATTCGCTTCTGAGGATCTCCATCATATCCTCAGGACTTTCCCTGCATCCATTCTCAAGCCACATCCGTATGATCCGCGTAATGCCTGCACGGAAGAATTCCATATGGTATTCGACGAATTTATTATCGAAATGCTTCTCTGCGGCCCTGGCATCATATACAAAGCCTTTCAGCTGCGCATCATAGCCTAGCTTGAAGTACGTGCGATAGAAGATCTGATTATCCCTTATGTGGCAGAAAAGCTTCAGATAATCGCTGCTGCTCCTCCTGCTTTCGATCTCATCCCTATACAGCTGCCTCATGTTTTCCTCAAGCTCGCTGCGGATGGAATCTGCGATATCATGCAGCCCGTCAAAGCAGGCATAGAATGTTGTACGGTTGATCCCAGCCTTCCTGCAGAGCTGCGATATTGAAATCTGATCAAGCTCCTGCAGCTGTATAAGTTCCATGAATGCCTTCCTTATCGTCTCAAGCGTCCCTTTCCTTCTCTTGTTATTCGCGGTATTCATCCTTCCCTTTATCTCAACGATCGCGTGCTTGATTGTCGTTGAGCATTCCCTATGCACAAAGTTATATTCCAATCGTAATAAAACAACAACTGTTGATTTATAGGAGCATGATATAGAAATGAAGAAAAGTACATTCGTTACAATGATACTGACGACGATAAGCATTGCCTTCTTCGCACTTGGAATGTGCATGGCGCTCATTCCGGAATGGAATGCCTTCCGGCAGGGGATCGTATTCGGCGTCATCGGCCTTGTCCTTGGGCTCCTGACGATCATCGCCTACAGGAAGATGACCGATAAGGCTCCCATTGAGATTTCAGGACGCATGCTTCTTGTGATCACAGCCGGAATCCTGGGGGCGCTCTTATTCGGATGCGGCATGTGCTTCTCGATGATATGGGACAATATGGTCCTGGGAATCATCCTGGGCCTTGCCGGAATACTCATGATGCTGATGCTTATCCCGCTTATAAGGGGAATAGAGGACTGAGGAAGAGCCGATGATGCTGAAGGATGCCTTGGCATGGCTGGGAAAGGACGGATCCAGCCGGGATATCATGAAGGCCGGCCTGTCGTTTCTCTGCAATCTGCTCTATGCATCATTCAACCTGGCTCTGGCATGGATCTATCAGTCGGAGTGGTATCTCATGATGGCCGCCTTCCTTTCTCCCTTCTGCATCATGCGATTCCTGTTCCTTCAGACGTGTAGGAGAGGCAGCGGAGATGATGGACTCGGAGTCTTGCATGCAGCAGGCATCATCATGCTCTTTCTTGATGCGATGATGGTAGCGATCGTCTATGTGACTTCACGGATCCAGGTAACTGAAGGACACGGCGAGATCGTCATGATTACCATCGCGGCATATACGTTCACGAAGCTCGGGCTTGCGGTTTTCAAGGCTGTGAACGCAAGAAAGGACGGCAGATTGCTTTCCAAGGCCATGCGATGCATCTCATATGCAGAGCTCACGGCCTCGATGCTCAGCCTTCAGCGTTCGATGATTGTCTCATTCGGAAGCGGGGATCATGAATGGGCATGCATGATGAACATCATCAGCGGAAGCGCGGCATGCCTTCTCATAGCAGCGATAGGGATCTCGATGATCTCATGCAGGAGGGGCAGAGGTGAAATCAAGAGCCGCAGGAGCGGTCGATAGGATCGCAGAGGAAGCCACGGCAGGATTAAGGAAGATCCAGAACCGTGTCGTGAACGGGTATAAGGGAGTCGAGGGAGGATCCACGAAGCTGGAAGATTGCCTCATATGCCGCTATCTTGCAAGGGATGGAGAGAGCATCGCCGAGGCGAAGGAGCGGCTTAGGAGAGAAGTTCTGGAAATACAGGCTAAGCCAAAATTATAGGAGATAAGGAATGAAAAAGAAGATTCTCATCCCAGACCTTCGGGTATGTGAATGGCTGTCCGATCGGTTATCTCGTATCTGTAAATGCAGATTTCAACCTCGCCGATGGAGCAATGGCAATAGGAATGCTTATCGGACCAAGCTATTGCTATATGATCTCGAACGTACCGTTGTCCATCGAGGTGGCTATCGGAGCTTCGCTTGCTGCCCAGAGCTTTTCGGATACGGGCCTGTTTGAGCTGGGTGTTGGCGGATATCTGGGCGCAACATATTATCTGGATGATGCCATAGCGCTGCTTATCGGATGCAATATCGGCTATGACATGCTTGGTGTTGACTGAACGATGGAGATGCTTGCTTTTCCGGGGATTTCTATGTTTCTCCGTCATTGTCGATCGGCTTCAGATATTGACTTCTTCCTTCGATATTATAAGTCCTGGCGGGCATGCCATTTGACGCAGGAACCTGCGGGAGCTTATCGAGGCGGAGCTGCTGTTCCGCCTTTCTTCATCATGCCTTGCGAGGAGGTCCATTCCTGGGTGCTTAAGGCATATATCCGCCATGATGATATCGTAGTATGATATCAGGGGGAGCGGTGGATGGAATACAGGATCGTTCATAAGGATGCATTCAGGATAATCGGATTCAGGAAGAGGATCAGGCTGCAGTTCGAGGGGGAGAACCATCAGATCGATGAGCTTATGGAGCGGATTACTCCCTCTGTCAGTCTTGAGCTTGAAGCGCTCAACGACGAAGAGCCTCGCGGTCTTCTCAGCATCTCAACGGCCTTTGAGGACAGGGTACGGGAGGGAAGCCTCCTTGATCAGTATATCGGCGTGGCCTCCGCCTCTGACCGTCCATCCGAGAGCTTTGATTCCCTTGATATCCCTTCCTATGACTGGGCCGTCTTCAGTGCCGTGGGAAGGTATCCTGAGGCGCTGCAGCGGGCATGGGCGGATATCTATGCCATCTGGCTGCCGGAATCGGGGTATGAGCTGGCTGGAGGTCCGGAGATGCTCCGCAATCTCGATGAGGATGTCTCTCTTCCTCTATTCCGGAGCGAGCTCTGGATTCCTGTGCGCAGGAAGGCGTGATGCAGGAGCCTGCTCATTCCTCACTGGCTGCATATCTTTCTCATATGCGGTAGGGTATTATCGATCCAGAGGTATGCATATGAACAGATCAGCAGCCCTTCTGCGGCGTATCATCATGATGATGGCAGGCCTTTTGCTGATGGCCATGGGTGTCTCGTTCTCCATAGCCGCCGGTCTTGGCACATCTCCGATATCAAGCCTGCCTTATACGCTGAGCCTCCTGACTCCTCTTACCGTCGGCAGCGCTACGATACTCGTGAACGCGCTGATGGTCATGCTCCAGATCATCATCCTCAGGCGGCGCTTCCATCCTGTACAGCTGCTGCAGATAGCGGTGTCTTCCGTGTTCGGTATCCTCATTGACCTTGCCTCGTCATTCATCGGCGGCCTTGTTCCATCAGGATATCTGTCATCGTGGATGTATTGCCTTCTTGGAATCGCTCTTGTAGGCGCAGGCGTCAGCCTTGAGGTGCTGTCCTCGACGGTACCCTTGGCTGCCGAGGGACTTTCCCTCGCGATCTCCCAGGCAGCGGGGAGGCGCTTCGGCACGGTGAAGGTCGCCGTGGATCTGTCGCTGGTGGCCCTGTCCCTTGCCCTGTCCATCCCTCTCCTGCACAGCCCCGGAGGCGTGCGGGAAGGAACGCTGGCAGCAGCGCTTCTGGTGGGAACGGTCGCGAGGCTCCTCTGCAAGGTGCTTCAGCCGCTCCGCCAGCGATACTTCTCATTGCAGTAACGCCTCTTCTCTGCTATTCCTGTATCCATGAAAGCTGCTACGATTCTCATCAAGCCTGCTTCCGGCAGATGCAATATGAGGTGCCGTTACTGCTTCTATCAGGATGAGGCAGAGAACAGGGAATATAAGGACTATGGGATGATGAGCCTGGATACGGCCCATGCACTGATCGACAGGATGAGTGCCGCATTCGATGATGTCACATATGCGTTCCAGGGTGGAGAGCCCACGGTGCGCGGCCTTGATTTCTTCCGCTCGTTCACGGAGTATGCCGAGGGGAAGGGGAAGAGCGTCCATTTCGCGATCCAGACCAACGGCTTCATCATAGACAGGGAATGGGCATCCTTCTTCAAGGAGCATGGCTATCTCGTCGGGCTCTCAATGGATGGGGATAAGGCGATGCATGACAGATACCGCGTCGATGGCCGAGGCAAAGGAACGTTCCGCCGTGTCTTCTCGTCATTCCAGATCCTCTCATCATGCGGAGTGGACTTCAACGTGCTGGTAACCCTTACCGCGCCTGCCGCCCTCAGGGGCCGGGAGATCTACCAGTTCCTGAAGAGGAACGGCGCCCGCTACCAGCAGTATATCCCGTGCATAGATCCGATGGCCTCGGAAAGAGGAAGCGAGGAGTACTCGCTGACGCCTGAGGCATATCTCTCGTTCCTCAATGATGTGTTTGCCCTCTATTATCGTGACTGGGAGCGCGGTGATTATGTCTCTGTCCGCTATTTCGATAACCTCGTGACGATGATGATGGGAATGCGCCCTGAGTCCTGCGGCCTTCTCGGCTTCTGCCCTGACAACTATGTGGTGGAGGCAGATGGCAGCGTCTTCCCCTGCGACTTCTATGTGCTGGATGGATATCTGCTAGGGAACATATGTCGCGATAGCCTTGAGGATATCGACAGGAAGCGCGAGGAGATAGGCTTCAGGGAGAAGTCTCTGAGGATAGAGCCTGAATGCTCAGGATGCCCTGTCTTCATGCTCTGCCGCGGCGGCTGCCGCCGTGACAGGGAAGACTTCTCCACGGGGGATCTCCGGCTTTCATATCTCTGTCCGGCATACAGGTCGTTCCTTGCTTCCGCACGGCCATATCTTGAGACCATTGCTAAGGCTGAGATACGGGCTAGGGGTATGAAACTGCGGAATTAGCGTACATTTTGTTATTTAATTCCTGTAAGTTACTTGAAAATTCCCTCTTTTTCCGCTTAGCATTCTCTCGTCCGGGGGTTACGTGGGGTAGTCCGGAAAGGATGTGGGAGATGGTAGCACCTTTCATGTATGATTCGGCATCGGGGAATGAGGCTCGGTTCGTAGTGATCCGCAAGCAGGAGGATAGGACCATACCTATGCATTGGCATAGCGAGCTGGAGCTGATGTATGTCCTATCTGGGGAGCAGGATGTGTTCGTGAATGGTGAGAAGGTAACGCTTCTCGCCGGTGATGGCATCCTCCTCAATTCTGGTGATAGGCATCTCATATTCCCTGGCAACGGAACGAACAGGGTAAACATAATCTTCTCGATAGACATTCTGGATGGTACGCCCGGATCCCATGCCGTAAAGAGGGATCTTCAGGAACGCTTTGATATCCTCGATAAGACGACGCTAGGATGGAAGGGCGACGGCAAGGCGTTCCTGAGGAACATCATGGCATTCATCCTCCGAGCCGATGATGAGCGTGGCTATGATTATGAGGTACGCGTTCGCTCAGGCCTGTTCTTCATCCTCTGCCTCTTCGGCGACGAGCGGATAAATCCTCCTTCTGCTAATCCTGTCGTTCGTCCTAGCCGCAAGGCCGATGCGAAGATGGAAAAGGTCTTCACATTCATCGGAGAGCATTACAGCGATAGGGTCACGCTTGGCATGGTCGCCTCTGCCGTCGGCTATGTCCCGACTTATTTCTCACATGTCTTCAAGGCGTTCACCGGCATCACGTTCTATGATTATCTCACATCCTACAGGGTCATGAGGGCGATGTACCTTCTGTCATCGACCTCTATGAGCATCGCTGAGATAGCCACGAGGGTGGGATTCAGGAACGTAAAGACTTTCGACCGTGCATTCAAGGAACATAATGACATCTCTCCGCTGAGGTACCGCAAGCAGCAGCAGGCAGGAGCCAAGGGCCGGGCCTGACCTTGCCTTTCAGTCTCCTTCCGCTATATTCAGGTCAAGGAGTTTCTGATGTTGGAACTTAAGGATATATGCTGGAGTACGCCTCAGGGACGCGAGGTGCTTTCAGGCATAAGCCTCTCGATACGCGAGAGCGGCCTGATCGTCATGACCGGACCAAATGGCGGAGGTAAGACGACGCTTGCGAAGATCATCGCCGGCATCGAGAAGCCTGATAGCGGACGCATACTGCTTGATGGTGAGGATATAACGGGACTCAGCGTGACCGAGAGGGCGCGCCGAGGCATCAGCTACGCATTCCAGCAGCCTGTGCGCTTCAAAGGCCTTACCGTCAGGGACCTGCTGTGCCTTGCTTCCGGCCGGGAGCTTTCCGAGACGGAGATCTGCGCGCTGCTGTCGAAGGTAGGGCTATGTGCCAGGGATTATGAGGACAGGGACGTCGATGCGTCGCTCTCAGGAGGAGAGATAAAGCGCATCGAGATTGCCACGGTGCTTGCTCGTGGCTCCCGCATCTCCATATTCGACGAGCCTGAGGCAGGCATAGACCTCTGGTCGTTCTCCGGCCTGATAGAGGCCTTCGAGGAGATCAGGAAAAGCAGAAGGGGAATCGAGATCATAATATCCCATCAGGAGAGGATCCTCTCTGTCGCTGACAGGATAATCGTCATAGAGGACGGCAGGGTGAAGGAGGATGGAGGGCGAGATGCCGTGCTGAGCCATCTTCTCTCGCTCTCCCGCTGTCCGTCCTGCCCTTCAAGGCGCGAGGAGGCCTGACATGAACGCAGATACCGCCGAGATACTTAAGATCGTATCAGACTGGAAAGATTCTTTTTGCGGAGCATATTCAATCAGAGAGAATGGAAAGGGAATCGAGAGAAGGAGTACCGAGCATGTGCATATCGAACCGAAGAAGGACAGGCCCGGCCTCGACATAACGGTTGATGACGGAACGAAGGGCGAGACGATGTACATCCCTGCCTGCGTCACCCATGGAGGCGTCGATGACCTTGTGTATAACGACTTCCATATAGGGGACGGGGTGGATGTGACCATAGTCGCCGGCTGCGGGGTCCATACGGAGAACGGGGAGAGCGCCCGGCACAACGGCATCCACCGCTTCTTCATCGGAAACGGCTCCAGGGTCCGCTATGAGGAGAAGCACATAGGACTGGGTGGCAACGGCAGGCGCAGCATAGATCCTGTCACGGAGGTGATCCTTGGCCATGATTCGGTGATGGAGATGGATTCGGTCCAGATCCGCGGTGTCACATCAACGCACCGCACGACACGCGCCACGGTCGGGGATGGCAGCTCATTCATCGTGCATGAGAGAATACTTACCGCGCTTGATGAGCGTGCCGTGACGGATTTCGTCGTGGATATGAACGGGACTGGCAGCTCTGTGGATCTTGTCTCCCGCTCTGTCGCGCGCGATGAGTCCCATCAGTCTTTCCATTCCGTCATCCGCGGCAATGCCCGCTGTACCGGACACAGCGAGTGTGATGCGATAATCACGGAGAAGGGGACTGTCAGCGCCACGCCGCAGCTCGATGCCAATGATATCGACGCATCGCTGATCCATGAGGCCGCCATAGGCAGGATCGCCGGAGAGCAGCTTCTCAAGCTCTGCACCCTGGGCCTGACGGAGGAAGAGGCCGAGGAGAGGATCATACAGGGATTCCTGAGATGAATTGACACCCTCCGCGAAAGAGTGTACCTCTTTTCCGGAGGGTATTCTTTCTTGGATAAGAAGCTGGTCATAAGGTTTGCCGCATATCTTGCAGGGCTGCTGATCCTTGCGTTCGGACTTACCATGAATGTCATGACGGGCCTCGGGGTCTCCCCGATAATCTCTGTCTCCTATGTGGCATCGGAAATCACTGGAATCGCCTTTGCGGATGCGACGTTCATCCTGTATGCCCTCTTCGTCATCGCCGAGCTTCTGATACATCTCCGCCTTAGATGCCTTACACGCATGCAGCTTATCAAGGATGTGGCTCAGCTTCCGCTCTCGCTTCTCTTCACCCGCTTCCTGGCGCTCTTCCAGGCCATCCTGCCGGATCTGTCGTCATCAGCGATGGCTATAAGGCTCCTGGCCCTCCTGCTGGCTGTCATCGCTACCGGGGTCGGGGCTGCCTCAACGCTCTCGATGCGCCTCATACCAAATCCTGGCGATGGCATCGTGCAGGCCTTCGCCGATCTCTTCCGCCGTCCGGTAGGCATGATGAAGAACATCATCGATGGCGTCAATGTCTGCATCTCGCTGATCCTGGGTATCGCATTGCTTTCCCGCATAGCGGGCATAGGAGCTGGCACGGTGCTCTCCTTCCTGGGGGTCGGACGCATCGTTGCCCTGTATAATGCCACGATAGGAAAGCGCATAGCCGCTGCCGCCGGGGTTTCTGGAGACGGAGGGAATCGAACCCTCCAGGCCGGGCTTCCATCAAGGCCTTGACCCGCCTCGGAGCCATCCGCGCCCCCTTATGATCATCATATCAGATATGGTGCTTATCATCATATTGATCTGCTTCTCTTTCAGAAGAGGCGATTAACTGCTAACCTATGGCAGAGGAAAATATGCATAAGTCTATACTCACAGTGGTCGGAAAGGACCAGGTAGGCATCATCGCCAAGGTATGTTCCTATCTGGCTGACAGCAACGTAAATATCCTTGATATATCTCAGACGATCGTCGATGGCTTCTTCAACATGATGATGATCGTCGATACGAACAAGGCTGCAAAGGAGTTCAGCCTGCTCTCATCCGAGCTTGAGGAGCTTGGCGGCCGCATCGGCTGCATCGTCAAGCTCCAGAGGGAGGAGATCTTCGAGAGCATGCAGAGGATATAGGATGATAAACCTTAACGAAGTCGTCGAGACTAACATGATGATCGAGAAGGAGAATCTCGATGTCAGGACCATTACCCTCGGCATCTCCCTCCTTGACTGCATGTCAGAGAGCGTGGATACGCTCTGCAGGAAGATCTACGACAAGATCGCCTATACCGCCAGGGACCTCGTCAGGACAGGCAATGAGATCGAGCGTGATTATGCGATAAAGGTAGTGAACAAGCGCATATCCGTCACCCCGATAGGCATAGTAGGCGCATCCTCATGCCGCTCGGCGGAAGATTATGTCCGTGTCGCCCAGACCCTTGACCGCGTGGCCGGGGAGGTGGGCGTTAATTTCATCGGAGGCTTCTCCGCGCTTCCCGTGAAGGGGATGAGCGAGGCAGAGAGGCTGCTTATCATGTCGATACCAGAGGCGCTCCGTTCCACCGGCAGGGTATGCTCCTCCGTCGCCCTCGGCTCCACGAAGATCGGCATAAACATGGACGCGGTAGCGCTGATGGGTTCCATCATACGCCGCAGCGCAGAGCTTACCGCCGATCAGGACTCCATCGCATGCTCAAAGCTCGTGGTGTTCTGCAACGCTCCCGATGACAATCCCTTCATGGCAGGGGCGTTCCATGGCGTTACGGAAACCGATGCTGTCATCAATGTCGGCGTCAGCGGCCCAGGCGTCATAAAGCACGCTGTCGAGACGGTCAAGGATGGTGATTTCGGCGTGCTCGCCGAGACGATAAAGCGCACTGCGTTCAAGATCACCAGGCTTGGACAGCTCGTGGCGCAGGAGGCATCGAGAAGGATGGGCATACCATTCGGCATCGTGGATCTCTCCCTCGCCCCGACCCCCGCGATCGGTGATTCCATCTCCGACATCATCGAGGCGATGGGCATAGAGAGCACCGGTGCTCCCGGGACGACTGCGGCGCTTGCCCTGCTGAACGATCAGGTGAAGAAGGGCGGAATCATGGCTTCAAGCTATGTCGGAGGGCTTTCCGGCGCATTCATCCCTGTCAGTGAGGACCAGGGTATGATCGATGCGGTGAACAGGGGATCATTGTCGATAGAGAAGCTTGAGGCTATGACCTGCATCTGCTCTGTCGGACTGGACATGATCGCCATACCCGGCTCCACGCCGTCCTCGACGATTTCCGGGATCATCGCAGATGAGATGGCGATCGGCATGGTTAACCAGAAGACCACCGCCGTCCGCGTCATTCCCGTGATCGGCAAGGATGTGGGGGATACGGCGCACTTCGGCGGCCTTCTGGGCTATGCTCCGATAATGCCTGTAAGCCGTTTCTCCTCAGAACGCTTCATCAGCCGCGGAGGCCGCATACCGGCACCGGTACATAGCTTCCGCAACTAATCCTCAGCCCTTGATTTCCTCAAGGGCCTTCCTGACATCCTCGCCATGCGTCTTGGTATTCACCTTCTTCCAGACCTTGGCGACGGTGCCGTCAGGTGCGATCAGGAATGAGGAGCGTATGACACCTACGGTCTTCTTGCCGTACATCATCTTCTCCCCATATGCCCCATAGGCCTCCATCACCGCGTGGTCGGCATCTGTGAGGAGCGTGAAATCCAGGTCATGCTTCTCTGCGAATCTCTTATGCGACTGTGCGCTGTCAGCGCTTATTCCCAGCACCTCCAGCCCAAGCTCCGAGAAGCGCGGCATGCTGTCGCGGATCGAGCAGGCCTCCGCCGTGCAGCCAGGGGTATTGTCCTTCGGGTAGAAGTATACCAGCACATGGCGTCCCCTGTATGATTCTAGCGAGACATCGTTTCCATCCTTGTCTGGAAGCGTGAAGAGCGGTGCCATCATTCCTTCCTCTATCATCCATATCCTCCTGTAGATTGCATGAAGCATTTGCCCGTTGGCGTTCTTTATTATATCCTTAATGTAAAGAGGAGTAATGATGAACAGTGATAAAGATCTCATCCTGAGGGATGTAAGGATAAGGGAGAATGTCCTCCTTAAGAATGTCTATCTGTGGATGATAGCGGGACTTGCGGTGACGGCAGCCGTATCGTACGGGCTGGCCCATTCGGCTGCGTTCCTCCGCTTCTTCTTCGCCAATCCGATGCTCATGATAGCCGTCTTCATCGCGCAGCTGGTGATGGTGATGGTGCTTTCCGGACGCATAGAAAGGCTCAGCACGGGGACTGCGATCGCGCTCTTCCTCGGCTATTCGGCCGTGACGGGGCTTACGCTCACCTCGATATTCATCGTCTATGCCGGGACGGTCATAGCCTCGGCCTTCGTCTCCGCTGCCGCGGTCTTCGCCGCTGGTGCCATCTACGGAAGCGTGACGAAGAAGGATCTGAGGGGAATCGGTGGCTATCTTACGATGGCGCTGATCGGCATGATGGTAGCGCTTCTGGTAAATATGTTCCTGGGATCATCGACGCTGGATCTCCTGATCTCTGCGATCGGAGTGCTGCTCTTCACGGGACTCACGGCCTGGGACAGCCAGAAGATCTCTGACATGAACAGATCCTATGGGTCGATGATGACGAGGGAGGAGCTGACTAAGGTCGGAATCCTCGGAGCGCTTGACCTGTATCTGGATTTCCTCAATATCTTCCTGTATCTACTACGCATATTCGGCCGCAGCAGTGATAACTGAGGAGACCAGCCTTGTCTTCGAGGGTCCTGACACCCTCGTATACTGGAAGGAGAGCGGCATACCTACGGTACCGCTGAAGAGTACCATAGATGGCCGCACTCTCCTTTCTATTGCCGCGGCTGCGTATCCTGAGATACGGTGCTGCCATGGCGATAACCCCTGGGAAGGCGGCGTGATACACCGCCTCGATACCCCGACGCGCGGCCTGGTCCTCATAGCACGCAGCCAGAGGGCCTATGATGCCCTGATGCAGCAGCAGAAGAAGGATATGATAGTCAAGGAGTATATCGCCAGGACTGCTTCACCGCGTGCCTTCGATGATGGCTTCGAGCCTTTCGGCCTCTTTCCCATCACGGATGGGCCGTCAACGATAACATCCTATTTCCGTCCTTTCGGCAGGAAGGGGGCGAGCGTGAGGCCCGTGCTTATGAATGATAGGCATAAGAAGGGCCGCGTCTATACGACAGAGATCGTGCCTGAGGACAGCGAAATCTTCCGCTGCACGATAAGCCGCGGCTTCCGCCATCAGATACGCTCGCACCTTGCCTGGGCAGGCCATCCGATAGCAGGCGATGTGCAGTATGGGGGCACGGAGTCCGATGAGTTCGGCCTTGAGGCGATAAGCATCAGCTACATAGAGCCCTGTTCGGGGCGTAAGCTCACGATATCTGTCTAACGCTCCACCGAGAATACGATCGTGCGATTGGAGTAGATCATTATCCTGTGCTCCAGGTGTGCCTTCACCGCGGATGCCAGGACCCGCCTCTCACAGTCCTTCCCGACCTCCTTCAATCCTTCCGGGGTAAGCTCATGGTTCACCCTCACCACGTCCTGCTCTATGATCGGCCCCTGATCGAGATCCTCTGATGCATAGTGCGCCGTAGCTCCGATCATCTTGACGCCTCTCCTGTATGCCCTGAGATATGGATTGGCACCCTGGAAGGCGGGAAGGAAGGCGTGGTGGATATTTATGATCCTGCCGCTCCATTCCTCCGTGAAGGAAGGAGAGAGTATCTGCATATAGCGGGCAAGCACCACCAGGTCTATGTCGAAGCGCCTGAGGAGGTCGCGTATCTTTCCTTCCTGCTTCTCCTTATCGTCCCCGACCGGGAAGTAGTAGTAGGGGATGCGGAACTGGTTAGCCACGCGCTCCATGTCTGGATGGTTGGATATGATGAGAGGTATCTCGCACTCAAGCTCTCCCTCAAGCTGGCGGGATATCAGATCATAGAGGCAATGGCTCGTCTTCGAGACGAGGATCGCCACGCGCATCCTGTAGTCAGACCAGTGGAGCGACCACTCCAGCCCCAGCGGTGCGGCAAGCGCCTCGAACTCATCGTATAGCTCCTTGCGCGTCATCTTCATGTCCGTCGCATCGAGCTCTATGCGCATGAAGTAGCGCTTCTCATAGCTGTCGGTATGCTGCTGGCAGTGAAGGATGTTGAATCCCTTGCCATAGAAGAAATCGACGGTGGTGGCAAGGAGTCCCTTCTGATCCTCTGCCTGTATCAGGAATATCGCCTTAATCATCCTCGTCCTCCTCCATCTCCTCCGTCGTCAGCACATCCTCATCATCGGATGTCACCATCTCGATCTTCCGCTGGATCTCTGAGAGCGTCTTGTTCAGCTTCTTTCCCAGCTCGGTGGCTTCCTCGTATAGCTTGATTGCATCCTCAAGCCCTGTGTCATCCTTCTTGAGAAGATCCGTTATCTCCTCCATCCTCTTCAGATCGCTTTCAAAGCTCATGGCTTTCCTCCACTCTTGCTATCAGCTCGCCATCGCTGATCCTTGTCCTTATGATATCCCCGGCATGCATCCCTGATATATGGCGTATCACGCGCCCGTTTCCATCCATCGTGACCGAATAGCCCCGTGAGAGTATCGAGAGCGGCGAGAGGGCCTGGCATTCGCGTTCTGCCATCGCGAGCCTGGATCTGGCATCCTTCATCCTCCCTGAGAGGATGGCCTCCGCTTCCTTTCCCATCTTACCGACCTCATCCCTGCCTCTCTCTACCTTATCCCTCATCGCCCTTGCGGCCTCTTCCTCAGTCCATCCCAGCTCAGATATCCTCAGAGAGAGGCGCATGTTGAGCGCATGCCCGAGCTCACTGGTCGATGGGATCAGGGCCCGGGCCCTGGAAATGCGGCCTGCTATGAGTCCCTTGAATGACTCTGCGCGCCTCAGGCGGGAATCCATGCGCCATACCCTTGTCCTCATCTCAGAGGAGAGCGATGAGAGGATGGCCCTCAGCCTCTCGGCCCTTCTGTACGCGCCTTCCGTCACAAGCTCTGCCGCCGCGGATGGGGTAGGGGCTCTCCTGTCTGCAGCAAAGTCCGATATGGGCCAGTCTATCTCATGCCCGACTGCCGATATGACGGGAATCTCCGATTCATGTATCGCCTCGATCACCGCGCTATCCGAGAATGGCGCCAGATCCTCGGCGCTTCCTCCTCCCCGTCCCACTATAAGCACATCGGCTGCGGCGAAGGCATTGGCCTGCCGGATACGTGCCGCTATGTCCTCTGCGGCCTCCTCGCCCTGCACCAGGCATGGGAAGATGATTATATCGATGCCGGGGGCCCTCCGCTTCGTTATGTTCAGCACATCCCGTATCGCGGCACCGGTGGGGCTGGTGACGACGCCTATCCGCCTTATCTCTTCGGGTATGGGCCTCTTCCTGTCCTCATCGAAGTAGCCCAGGCTGCGGTAGTAGTCCTTGCGCTTCTCGATCATCTCAAGAAGCGAGCCTTCTCCCTTTATCCTCATGGATCTGATGACGAAGGATAGCCGCCCGTTCTTCGCATAGTAGGAGAGCGAGCCCTTCGCGATTACCAGATCCCCGTTCTTCGGTGCTGCCATGGAGTACTGCGCGCTCCTGAATACTGCGGCATCGAGCGCTGCCTGGCTGTCCTTGAGGGTGAAATACCATTGTCCGGATGATGATGGACGGAACCCCGACACCTCTCCTTCTATGGTGAGCTCGGAGAAGAATTCGGCGACTGTATCGCGGATGATGGCATTGGCTTCCGTTACCGTGAGCGTCCGTCCTATCGCATCGTATTCGGCCATGGGCCTATCTTATTCCATCATGGCCTGCATTAACAAGGATGAAAGAAAGGCTCCCTGGATATCGGGAGCCTCGCGCAGCGATCGTTTCCGGTCAGTTCGAAAGCATGCTCTGCATGGCCGCAGGGTCGAATGCCTTGCCGTTGAGTTCCGCCCTTGATATGACGGTGACGTTCCCGTCGCTGCCTGGCCTTGTCTCGGCGACGTAGACGATAGACTTCTCATCTCCTATGAGAGGCTTGTACGTCATGTCGATATCATATGAGACCGACTGCTCGCCCCTGAGTATTCCGGAGAGATCCACATCAATCCTGATATGGCTGTCGCGGGTTACCGTGAAGAGTCCGATCTTGTCTCCTGCACTGTATTCCCCGTCACCGCCGTCCCCCTTCGCGGCATCGACGATACCTCCGAATCCTGCCGATGCCAGGACTTCCTGGAGCGCGCCTTCATAGGCATCTGCCTCCTCCTGCGTCGGCGCCGGGAGCGACATTGACTGACATGCCGTCATCAGGATGACGAGCATCACGCTGGCCGTAAGCATCAATTTCTTCATGAAAGATCCTCCTTAATCAATGCTGTCCAGATTCTATCACGCCATTCCGATCCTTCATCGGCTATATGCCGACTACACAAGAAATCCAGATTTCCCCGGGGCTGGGGCATGGAAAAGGCCTCCCTTTTTCAGGAAGGCCCTTATTCGTAACAGAAAGGCCGTTTCCGGTTACGGCCTTGAGAAGTTCTCACTCCTCCTCGATAGCACCCTGTGGGCAAACGCTTGCGCAGGTTCCGCAGCTGATGCATGTATCGGGATCGATCTGGTAGATGTCTCCCTCAGAGATTGCTCCGACCGGGCACTCGCCCTGGCAGGTTCCGCAAGCGATGCAGCTGTCAGTGATCTTGTAAGCCATATCAAACTCCTTTCTGCGTTATGCAGTGTCTTTCTATGAAGAGAATTTACTCTCTAGCGGTGCGACAGTCAACCGCGAAATCCCCGTTTTTAGCGAAGCAAATGCCAATATCAGAATGAGTTAGCATAGGGTAACCTTCTTTATGCGCATCATTATGAGCCCCGTCACGTCAGCGATTATCCATCCGATCGGGATGCTCATCCAGATGCCTGAGGGGCCGAGCGGCACAGAGAGAAGGTATGCCAGTGCCACGCGCAGCCCGAGGCTTATGATCGTCAGAAGGAGCGAGACGGAGGGATAGGAGACGGCACGGAATATGCCATAGAAGAGGAAGAGGTATCCGATGAGGATGTAGAATGCGCCCTCTATGCGCAGGTAGGATGTCCCGATGCCGATTATCTCCGTCTCCTCAGGGCTTATGAAGATGGAGAGGAGCAGGTGCGGGATGATGAATACCACCGCCGATATCAAGAGGCCGTAGATCGTGGCGATGATGAATGCGGCCTTGAGGCCCTTGCGTATCCTGTCCTTCCTTCCTGCACCGTCATTCTGCGCGACGAACGTGGAGAAGGCGTTTCCGAACTCCTGCAGCGGCATGTAGGCGATGCTGTCTATCTTCACGCCGGCTGCGAAGGCTGCCATGACGCCGCTTCCGAAGCTGTTTACGACTCCCTGCACCATCAGTATTCCCAGATTCATTATCGACTGCTGCATGGAGGTAAGGACAGAGAGAGACAGGAGATCCGGAAGCATATGCATGCCATCGGGAACATGGCGGGGACGGAAGCGCAGCAGCGGCGAGCGTATGAGGGCGTATAGCGTTATGCCTGCAGCCGCGGCGTATTGTGATATGACTGTGGCGATTGCGGCTCCATCGACGCCCAGTTTCAGGGGTATCACGAAGATGAGGTCGAGGATGATGTTCATTACCGAGGATAGCGCCATCATCATCAGCGCCGCGCCTGAGTTTCCTACCGCGCGCTCGGCCGATGCATAGAAGTTGTATAGGAATAGGGCGGGAAGGCCTGCCAGGATGATCCTCATGTAGCTGTCCATCATTCCCGTAAGCTCATCTGGAACGGAGAGCAGGCGTATGATCGTGGGCAGGAGGATGGCTGCGGCTATGGTTATCATCATCGATATCACGCCGATGAGGACGAAGGCGATCGCGATCGATGCCTTCAATCCTTCCTTCTCACCCCGTCCATAGAGCCGTGAGAACGCTACGGAGGCTCCCATCGAGAGCCCGATCATCAGCGATGTCAGGAATGTCATCAATGAGTACGCGGAGCCTACGGCTGCCAGCGCGTCCGGCCCCACGAAGCGGCCGACTATCACGGAATCGGCTGCGTTATATAGCGTCTGGAGCATGTTTCCTGCGATGAGAGGCATGGCGAAGGAGAGTATAGGCGCCACGATCCCGCCCTTCGTCAGGTCACGTTGTCCGTCATTCATGGCCGTACGTTACCACCTCCTGCCGTTCTTGTGAAGTTTTCCCTCTTCCGCTTTTCTGCTACCATCGCAGCATGAAGAAACTGGTTATTGCTGAAAAGCCGTCTGTCGGACGTGAGATCGCAAGGAACCTCGCCTGCCCCATCAAGGAGAAGGGGTACAGCGAAGGTAGCTCATATATCGTTACCTGGGCCCTCGGCCATCTGGTCGAGCTTGCGGAGCCCCAGCACTACTCTGAGCGTTATAAGAGATGGTCGCTGCAGTCGCTTCCGATGCTTCCCGAGAAGCTTGACGAGGAAGTCATCGAGAGCACTAAGGAGCAGTTCGATGTGATTGCTTCCCTTCTTAGGCGCGATGACGTGGAGAGCGTGGTCATCGCGACCGATGCCGGGCGCGAGGGTGAGCTTGTCGCCCGCTGGATCCTCAAGGCCGCCGGCTACGAGGGCAAGGCCGAAAGGCTCTGGATATCCTCTCAGACGGAGAAGGCTATCAAGGAGGGCTTCCAGTCGCTCCGTCCCGCCTCTGACTATGATAACCTCTACCATGCCGCCTTCTGCCGCGCCGCAGCTGACTGGTATGTCGGCATGAACGTCACAAGGGCGCTCACATGCTTCTATGACGCCAAGCTCTCCGCAGGGCGCGTGCAGACACCGACGCTGGCTCTCATGACGGAGAGGGAGGATGAGATCGAGAGCTTCGAGGGAAAGTACTACTATACGGCACGCGCCGACTTCGGGCTATTCTCCGCATCCTACTATCCTGAGGATAACTCCATCAGGTTCACCGACGATGAGCTTGCCGAGGCCTTCAAGGAGTGGCAGGGAAAGAAGGGCAGGGTGGTTTCGATGCTGAGCGAGGAGAAGAGCGAGGCAGTGCCTCAGGCCTACGACCTTACCGAGCTTCAGAGGGATGCCAATATCGTGCTTGGATTCTCGGCAAAGGAGACGCTGGACACGCTGCAGAGGCTCTATGAGGTGCATAAGATCGTCACCTATCCCCGCACCGACTCGAGGTATATAACCGAGGATATCGTGCCGACCCTTCCTGAGCGCATCAAGGCGCTTTCCTCGACCATATTCTCCCGCCAGGTCGACGAGTACCTTGCATCCGGCTTCCGTAGCGATAACCCCCGATTCGTCAACAACGAGCTTGTCTCTGACCATCATGCGATAATCCCCACGGAGGAGCCTGTCCGCATCGAGAAGCTCTCCTCAGACGAGGCGAAGCTCTGGCAGCTCATCGCGCTGCGCTTCCTGGAGGTGATCGGCGAGGATTACAGCTACAGGACGACCACATGCGTGATAGACGTTGAGGGCCGCCAGTTCAAGACGCGCCTCTCGATGCCGGTGCGCAAGGGATACCGCTCAGTCGCTGAGAGCGCCGGCATAAAGAGCGCATCTCCTCTTGCCGATGAGGGCGATAACAGCTTCGGCCTGATGAGCATGAAGGAGGGAGCTGAGGTGACGATCGAGGCGATCAAGGTACGCAAGAACGTGACGAATCCCCCTGAGCGCTATACCGACGCCACGCTGCTTTCCGCGATGGAGCATGCCGGACGCTTCGTGGAGGACGCGGCGCTCAAGGCTAATCTCGGCAACGGCCTCGGCACTCCTGCGACCCGCGCGGACATGATTGAGAAGCTCGTGCAGAACAGGTATATCGAGAGGGAAGGCAAGTACTTCATCCCCACCGCAAAGGGCCGTGAGGTCGTGCGCCTTGCGCCTGAGGTGCTGCGCTCTCCCGTCCTCACCGGCGAATGGGAGGGACGCCTTGAGCGCATCAGCCGCGGCAAGGAGGATCCGGATGCCTTCATCAGGGATATCAAGAAGATGGCCGCGGATCTCGTGAAGGAGGTCGAGAAGAGCGATAAGGTCTTCTCCCCGAAGTTCAAGGATACCAAGCGCTGCCCGTACTGCAACAGCGATATGATGAAGGCCGTCGATGCCGATGGTTCCGTGCATTATATCTGCCAGAAGCTCTCCTGCCAGTATGAGGAGAAGGAGGTCCGAGTCAAGGTGGATACAGGCGCCCCGTCGGTGCGCAAGGTCTCCACTGGTCCTGATGGCCGTGCCAAGGTCGTGGTCAACCTCCGCGGCGGCGTGAAGATGCCCAAGGCCGTCTATGAGACGAAGACCGTGGTAGTCAGGGAGTCGAAGAGGGCATATAAGCGAGACACCCGCCATGACGAGGCCATGCGGCATTCCTCCTCACGCTTCACCTCATCGGATTTCTCCGGCGGCACGATGGCTGACTTCTTCCGCCTGAGCAAGGAGAGGAACGAAGGGAAGAGCAAGAAGAGAAAGTGATGTTATTATAATAACATTTTGTTATAATCTAGACACGCTTGTTATAAATCTGCTATCTTCTGGCCATGAAGGTAGCAATAGTTGGTTATGGCAGGATGGGACAGATGGTTCACTCGCTGATCGAGGGGAGCGGGGTGCATGAGGCTGTCGCCATCGTAGACCCCTCGTCATCGTCAGGGCGGGTGACGGCGCTCTCCCTGACCGATGCGGTGCTTTCCCATGCTGATGTAGCGATAGATTTCTCCGTTCCTTCCGCGGTCCGTTCCAATGCCGCAGCCTATGCGCGAACCGGCACTCCGGCAGTTATCGGTACGACCGGCTGGGGGAGCGATCTTTCATCGATGGATGCCTCCCGCGCCCGCATCATCCATTCAGGCAACTTCTCGATAGGCGTGGCGCTCTTCCTTTCGCTTGTTTCGGAGGCTGCGCGCCTCTTCGATCCGTTCGATCAGTACGATGTCTCGGTAAGCGAGATCCATCACCGCATGAAGGCGGATGCGCCGTCAGGCACCGCGCTTATGATCGCGGACCGCCTGATCAGGGGACTGGAGAGGAAGGACCACCTCGTCATAGGCAATCCGGATGGCGTCATCGAGGATAGCGGGCTTGAGGTTTCATCGATGCGCGTCGGATCTGAGCCTGGCACCCATTCCGTCACGATAGACGGAAGCGCTGACACGATAACCCTGACGCACCGTGCGCGCTCCCGCGAAGGCTTCGCCCGTGGAGCCATAAGGGCTGCCGAGTGGCTTCTTCTTCAGGATAACGGCATCTATTCCATGGATGATTTCATCAGCGATATGCTAGGAGGTAGGCAATGAGGAGATTCAGAGGCGTATATACGGCGCTCATAACGCCGTTCATGGAGATCGGTAACGTCGATTATCATGCGCTTGAGAGGATAATAGAGTTCCAGATAGAGGGCGGCATAGATGGCCTGGTGCCCTGCGGTACGACCGGAGAGAGCCCGACGCTGTCCCATGAGGAGCATGACAGGGTCATCGCCAAGACGATACAGTACGCGCGTGGCCGCGTGCCTGTCATCGCCGGTACGGGGTCAAACGCCACGTCGGAGGCCATCAGGCTCTCTCAGCATGCCGAGGATGCAGGCGTCGATGCGATCCTTCTTGTAAATCCTTACTATAACAAGCCTACGCAGAAGGGGCTCTTCCTCCATTTCAAGGCCATCGCGGACTCCGTGCATGTGCCGTGCGTGCTTTATAACATCAAGGGACGCACCGGCGTGAACCTGGAGACCGGGACGCTCCGACGCCTTGAGGAGGAGTGCCCTAACATCGTGGCCGTGAAGGAGGCTTCGGGAGACCTTGATCAGATGAGCGATGTCATCAGTACGCGGAAGGATGGCTTCTCCGTGCTTTCCGGCGATGACAACCTGGCCCTTGAGCTCATCAGGCGTGGAGGCGATGGCGTCATATCCGTCGCTTCCAATCTCTTCCCGCGGCAGATGCACGAGATGATCCATGCAGCGCTTGATGGCAGGATGGATGAGGCTGAGCGCCTCAATGCCTGGTTCGCGCCGTTCTTCAAGGCCTGCTTCTATGAGACGAATCCGATTCCCATCAAGACGGCGATGGCCCATATGGGCTGGTGCAGCGACATCTTCCGCCTGCCGCTGACGACGATGGAGAGCGAGGAGAAGAAGGCATCGCTTCTCTCTGTGATCGATGCGATGGATAAGGACATGATGGAGGGTAGGATCTGATGGCTTCCTGCAATGAGGACTTCCTGCGCCTTGCTTCCGGCTATCTCTTTCCCGAGGTGGCTAGGAGGACGAGGGCCTGGCAGGAGCGCAATCCCGGAAAGAGCGTGCTGAGGCTCGGGATAGGCAATACGACGGAGGCGCTTGCCCCTTCAGTGGTGAGCGCAATGAAGGAGAAGCTCGATCTTCTCTCTTCCCGCGATACATACACTGGCTACGGCGACGAGCAGGGCGATCTGCCTCTGAGGAAGGCGCTGCAGCGCCATTACGGGAGGCTCGGCATCTCCATTGCCCTGGATGAGATCTTCGTCTCCGATGGCGCGAAGAGCGATGCTGCGAACATCCAGTCGATCTTCAGCCGTTCCTCACGCATAGCTGTCCAGGATCCAGCGTATCCGGTATATGTAGACTCCAATGTCGCCTCAGGCCACGCTGGGGATTATGATGAGTCGATCATGGGCTACCGTTCGATCGCCTACATGCCTTCCGACGCGGCAAATGGCTTCGTCCCGGTCCCGCCGGAGGAGAGGGCTGATATCGTCTATCTCTGCTTCCCGAATAACCCTACGGGGGCGGTGGCGACGAAGGAGCAGCTCAAGGCGTTTGTCGACTGGGCGCTGGAGAGGCGCTCTGTTATCGTCTTTGATGCAGCCTATTCGGATTACATCAGGACGCCAGGCATCCCGCGCTCTATCTACGAGATCGATGGAGCGGAGCGCTGTGCCATAGAGATAAGCTCCTTCTCGAAGTACGCCGGCTTTACAGGGGTCCGCCTCGGCTGGAGCATAGTCCCCATGGCCCTTGAGTCCGACAACGCCCCCACCGGCACGTTCAACAGGCTCTGGAACAGGCGGCAGTGCACCTTCTTCAACGGCGCTTCCAACATCGCGCAGGCTGGCGGCGTGGCAGCTCTCTCTGATGAAGGCAGGAGAGAGTGCATGGAGCTTGTGGGCTATTACCTTGGCAATGCGGATATCATCAGGAACGGCCTTGAGGGCGCTGGCCTGGCATGCTATGGCGGCGTGG
The DNA here is from genome assembly GCA_944389145.1 of uncultured Spirochaetaceae bacterium. Lineage (GTDB taxonomy): Bacteria > Spirochaetota > Spirochaetia > Sphaerochaetales > Sphaerochaetaceae > Ornithospirochaeta. The sequence goes on from CALXLH010000026.1 coordinate 44,191, forward strand.
ATAGCCCATATGTCTGGGTACGCTGTCCTGATGGCTTCTCAAGCTGGGAGTACTTCGACTTCCTCCTCGACAAGGCTTCCGTCGTGGTCACGCCCGGCGCAGGCTTCGGCTCGAGGGGAGAGGGATACGTCCGGGTCTCCGCCTATGGCCACAGGGAGGATATAGAACGGGCTGTCGAGAGCATAAGGAGGGTATATGGCTGCTAAGGCGCTTCCTCTTCCAGATGCGGAGCTTGAGAGGCTTGCCAGCGTAGTAGGCACGCCTTTCCATATCTATGATGGTCCTGCCATCGAGCAGAATGCCTGCACCGTGAATTCCTCATTCTCATGGAATGACGGATTCATCAACTACTTCGCGGTAAAGGCGCTTCCTAACGTGAATATCGTGAGGCTCCTCGCACGTCATGGCTTCGGCGCCGACTGCTCATCGCTTCCGGAGCTTATCATAGCGCGCGATGCAGGGATCCCCGGTGAGAGGATCATGTTCACCTCTAATGATACTCCAGATGAGGAGTTCCGTGCCGCCTATGAGCTGGGCGCGATCCTGAATCTCGATGATATAACCCACATAGAGGCTGTCGAGCGTGCCTGCGGGCGCCTGCCTGAGACGCTGTCCTTCCGCTTCAATCCCGGTCCTGAGCGTACCGGCAACGTCATCATAGGCAATCCTGTGGAGGCGAAGTACGGCGTGACGCGCAGCCAGCTCTTCGACTGCTACCGCACAGCGAGGGAGAAGGGCGTGAGGCATTTCATGCTCCATACGATGGTAGCCTCCAACGAGCTGGATGGCTCTTATATCGTCGAGACGGCAAGGATGCTCTTCTCCCTGGTGAAGGAGCTCCATGACAGCGTGGGCGTGAGGATAGAGCGCATCGACCTCGGTGGCGGGGTCGGGATCCCATACAGGCCGGAGCAGGAGGCCATCAGCTTCGGCTGGCTGGGTGATGAGATCCACAGGCTCTATGACGAGATGATCGTCGCCGAGGGCCTTGCCCCGCTTGCCATATCCTTCGAGATGGGACGCGCGATCACAGGACCCTATGGCTGGCTCATCTCCCGCGTGCGCCATGTTACGCATAAGTACAAGGACTATGTAGGGCTGGATGCCACGATGGCCGATCTGATGAGGCCGGCCCTCTACGGCGCCTACCATCATATGACGGTCATCGGCAAGGAGGATCTGCCGAAGGACCATGAGTATGATGTCACGGGATCGCTCTGCGAGAACAACGACAAGTTCGCCATCGACCGTCCGCTGCCTCTGATGGAGCGCGGGGATCTTGTAGCGATACACGATGCAGGGGCCCACGGCCACTCGATGGGATTCAATTATAATGCTAAGCTTAGGCATGCGGAGTACCTTATCGCGGATGGAGGGAAGATCCTCTGCATAAGGAGGGCCGAGACGATAGAGGATTATCTCTCTACGCAGCTCAGCACTCCGTGGGAGGTCAGCACATGAGGACGTTTGAATATAAGGTGAGGGTCTACTTCTCCGATACCGATGCTGGCGGCATAGCCTACCATGCCCGTTATCTCGACTGGGCGGAGCATGGCCGCACGGAGATGCTCAGGGAGATATATCCCGGAAAGAGCCAGAGCCAGCTCGTGAGCGAGGACCATCTGATGATCGTCGTGAAGTCCATCAACATCGAGTACAGGACTCCGGCCTTCCTTGATGATGAGATCACGGTACTCACCGAGCTTGCGGACATACAGCATGTATCCTGCACCATAAGGCAGAGCATCATGAGAGGCGACACGCTCCTTTCCATCCTCATGGTCCGCGTCGCATTCATAGACAGCGAGACGAAGAGGCCGAGGAAGATTCCTGAGGATATCGCGGCGGCATTCGAATAAGCGATAGAAGGGGAGGATCGCTCCTCCTATCAGCCTTCTGTCAGATTACTCTTCTTAAGAAGAAATATACTTATATAATAAGAATATACCCAAGCAAGTCCATCTAAAGTATACTATCTACTAATCATGCTGTTCATGCTATCATGCACATGGCACTGCCGTTGATGGTAGGCAGCCACTGGCCTTGCTTCTGCACACAAGGCGCAGGATGCTCCTTGACCTGGCACAACGGGAAGAAGAGGCAGTATGATCGAAGGAATCCTAGGCATTCCGTACGAAGATCGAGGAACGTCATGATATCATTCGGAGAGAGGTATCGAAGTCAGTTTGCATGATGGCGAACCGATGGCGAATGCCCCGATAATCCCCGATGGTATCAATCATCACGCGGTTACTATCATGACTGACGAGAATGGCTGTGCTGACGTGACGGTATCTAAAGGCGGTGTCAATGCAATAGGTACAGAGCCTGTTGTCGAATATATGATAGGAATGATGGCAAGGCTGCTAGGGACAAGGTCTTTACAAGCCTGAGCTGGTGAATCACCTTCCTGTAGCATGCTCTATTATCGTCTGATATGTTTCCGTGCCATCTTATGACTCCATTGAAGGGCTGGGAAAGCGGACGTTCGCCCGCTGTTAGCCAACTCAGGAAGTGGAAACATAGCCAACTCCGGAAGTGGAAGCATAGCCAACTCCGGAAGTGATAAGTGATTTTCCTTGATATTTTCCTTGTCTTGTAATAAGTTGACGATATGGCTGAATCAGAAGGGAAATATGTTCCTAGAGTCATTGATGATCTTCTTCGTCTTTACCTTGAGAGTAGCGGGGCTGTATTGATTGAAGGGCCTAAATGGTGCGGTAAGACTACGAGTGCGAAGCAGGTTTCCAAGAGTATCGTAGAGCTTGGTGATCCTGATATGTATGATGAGTATGCTGCAATGGCTGCGATATCCCCATCAAGGCTTCTTGAAGGAGAATCTCCCCGTCTTATCGACGAATGGCAGCGCATTCCCGAGCTATGGGATTCTGTCAGGACGATGGTGGATAGGAAAGGAGGTTTCGGACATTTCATCCTCACAGGATCCGCTACTCCCCTTGAAAAGGATAAGGATTCGAGGAGGCATAGCGGTACGGGGCGTATTTCCCGTCTGACGATGAGGACTTTCTCATTATTCGAATCCGGTGATTCGTCAGGTGCTGTGAGCATTTCCTCATTGTTTTCAGGGAATCTTGATGTCTCTGGATGCCGGCAGATGGACATCGAGCATCTTGCATTTCTTTGTTGCCGTGGCGGCTGGCCGGAGGTCTGCGTGGCTAGTAACATGAGCGAGAGAGCTGCGTTGATGGTCCCTCGTTCATATGTCAGCTCCATATGCGCCAATGAGACTGAGTTGGGGGAAGGTGTGATGTATGATAGTGCGAGGATGGCTTTGTTCTTACGCTCCTATGCGCGTACCGTCGGTTCTCAGCAAGCAGTTACTGATATGGTAAAGGATTTATCATCATCTGGTTCTTTCTCATTCTCTGATAAGACCGCCTATGCCTATAATAAGGTGTTGAGGGATATCTTCGCTGTTGAGGATATGCGTGCCTGGAATGTGAATCTGAGGTCAAAGACAGCGATCCGTACCTCTGATACCAGATATTTCTCCGATCCCTCGATTGCTACGGCGAGCATGGGGCTTGGTCCCGGCGATCTTCTGAATGACCTGCGGACATTCGGCTTTATATTCGAGAACCTTGCCATAAGGGATCTTCGTGTATACGCAGGTTCGCTTGATGGTACGGTGTTCCATTATCGCGATAAGAATGATCTCGAGTGTGATGCTGTTCTCCATCTTCCTAATGGTCGCTATGGTCTTGTTGAGGTGAAGCTTGGCGGAAAGGATGCGATTGAGCATGGTGCATCTACGCTCCTGAAGCTTTCGTCTCGCATCGATGATGAGAAGATGGGGAAACCCGCGTTTATGATGGTGCTTACTGGAGTCGGTACCTTTGCATATAGGAGGGATGATGGTGTCATCGTTGCTCCTATCAGCCTGCTGGGGCCTTGATTTATCCCTAGCGTAGGGAAGTTTTATCTTCTTTTCTTATTCTTCTTGTTTTTCTTCTGATTTCGGATTAGAATAATCATATGGATTATATGGATGTTACGGAAGCCTCCAAAAGATGGGGCGTTACCGATAGAAGGGTGAGGATCCTCTGCAACGAGGGTAAGGTTGATGGCGCGATAAAGCTCGGCTGGGCGTGGATAATACCCGCGGACGCCCCTAAGCCGTCCGATGGCCGCAGGCTCCGTGCCATAAAGACGAGGAATATCAGGCCGGGTTCCGTGGATATCGACGGGATAGCGAAATGCCAGGCTGAGTTCCCGCTGGATGAGGCGGCGAAGGAGAGCAAGGGGCTTTCCGCTGTCATTGCCAGGAGCATACGCGCGCTCCTTTCCGTATCTGGCGAGGATGTATCCGAGCGTGATATCCGCACTATACTCTCCGGAAAGGCCGTCTCGCACGTCTCCCTTGAGATCCATCTCGTGATAATCAACTTCCGCTCTCTCCTCCTGTCGTTCATAGGCAGTAAGGAGAGGATCAACCTCAAGCGCATCGAGGAGATCCGCACGAGGTTCCTGCAGGGCATCAATGATATCAACCCGGCAGAGTACAGGAACGGCCTCTGCCGCTTCCCATATAGGGGAGAGGAGAGGGCCGCCATCGGGATGCAGATGGATGCCGCATTCCAGCAGTGGGAGATCGCGTGGCAGAACTACCATCCTGTCATTGCCTCTTCGATACTCTATGCCGAGATGCTCCGCATAGAGCCTTATGAGGAGTATCCTGAGATCTTCGCGTATATCGTGCTTGCCGCGGTGCTGCTTCCTGCCGGGATCCTTCCTCCGATCATCAGGATGGATGATGGCGATGAGCTTCGCGCTGCGTTCCTCCTGGCTGCCAAGCGCGGCAACTATACCGACCTCTCCTCATTCATCGAGAAGAGGATATTCGATTCTTACCAGGAGGCCTCGGATGTATGATGCGCTGATCAGCGGTGCCACCATAATCGATGGGACCGGCAGTGCCCCGTACAAGGCCAACGTGGCGCTCTTCGGGGATATGATCGGCTTCATCGGCAAGGAGGGGATATCGAGGGCGAAGACGCAGATCGACGGCCGCGGCCTTGTCCTTGCTCCCGGCTTCATCGATATGCATACCCATACAGACCTCGAGGTGCTTCGCAGCAGGGGTATGGAGGTCAGGCTTCTGCAGGGCATCACCACTGATGTCTCCGGAAACTGCGGGATCGGGACCTTCCCGTACTCCCCAGCCCTTCCCGGCTATGTGGCTGATGTGCTTGGAACCTATGATGACTGGTCCTGGACTGATTATCCTTCGTATCGCGACACTCTCATGTCGCGTGGCATGGGCATCAACGAGGCCTTCCTTGTCTCCCATACCGCGCTCCGCCTCGCCGTGATGGGAAGCGACTCCGGACGGGAGGCTAGCGAGGATGAGATAAGGCGCATGTGCGATCTTCTCTCTGATGCGCTCTCTGCCGGTGCCTGGGGATTCTCGTCAGGGCTATACTATGCGCCATGCGTCTTCGCCTCCCGGGAGGAGCTGAGACGGCTCCTTGCCGTCGTCAGGCGCCATGACAGGGTCTTCGCTGTCCACCACCGCTGTGAGGGCGACGAGGTCGTGGAGTCTCTCGAGGAGGTTCTTTCGCTTGCCCGTGAGACCGGAGTGAGGCTTGAGGTGTCCCATCTGAAGGCGATCGGAAGGCGTAATCAGGATAAGGTCGAAAGGCTTCTGGAGATGATCGCGAGGGAGCGCGAGAGGGGAGTGGACGTGAAGTTCGATCAATATCCCTATACATTCGGATCTACCAGCCTCTTCTCTCTCCTTCCCCCCGATATCCTCGCTCTATCGCGCCTTGAGCAGCGCCTTGCCCTCGGCCTTGAGCCGGAGCGTGCGGAGATCGCGAGGGAGATGCTCTCTCCACGCGGCTGGGACAGCATCTATGCGATGGTCGGCCCTGATGGCATAAGGGCGATGTACCTTGAGACCGACAGCCAGTACTCAGGGATGACGCTTGCCCAGATAGGGGAGGCCCGCGGCCAGGATCCGCTTCAGGCCCTCTTCGATATCCTCTCCGAGGAGACAGGGCTTGCGGTGATGGAGGATGAGACGGAGAGCGATGAGAATCTCGTGAGGATCATGTCCGATCCATTGATGTGCTTCGGCTCTGACTCCCTCTATTCATCCCCGCATCCTCATCCCCGCTCGCATCATGCGGCCGTGGAGTTCCTTTCCCGCTATGTGATAGGGCGCAGGGTGATGAGCCTTGAGGAGGGTATACGGCGCATCACAGGCGAGGCTGCGGACCGCCTCGGGCTGAAGGACCGCGGCTATGTGAGGGAAGGCTGCAAGGCCGATCTGGTGCTCTTCTCTCCTGAGGAGCTCGCAGTCTCTGATGGCGTGAACAGGGGAATAAGGACCGTGCTTGTCAATGGTGCCGTCGCCGTGGAGGACGGACGGGTCACCGGAACGCTTGCCGGACGGGTCCTATGATGGCTGTGGCGCAGCCATCAGTCATCGCCTTCGAATGATGAGAGGAACTGCCTCGTCCTTTCCTCCGTCGGATCGGAGAAGAGGCTTGTGCCTTCCTCGACGATGACGCCCTTGTCCATGAATATCGCATTGTCGGATATAGCCTTGGCGAAGTGCATCTCATGCGTCACTACCGCCATCGTCATCTTCTCCTCCGCAAGGCCCCTGATGACATGGAGTATCTCACGGGTAAGCTCTGGATCGAGTGCGCTCGTTGGCTCATCGAAGAAGAGTATCTGCGGATCGAGGGCGAGGGCCCGCGCGATCGAGACCCGCTGCTGCTGGCCCCCTGACAGCTGATAAGGATACATCCTCGCCCTGTCCTCAAGCCCCATCTTCCGCAGCAGCGCCATGGCCTTCTCCTCTGCCTCCTCCCTGGAACGCTTCAGGACGGCCCGCTGTGCCTCCATGACGTTGCGCAGCACCGAGAAGTGCGGAAAGAGGTTGAATGACTGGAAGACAAGCCCTGTCTTGAGCCCTATCCTGCGCTCTGCGGACCTGTCATACTCGGCCTTGCCCCCAACGCTCCTGAAGAGCGTCTCTCCGTCCACCGTGAGCGTGCCGTCATCAGCTCTCTCAAGCTGCGTGATGATCCTCAGCATCGTGGACTTGCCGGAGCCGGACGGCCCTATGATAGATAGCACCTCTCCCTTCTCTATCGAGAACGATATGTTCCTTATCACCTCTGTCTCGCCGAATGACTTGGATAGGTTCTCAAGCTGTATCATCCTTTCCATATGCTCACCTGTAGTAACCTAGCTTCCTCTCCGCGACGGAGAAGATCCTTGAGACGATATAGTTCATCACGAAGTAGAATATTCCGGCGATGAAGATCGGTACCGTGGAGAACTCCCTCGATGATGCCGTCTGCGCGACGCGGAACAGCTCTGCCACGCCGATCGTCTGCGCAAGCGCCGTATCCTTTACCAGGGTTATCACCTCATTGCCGAGCGATGGCATGATCTTCTTGATCACCTGCGGCAGTATGATGTGGAAGAACGTATACGGCCTGGTGAATCCGAGTACCTTCGCCGCCTCATGCTGCCCCCTGTCTATGGACTGCAGCCCAGAGCGGTAGATCTCCGCGAAATACGCGCTGTAGTTGACCACGAACGCGACTATGCAGGCTGTGAATCTGTCATATGATACCCCGAATAGATAGAACGGGGCGAAGTAGAAGAAGATGAGCTGGAGGATCAGCGGAGTGCCTCTCATGATCTGTATGTATAGATCGGTCAGCCATCTTACCGGCCTGATTGCCGTCATCTTCCCCTTTGCGACCACGAAGCCCAGTGGAAGCGAGAAGATGAGCGTGAGGAAGAAGATGCGGAGGGATGTAACCGTTCCCTCCAGCATCTGCATTATAAGGCTTGCCATTACTTGCCGACTGTCGTTATATCGGCTCCGAACCACTCTTCGGCGATCTCGGCAAGCGTTCCGTCCTCAGCCATCGCGAGAAGCTCCTGATCGACTGCGTCGCGGAGCGCAACGTCGCCCTTCCTGAAGCCTATCGCGTACTCCTCTTCCGTCAGCGTCTGGTCAAGGATGCGGAAATCATTTCCTGATCTCTTTATATTATCGTTAGCTACGAGGAGATCCATCACGACCGCGTCGACGCCTCCAATCTCAAGGTCCATGAGGGCGGTGAGGTTCTCCTTGAACTCGATGATCTCGCCAAGGCTCTCGGCAAATCCCGGGGTATCCTCGATGGCGCTCTGCGCGGATGATCCTGCCTGCACGCCGACCGAGCCTCCCTTGAGGTCGTCAAGCGTCTGTACGGGGGAGTCTCCGCGTACCACGACGACCTGCGCATTGCGTACATATGGCATGGAGAAGGTCATCACGCGCTCACGCTCAGGGGTTACCGTAAAGCCGTTCCAGATGCAGTCGATGTTGCCTGTCGCAAGCTCCTGCTCCTTGGCGTTCCAGTCTATCGGCTGTGCCACCAGCTCGACTCCGAGCCTCTTCGCGACCTCCCTGGCCACATCGATGTCGAAGCCTACGATCTCTCCGTTCTCATCCCTGAATCCCATCGGCGGGAATGAGTCATCGAGCCCCAGCACGAATGTTCCCTTGTTGATGACGCTCTGAAGCGACTGGTCTGCCGATCCGTCCCTGGATCCCTGCGCGGCTGCCATGGAAAGCACCGTAAGCATAATAAGCAAAGAGATGATGAGTTTCTTCATATGCTCCTCCGTTCGATGCTGAGAGTATACAGTGAATGATTAATGCATGAAAATACGCCGCATATTCATTTTGCCAATCTTTTTTGCTTGTCATGTGGTAAGATATGGCCATGAGGTTATTCATTTTCGACATGGGTGAGGTAATCCTGACGGATGTCAGGACGCTTGAGAGGGTAGCTGAGGCCCTCGGAATCGATGAGGAGGCGCTTAAGGCGGACTATCTTATCTATGATATGGCTCTGATGGACGGCTATATGAGCGTTGAGTCGTACTATGATCATCTCTCGCATAAGTTCCTCCTCCCGAGGATCGACGGCGATCCGTTCGCGCGCTACTTCTCTCCCGCCGTGAACTGGACGATGCTCGGCTATGTCGATGCGCTCAGGAAGCGCGGCCACCGCTGCGTGATCGGCTCTAACACGTTCAAGCCCCATTGGGATATCATCCTGGGATACGATGGACGGCCTGCCGATCACTTCGACGCGCTGTATGCCTCCCACCTGATCCACCTTTCGAAGCCAGAGGAGGCGTTCTTCCGCCATATAGCCTCCCAGGAAGGCTTCGATTACGAGGATGTGTCCTTCATCGATGACAGGCGGGTGAATACCGATTCTGCATCACGGCTCGGGATCGAGACGCTCCTCTATGCCGGCCCCGACAAGGACGCGAAGGCTGCCGCTTTCTTCGCCAGGTATCTCTCCTGATGCGCTTTCGCGTATTTTTATCGAAAGAGTATTCAGTTTGTTGACACTGTGGCGCAAGGAGGCGTATAAGGAGAGCAAGAAAGAATAAACCTTAGGAAGGAGGAGCTGAAGACATGTCCATTTCTCTCATTTCCATCCTTCTATCTGTCATCATCCTTACACGCTGAACCACGGTTTCAGAGTTCTGATGATGCGCTAAGGCCCGTGGTAGATGAAATACCCGGGCATTTATTTTTTCTTGAAGGAGTCGCATGTGGTGAGTAAAAGGAAGGACAGCTATACCCTCGCTATCCTCGTGAACAACAGGTCTGGCGTTCTGATGAGGGTCGTAGCACTCTTCTCAAGGCGCAGATACAACATCGATTCGCTCTCCGTGAGCGAGACCGAGGATCCAGGCATCAGCCGCATAACGATCGTCGTTCATGGGGACCGCGCGATAACCGAGCAGATCATCCGCCAGGTGGAGAAGCTCATCGATGTGCGCAAGGTCTACGAGATGACAAGCGAAGGCTCGATCCAGAGGGAGCTCGTGCTGATAAAGCTCCGTTCTGATGAGGAGACCAGGACCCATCTCGTGGAGATCGGCGAGCTCTTCAAGGCTAAGGTCATCGATGTCACGCCTTCCACGCTGACGATGCAGATCACGGGCAGCCTTGACAAGCTCGATTCATTCCTGGAGCTTGTCAGGCCATACGGCATCGTGGAGCTTGTACGTACAGGAATGACAGCCCTTGAGCGCGGCTCAAGGCCATTATCGGAAACTACCTTCGGCGACGAAGGCTGAGATAGGAGAGGTGTAATATGAGTACGATGTATTATGAGAAGGACGCGGATCTCTCGCTCCTGAAGGGCAGGAAGGTCGCTATCATCGGCTATGGCAGCCAGGGCCATGCGCATGCGCTCAATCTTCATGAGTCAGGCGTGGATGTGGTCGTAGGCCTCTACAACGGCTCGAAGAGCTGGGCCAGGGCAGAGGAGGCAGGGCTGAAGGTCATGACGACCGAGGAAGCCGTCAAGTGCTGCGATATCGTGATGATACTCGTCAACGACGAGAAGCAGGCAAAGCTCTACCATACGTCTATCGAGCCATATCTTAGGAAGGGGATGTACCTTGCCTTCGCTCATGGCTTCAATATCCATTTCGGACAGATCGTTCCTCCCGCTGACGTGAACGTGATCATGATCGCCCCTAAGGGACCCGGCCATACCGTACGCAGCCAGTATCAGGAAGGCAAGGGCGTTCCTTCGCTGATAGCTGTCTATCAGGATCCGTCAGGAGACAGCGAGAAGGTCGCGCTTGCATATGCAGCGGCTATCGGGGCCGGCAAGGCAGGCATCTTCGTCACCTCGTTCAAGGAGGAGACCGAGACCGACCTCTTCGGCGAGCAGGCCGTGCTCTGCGGCGGTGTCTCCCATCTGATCAAGGCTGGCTTCGATACCCTCGTTGAGGCAGGATACCAGCCGGAGATGGCTTACTTCGAGTGCTGCCATGAGATGAAGCTCATCGTCGACCTGATCAACCAGGGAGGACTCACGTTCATGCGCTATTCCTGCTCCGACACCGCTGAGTATGGCGACTACGTGTCGGGACCGAGGGTGATCACCGATGAGACGAAGAAGGCAATGAAGGGCATCCTCACCGATATCCAGAACGGCACGTTCGCGCGCAACTGGCTCCTGGAGAACCAGGTCGGAAGGCCTTATTTCAATGCCACCAAGAGGATGGAGAAGGAGTCCCTTCTCGAGAAGACCGGGGAGCGCCTCAGGTCCCTCATGAGCTGGCTCAAGAAATAATCAAGGAGAGAGATGATGGCAGAGCATATCTACATATTCGACACTACCCTTAGGGATGGAGAGCAGGCTCCGGGCTACAGCATGAACCTGGAGGAGAAGATCAGGATGGCTAGGCAGCTTGAGACCCTAGGGGTGGATATAATCGAAGCGGGCTTTGCCATCTCCTCGCCCGGCGACTTCGAGTCGGTCGAGGCTATATCAAAGGCGGTCAAGAACGTCACCGTGGCGTCTCTTGCCCGCGCGCTTAAGAAGGATATAGATGCGGCGTACAATGCCGTGAAAGGCGCAGAGAGTCCACGTATCCACGTATTTCTCGCGACTTCGGACCTTCATCTGCAGTATAAGCTGAAGATGTCACGCGATGAGGCGTTCGAGAGGATCAGCGAGAGCGTCAGGTACGCGCGCTCGCTCTGTCCCGATGTCGAGTTCTCCCTTGAGGACGCGACCAGGACGGATATCGACTACATGTGCCGCGTGGTCGAGGAGGCTATCAGGTGCGGTGCTACCACGATCAATCTTCCCGACACGGTCGGCTATGCCTCTCCGACGGATATCACGGAGATGGTATCAGCGGTCCGTAACCGCGTGCCGAACATCGACAAGGCCGTGATCTCCATGCACTGCCATGATGACCTCGGGCTTGCTGTCGCAAACTCCCTCGCAGGAGTCAGGGCAGGAGCGAGGCAGATAGAATGCACGCTCTGCGGTATCGGAGAAAGGGCCGGAAACGCTCCGCTTGAGGAGGCCGTGATGGCGATGAGGACCCGGCCGGATCTCTATCCGTTCGATCTTTCGATCAAGACCGAGGAGCTGTTCCGCTCGGCGCGTCTTCTCTCGACGATCACGGGTGTCAAGATATTCCCGTCCAAGGCCATCGTGGGAGATAACGCGTTTGCCCATGAGTCGGGCATCCACCAGCATGGCATGATGGCCAACTCCAAGACCTATGAGATCATGACCCCGGAGAGCGTGGGCGTGGTCAAGACGAGCTATGTGCTTGGCAAGCATTCTGGCCAGCACGCGTTCCGCAAGAAGCTTGAGGATCTTGGCTTCGTGCTTCCTGATAATGAGGTCGCCGAGCTCTTTGCATCGTTCAAGAACCTCTGCGACAGGAAGAAGAACGTGACAGACCGCGATATCATCGCGCTTGTCGAGTCCACCGAGCATGACAGCGAGAAGAAGGTGTGGTCGCTTATCTCATACGTAGTGAACAGCGGCAACAAGATGACCAGCACCGCCTGCATCAGCCTGCAGAAGGAGGGGAAGGCCTATGAGGGCATCGCCTCGGGAACCGGACCTGTGTATGCGGCCCTGCGCGCTGTGGAGAAGATCATCCGCCATCCGTTCTCCCTTGAGGACTACCAGCTCCAGGCCGTTACCGAGCACCGTGATGCGCTCGGAGAGGCTATCGTGAAGATCTCGGACGGAGCCAATGTGTACAGGGGACGCGGCGTGTCCACGGATGTCATCGAGGCATCGATCCTTGCCTGCCTCTCAGCGGTGAACAGGATGCTCGATGGGGAGGCATCGTCCATCAGCGGCGGCGAGAGCGCCGTCACGATGTCCTTCGATAACGATATGCTGATGGGACATACGGATAAGGAGGCCTGAGCATGGGAATGACTATTACCGAGAAGATACTTGCCGCTGCCTCGCATGAGAAGGCCGTGCATCCTGGCCAGCTGATCATGGCGGACCTCTCGATGGTGCTTGGCAATGACATAACATCGCCGGTGGCGATCAAGGAGTTCCCGAAGTTCGGGAAGGAGCATGTCTTCGATCGCGGCAAGGTGGCCCTTGTTCCCGATCACTTCACTCCTAATAAGGATATAAAGGCTGCAGAGCAGTGCGCATGCGTCCGGGCCTTCGCCTCTGCCGAGGATATAACCAACTACTTCGAGGTAGGGGAGGTGGGCGTGGAGCATGCCCTTCTTCCGGAGAAGGGGCTGGTGACTGCCGGAGACGTGGTGATCGGCGCGGACAGCCACACATGCACATACGGTGCGCTTGGAGCGTTCTCCACCGGTGTCGGTTCCACGGACATGGCTGCCGGCATGGCGATAGGCAAGGCCTGGTTCAAGGTGCCTGCCTCCATACGCTTCGATCTCAAGGGCTCTCTCCGTCCACGCGTGACGGGAAAGGACCTCATCCTCCATATCATAGGGATGATCGGCGTTGATGGCGCCCTCTACAAGGCGATGGAGTTCGCCGGTCCCGGCGTCTCTTCGCTGTCGATGGATGACCGCTTCACGGTCTCAAACATGGCGATCGAGGCTGGCGCGAAGTGCGGCATCTTCCCCGTCGATGAGAAGACGCTCTCATACCTCAAGGAGCATGGCGCCAAGGAGCCTAGGGTATTCTCATCCGATCCTGATGCGGAATACGAGAAGGTATATGAGATAGATCTTGCCACGGTCAATCCGACCGTTGCCTACCCGCATCTCCCGGAGAATGCCCATGACGCGTCTGAAGGAGCATCCATCGCGATAGACCAGGTCGTGATCGGAAGCTGCACCAACGGCAGGCTTTCGGACCTCAGGGCCGCGGCTGAGCTTTTCAGGGGACACCATGTTGCCAAGGGCCTCAGGTGCCTGATAATCCCAGCCACTCCGCGCATCTGGCGCGAGGCCATGGATGAGGGCCTCTTCACCATCTTCACCGACGCCGGCTGCGTTATCTCTCCTCCTACATGCGGGCCATGCCTTGGAGGATACATGGGAATACTCAGCAAGGGGGAGAGGTGCGTTTCGACCACGAACCGCAACTTCGTTGGCAGGATGGGGCATCCAGAGAGCGAGGTCTATCTCGCATCCCCGTATACCGCGGCCGCGTCCGCGATAGCGGGACATATCGCTGATCCGGAGGATTTCTCATGAAGGCAGAAGGAAAGGTTTTCCGCTACGGGAATAATGTTGATACCGATGTGATCATCCCTGCGAGGTACCTCAATACCTCCGACCATGCCGAGCTTGCCTCGCACTGCATGGAGGATATAGATCCAGATTTCGTCAGGAAGGTAGAGAAGGGCGACATAATCGTTGCCGGACGCAACTTCGGCTGCGGCTCCTCGCGCGAGCATGCGCCTATAGCCATAAAGGCCTCAGGCGTAAGCTGCGTCATCGCGGAGTCCTTCGCCAGGATCTTCTACCGCAACTCGCTGAATATCGGGCTGCCGATCCTTGAGTGCAAGGCTGCGTCCGAGGAGATTGCCGATGGCGACAAGGTCTCTGTCGATTACTCCACTGGCGTCATCACAGATGAGACGACGGGAAAGAGCTATCAGGCTGAGCCGTTTCCCCCGTTCATGCAGAGCCTCATCCAGGCGGGCGGGCTTGCCGCCTACATCAAGGAGAATTTCTGATGGATATGAAGATTGCGCTTGTTCCAGGCGATGGGATCGGTCCTGATATCGTCCGAGAGGCCGTGCGCGTGCTTGACCGCGTGGCTTCTGCCTATGGGCATTCTATAAGCTATGAGGAGGTCGATGCCGGCGGCATCTCAATCGACAGGTACGGCATACCGCTCACGGAGGATGCCCTTGAGAAGGCAAAGGCTGCCGATGCGGTCCTCCTTGGTGCCGTAGGCGGCCCTAAGTGGGATGGCGTTCCCGGCCCGAAGCGGCCGGAGAAGGGGCTGCTGGGCCTCAGGAGCGGCCTCGGGCTCTTCTGCAACTTCCGTCCTGCCGTGATCTATCCTGAGCTTTCCGCGGCATCGCCGCTGAAGGATTCCATCATCACGAGGGGAGTCGATCTCCTGGTGGTAAGGGAGCTTACCGGCGGCATATACTTCGGAGAGAGGGGCAGGAGCGATGACGGCGAGGAGGCCTACGATACGATGAGGTACTCCAGAGGAGAGATCAGGCGCATCGCAGCCAAGGCATTCGAGGCGGCAATGGGCCGCAGGAGGAAGGTCACCCTCGTGGATAAGGCCAACGTGCTTGAGTCATCAAGGCTCTGGAGGGAGACGGTCTCCGAGCTCGCCGCGTCATACCCTGAGGTCGAGCTTGACTTCATGTATGTCGACAATGCCGCCATGCAGCTCGTCAGGGATCCATCCCGCTTCGATGTGCTTCTGACGGAGAACATGTTTGGCGACATACTCTCCGATGAGGCATCGATGATCACGGGATCGATCGGAATGCTGTCATCAGCATCCCTCAGGGAGGACAGCTTCGGCATGTACGAGCCTATCCATGGCTCTGCTCCGGACATCGCGGGAAAGGATATTGCTAATCCGATCGCCACGATACTCTCCGCCGCGTCCATGCTCCGTTATTCCTTCTCCCTTGAGAAGGAGGCCGCTGCGATCGAGAGCGCCGTGAAGAGCGCACTCTCTGATGGCATCCGTACCCGTGATATCGCCGTCGAGGGAGAGAAGACCGTCGGTACCGTCGAGTGCGGACGTGAGATAGAAGGAAGGATAGGATGAGATCTGATCAGATGAAGAAGGGTGTCCAGAAGGCACCTCATAGATCGTTGATGAAGGCCCTCGGATGGACCGACCGGGAGATCGCGATGCCGACGATCGGCATAGTCTCCGCCCATAATGAGATAATCCCGGGGCACATTGAGCTGGACAGGATCACCGAGGCCGTGAAGGCCGGCGTCAGGGAGAACGGCGGCAACCCCGTCATGTTCCCTGTCATCGGTGTCTGCGATGGCATCGCGATGGGCCATAAGGGCATGAAGTACTCCCTTGCCTCCCGTGAGCTTATCGCGGACAGCATAGAGGTGATGGCTACCGCGCATCCGTTCGATGCCCTGGTCTTCATCCCCAACTGCGATAAGATCGTGCCTGGCATGCTCATGGCTGCAGCCCGCCTCGATATACCCTCGATATTCGTCTCCGGCGGTCCTATGCTCGCTGGCCATATAAAGGGAGGGGACAGGAGGGGCATGAGCCTTTCCTCGATGTTCGAGGCCGTCGGGCGCTATGCCGACGGAAAGATGAGCGATGAGGAGTTCCTTGACTGGGAGAACAGCGCCTGTCCTTCCTGCGGCTCATGCTCCGGCATGTATACCGCCAACTCGATGAACTGCCTTACGGAGGTCATCGGCATGGCGCTTCCCGGCAATGGCACGATCCCTGCCGTCTACTCGGAGAGGGTGAGGCTTGCAAAGGAGACGGGCTATCAGGTGATGGAGCTGCTGAAGAAGGGCATAACGAGCCGCGCGATCATGACGGAAGAGGCCTTCATGAACGCCCTTTCCGTAGATATGGCCCTCGGCTGCTCGACGAACACGATGCTCCACCTGCCGGCTATCGCCCATGAGGCCGGCATCGAGATAGATATCTTCAAGGCCAACGATATAAGCCGGCGTGTCCCTAATCTCTGCCATCTGGCCCCTGCGGGTCCCCATCACATCGAGGATCTTTATCAGGCAGGCGGGGTGATGGCCGTGATGAAGGAGCTCGATAAGCGCTCGCTGCTCTCCCGCGATCTTCTTACGGTGACCGGCGGCACGATCTCCGAGTCCTATTCGAAGGCGCGCAATACCGATCCTGAGGTTATCCGTCCGATTGAAGATCCGTATTCGGAGACCGGCGGCATAGCGGTGCTTTCCGGAACGCTCGCTCCTGAGGGGGCGGTCGTGAAGAAGAGCGCGGTTGCTCCCGAGATGCTCGTTCATAAGGGGCCTGCCCGCGTCTTCAACAGCGAGGAGGAGGCCAGCGAGGCGATCTTCGGCAGGAAGATCAACCCCGGTGATGTCATCATCATCCGCTATGAGGGTCCGAAGGGCGGACCGGGAATGAGGGAGATGCTTGGACCGACATCCGCGATCCAGGGCATGGGGCTCGGTACCTCTGTCGCGCTCATCACGGATGGCCGCTTCTCCGGCGCTACCCGCGGCGCGTCCATCGGCCACGTCTCTCCCGAGGCTGCTTCCGGCGGACCGATAGGCCTTGTCGAGGAAGGGGATGAGATCCTCATAGATATCCCGAACGAGAGGCTTGACCTCCTTGTGGATGAGAGCGTCCTTGCCGAGAGGAGGAAGGCCTACAAGCCTCATGAGAGCGAGATAAGGAGCGGGTATCTCTATAGGTATTCGAAGCATGTCACGTCCGCGCGTCAGGGTGCGGTTCTGCTGGAGGACTGATTGAAGATCACAGGTGCTGATATAATCGTTGAATGTCTGATCGAGGAGGGTGTCGATACCGTCTTCGGCTATCCCGGAGGGCAGGTTATCCCGCTCTATGATGCGCTCTACCGCAACAAGGGCAGGATCCGCCATATCCTTACCGCCCATGAGCAGGGAGCGAGCCACGCCGCCGATGGCTATGCCCGCTCCACAGGGCGCCCTGGCGTATGCATCGCCACGTCAGGCCCTGGTGCCACCAACCTCGTGACGGGCCTTGCGACTGCGTACATGGACTCGGTCCCGATGGTTGCCATAACCGGTAACGTTCCGATGGCCCTGCTTGGCAAGGACAGCTTCCAGGAGGTTGATATCGCGGGCATAACCCTCGCGATAACCAAGCATAACTACATCGTGAACAGGATCGAGGATCTTGCCGCCACGATCCGCGAGGCATTCTATATCGCGAAGGAAGGGCGCCCCGGCCCTGTCCTGATCGATGTTCCCAAGAACGTGCAGGAAGGGCTCTATGAGTTCGAGAACGAACCGGTGAGGGAGGTGCTTCCCGTGCAGTCAAGGCTGAAGGCGAAGGACCTTGAGGCTGCAGTCGAGCTGATAAGGTCCTCAGAGCGTCCGATGTGCTATATCGGCGGCGGCGTCATCCGCTCTGATTCCTCGGATCTGGTGAATCAGTTCATCGAGCGCATCGATGCCCCCGTCGGCTCATCGCTGATGGGACTTGGTGCCGTGCCTGCATCCTCCGAGCGCTTCACGGGAATGATCGGAATGCATGGCACGAGGCTGTCGAACACCTCGATCAATGGCTGTGACCTGCTCATAGTGATCGGGGCACGGTTCTCTGACCGCGTGATATCGAAGGGGAGCACATTCGCCCGCCAGGCACGCATCATCCAGATCGATGTCGATCCCGCCGAGTTCAATAAGAACATCATGACTGAGATCCATATAGTGGCTGATGTGAAGGTTGCCCTTGAGCGTCTTCTCGCGATGCTTCCTGAGAAGCTTTCCCATAAGGCATGGATGGACGAGATCGCTCAGAAGAGAAGGCGCTTCCCTGTCCAGGTATCCACGGCAGCCTCCAGGCCGAAGGAGATACTTGAGGCCCTTGAGAGCGTGCTTCCAGAGGATAGCTACATCACGACGGAGGTCGGCCAGCATCAGATGTGGGCCGCGCAGTTCCTCAAAGGCCATAAGCCTCGCCATTTCCTCACGTCAGGAGGACTTGGAACGATGGGCTACGGCACCGGCGCCTCCATCGGAACGCAGGTATCGCATCCGGGAGCGAGGGTAGTGAACATCGCAGGAGACGGGTCGTTCAGGATGAACTGCAACGAGCTTGCCACGATCGCGCGCTATCAGCTTCCGGTCATCATACTCGTGATGAACAACCATGCCCTCGGCATGGTAAGGCAGTGGCAGACGCTCTTCTACGACCGCCATTATTCAGAGACGACGCTGGATACGCCGCTTGACTGGGTGACCCTTGCGAAGGCCTACGGCATCGAGGGAATGAGGCTGATGCCTGAGGATGATCCGAAGGAAGTGCTCGAGAAGGCCGTCAAGCTCGGAAAGGCCGTCGTGATAGATGCCATCATCCCGACCGATGACAAGGTCTATCCAATGGTCGCTCCCGGCGCCTCTATCTCCGACATGATCGGCTTCGTGGACATGGAGTCACTGGATTAAAAAGAAAACAGATAACACTTACTTTAGACTAAGGGCCCGATCGGGCCCTTAGTGCTTAAGTAGTAGTAAATTACAAAAAGGATAATTGATCACTCAAGTACGTTCCAGCCGCCTTTCTTATCACTACCGAATCTTTGTATCTTTTTCGCTTTTATCAGATTCTGGATTAATCGCCTTGCCGTTGTGTATGAGACATTTAGTTCTGTAGAGATGTTAGAGTAGGTTGCCGATGGGTTTTCCCTTAACAGAGCCAAGAGCCTTCCTGCATTTGTCTCATTTACCTGCTCATTTACCTGCTCATTTACCTGCTCAGCCGGTCTTATATCTAGCTCTTTTCTATAGAATATGACCACGAATCCTGACTTCTGCACCTCGAACTCGCATCTGCATCCGCTTTCATTACAGGCATCGACTATGCGCTTGAGACCAGTGCCGAAGCTTTCGATATCCTTTGAGTAATATAGGATCGAGGCAATGAGGGGGTTACGGCGGACAGGACGCTTTCTGCCGTCTATGAAGTCCCGTGGAGATAATCCCGAAGGAAACGTTCCTGGATTGTATATCTCAACCCTGTCCGGATGTATTGTCACCTCATTGGATTGGCAGGCTCCGTAGTCCTTATGGCAAAATGAGTTCATGAGGGCTTCTCTTACGGCATCCAAAGGGATTTCCGGGATCTCTTTCCGCTGAAGCGATCCGTCGAATTCGACTCTCCACCGGATATTGCTTGCTATGTATCTTTCAGCCCGTGCGACGAGTTCGAATATAGGAGCTCTTTCCCTCTGGATATCGAGGAAGGTGAGGCGTTCCTTTCCTGCGAAGATCGCCATCTGTATCTCTGCATACAGGCTTTCGTGGAAGAGGACCATCCCTGCATTAAGGAGCCTGTTGCCGTTTGTGAGCATCAGCTTATCGAGAGTGGTTTCCTTGTCCTGATATTCGAATGTTATCCTCTTTGCTGATATCCCTCTATCGATATAGCTCTTCACCAGCTTCTCATCGACCTGATCAACCGTGAATGGTGATATCTGCTTTTCCCAAGGATCCTCAGACTGTCTTCCCTTGAAGAATGACTCAAGCTCCTCCCTTGTCATCATGAGGTCTTCATCGGCAACCCTTATCCTCGCGATCCCATAGGCGAGGTAGGGCGTATTGTATCCTTCGAAAGCGATGTGTATGCAGTCCTTACCGTCAATGACTACCGTATTGATCTCAGGGAATATCTGGGGTTCGATGTGATTCGCAATGGCCTGGCTTATCTCTCTGAGTGTCTTCTCATTGATTACCTGTCCTACAGGCGTGCCATCGCTCCTTATACCGAAATATAGCTCTCCCTTCTGGTGCTTGTTGAGGATCGAGGCAATGGAAATAACGGCTTCCTTAAGCTCTCCTGTAGATTTCTTATATTCAAGCGTTTCGCTTTCCATTCCCAGATTCATGATTGCTCCTTCTTAGTGAGTATAGCATGAATTGGTGATGCCCTTCGCTGGGCGTATGATAATCAGACCGTATTGACTATCCTTTCCTCAAAGAGGTCTGAGAGCCTGTAGCCGTATGGTCTTATAAGCTCCAATAGGGTAGCGACCTGCAGCTTCCTGCCTATTCCTTCCCTCAGTCCCTTGACCGCTCCCTGCCTTGACTCAGGATAAGTCCTTACCAGCTCTGTCCAGGTGCCGCTGCCGCTCAGGGTAATGAACCTGTCGAGCATCGCCTCCTTAGAGTTGTCGCCGTCGATGGCTCTCTCGGTTGCGCTGAGGATGAGGCTGTCCTCCTCCGTTGCCTTTATGAATGCCTTGATGCTCATTCCCCAGAACGCCGTCAGCTCCGACAGGGATTCCACATATGGAT
Organism: uncultured Spirochaetaceae bacterium; assembly: GCA_944389145.1. Classification (GTDB taxonomy): domain Bacteria; phylum Spirochaetota; class Spirochaetia; order Sphaerochaetales; family Sphaerochaetaceae; genus Ornithospirochaeta. The sequence continues at coordinate 64,973 of CALXLH010000026.1, forward strand.
TCATATAATCCTTGCGTATGACTTCGGAGAGCTCCGCCTGCTCGCCTTTGAGATACATCATCAGGTATGTGATGAGCATTGCCTCCGTTGGGATTCCTTCATAGCTATATCCTCCGCCTGCAAAGACTTTCCTCCCTTGCGTGGTCCGCTTGGATATCATCTCGATCATGAAGAGAAGCTCTGTGGCCTTTATCTCAGGGGGAAGCATCTGCAGGAGCGTTGAAAGCCTTGGGCAGGAGCGCCGCGAATACGCCGCGTAGTAGTTCGATTACTGCAGGGAGTATCTCTTGATCATCTCGTATTTCGATATGCTTCCGTTTATCCTTCTCATCAGGTCCAGCACCGCAGGCCCATCCACACAGAGCTTCGTAGGGACCATCGAATCAGGTACGGTTCCGTGGAAGCCCGTCCTATCGAAGCAGCCGTAGAATCCGGCGATGGTGGGAAAGCCGAGCCTGTTCGCGCATCCCCGTAGCGTGTTGAACGAGAGGGCGTTGAGCCTTGCCAGCTCAGGTTCGGTGAGCGGCAGCGTGATTGAGTAGTTCTTGTAGCGCAAGATATCCCCCTTAAAAGCAATTCTTGTACAAATCTAGCATATAAGAATCGAAAATCAAGCAAGAAGTAGCCCTGTTTGCATAGGTATGACAATCAGGTTCCTTTCTTCTTGCCATGACCGGGAACGGCCATCAGCCTAGAGGAATAAAGGAGAAAGCAATGAATAAGAGAACTATTGCTGCGACGATCATCATCGTGCTGCTGGCGGCGACGGCCTGCAGCCTCGAGAGCCTCTACGGCAGCCTGATCCCAGATCCGGATAAGGAAGGGGAGCAGGTGACAACCCCTGAGCCGGACACCCCATCAGGGATCATCCAGGAGGAAGGCTACTACCTTGAGTCAGGGAATCCCATGGAATACTTCAGCATCGATGTTACGGAGGCAGAGATAGGGGAAGGCACGCTGATCCTTACCATGAGTGACGGGAGCATCCAGGAATACCCGATGATGGACGGCATGATCCTGCTAGGCAGCGACATCCTCACGGTCAAGCATGAAGTAGGGGAGAGCATAGCCATCGCCAAGGATGGTATTGAACCCCTGGTGTTCCGATACGGAAGGAGGTAAGGCAGAGCAGCATGGCCCGGCGAAGGAAGCTGGGCCATTCAAAACACGGAAGAAAAGCATAACCAACGAACCGGAAAAAGGTTACATCAAACGGCGAAAATAAGGTCAAATCCTTAAATGAAAAGGAGATAGCACAGAAGGCACCAACTTGCATAAAAGCGTCAAAAAGTGAAAAAAGCACTTGACAAAAGCCTACGGGGGGGGGGTAGGCTTAGTGCATCAAAGATTCATTCGGAGGATTTTAGAAA
>CALXLH010000027.1 GCA_944389145.1 uncultured Spirochaetaceae bacterium
CATGATCAAGACGATACGGAGGAAAGCCTATGGATATAGGGATACTGAATACTTCTTCCTGAAGATAAAGTTTGCTTCATTACGAGGCCCTTACAGGTACAAATCCCACACAATTTTGTAAAGACCCATTTTTATGGTGTGGGAAATCATATGTTATAAATTACTTAGGAAGTTAGCATGAAAACACCGGAAACCAATCTTATGATTCGGAAATAGCTAGAAGTAGTCAATGAATATGAGGCGAATGAGAAGATTACGTATGAAGTAATGGCTATCGTGGAGAACACCAATGATATGCATGTGGCCATACAACAACGTGAAGGAGTTAATAGGTGTTTTTGGGGCTTATTCCATTCAAACATTCATCGTGTCAAGATTATAAGATTCCTCTCGTGAAAATACACTTTGACACAATGCATACCATGTATTACATTCTAACCAGGGAGGAGAATGATATGGCATTGACATCAACTGTAACATTCAGAACTACACCTGAACTGAAAGCGCGTGTCGACAATCTTGCCAAGAGGACAAGGCGCAGCTCTGGCTTCTATTACAATGTCCTTCTCGAGGATTACCTCTCTGAGCTAGAAGATATCTATGATGCCATAGACATAAGCGAGAAAGTCAGAGCTGGCAAGGAAAAGACCTACTCATCTGATGAAATCAGGAAAGAGCTTGGTCTATGAGGGTTGAGTACACTGAAACGGCGAGAAAGCAACTAAAGAAGCTCGATAAGACCATGCAGACGAGGATTCTTGATTATATGGATGAAATTGCTCTTCTTGAGAATCCCAGAAGCAGAGGCAAGGCTCTTGTTGAGAATTTACGAGGCCTATGGCGCTATCGTGTTGGAGATTACAGGGTGATCTGCGAGATCCAAGAGGCGAGGATCATAATCTCTGTGCTTAAGATCGGGCACAGAAAGAACATCTATTGATTGGATTTCAGCTGAAGAAGGAAATAATCATTTTCACTGATTCCAGACACCCTTACAGATATTTCGCCCGATTATATCATCACGTATGCTTGAACACATCAGCAAACACAGAAGGTGGTACAAGGCCTTTGCTTGCTAAGAATTGGCTTAGTGATTGGAAGATAGTACTCGCATGACTTGCGGCAACTGATCCATCGTGTGTTCTAGGGATTCCGGATGGTTATCCGAGATCGTATTCCATCAATCGCTGGCCCCGGAATCGCTTATTCTTGAACTGATGCCATATCAGTGCAAGGAGAGAGAATCTTCCTGAAATATGTGGTGTAGGATAGAAAATTGCAACATGTTGCAAAAATCCTTTGCAGGAGGATGGCAATGGAGATCCGCAGGTGTATTTTCAGAATACTGCCTTGTGAAATGGACGAGAGCCTTCTTGGTTAAGGCAAATCAGGCTAGGAAGGATGATGGATCCATGGTATATTCCCTATCTGTGGTAGCACGATACCATCAATCTCATCTTTTGCCGTTTCTATATCAAACGTCATCTATATAAGGAGCCTTTATGAGAAGGACGTTCTATACGGAAGCCGCCTATGCCATCGGACTGGCTGCGCTCGCGCTTGGCACGGCATTGATGGAGAGGGCCGACTTCGGCATGTCGATGGTCGTCGCTCCGGCATATCTCGTCTATCTGAAGGTATCGGAGCATGTTCCGTGGTTCACCTTCGGCATGGCGGAGTACTGCCTCCAGGCATTACTAATAATCGTCCTTGCGCTGCTCCTCCGCGGGTTCAGGAGAAGGTATCTCTTCTCGTTCATAACCGCCTTCATCTATGGGAACCTGCTTGATGTGATGATGAAGGCGGTGAGCCTGATCCCCGGAAGCGGGATAGTAGAGAGGTGCGTATGCTACTGCATCGGACTGGTCGTATGCGCGGCAGGGGTATCGCTCCTCTTCAATACCTATATCCCGCCAGAGGCCTATGAGCTGTTCGTGAAGGAGATATCATCGGCTTTCGGCTTCGATATCAGCAGGACGAAGACGGTATACGACTGCTGCAGCTGCATGGTCGCGGTTGCTATGTCCTTCCTCTTCATCGGCTTTGGGCGCTTTGAGGGCGTCAAGCTGGGCACTGTCCTCTGCGCGCTTGTGAATGGCAACCTGATCGGATTGTGCAGCAGATGGTTCTGCCGCCGCTTTGATTTCGTGGACGCGCTTGGTGCCAGAAGCTACTTCGAGTGACCTCGGTACCCAAGCTTCTCGTGGATGAGGACGATATCGATATCCATGCCGATAGGGCATTGCCAGAGGACCACGAGCTCCCTGCATATCCTCTCCGGGCTCCTGCAGTCATAGCATCTGTCGGCCTTGGCTGTGCACGGCGTCTTCCTTCCCAGCCTCCTCGCGTTCAGCGGTCCTGCTATATTCCTCGCCCTCCAGAGCGCCTTGTCATGATCGGGGGCGAGCTTGTTCTCGCCGATCACGAGGAATACCCTCCTGTGGCCATAGAGGGTAGAGGATACCCTGTTCCCCTGGGCGTCTATGTTGATGATCTCCCCATCCTCGGAAAGGCCGTTCACCGATGAGAGGTAGATATCCGCGCCAGATGCCGCAGCCCTGAGTTCGCCGGTGGTCATCCCGTCCTTCGGGACATGGTGCGAGTAGACCGTATTGTGGGCAGAGAGGATATCATAGAGGCCCATCTCCGTAAGCGTCTCAGAGCCGCCGAATCCTACCGTGCAGCCATCGATCTATCTGTCGATCCACCTCGAGGCCTCCTCTGTCGTGCTGAATTCATGGACGCTGTATCCACGATCCCTGAGATTACCGATGACCTTGCTGAAATCCATATCTCTCCCCCTTGGCCGGATAAGCTATGCTAATCCCTTTGATGCATCCTCTTCAATACGCTTCCGGCTGTGGAATTAACGGATACTTAACCGATGTAAAACCCTACAGCATTGCACCAGTCTGTCGTTTTTGATGATAATCTACCTGAATTAAGGAGAAACAATGAAGAGACTCATAGCCATGCTCATAGCATCCATTCTCGTCCTTGCATCAGCGTCAGCTTCCGACTGGCATTTCTGGGGCAAGGATCTTGACCAGCATCCTGAGATACTCGCGGGCTTCCTGCCTACATACCTATATGGGGGCGTGGGCTATACCGGCTTCGAGATCCTCGACGGGCACACGACCGACCTGCAGCTGATGGCTGGAGGCGGATATGTCCAGCGTAAGCTCTTCCAGGACCCGGCGACGGGAGAATCAAGCCCGGAGCCTTTCGACGGCGGACCGATCATCTATGACCTCGTGCAGATCGACTGGGCCCTCAAGTTCCTGCAGGGCTTCTTCGATTCCCCCGTGGAGCCCGGTGATGACCTCCTGACGATAACCCTTGCCTATGAGGGGAAGTTCGAGGGCAACATGGATTCCCGTGTCGCCGGGAAGGTGAAGAAGAACTGGGGCAGTGCTACGGTGCATACCCTTGATGATTACCTTGCGCCGGTTGCAGGAGGAGCGTATCCGAACCTCTATCCGGATCTCAAGGGCAACCATCAGTTCCTGGGGACGAACCTCAATCTCGGGTTCGAGATCGATCTCATGACCGATGATATAGAGACGAACGACGGCTTCCTTCTCAACCTTGATCTCGACTGGGCTCCGCTTGCGCTCAATGCCGCGCTCGATGGAGAGGCGGATTTCTATTCGGTCGTGTTCAACGCTGTCGGCGCAAGGACGCTCTATCAGTATAATGATGAGGGAGGGAAGCACTGGTTCTCGATCTCCCTTGTCGACAGGTTCAACATCAACTGGACATCCGGTGACATGGTTCCCGTATATGCGCAGAAGCAGGGATCGCTGGGACGCAAGGTGAGGGGATTCGCCTCGTATTCATATAACAGCGAGTTCACGATGGTAAATAACCTCGATCTCAGGTTCACCAGTCCTGCCATAGGCATCGATGGGCTTTACTTCAGGCTCAACCTCTTCTTCGATATGGGCTACGGCGCGGGCCATTTCTATAATACGGAGATCAGCCAGAGCCAGTTCCTTGCCTCCACGGGCGCGCAGATATCGCTGACGATATTCGATTTCATAGATATCGGGTATCAGGTGGCGTATCTCATGAATGGCCGCAACTACGCCAAGGGTGATACTCCCTTCACCCACAACTTCATATTCTTCCTGGATTTCTAGCCTTTCCAGAATTCCTTGATGCCGCTGCCGTTCCGCCGCAGCAGGCGTTCAAGCCTGGGCCTGTTGAAGCGCTGTATCATGATGCATGGGACATTCACCGCGATCTCCCATGCAAGGATGCGCCTGCCGCTGTCCCAGCTTGAGAATGCCATGATCGCGATCCCGGAAAGCAGCGCGATCAGATGGCATAGCTCGGCCCTGAGGCTTTCCAGGAGATACCGTGAGACATAGGCCGTGTCAGGATTCGCGGCAAGCTGCTTCTTGTCAAAGGCTCCGACCGCGGGGATGTAATCCTTCCAGATCCTTATGCGGAACACCTTCTGATAGATCTGGCCGCCATCTTCCCAGCGCCATGGACGGAACAGCCTGTACAGCCTCCTCAGCGCGCCGTAGGAGAGGATGTTGACGAGATATGATGACTGGAACTGGGTAAGCAGCGTAAGCAATGCCGCACGCCAGCCGCGCAGCGGGAATATCCCTGAGATCCATCCAGGCATCAGATATAAGGGTTAGGCTCCATTATCGCAGGTCCCGGTGTCATTCCCGCATCCATGATGGCTGCTTCCGCGTCCTCAAGCTCGAAGGCCATCACATGGCGCACCGAAAGGTAGAGAAGCCCATCCTCGTTATCGATGTAGGGCCTCAGGCCGTTCTCCGCAAGGCTTCTGTATGCCTCATAGCATTCCCTGCTGTCAGCATAGGCTCCAAGCTCGTACATGTACCAGCCTGTCTCCTCTTCGCTGCCGCTTTCGATCGTGCCGACCCTTAGCGTACGTTCCTCGACCTCTCCGACGCCCTTCTGCATCAGACCGAGCTCACGCAGCGTCCTTCCCGTGACGGCAAGGGTCCTGCCTTCGGGGAGCTCTGGCAGCGTATCGGTGACAGTCACCACGGTACTCCTGCCGGTTTCGTCAGATACCAGCTCCAGCACCGAGCCCATAGGGTAGGATGATGAGGCTGCCTCAAGCGATGATGGGGAGAATAGCGTGCCGCTCCTGGTCATGTACCCAGGCTCCGTCACGATGTACCATGAGGCGGTCTCGGCTCCGAAGAGCAATGATGATGATAGAAGCGCTGCTGCCAGGAGTATTCTTTTCATAAGACCGATTATATTCTCCCTCTGATAATTAATCCACCGGCCGTGTTGCATACCTTTCCAGCCTTTGACATAATCCGATGTATGAGCGAGAAAGAGAATCAGAACATGCATTGGGCCGATATCATGGCCGAGAAGATCATAAGGGAGAAGGGGGACAAGGATCTGTATACCTGCGCTTCCGGGATAACGCCATCGGGTACGGTCCATATCGGTAACTTCCGAGAGATAATAACAGTGGAGCTTGTCGTCAGGGCGCTTCGCGAGCGCGGCAGGAACGTGCGCTTCATCTACAGCTGGGATGATTACGACGTCTTCAGGAAGGTCCCGAAGAACATGCCTGACCCTGAGCTTCTGGAGAAGTATCTGAGATATCCCATAACGCTTGTCCCTGATACCACCGGGCGTGCCGATAACTATGCCCGCGGCAATGAGGTCGCCGTTGAGAAGGACCTGCCTAAGGTAGGCGTGTTCCCTGAGTATATCTATCAGGCGGCGCGCTACAGGTCCAACGTCTATGCTGAGGAGATAAGGAAGGCGCTCTCGATGCGCGATGAGATCCGCGCCATCCTCAACGAGTTCAGGACGGAGCCGCTTGCTGATGACTGGTGGCCTGTCGCGGTCTTCTCCTCATTCACGGACAAGGACAATACCAAGGTGATCGCCTGGGATGGCGGATACGGCCTGACATACCGTGACCTCGACCTCGATAAGGAGGAGACGATAGATATCCGCTCGACGCCCAATACCAAGCTTCCCTGGCGCGTCGACTGGCCTATGAGATGGGCCTACGAGGGCGTCGATTTCGAGCCGGGCGGGAAGGATCATCTGACAGAGGGCGGTTCCTATGATACCGCGAAGAGCGTCGTGAGGCTCTTCGGTGCCGAGGCTCCCGTGACCATGCGCTATGACTTCATACGGCTGAAGGGCAAGGGAGGCAAGATCTCCTCTTCCGGCGGAGAGGTCGCGGATCTCTCCGATGTGCTTGAGATCTACCCTCCTGAGATAGTCCGGTACCTCTTCGTCGGGACAAGGCCGTCTGCCGAGTTCGCCATCTCATTCGATCTGGATGTGCTGAAGATCTATGAGGACTACGATAACACGGAGCGCATCTACTTCGGATTGCTGGATGTCAGCGAGAAGAAGAGGGAGAAGGAGAGTCGGATCTACGAGCTCTCGCAGGTAGATAGCGGCAAGATACCGACAGAGCCTGGCTACCAGATCCCGTTCCGTCATCTCTGCAATTACCTGCAGATATATTCCGGTGATCAGGAGAAGGTGCTGGAGAGGCTTTCCGATGCCTCCGAGAGCCAGAAGGAGAGGCTCCGCGTACGCATGAGCTGCGCATGGGCGTGGCTTGAGAAGTACGCCCCTGAGGAGTTCTGCTTCTCCCTCTCCGGCCCTGATTCGCTGTACGATGCGTCAAAGGAGGAGCGCTCGGCGATCCGGGAGCTCGCTGGATTCGTAGCTGACCATCTTGATGGGTCTACTGAGAAGGAGTTCTCTGAATATATCTACAGGACCGCATCCGATAACGGCATGGAGAATGCTGATTTCTTCCGCCTGATCTACATGGTGCTGATCGGTAAGGAGAAGGGGCCGAAGCTTGCAGGATTCCTGAAGGCATGCGGCAGCGAGAAGGTGCTGGAGATACTCAGGAGGTATTGATATGCGTGTCTTATTGGTAAACGGTTCTCCCCGTGCTGCCGGATGTACCTTCACGGCGCTTTCCGAGGTAGCCTCCACGCTGGAGGCAGCCGGCGTGGCGACAGAGATCATCCAGGCCTCATTCGACCGCGAGGCGATAAGGGCCGCCGCTGAGAAGGCGCTGTCCTCGGATGGCCTCGTGATAGGCTCTCCTGTCTACTACGCATCAGCAACAGGCGTCGCCACATACTTCCTTGATGAGCTTTTCAATATCATATCCGGGAAGATGAGGCTCAAGGTCGGTGCGGCCGTCGTCTCCTGCCGCCGCGGCGGTGCCTCGGCTGCCTTCGACCAGCTCAACAAGTACTTCACCATCTCGGAGATGGTCGTGATCGGTTCCAGCTACTGGAATCAGGTGCATGGCAATACCCCTGATGAGGTGCGCAGGGATGAGGAGGGAATGCAGACGATGCGCACGCTTGGCCGCAACATGGCATACGTGCTCTCCTCGTTCGAGAAGGCAGGCCTCCCGCTTCCAGAGGAAGAGGCTAGGGTGAAGACCAGCTTCATCAGGTAACCTTGCGTATCCTCTCCTTCATCAAGGGCTACAGGCGGGATGCGGTGCTGGCGCCTCTCTTCAAGCTCTCCGAGGCGGTGCTTGAGCTGCTTGTGCCGATAGCGGTCGCCTCGCTGATAGATCGCGGCATTGCAGGCAATGACCCTGGCTATATAGTCAGGATGGCGCTTGTGATGGTCGCCCTCGGGCTTTCCGGACTCATCGTCTCGGTGACGGCTCAGTACTTTGCGGCAAGGGCTGCCACCGGATTCTCAGAGAAGATGAGGAGCGCGCTCTTCAGGCATATCTCCTCGCTCTCAGAGAGCGACAGGGACGCGCTTGGGACGAACACCATGATAACCCGTCTCACCAATGACTCGAACCTGGTCCAGAACGGCATCAACATGTTCCTCCGGCTCTTCCTGCGCTCGCCGTTCGTCGTGATAGGCGCGGCATTGATGGCCTTTGCCGTCGATCCGCACCTCAGCTGGATATTCGTCATCGTCATACCGGTGCTCTCCGTGATCGTCGCCGCGATCATGGGCTTCACGATCCCTCTGTACAGGAAGGTGCAGGCGGCCCTGGACAAGGTGCTCTCCCGCACGAGGGAGAACCTTCAGGGCGTGAGGGTGCTCCGTGCCTTCGGAAAGGAGGAAGAGGAGGTCGCCTCCTTCGCCGCTGACCTTGCCTCGCTCAACGACATGCAGATACGGTCAGGGCGGGTATCGGCGCTTCTCAATCCCCTTACATATGTCGTCATCAACCTGGCGATAATAGCCATCATCTATGCCGGGCGCGTGCGCTATGAATCTTCCTTGATAGAGATCGGTGCCATAGTCGCGCTGGTGAACTATATGAACCAGATACTCGTCGAGCTGGTGAAGTTCGCGAATCTCCTTGTCACCATCTCCCGTGCGATAGCCTCCGGACGTCGTATCGAGGCCGTATTCAGCATCAGTCCTTCCATGGAGGATGCCGATGATGCAGTAGAGGCAGGGCTTGATACCGATGAGGCAATCGTGTTCAGCGGTGCTTCCCTTACATATCGCGATGGTGGGGAGCCATCGCTTGAGGATGTGACGCTGACGGTACATAAGGGCGAGAAGATCGGGATCATCGGAGGAACGGGATCGGGAAAGACCTCGCTTGTCAGCCTGATACCGCGCTTCTACGATGTCTCGTCAGGCTCTGTCTCCTTCTTCGGCGTGGATGTGAGGAAGTGGAAGCGTGGCAGCCTCAGGTCGATGATCGCCTATGTGCCGCAGAAATCGAGGCTGTTCTCCGGAACTGTCAGGGATAATCTCATGTGGGGAAGGAGGAATGCCGGCGAGGACGAGATGAGAAAGGCGCTTGAGGATGCCGATGCCCTTTCATTCGTGATGGAGAGGAAGGGAGCGCTCGACAGCCCCGTGCTCGCGGGCGGCAAGAATCTTTCCGGCGGGCAGCGGCAGCGCCTTGCGATAGCCCGGGCCCTCGTCAAGGATGCGCCTGTGCTGATACTCGATGACAGCTTCAGCGCCCTGGACTACAGGACGGAGGCGAAGGTCCGCCACGCGGTACTCTCTGATAAGGATCGGACCGTCATACTCGTCTCCCAGCGTACCGGGGCGATGATGAGCATGGATCGCGTGGTCGTCATGGATAAGGGCCGCGTCGTCGGGATAGGGCGTCATGATGATCTCCTTTCCTCCTGCGCTATCTACAGGGAGATATATCAGTCGCAGTATAAGGGAGCTGAGGCAAGATGAAGGCATCTGAATATACCGGAACGCTGAGGAGGATGCTCTCCTACATAAGGCCATACCGCAGCTATCTCGCGCTGTCGATAGCCGCTGCGCTTATCTCCGTGGCGTCGATGCTCGTGTTTCCCCTTCTGGCAGGGCGGGCTGTCGATGCGATAAGCCAGTGGGAGGCCGGCCCGTTCTTCCGTGCCGTGATTGCCATGGCCCTCTCTGCCGGCCTTACGGCGCTGTTCCAGTTCCTGCAGAACCTGTCTAACAACAGGATGGCGTATCTCATCTCGCGGGATATGAGGCGCGATCTCTTCTCGAAGCTGCAGCGCCTGCCTCTCTCGTATATTGACTCCCATCCGCATGGCGATGTCTCATCGCGCATGATCAATGATGTCGACCAGGTCTCGGACGGGCTCCTGATGGGCTTCACGCAGCTCTTTTCAGGAGTGCTGACGATACTCGGCACGCTTATCTGCATGCTTACGGTAAGCTGGATCGTCACGCTTGTCGTCGTTGTCGTTACCCCTGTCTCGCTCTTCACCGCCTCGTTCATCGCCAGGCGTACCTATTCGTTCTTCTACAGCCAGAGCGAGGCGAAGGGAAGGCAGACCTCGTTCATCGATGAGATGGTATCGGGAGCGTCCGTGGTTGCGGCATATTCGATGGAGGGGGAGACCCAGAGGCGCTTCGATGAGATCAACCATCATTTCTCAAGGGTATCGCTGCTTGCGGTGTTCTATTCATCGCTCACCAATCCCGTGACGCGCTTCGTGAACAGCCTCGTGTACATGGGTGTCGCGCTCTCTGGAGGACTGTCGTGCGTCTACGGCCTGATGAGCGTCGGCGGACTTTCCTCGATATTGACCTATGCATCCCAGTATGCCAAGCCGTTCAATGAGATATCAGGGGTGATGACTGAGTTCCAGAATGCGATCGCATCGGCCTCCAGGATATTCACGCTTCTGGATGAGCGCGAGGAGAGGCGTGAGGAGGGTATGCCGGAGCTGGCCAGGCCGGAGGGAAGCGTCAGCTTCGATTCAGTCTCCTTCTCCTATGATAAGTCACGCACCCTCATATCAGGGCTCTCCCTTTCCGTCCGTCCTGGCATGAGGGTCGCGATAGTCGGGCCGACGGGGTGCGGCAAGACTACCCTGATAAATCTCCTCATGCGCTTCTATGAGCCTGACGAAGGCTCGATAAGGATCGATGGCAGGGACATCTCAGGCTACACCAGGCGCTCCGTGCGCAGATGCTACGGCATGGTGCTTCAGGATACCTGGATAAAGCGCGGCAGCGTGAGGGAGAATATCGCGCTGTCGAGGACGGATGCCAGCGATGATGAGATAAGGCGCGCTGCAAGGCTGTGCCATATAGATAACTTCATCGCAGCGCTTCCTTCAGGCTATGACGAGGAGATCAGCGACGAGAGCGATGGCATCTCCGAAGGGCAGAGGCAGCTCATCTCGATTGCCCGCATCATGCTCTCCGAGCCGGATATGCTCATCCTCGATGAGGCCACATCCTCGATAGACACCCGTACCGAGCTGCTTATACAGGATGCCTTCGCCCGCCTGATGGAAGGCCGTACCTCGTTCATAGTGGCTCACCGTCTTTCCACGATACGGAACGCGGATCTCATCCTCGTGATGAAGGACGGCACGGTCATAGAGAGCGGCACGCATGAGAGCCTCATGGCCTCTGGCGGTTTCTACGCCGAGCTGTACAGGAGCCAGTTCGCAGGATGATCAGCGGAAGATGCGGGAGAGGACCTTCCCGCTCTTCCTCCATTTCGGATCTGCCTTGACGCGGAGGTCCAGGTTGAGCTTCGAGCCGGGGAAGATCCTCCTGATCTCGGAGAATGACTCCTTGCGTATGCGCCTTATGTTGGTCCCGCCCTTGCCGACGATCATCCCTTTCTGCCCCTCTCTCTCGACGTTTATCACGGCACGGATCCAGACTTCCTTCGAAGCCTCGTCATACTCCATGTCCTCTACCTCGACATATATGACATGGGGCATCTCATCCGACAGTGATGATATGGCCTTCTCCCTGATGATCTCCGAGACGCGGAACTCCAGATCCTGATCCGTATAGGTGCTCTCGTCATACATCATCTCACCTTCGGGGGCTAGGCGGAACAGCTCTATAAGGACCTCGTCTATTCCCTCATCCTTGGAGGCAGAGGCAACGAGGATCGCAGAGGAGGGGAAATGAGCGCGGAGGAAGGCTTCCGCTTCCTCCTTCCTCTCTGCGCTGAGCACATCGGCCTTGTTCACGACAGCCACCACGGGTACTCCTGCCTTCTTCACAAGCTCCGCTATGGCCTCCTCTTCCTTTCCCGGGGTCCTTGTCCCGTCGAGCATGTACAGGATCATGTCGGAGTCCGACAGCGAGGACACCGTCACATCCTGCATCCTCCTGTTTATCTCCCTGTCCGAGAGATGGTATCCAGGGGTGTCAGTGAATACCAGCTGTCCCCTCTGGTCGGTATATATGCCCCTTATCTTGTTCCTCGTGGTCTGCGGGGTAGGGCTTGTTATCGAGACCTTCATCCCCGTGATCGTGTTCACGATCGTGGACTTGCCCGCGGACGGGCGGCCTATGACGGATACCGTAGCTGCCTTCATATTATTCCCAATGCCTCCGCAATGCCTGAGAGTCCTAAGAGGTCGAATACCTCTGTCTTGAGGTCGACGAATAGAGAGAGTATCAGGGAAAGCACATCATCTGCAATGCTCCCCGATGGTGCCACGTATTCCACATCAGCACTCTCGCCCGTGGGCACGAATGCATTGAATGACCACAGCGAGGGATCGCATTCCTCCTCAATCCGCTCTTCCTCGTCATCAGGAAGGCGCGGATAGAAGTCCAGCCCGGTGATCCTCTCCACCTCATCAACGCTTACCGCATAGCTCTGGAGCGATCTGTCGGAGCCCTCGTTTGGAAGGACGAAGCCTATAGCCTTGATCTCCGGCTCCGTATAATCAAGGACTACCTTATAAAAGCGCTTCGGTACAGATACCTCGTTTTTTCCGATAGTCTTGTATGGTCCGTCGGTAAGCACAGGTCCCGTCACGACATATACGCTTCCGTTATCATAGGCCATCGTCCTCACCACGGCCTCCAGGTCCGCCCAGATGCCTCTGTTGAACGATGGATCCTGCGGAGCCATGTTGGAAAGGAAGAAGGTGTCGCTCATCGCTTCCTCTGACCACTTGAAGTCTGCCGCGGGAGCCATATGCCCCCTGTCATAGCCGCTTGAGCGGTAATCGGATAGCTCTGCCGAGCCTGTGCGGACGGCCTTGTCCTCCCGGAACGAGTCCTCCCTTTCTCCGCTCCCAAGCACTTCAGGGCGCGTAAGCTCATATGCCACATACGATGGCAGCTCATGCTCCTCGCTGTAGGAGAGGGTGTAGCCGGTGTGGCTGATGATCTGCTCTCCTTCTATCGGTGCTGGCAGCTCAAGGCCCTCTATCGTGGCAGCAGCCCCTGCGCCTCCGCCTCCCTCCAGCTCGCTCCTTGTCGGCGTTATGAACGACAGCACTATGAATATAATGATGAGAACGATGAGGAATATCAGCGTTCTCCTCAGCTTCCTCAGCTTCCTGCTCTGCTTCTTCCTTGCCATCTGAAACCTTCTTTTATGTATCCTCTCCATGCGCTCAGGCCATGTATGATGATGAAGGCCGCCAGCGCGTAGATCAGCGTCATGATGCCTGATGCCGGGGTCCTGTCCTCGAAGAGGGCTTCGACAGGCATCGCCGAATCCGGGTAATTCACTATCAGCGCGATATACAGGTTGTTTGCCACATGCATCGCGCATGGTGCTTCGAATCCTCCTGTCTCCAGGGCCAGGTATGCGGCTGCAGCACCCCAGAGAAAGTAGTAGAGCATCGGCAGCACCGTATCCTCCGACTTCGTGATCTCAGGATTCCCGAGGTGCGGTATCAGGAAGAGCAGGCCCGATACGATGGAGAAGGGCAGGGCCTTCAATGGCGAGCCAGGGAGCGTCTCTCCGTAGGCGATGCGCGCGGGGAGGGCCCTGAATACGATCTCTTCCGATACCGACTGCATCGGTGTCAGGAGAAGCACCGGGATCACGAATGCGAGCCTCTGCGACAGTGGGAGGCTGTTGATCTCTATGTTACCGATATGCGAGAGGGTCGACAGGACTGAGATCAGCAGGTAGATGAGTCCTGCCTCTGCCGCATAGCGCCAGCGGAACCCTTCTGGCGAGAGCAGCTTGCCGAGCCTTATCCCCATGATCAGCCTGCATCCGGAAAGAAGGCCGAGGAAAAGGGTGATGAATGGAATGTGTATCGTGATATATCCCTGCAGGACTCCCAGCCAGCCCTCTGCCGAGGATGGCCATGAGAGATAGAGGACCGAAAGGACCGGCCCGATGCCCATCCATAGCATCAGGGAGATGAGCAGTACCAGCATCCCTCGTCTTCTGTTGCTTCCTTCCATGATGATGAGGTTAGCATGAATATGATTGCGGTGGAACCCGATGATCCGTTGTATACTTTCCGTTCCGCCTGTAAGCTATGGGACGGAGGATGGATATGAGAAGGATCGTGGCGCTGATGCTGGTTCTCTGCATGATTGGCTCGATGGCGTATTCCGCCGACAGCCTCAAGTCCCTGTCCATGGAGGTTCAGAGGATGTATCTCTCAAATGCCCTGAGCATACAGACCTCGGAGCATACCTATACCAGCGGAGGGATATATGACTGGGGCTGGGGATGGCTTGATACGTACTCATCGAGCAGCACCTCGCGTGAGTGGTATCCGTACAGGGGACCTGTCGAGATCTCAAAGGAGGCATTCTACCGCCTCACCGGCTATGATGCCCTTGCTGATGCCGAGGCTGCCGCCGCACGCACGAACAGGAACATGGCCATCGCTGGCCTGACGCTCTCTGGAGCCGGACTTGCCGCGATGCTCGCATCTGTCTTCTTCATTGATAACGATGCGCTCTTCTACGGACTCCTCGGAGGCGGTACGCTCCTTACCTGCATCGCCATTCCGCTTCTTACCATAGAGGTCGACAACGATGTCTCGATCTCCTTTGCCGTGGGAATCGCAGACAGCTATAACCAGAGGCTCCTTGAGTCATTCTGAGTCCTCTTCCTTCCGTCCATCGCGTTTTGCGGCTATAGTAATCGTATGAGCGTGATGAGCGAGCTTTTCGATCTTGTGGAGTCTGGCACGGTCCTCGTGTTCCCTACGGAGGAGAGTGCGAGGGCCTTCTCCGTGCGCTACGTCCAGGAGCGGAAGCGGGGGCTCAGGGCGTCTTCCGTGATAGCCTTCGATACCTTCTACGCATCCCTGCTCCCCGCGGAGGAGGGACGGGAAGCTGCCGGGGACGTTGACAGGCTCCTCTTCTCAGAGTATGCGGCATCTGTCCTTTCCGACCGTTTCCGCTACTTCACGTCAAGCCGCCATCCGGAGGTGCGGGAGAGGCTTGCGCCGTATCTCAGATCGATGCTGCAGAGCATCCCAGAGGCCCATGGCATCGCGAAGAGGGACGGGCGGGCTGAGGCTGATATAGCGCTCCTTGATCATGAATACCGGCGCTTCCTAGCGTCTCTTGGCCTGTATGAGCCATCATTCGAAGAGCTATCCGTTCCGGCCTTCAGCGCGGGACACGCTCTCATCATGCCATCTGCGTTCCCTAAGGAGGAGCGGGCGGCAGAGGCGTTGAGGGATGAGAGCAGCGTGAGGTTCATCGAGGCGGAGTTCCCATCCGGGCTCGTCCTTGAGAGGTATGGCAATGAGAAGGAGGAGGTAAGGGCCCTCTTCATCAGGATCCGGGCCCTCCTCGATCAGGGCGTGCCTTTCTCCGACATCGTGATAAGCACGTCTGCAGAGGAGCGGCTCAGGCCGTATCTTGAGGAGGAATCCTATCTCTTCGATATCCCGCTGGAGTTCGTGGCCGGGCGTTCTCCGCTTTCGTATCCGTCAGGCGCGTTCCTCTCATCGCTGAGCGAGATCCATGAGACGCGCTACTCGCTGCAGGCGCTCAAGCGCTTCTTCCTCAATCCTGCGATTCCCTTCCGCGATCATGATGCGCTGGTATCATTGATGGAGTTCGCCATTGCCAACTCGATCTCTTCGGCCCCGTCGTTCGAGAATGACAGGTATCTGCGGATCCCGAAGGCCATGGGCGGCGACTGGTACAGGACGCTGCGATTCCCCCTGGACAGGCTCATGGCTGAGACGGATCCTGACAGGATCCTCCCTGAGCTCCATGCGCTGATGGGTGGTATTCTCGCTGAAGGGCAGTTCTCCCTGAATGCCGAGGATGCCGATGTCTATTCATTCGCCATGGATGGGCTTTCCTCGTTCCTCGGCGCGGTGAGGCGTGCTGGGATGAAGGGCTATTCATCGTCCCGTCCACTCTTTCCGCTCTTCATATCATATCTGCGTGATATGCGCTACGTGCCGCGCGGCCGCAGCGGCGGCGTGCGGGTCTATCCGCTGACGCAGGATGCGGCGCTCTCTGCCAGGTACAGGTTCATCATAGCGCTCAATGATGAGGAAAGCGCGAGGATCATCCGCAAGGCGTCATTCCTTTCCGACTATGAGATCGATGGAGAGAGAAGCGAGGTGGATATAACGAGGAATATCCTCGCATGCTACTCTGCCTTCTCGGACAGCCTCGTGCTCTCGGCTTCCTCTGACACCTACTCAGGCTTCGCGCTGCCTCTCTCCATCCTGGAGAGCGTGGAGAGGTCGGCTCCCGGCGATCCATGGCGCTCGGAGTCCTCATTCCCTGAGTGCGGGAGGATCTATCCCCTGCAGCGCTACGGCTTCGAGCGTGGGCGCGCTGCTGCCATGAGGGATATCCCTGCCGATGAGGACCTGACATACAGCCGCCGCGGCCTGCCGATGGAGAGGCCGCTGCGCATCTCATTCTCATCCTTCGATGATTACCGCTACTGTCCGTTCGTCTATGCGCTGCGCCATCGCTTCGGACTCGACCGCCCGCTCTCGTTCGAGGTAGCCACGATCGACGTGGCGGAGATGGGCAGCAGGCTGCACAGGGTGCTTGAGCGCTTCTACGCGGAGGATGATCGCTCTGCCGATGAGGATATACCGCGCATCTTCTCAGAGGAGATGGAGGCATGGAAGAACGGAGAGGGGATGGGAGCTGCCTCGATGAGGGCGACCGATCTCGTCGTCTCCTATCTCCGTTCCGTGTATCTTGGCAATCTCATCGAGGCGGCAAGGCGCATGGATGAGCTGTCCCGTCCTCTGGATGAGGGCGGCCTTGAGGTCTGGCTCTCGCGGACGTTCGAGGAAGAGGGCTTCCTCCTCACTGGCAAGATCGACCGGCTTGCGTTCTCTGCCGAGGGAGAGGGCCTTGTCATATTCGACTACAAGAGCAAGGGCAGCTTCTCCGGTGCCGAGGCTGAGAGGAAGGGCTATCAGATGTATATATACAGGCTTCTTGCCGAGAACGCGCACGAGGGGAAGAGCGTCGATGCCGCATACTTCGTGACATTGCGCGACGGGGCCGTGTCACCGTTCCCGATGGATAGCAGCGATGAGGATATCATAGGCGAGATAGCCTCTGTGGCATCTTCCATGGCTGAGGGAGACTGGCATGCCGTCTCGTCTGATGACAACTGCCAGGGCTGCAGCTACCGCTCGATATGCCGAAGGAGGTTCGTGATACGATGAGATTCGATGCCTTCCTTTCATCGATCGGCCGCACCCTTTCCCCGGAGCAGCTTGCCGCTGTCTACTCAGACCGCTCCACCGTCGTCTCTGCCGGAGCCGGTGCGGGAAAGACCATGGTCCTCTCCCTGCGCTTCCTGCGCCTTGTCATGGAAGGCAAGGCCCATGCCGATGAGATCCTTACCATCACCTTCACCAAGAAGGCCGCCGGCGAGATGTATGAGAGGATACACCATATGCTATCGGCTGCCGCTGATGGCGATCCTGCTCTCTCTGACGAGCTTGCCGAGCATTTTCCTAAGGCAAGGATATCGACGATGGATTCCTTCTGGAGCGAGATTGCCCGTACCGATTCGCTGCGCTACGGCATCACGAGGGACTTTGCCAATCTCGATACGGCCGATGCCGAGGATATGGCCTCGATGATATTCGATGAGCTCCAGGAGGATGAGGGCCTGCGCCAGGATCTTGCGGTGCTGGCTGGGGAATACAGCCCCGAAAGCCTGCTGTCATTCTTCCTCCGGCTGTCTGTAAGCCATGCTGACATACTCACGGATTTCGATGCTGAGGAGAACATGGCATCATTTGACCTTATCTCGGATATGATAAGGCAAAGCGTTGCAGGTAAGGCAGATAGCGTTATGGAAGGACTCCTTACGATATCAGAGGAGAACCCTTCGCCGCTCTCTGGGGAGATTGCGGATGCGCTGGATGCGTATGGCCGTTCAGACTATGCTTCCATGCCGCGCATCAATCTCAGGCGCACGCGCAATAAGGCTATCGTGGAATATGTGAAATCGTCCTACCGTCCGATCCTTGATAGGCTTAAGGAACTCGGCAGCCTCGATGCGATGAGGCCTTTCGAACGCTCCGTGTCACGCCTTTCCGAGGCCTTCGTGTCGAGGATGAGCGAGGAGAAGCGCCGCCTCGGCGTGCTCTCCTATAAGGACACGGAGGCGCTTGCCAGGGCCATCCTCATCGATAACAAGGATGTGAGGAGCTACTATAAGCAGCGCTTCCGCTACATAATGGTCGACGAGTTCCAGGATAACAATGCCTCTCAGCGCGATATGCTCTATCTTCTCTCCGAGCGTCTGGACAGATGCGGCGATGGCATTCCGCGGGTGGAGGATACCGATCCGTCAAAGCTCTTCTTCGTCGGGGATGACAAGCAGTCCATCTATTACTTCCGCGGAGCTGATGTCTCTGTCTTCCGTTCCCTTAGGAATGATATCTCCCGGATAGGCGGCAGCATACTCTCGCTCTCTCAGAACTTCCGTTCGGAACCGGGGCTCATCGAGCGCTTCAACGAGGCATTCGCATCTGTGTTCGACAGCCGGGATGAGAGCGAGGAAGGAGAGCGGGAGGAGCGCATCATCGCGGAATTCTCAGGCGTTGACACCTCCTCTTACGAGGCTGATTATGAGGCGATAGTCCCGCGTGATTCCCGGGGAATATCTCCAAGGATCTCCGTGGCGCTATACCCAAGGGATCAATCTGGAGAGGATGATGCAGAGGCCGCGGATGCCGAGGCGCTGTACGTTGCCTCCCTGATAGACCGCATGGTCTCCGGCGATGATTACCTTATCGCCGACAGGGATGGCTCGGTGCGCCGCCCGCGCTTCTCTGATATCGCGATACTGCTGCAGACGACGAAGTCGCAGATGCCGTTCGAGCGTGCATTCCGCATCCGCGGCATACCATATACCGTAGCGGAAAGCGCATCGACGACCCTGGATGGCGTTGCCAGCGATATCTA
Source organism: uncultured Spirochaetaceae bacterium (assembly GCA_944389145.1). GTDB lineage: Bacteria > Spirochaetota > Spirochaetia > Sphaerochaetales > Sphaerochaetaceae > Ornithospirochaeta. The sequence goes on from CALXLH010000027.1 coordinate 18,619, forward strand.
CTCATTCCTCCAGCTCCTTATGTATCCGAATGACAGATTCGCATACCTTGCGCTGCTGCGCTCCCCGTTTGCCAGGATATCTGACGGGACGCTGCTGCTTCTCGCGGATAAGGAGGATGAAGGATTCAAGGCATTCTCTGGTGAGCTGGCTCCCGCCGATGGGCAGGATGCCGCTTCTTATGAGGCATTGTCCAGGCTATACTCCAAGGTCCGCGGCATGGTAGGGCGGGAGAGCCTTACGCGCATCCTTGATACGATCTACTATGAGGGCGGCTACCACTCATACCTCGTCTCTTCAAGGGAGCTGGCAGTCTATGAGGAGCATTTCCTATACCTCTGGACCCTTGCGGCGACGATGGAGGCAAAGGGCCGCTCGCTTTCGGATTACCTCGATTCCATCAGGCCTCTCATAGGATCGGTGGAGAAGATGAGGGACATCTCGATACAGCACTTCTCCGGCGATGGCGTGCAGATGATGACGATACATAAGTCCAAGGGACTTGAGTTTCCTATAGTGATCCTCGCCGATGCGACAAAGGGCATCGGCGTCCAGCGTGACAGCACAGCCGTCATGCATTCCGGCCTGCACCCTCTCGTGATCCTTGAGCCCAGATCCCTCTCCCATCCTGTCTCAAGGCTCTTCTCCGGCTATTCCAGGCGCCGGGAGATAGCCGAGCGGAAGAGGGCTCTCTACGTAGCCGCGACAAGGGCCATGGATCACCTGGTGCTGACAGGGGTGGAGAAACGTTCGAATAACTCTCTCTATGATCTCTATGCGCTCTCTCCCTATGCAGCGGCTCCTTCGGTCATACCGGCATATCCTGTGACGGAGCTCTTCCCTCAGAGGGGACGGACTGACCATGCGGACTGGTATGGGAAGGATCTCTATCTGAGGGGAGAGGAAGGCTTGCCAAGGATCGGCGTGCGCGACAGCCTCTCTGATGAGGATAACTCCTTCATGAGCGGGGAGCTGCTTCCATCCTTCGACATTGATGGACTGATTTCTAGAAAGAAATTATATACCTTATTCGGTATTATAGTTCATGCTGCGCTTGAGGCAAGGATAACAGGCAAGCCGCAGGAGAAGGTCAGGGATGGCTCCCTGACAGATGAGGAGCTGATTGCCCTTGAGGAAGCGGCAGGGTCCATCGCCGCATCATTCGAGAGGTCTGCGTTCTATTCAGAGTATGTCCGCGGCAATGAGGCCGAGGCGGAGGTGAGGTTCTACTATCCTGATGATGGCATAGTCGTTGAGGGTTCCGTGGATCTCCTTCTGCATCTCAGCGATCGCCTCCTTGTCGTTGACTACAAGACAGACCGGGTAAGATGCCCTGAGATGCACAAGGGGCAGATCACGAAGTATGCCAGGGCGATGGAGGGTATATATGGAAGAAGGTGCCTCTCATGCGTCCTCTATGTCAGGGACTGGTCGAGAAGCACCTTCTGGGATAAGGATGGCAATGAGTCCTAGAGCGAGTCTACTGCCTTCTTCATCCTTTCAAGCGCGGCCATCACGCGCTCCGTGGACGTGCCGTAGTTGAACCGGACGAACTTCTTCCATTCCTTGCCGAACCATGTCCCGTCGTTCATCGCGACCGAGGCATTGACGCCGAAGAAGCGGGAGAGTATGCCGCCTCCGCTTCCGCCAGGGTACTTCTCAGGATGGGAGAGCACCTCCTTCTCTGCCTTGCTGTATATTGCCGAGGCGTCTATGAATGTCACGAATGATGCGTTTCCGTCTGCCATGATGAGCTCGGGGCACTCCGCTTCCAGATATGAGCGTATCGCTGCCGCGTTCCTTCCGAGGTACCTGCATAGCTCCTCGTTGTACTCCAGCCCGTTCTCATATGCCGCTATCGTAAGCTCGCCTATCGTTATGGATGGCTCATAGAGCCTCATCGTCTCCTCCCTGTCGCGGAACGCCTCTTTCATATCGCTGCTTGAGAAGTGTACGAAGGCCATATGCTCGCCGGCGATGTTGAATGTCTTGGAAGGTGCGAAGAATGTGATCGCCTGGGCACCGGCCTTTGCGTTTACCATGCCCATCGGAAGATGCTTCGAGCCGGGATGGACGAGATCCGAGTGTATCTCATCGGACATGACGAGCGCGCCATGCTTCCGTCCTTCCTCAAGCACGAACAGGAGGTCGCTTTCGCTGAAGACGATGCCTGATGGGTTCTGCGGGGAGCAGAAGAGTATGCACCTCACGCCCTCCATGTCGCGGGAGAAGCGCTCACGGTCCAGGGAGAATCTTCCGTTCTCATATGCGAGGTCATGCTCCACGAGGATCCTGCCGCTTCTCTCCGTCATCTCCCTGAATGGCCTGTACATCGGAGAAGGGACAAGGATCCTGTCGCCCTTCCTCGTGAAGAGGTCTATGGCTGAAGCGATGCCATGGAGCATGCCCATGGTGAATGTCAGGTCCTCCGGCTTCACGTCCCAGCCATGCTTCGCCCTCAGCCATGAGGATGCTGCCTCCTCAAGCCTGCTGCCGAACGATGGATATCCGTAGACGCCGACTCCGGCAAGCCTCTCTCCTGCCGCCTTTATATGCTCCTCCACCTGGAAGTCCATGTCTGCCACCCAGAATGGCTCCGCATCTCCGTTCGATGAGATATTTGCGATATTCTCCTTCGTCCATTTGACGCTGTTGGTTCCCTTCCGGTCCACTGGGTTATCGAAGATCATCTCTTGAAAAGCTCCTCCGTATCCACGAATCCCTTATACTGTCCCTTCGCCCCTGGGTATGAGATGGCGTTCTCGGGACACCTGTGATAGCAGGCAAAGCATGATATGCAGCTATCGCCGGCAGCTGCCTTGCCGTTCTCGATGGCTATGTTATCCATCGGACAGACCCTCGTGCAGATGCCGCAGCCCGTGCATCCCTCTCCGACCGCAAGCCTGCGATTCCTCTCAGGCCTGGTCGCGATGCGCGATATGCGGCGCCTCAGGCGCCTGAACGGGGCCCTGCACGGTATCGAGATCTCCTCGCGCGCTATCTCCTCGACGATCTTCTCGATCCTTGACTGCACCTTATTCAGGGCAGCAAGCGCCTCGATCTCTCCGACCGCCTTCTTCTGCAGCGGGAGATACGCGTCGGGAAGCCTTACCGATGCCCCGTAGGAGAGGGCGCATCCGATTCCCGTGAGTTCCGTCTCCAGATCCGCCATCACCGAGGACTCGATGCCTGCGTATGTCGCGACCGCATATATATAGCCAAGCGCGGAGTTGTCGCGCCGGGCAAGGCATTCTGAGATGAAGCGCTGTATGGGATAGGGGATGCCGAAGCAGTTTACCGGGAAGATGATTCCCAGCCTCTCGGTATCCTCCGGTATCGCATAGCTTCCTGACAGCAGCTCCTCGACGAAGTGTATCTCCCCGTCCTTGATGGCCTTCGCGACCTTCAGGCTGTTTCCTGTCGCGCTATATACTATTATCACGCTCCTCATCTGAGCTCTCCTTCATCTATAGTGCCTATCAGGCGCGCTACCTCCTCGGCATCCTCATCGCTGATGTTGAGCGATAGCACGATACGGCCCATTCCGCCGTCTGCGAGCATCATCATGCCGCGCCTGGCCATCGCATCTATGATCTTCTGGATATCGTAAGGGGAGCTGAAGAATATCATATTGGTCGCAGATATCCTGACCTCGGCCCATGGCGCAGCCTCAAGTGCCTTGGATATCAAGGCCCTGTGCTCGTGGTCCTTCCTAAGCCTCTCCACGTTATGCTCAAGCGCCCAGATGCCGGCCGCGGCGAGTATTCCAGTCTGCCTCATTCCGCCTCCGAGGATCTTCTTGCAGCGCCTTGCCTCCTCGATGAAGCCGGAATCCGAGGAAAGCACGGATAGCGCGGGTGCCCCGAGTCCCTTCGACAGGCAGAATGTGATGTCATCCGCCGTTGCGGCATACTCCTTCACGCTCACGCCTGTCTCCACGGAGGCGTTGAATATCCTCGCGCCATCCATGTGTACCCAGAGGCCGTGCCGCTCTGCCACATCCTTGATCCTCTTCAGCTCATCCAGCGGATAGACGATGCCTGACGTGGTGTTCTCTGTCTCTATCATCGCAGTCTCGGACATGTCATAGGAATAGCCGTGGATGCTGGCCTCCACATCCTCCGCCTTCATGATGCCCATATCAGAAGGGACGATCACGGGAAGCGTCGCGGCTATGGATGAGACTGCACCGATCTCATGCCTCACTATATGTGAGTAGGCGGAGGTAAGTATCTCCTTGCCCCTTCCTCCCTTTATCATCATCGGTATGAGGTTTCCCATGCATCCGGAGGATATGATGAGCGAGCTCTCCTTCCCGGTGATTTCCTCGACCATCTCCTGCAGCCTGTTTACTGTAGGATCCTCTCCATATACGTCGTCCCCGACCTCCGCCTCGTACATCGCCTTCCTCATAGGCTCCGATGGAAGCGTGAACGTGTCCGATCTCAAGTCGTATCTCTTCATCGCCTTATGCTCTCCAGTATCGAGAAGAATGCAGGGAAGGTGATTCCCGCCGCACTCTCGTCATCTATCGTTATATCACCGGCAGCGGCGGCAGAGAGCGATGCCATGGCCATTATTATCCTGTGATCGCCATAGCCGCATGCGTTGCCGCCCGAGACGTGCCCTGTGCCATGGATGACAAGGCCGTCATCCTCCTCTTCCACGAGGACTCCCAGCCTCTCGAGGTTCTCCCTCATGCACCTTATCCTGTCCGTCTCCTTGATGCGCGCCTGCGGAACGTTCGTCAGCCTGGTCCTTCCCTCTGCGCAGGCTGCCGCAGCCGCGAGGATAGGAAGCGTGTCAGGGATGGCGTTGAGGTCGAACTCTCCGCCCTGGAGCCGCTCCGGCCCTGTGATAGTCACCGCGTTGCCGTCCCATTCCGCCTGCGCTCCCATCTCGATGAGGATGTCAAGGATCTTCCTGTCTCCCTGCGGGTCGTTCTTGTCGAGGCCGCGGACGGTTATCGTGGTGCCGGCCATCGCCGCCATCGCAAGGAAGAACGAGGCGGAGGACCAGTCTCCCGCGATGTACTCGTCAAAGCCATGGAAGCGCTGCCCGCCCTTCATCACGGCGTGTTCATAATCCTCGCTGATGCTGTATTCGATGCCCTGCCTGTCGAGCCATCCGAGGGTAAGGGTGACATATGGCTTCTCATAGAGCAGCGAGCAGTCGATGCGGCTCTCCGCTTCTCCGAGGGCCGTACCAAGGAGAAGCCCTGAAAGGTACTGGCTCGTCCTGCATTCTATCGTCGTGCTTCCACCCTTGAGCGGTCCCCTGATGCGGACAGGAGGCTTCCCGTCCACGCACTCGACCGATGCCCCAAGGTCTCCAAGCGATGATGCAAGCGGTCCTATCGGCCTTGAGCATAGCTGATGGTCTCCCGTAAGGGTGAGGTCCACACCGAGTGAGGCCGCCATCGGAAGCAGCAGGTATGCGGTCGTCCCGCTGTTCCCTGCATCCACCGTCACCGCTCCGGAGGGATTCACGCCGCGCGCGTCGACGTACGCTACAGCCTTATCATCAGAGTAGCGCACCTTTGCTCCCAGTGCCTCTACCGCCCTTATCGCGGACTCGGTATCCGCGGAGATCAGGGGATGGCGTATCACGCTCTCCTCGCGTGAGAAGCATGCTATCAGGAAGGCCCTTATCGTCTGACTCTTGGAGGCCGGTATCTCAACTGTTCCAGAGGGCCTCCTGGGTGCTAGCGTTATCATGCTGTCATTATAGGAACCGAGCGTATTTGATGGAAGGGCAGGAGACGCATTCTGCCTGCCGTGCTACCATGACCGATGCCCGATCAAGACGGTGATTGCACCTGAGAGGTTAAATCTTCGAAGTAAGGAGGTAGTATCGCCCTAATGATGCGTATGGGATGAGGTTAACCTAATGCCACGTCCTCAAGCACGTCTGACAGCCTGTGCCCGCTGGGCCTGATGAGGTCTATGAGGGTTGCGACCTGGAGCTTCTTGCCGATGCCGTTCCTGATGCTCCTGACAGCTCCCTGCCTGTACTCCGGGTGGAGGCGGACGAAATCTGCCCAGGTCTCACAGCCGCTGAGATACATCAGCCTCGATAATATCGCATCCTTTGAGTTATTGCCGTTTCCGTGATCGAGATCCCTGCCGAGTATGAGGTCTTCCCTTTCCATCGCCATGGCAAGCCCCTTGTCTGTCATTCCCCAGAAATCAGCGATGCAGGAGAAGGTGTCTGTATACATGTTGACGTCCCTGTCCGTGTAGAATGCCTTGAACTTCCTCGCATCTCCCTTGAGCATGAGCATTATCTCCGTGATGACGACTACTGCCGAGGGGATTCCCGTCATCCCATATGGCGATGCGTCCCTTCTGACCTCTGTCTTCACGGCCTTCCTCTCAAGCTGTTCCAGGAAGAGGGGGATATCAGCATCGGACGGGAGCATCGAGAGCAGCGTGGAGAACTTCGGGCATGATTTCCGCGAATATGCCCCATAGTAGTTTGAGTTCGATAGCGAGTATCTCTTCGCCATCTCGTACTTCGAGGGATTTCCGTTGATCTTGCGTCCAAGCTCGAGCGCGTCCTTTGCCCGTATCCTCAGCTTGCATGGGACCATATGCTCCGCGGCCTCTCCGAAGAATCCCTTTTCGGTAAAGCATCTGTAGAACGCCGCCATGGTCGGGAATCCCATGATGTTGGCACATCTCTTTAGCATGGTGAAGGACAGGTTGTGCAGCCGCTTCAGCTCATCCTTCGTCAGCGCTATCGATAATTCATATTTCCTGAAACGCATAGGAATCCTCCCTGATTGGTCATTTTCGTACAATCTACCACCAATCCATGCGGATTCAAGCTAGAAGTAAATAATTTCTTATAGTCATGCAAATGGATATCAGGAGCTTCTTGCCATGACCGGTAACGGCCATCAGCCTAGAGGGATAAAGGAGAAAGCAATGAATAAGAGAACTATTGCTGCGACGATCATCATCGTGCTGCTGGCAGCCACTGCCTGCAGCCTCGAGAGCCTCTACGGCAGCCTTATCCCCGATCCTGATAAGGAAGGGGAGCAGGTGACGCAGCCTGAGCCGGACACCCCATCAGAGATCATCCAGGAGGAAGGCTACTACCTGGAGTCAGGGAATCCCCTGGAATACTTCAGCGCCGAGGCAGAGGAGGCAGAGATAGGGGAAGGCACGCTGATCCTCACCATGGGTGATGGGAGCATCCAGGAATATCCGGTGATGGACGGCATGATCCTGCTGGGCAGCGACATCCTCACGGTCACGCATGAAGGAGGGGAGAGCATAGCCATCGCCAAGGATGGTATCGAGCCCCTGGTGTTCCGATACGGAAGGAGGTAAGCAGAGCAGCATGGCCCGGCAAAGGAAGCTGGGCCATTCAAAACACGGAAGAAAACCATAACCAACGAGCGCGAAAAAGGTTACAGCAAACGGCGAAAATAAGTCCAAATCCTTAAATGGAAAGGAGATAGCACAGAAGGCACCAACTTGCATAAAAGCGTCAAAAAGTGAAAAAAGCACTTGACAAAAGCCTACGGGGGGGGGGTAGGCTTAGTGCATCAAAGATTCATTCGGAGGATTTTAGAAA
>CALXLH010000028.1 GCA_944389145.1 uncultured Spirochaetaceae bacterium
AAGTACGCTACCTCTGACTCACATGTGACCGAGAAGGACTTTATCGTCGGCGATATGCTTGAGATGAGACGCTCCGAGACCGATAAGGGTGCGATCGTCCTTCCGGGCGTCCATAGCCGCGAGGTCACGCTGACATCGACAGAGGGAGAGCATGGGATCACGGCACATATGGGAGACATGCCTCTCCTGACGGTATGGACCTGCGCACCGAAGCACGGCCAGTACCTCTGCATAGAGCCGATGCTCTCGTTCGGCTTTGCGGACAGGACCCTTGATATAGAGGAAATGGAGGAGACAAGGGAGCTGAAGAAGGGAGAGAGCGTCACATACGCGAACACCTTCAATATCTTCTAGCATCCATCTCCGCTGAGATCACGGCCTTCCGTACCGAATCGAAGAGAGAGCGGCGGAAGGCCTCTTCATCTGCCATTCCCGCACGCGTTATCACGGAGGACATCCTCCTCAGCGTCTCATAGGCTATGCTCTCGGCCTTCAGCGCTATACCATCGGATGCGGCGCTACGCAGGAGCCATGCCTTGTATTCCCCTACCTCGTTCATGGCCTCCCTCCTGACCCTCTCCATAACGCCATCGCGGAGGGGAAGCTCAACAGCGAGGGATTCCACGGTGATCGCGTGGAGGGCTGGAGGTGTATCAGGAGGAGAGGAGAGGTCAAAGAGCATACGTCCCTCAAGGATGGGGCCATCATCGGCAGAGAGCGTATGGTACAATCCCGAAGTCACGGACACGATGCCATCTGATAAGGGAATATAGCTCCGCCTCTCATCATAGGCCACAGCCTCGGCCCCAGGTGGGATAAGGAAGGTCTTTCCGGTATCACGGAGCGTCATCCTAACCTTATGCTCAGGGATAAGGCGTTCGGCGACGATCCTCGCCCCCTCCCCTGAGCCTATCACAAGCACATCGCCCTTACCCTCAAGCCTCGCGGCGACGGCATCCGCGATCGTCTGGTCGAAGACGCGCACCTTCATCTCCGTATGGATCCTCTTCGAGAAGGAGACAGCCATGTTAAGCAGCTTCGCCAAGGAAGGAGAGAGCGTGCCGATGCTCAGCCCCGCCTCAAGCGAATCATTCAGCTGCCCCTGTATCGTATCCTCCCCGAAGAGCGGGGAAAGCACGCCGGCGGAGAGCATGAAGAGGCGGAGAAGCGCCTCCTCTCCTTCATATGAGTACCTATATTCCCTGACCTTTGCCGGATTGAGGCCCAGAGCCCTTTCCAGCACCTCGATAGGCCCATCGGCCTGGGCGATCACCTCCGCCCTGTCGCAGGTTATGAGGAGCGCGAACGGAAAGCGGTAGGAACGCATGAGACGCCGCGACACAGAGAGAAGCAGCTCCTTTCCCCTGTTCTGCAGGGCTTCGAAAAGCGGCGGATCCTCGGTGAAGCTGATACCCTTTGATATGATCATGCTCTGATGATAGCGCGACGATGGTGACAATCCAACGTCTCTGGTCTAACATTTCAGCGTGAAGATTCTTATTGTCGAGGATGATCTGGATATAATGACGCTCATCCGCTTCCATCTAAGGACAGCGGGCTTCGAGACGGTGGAGGCAACGGATGGAGAGGAGGCACTGAAGGCGGTGGATGGCTCTATCTCGCTGATGCTCCTGGATATCATGCTGCCGCGGCTTTCCGGCATCGAGGTGCTGAAGGACGTGCGTAAGCGCTACCCAGCCCTTCCCGTGATAGTCACCTCTGCCCTCACAGAGGAGAACGACATCCTCACGGCGCTTGAGCTAGGTGCCGATGATTATGTGACAAAGCCATTCAGCCCGCGCATCCTCGTCGCCAGGGTGCGTTCCGTGCTGCGAAGGACGGAAAGGGTGAATGATGAGGAACGCGTGATCACGGAGAACGGAATCATGCTGGATACAGGCACGAGGCTCTGCGAGGTACACGGAAAGCCCGTGATATTCACAGCCACCGAATTCGACCTGCTTCTTGCACTGATCAAGGCTTCAGGCAGGGTCATGAGGCGCGCCGAGCTCATAGAGAAGGTAAAGGGCGATGACTACCCTGTCACCGAGCGATCCATAGACGTGCAGATCGCGTCGATACGCAAGAAGCTCGGAACAGCGGGAAAGGCCATCACGACGGTCTGGGGAATCGGATACAGATATGCAGAAGAATGACGTTGGAAAGGATCGCTACAGGGCAATGATAGAGGCACTTGCGGAAGGAGTGCTTCTCGTCTCGCGCAAGCACCGCATCGTGCTTGCGAACAAGAGTGCGGAGGAGATGCTCTCATGGGCCGCGCCGCTGGAGGGGAAGGATATCAGCGCGATATTCGAAAGCGCATCGTTCTCAGAGGCGCTGGATTCCGTATTCAAGGAAAAGCGTAGACGCAAGCTGAAGCTCACCAGCTACCATGGCTTCACAGGCGATGATGCGATAATCCGCGGCAAGGGACGCGAGAAGCATTACAAGTCATGCATCACATCGCTCGATGAGAAATATGCCGTGATAACCATAACCGATGTCACCCGCATAGAGCGGCTGGCGATCGTACGCCAGGATTTCGTGTCAAACGTGTCACATGAGCTGAAGACCCCGCTCACGGCCATCTCAGGATTCTCCGAGACACTTCTTGATGACGGGCTCTCCAGAGACGAGATAAAGGGATTCGCCAGGATCATACGGAAGAACAGCGCCCACATGCAGCGGATAATCTCAGACCTGCTGCTCCTGACATCGCTGGACCGTTCGGAAATCGCTCCGGCAATGGCTGTCACAACCGATACCAGGATACTCAGCGAGGTACGCTCCTACACGCAGTATAAGGCGGAGACGAAAGACATAGAGGTCGAATATGAGAGCCAGGGAAAGAGCGTGCTATGCAACGAATCCCTGATCGTGCAGGCAATCATCAATCTCGTAGTCAACGCGATCTCCTACTCCCCGGAGAAGACCCGCGTGACCGTGAAGGCAAGGACAAGGGGCAGCCAGATGGAATTCATCGTTGCCGATCACGGATCAGGCATAGCAGAGGAGGATCTCTCAAGGATATTCGAACGCTTCTACCGTGTCGACAAGGCAAGGAGCCGTGAATCGGGAGGAACAGGGCTCGGACTCTCGATAGTCCGCCATATCGCGATCATCCATGATGGCACGATAAAGGTGGAGAGCAAGCTCTCGGAAGGATCGGTATTCACTCTCTCCATTCCGCTCAGCTGACGTATGAGAATCCTATGACCGGAGTGATGTGCGCGGCATCATCCGCCTTGAACATCAGGCCCAGCCTGCCGGAGAATCCGGCGTAGCCGCCACGCACGAAGAAGCTGACGAAGCCATTCTCAGGACGGAAGCGGAAGAATGAATGCTCCCTCTCAAGATATGAGAGCGCGAAGCTCAGATCTGCATCAGGAAGGAACTGCAGCTTCAGCTCCACCTCCCATTCGATTACAGATCGGCCAGAGAGACCCGTGATCGAGAATGACGCGCGCGGGCGCAGGAAACGCAGGTCATCGCTTTTCAGGAAGCGTGATGCGGTGATAGCCACCGACAGCGTGGTGGAACGGCCGATCGCATCCCATCCCATATATATATCCCCGCTATCGGAGAGAGTCATCAGCTCTGCTATGTACACGCCGGCGCTGAAGATGTCATAAGTAAAGAGCGCACCGACTCCGAGATCGAAGGATTCGCTTCCCGCATCACGCTTGAACGGCGAGAACCAGGCATTGGAGAACATCCCCGGGATATTGCTGATCGTCTTCTCGCTCCGGACCATCCTGTTTCCTCCTGCGACCCTGGCTCCGAATGAAATATGAGGAAAGGCATACGCGACATCAAGCTGGATGCGAAGCGATGAGTAGATATTATACACAGGGTCATCCTCCTGACGCTCGAACTCCGTCCCGAAAGAGGCAGTCAACGCGACATTGCGCGCTATGAACGATGCGGAGGTCTCCCAGTCCTGATCCTGCAGCAGCGGCATCTTCTCGCCTCTCATCTCCCTGAAGTTCCAGTCATCGCTGAACGTGAAGGAGAGCGCGAGCGCGCCAGTGTCGGTCTCGATCAGCGGAAGCGATGCAGGGTTGGAGAAGACATCTGAGAATGTTCCGTAATATGAGACGGAGGACATCGGGTCATAGAGAGAGGACTCGGTATAGACAGATGCATATGCAGATGCTGCGGCCATCATCAACAGCATGAGGCCCGTAATCAGTCGCCGTCCCATGGGAAAGAGTATATCAGGAATCGTTACGTTTGCCACGCCATGTGATACACTCATCGCATGGGCCAGGTATTCTTCCATATCGATCTCGATGCGTTCTTCGCCTCCGTGGAACTCCTGGATCACCCTGAGTACCGGGGAAAGCCCCTGATAATAGGCACTCCGGGACCGCGGCATGTGGCCTCGACCTGCTCATATGAGGCCAGGAAGTACGGCGTACACAGCGCGATGCCGATGACGACAGCGCTCAGGCTCTGCCCCGACGCGATCTGCGTCCCCGGACGGATGAGGAGGTATTCTGAGAAGAGCCGGGAGGTAATGGCCATCATAGGCTCATTCGCCCCCGGCTTCCTGCAGGTGTCGGTGGATGAGGCGTTCCTCGATCTCACCGGAATGGAGAGGATCTATCCCCTGCCAGGAAAGGCCGCGAGGATCCTGAAGGAGAGGATACTTGATGAGACGGGACTGACCGTATCCATAGGAGTAGCCTCATCGCGCTTCATCGCCAAGCTTGCCTCTGACTTCAACAAGCCTGACGGGCTTACCATCGTCCCCCCTGGACAGGAGGAGGCCTTCGTGGACAGGGTCGGCCTGAGAAAGCTATGGGGCATAGGCGATTCCATGCTATCGGCACTGGGCAAGCGCGGCATAACGACGGTACCAGCGCTAAGGAGCTACCCTGCAGAGCATCTGCGGACGTTATTCGGCGAGAAGAGCGGAGAGTATCTGTACAAGGTATCAAGGGGAATAGATCCCGGGATATACGCAAAGGACGCGAAGACCCGCTCGATATCCACCGAGCGCACGTTCTATCCAGACATATTCTCCCTCGACACCATCGACTCCTACCTCCTGGAGATGTCTGAGGAGGTCATGTTCCGCTCGCTGGATGAGAAGAAGGTACCGCGCACCGTATCGGTGAAGCTCAGGTACGGAGACTTTTCCACCATCTCGATGCAGGAGACGCCTGGCATCGGCATATACTCCTCGTCCGATGTATTCGAGCTGGCGAAGGGACTCCTGAGATCACGCTACAAGGGAGAGGGAGTAAGGCTCCTCGGCATCGCGCTCCAAGGCATATATGACAGCGAGGAGATCGAGCAGGGAGAGTTCTTCCGCGACAAGGAACAGAAGGAGCGCAGGCTTGAGAAGACGATACTCAGCCTTTCCAAGAAGGGACAGCATCTGGTGAGGGCCAGGAACCTCGGCAGAGACGGCGGATCATGATGATCTCATCCTGGAAGGAGCCATCAGGAAGCTTGAATGCATCGGGGATGCGTCCAGCCTCCGAGAACCCATGGCGGCGATAGAGCCTGATGGCCCTCTCGTTACCAGAGCAGACACCAAGCTCGACCTGGCCGAAGCCGATGGAAGAGGCTGTATCCAGCGCAGCCTCCAGAAGGGCAGATCCGATGCCGATCGACTGGAACGGGGATCGTACTGCAATGCCGAGCTCAGCCCTGTGCGCAGCCTTCCTATGCCTCATGCCAGAGACAGATACGTTGCCTGCGATCTCTCCGGAGATGAAGCATGAGATCATGAATGAGGATGGAGAGGAGATGAATGAGGAGATGAAGGCCTCCTCATCCTCCACAGAAAGGCTTTCCTCTCCTGAGCTCAGCGCAAGGAAATCCGTCTCAGAGAGAACGGAGGAGAGGAAGGCAAGCTCCGAAGATGCATCAGAGGCCTCGGGAGAACGAAGGATGGCCTCTATGCCTGAATGCAGGGTGATATTCACAGGATCGATCCTCATAGCGCCATCACCATCTCAAGTATGATCCTATCCAGGGAAAGGAATCCCCGTTCCGTGACAGCGAAGCGCTCATCATCGTCCCTGTAGTCATCCTCTCTAAGCCTTCTGATCCTATCCTCATACACAGTATCGAAATCCTTTCCGAAACGCGCCTTATACTCACGCTTGGATATGCCTGTATCGGTACGGAGAGAAGTAAGGAGAAATTCCTCCTCTCCTTCTTCCGCCGTAAGCTCGCAGCAGGTAAGCTCGGGTTTCGAGAGATAGCTCTGGATATCCTCGTTCTCCCTCATGGAAACCACCGTCCGATAGCCTATCGAGCTTTCTGCGGCAGGACCGAATCCGATATACTGCCCTAGCTCCCAGTAGAGCCTATTGTGTAGGCACTCCTTACCGCTTCTGGCGAAGTTGGAGACCTCATAATGCCTGTAGCCAAGCTCCCTCAGGAGGTCCCAGGACGCGATGAGAGCCTCTGCCTCGGCCTCCTCTCCCACAGGAATGGCGCGCGCGACAAGAGGCGTTCCCTCCTCGAATGTCAGGCAGTACAGGGAGATATGGTCAGGGCCGTATGAGGCGATGCGTCTTATGTCGCTGAGCGTCACATCTACGCCGATGCCGGGAATCGCCGTCATTATATCGGCATTGAAATCAAGGGAGGTACGCGAGAGCGTCTCCAGCGCCTTCTGGTTCCACTCGACGCTGGTATTGCGGCCAAGCACCTTCAGCGCCCCCTCGTCAAGGCTCTGTATCCCCACGGAGACACGCGTGAGATACGGTCTGAGGCTCTCCACCTCATCCGTCACGCTCTCAGGATTAAGCTCTACCGTACACTCCTCTGCCAGGCCATTCTCACAGGCAGCCTCAAGCATTGCACGCAGGCGGCCATAGCCGAGGATGCCCGGATTCCCACCGCCGATGAAGATCGTATGGAACGGCTTTCCCCATTCCGAGGAAAGCGCATGTATCTCGGAGAGGATGATGCGCATATAGCGCTCTACCGCATCATCAGGAACCGTTGAGCGCGGCACGGAATAGAAGGCGCAGTAATCGCACTTCGAGGCACAGAACGGCACATGAAGGTAGAGCGAGAGCGGCCTTGACCTGTCTAATGCGGAAGGAAGCATCACTGGTTGTCCATCAGGGAAGAGATCGAACCTATCGGCCAGAAGCGCCCGATCACCCTTCCATTCACCTTCGACTCCATCACCGGCCCGAAGTAGCGTCCATCATGGGAGTTGTCCCTGTTGTCTCCGAGGGGAAGGACATAGCCGGACGGGACGTATATGCCCATCTCATAGCGCGCGGCATCGCTTCTGAGCGACATGTCCGAGGGATCGAACGAGGAGAGGGCGTGGGTACGAGCCTTCTCGAAGGCGTAGCGGTCGTAGATATATGAGTACCCGCTCCCCTGAAGCTCCCTGAGAAGATGCTGTGGCGCTGCGGCGGTGATTCCCGCCTCCTGATACGCGTTCATCACGCCGGCGGCCTCAAGCCATGGATAGTACTCCTCTCCGATAGAGCGATTAGGACCTTCTGCAAGGCCGTTCGCAGCACGGAAATCCTCCTCTCTCTGATAGCCCTCCGTCCCAGACGGCTCTATAAGCACGTTGCCGCGGTCGAAGCGGATGGTATCGCCGCCCATGCCGATGGCCCGCTTGACGTAAAGCCTCTCCGCAGGCGTTCCGTCCTCATTGCGGTCTATGTTCACGAGCGTCAGCGTCCCCATATAGACGATCTGAGAGAGGATATCGAAGACAGGGCCCTTAGAGTCATATTCCGGATTGTAGAACGTGATGATCTGGTCACGCTCGACACGGCGGCCCGATGTAAGGACCTTCTTCCCTGCAGGATACAGCTCGACGCCATAGCTGTCCTTGTTCACGATGACCCTGTCGCCCACATTAAGGGTCGAGACCATCGATGGAGAGGGTATCACGAAGAGCTGGAAAAGGTACTGGTTTATGATTATTACCCAGAAGATGGCGAATATGAGGGCATCGACCCAGCTCCAGATCTCGGAAAGCACGGTGCGCTTCTTCGTCTTCTCATACTCCTTGAGCTGCCGCCTACGCGTGAGGCGCTTCGCTGTCCTATCCTCTAGGAATGAAAGCAGGCGTTCCATACTAGTGAATCTAGCAGTCACCGTCCAAGTTGACAAGACAGGGTGGCCTGATTACCTTAGCACTATGAGGAAAAAGCCAGAGCTTCCTGAGGTCGAGCCGGTACGGTTACGCCCTATCCTCGGCATAAGGCCGGGCATCATCATTCTTGCATCCATCATCCTGTCGGCAGCACTCATGCTCTTCCTTCTCCTGGTCCTGCCGGGTATCGTCCAGAAGGGAGGATATGTGAGGTTCGATCTCAATACCGTCGATACGGCAATATATCTTGAGGATGGGACGTATGTCGGATCGACAGAGGGCTCCGTATACTACCTTACGCATGGCGAGCAGACCTTCCGCTTCTCCATAGACGGAGCCGATGCGGGAAGCGTCACGGCCGATATCCCTCATAGGATATTCCTCACGCTCTTCTCACATAAGGTGACGACCATCTCATATGACGTGGAGAACAGTGATGATATCGAGAGGGCGGTAAGGGAGAGGTTCCTCTCCTCTGTGGCGGACTGGTCGAAGATCACCGATTACGACGAGCGCTACCACTTCCCTCCCCTCTTCTCATCATTCGCGCACAATGCCATCGCGCTCGGCTTCGATGATATCAGCGAGGAGATCCTCTATGGGGCGCTGCATGTGACTAGCGATGCCATGAGGGAGGATCTCGAGGCCGCGCTCTCGCAGCTATCCGCATCATCATCGGTCACCTACTCATCTCCTGAGCTGGAGGCATTGGTGAGAGGAGATGCGATTCCGGCTCCGGAGAAGGCCGAAGAGACGATCAGGGCCACGGGCAGGAAGGGATCGTTCTTCCTCTATGACGGCATGACGCTGACTATGGGAGAAGGAGATGCATCCACGTTCCCCGAGGCGAACGAGAGGGCTGTCTCCGTGACGGTCGGGCCATTCGCCATAGCAGGCCGTCCCGTCTCTGAGTATGAGTACGCGCTGTTCGTGGAGGAGAATCCCTACTGGAGCGCGGCCAACAAGGAAACGCTGATCGCTGACGGGATGGTCGACGAAGGATACCTTGAAGGCATAGGGCTATCTACATCAGTCCGTTCTACGGTTCCGATAAGGAACATCAGCTACAGGGCAGCAGAGGCCTACGTCGCATGGCTTTCCGAGAAGACCGGGGAGAATATAGTGATTCCTACGGAGGCGGAATGGACGGCAGCGGCGCTATCGAGCAGCGGCAAGCGGTATACGACATCCCTGATCGCGGTCGATGATGACGACACCTCGCCGTCATTCATGATGGGACAGCTATGGGAAATGACATCAACGCCCTATATCCCGCTCTCCCGCGTCTCGGATTATGATAAGGCGATTGAGCTTGGCACGGCCTTCCCCTATGATGATATCATCGTGAAGGGCGGCAGCTACATTAACAGTGCCGAAGCTATCACCGCAGATACAGTCGGAGCCGTGGACAGGGCGGCAACGAGCGAATACGTCACGCTGAGGGTCGGCATAAGATAATGGATATCAAGAGCATACAGCGCAATAAGAAGGCATACTTCAACTATGAGATACTCGAGGAGCTCGAGGTCGGGATGGAGCTTGAGGGGACGGAGGTGAAATCCGTGAGGGAAGGAAGATGCTCCTTCTCGGACAGCTATGTGATAGCTAAGAACGGAGAGCTTATCCTCATAGGCTTCCTCATCCAGCCATACAGCCATGGCAACATATTCAACCATGTCCCTGACCGCAAGAGGCGCCTCCTTGCGCATAAGCAGGAGATAAGGAAGTTCACGAGGAAGGTGAACGAGAGGGGCTTCACGATCGTGCCGCTGGAGATATACCTCAAGGGCAACCTGGTGAAGATGAAGATCGCGCTTGCACGCGGAAAGAACGTGCGCGACAAGAAGGATGCGATCAAGGAGCGCGACATGGCGCGGGACGCCAGACGCGAGCTGAGGGAGATCAACAGCTACTGAAGCATGCTGCCCATCATCGGGCCGCCCACATACTCCTGACGGGGCTTTATGAACGCCTGCTGGGCGTGCATTATCATGGAATCAAGCTTGCGGACGATCTGCGCGTCGCTCTCGGCGAAGCCATCCCTCACCCATTCCTCTATGACGCTGACGGCGCCCCCCGATATGAAGAAGAAGAGCGTCCTTGCGTCCTTCTCGTCAAGAAGGAGCATATCGGCCCAGTTGGCCACCGCGTTCGGAAGCGCGAAGAGAAGTATGGAGCGGAGGAAGGTCCTGTCGCCATGCTCTGAGAAGATGAGCGTACACATATCGCTGTTGTCGCGCACCTTGCCTAGTATAAGGGAGAGAAGCCCGCTTACAGAGCGTATCGAATCCGCGGATATATTGATCGCTCCCATCAGATCCTCAAGGAACTGGGCCTCGATCTCCTCAAGAAGCTCCTTGACGCTGAGATAATGCGAATAGAACGTGTTTCGGTTGACTCCGGCCTTATCGCAGACCTCGCTGATCGATATCTCATCGAGCCCTCTCTCCGAAAGAAGGTCAAGAAGCGCCCTTTTGAGGCGCTCCTTCGTCTTGATTATCCTTACGTCAACCCTAGCCACTTTCTCTCCCCTGGGGATCCTGTCTGGAGGTGGGGAGATTCGAACTCCCGTCCTGACGATCCACCCGCAAACGTCTACGGATATAGTCCCAATTCAGGCTTACTCTGCCTTCGGCAATGGAACCAGCGTCCAGCAGCAGCATCGCCTAAGAGTCCCCGACAGCCCGGCGAGAAGCCATCAGGCAAGCCTCCTAAGGTAAAGGAATCAGATGGCCGGAAGCCTAACCAAGGGATTCCCGCTCCTAGCTACGATCAGGCAGCAAGAGCAAATGCTTCGTCAGAGACGTACTCGTCTTCTTTCTTTGCATTTAATTTTAAGCGCCGGTTTTACAAGTCAGCTCTTGATCCGCAGTCTACGGCATGGCAAGGCCAGTCGAAACCAGAACACCCCCGCACTACATCCAAATATAGTGCAATAGCGATGAATCATCAAGATATTGCTATGCCCCTAATAACGTGAAAGCTCAGGTTTCAGGGCCGTGAAGAAGCTTTCCAGATCATCATACCTTATCGATGCGTAGCTATCGAGGTAGGTGGGCTGGCGGTTGACGATGACTATGTCCCGTCCGGCCATCACCGAGCGGTATGGCAGCGCCGCCGCAGGATTCACTACGAGGGAGGAGCCTAGGATGATCGCCAGGTCAGCATTGGTAAAGGCGTTCTCTCCCCTCATCAGCATGGTCGCATCAAGGCTCTCTCCGTAGAATACGATATCAGGCTTGACAAGGGAACCGCACGTCTGGCATACGGGAACGATCCTTCTGTTCACCGCATCTGCGAGATAGCTGTAATCATAGTAGCGGTGACAGCCTATGCAATATCCGGAACGCAGGCTTCCATGAAGCTCATAGACCCGGCGGCTTCCAGCCTTCTGATGAAGAGAGTCTATGTTCTGCGTGAAGATCCCCTCCGAGAGCTTTCCCTTGCCCTCCATCAGGGCAAGGACCTCGTGTATCATGTTCGGACTGTATCTGTCCATCTGGAACCAGTACTCGCGCGCCCAGTCATAGAAGACATCCGGATGAGCCTTGAAGAACTCTATGTCAAGAATCTCCTCAACGCTCATAGAGCCGAATTCCTTGCTATAAAGCCCCGTAGAGGAACGGAAGTCAGGAATCCCCGATAGCGTGGAGACCCCGGCCCCTGTCAGCACGACGACGCGGCGCGCCTTATCCAGCAGCTCGATGAATGGCTTGATATCACGCATGCTCATGCCCCCTGAACGTATTTCCAGAAAGCTCGGATGCATCGATCATGACGATATCTCCGGCCTTATGGGGAGAAGAGGGAGTGAATGCGAAATAGTCATTATGCTCGCCCCTGGCAAGATACATAGACCCATCATCGCGGCTCTCGCCTGTGACTATCGCCCTGGCAGAGAATGGAAGCATGCTCTCCTTTATGCGGCGCTGCCTCTCCAGCTGCTCGGAGATAAGCCTTTCCAGCCGCCTGACCTTCACGCCCTCTTCCAGCTGACCGTCCATGGATGCAGCCCGCGTGCCCTCACGAGGGTTGAAGTAGTACATGAAGGCCTCCGTGCATCCAAGCGCTTCCATCGCGCTCAGCGTCTCTTCGTACTCCTGATCCGTCTCTCCAGGGAAACCAACCATCACGTCAGTCGAAAGCGTCAGCGACGGAATCCTCTCCTTCATCCTGCCTGCCAGCGAAAGGAAAGCCTCGCGCGTTGTCTTCCTGTTCATCAGCTGGAGGATCCTCGTCGACCCAGACTGCATCGGAAGGTGTATATGGCTCGCGATCCTCTCATTATCGGCTATGACCGAGATCAGATGATCGGAGAAATCCTTCGGATGAGGAGATTCGAAGCGAACGAAGATGATGCTGTCGAGATATGGAGTGATGATCTCAAGGAGCGTGGGGAAGTCCACATCATGCCCATTATATGTCGAATGATAGGAATTGACATTCTGCCCGAGAAGAGTGATCTCGCGGACACCATCTGCCTCAAGCCTCTCGATCTCGGCAATAACATCCTCCACCTTGCGAGACACCTCCCTGCCCCTGACATAGGGGACGATGCAGTATGAGCAGAAGTTGTTGCAGCCGTTCATTATAGGGACGTAGCTCGACCACTCGCCCTCCTTATGATAGGAAGGAAGGAAGCGGTAGCCATCAGCCTCATCCAGCGCCGAGCCCAGGATGTAATCAGGAATCTCGGCCTTCTCATTCGTACCGATAACCGCATCGATGAACGGAGCTTCGTGCTTTAGGTCATCCTTCATGCGCTCCGCCATGCATCCTGTGACGATAAGTCGAAGCGGATGCTTCTTCTTCATCGCGCTGTAGAATCCGAGGCGTCCCCAGATCCTGTTCTCTGCGCTCTTGCGCACCGAGCAGGTATTGATGATCACCACATCGGCCTTGTCCGGATCGGAGGCCCTCTCCAGCCCGCGGCCACGCAGGATGGCATCCATGGCGTCAGCCTCTGCCATGTTAAGCTGGCATCCATATGATTCAATCAGGTATCTCAAAGCCCCTGCCTCCTTCTCGAACTCTCAAGGGTATTCTCCATAAGCATGGCGACAGTCATGACGCCGATTCCTCCCGGAACGGGCGTTATGGAGACATCCCTATCCTCAAAGGAGGAATGATCGACATCTCCGACAAGCCGGAATCCGCTCTTGCGGGAGCTGTCAGGGATGCGGTTTACCCCCACGTCAATCACCACTGCCCCATCCTTGACGAATGAGGAATCCAGCGTTCCGGGATGTCCCGTCGCCACTATTATGATATCCGCGGAGATCGTATGTGAGCGAAGATCGCGCGTATGGGTATTGCATACGGTAACGGTCGCGTCGACGCCCTTCCTCATCAGAAGCGCTGCCATAGGCTTTCCAACTATATTGCTGCGGCCGATGATTACCACATCCTTGCCCGCAGTCTCGATGCCATGATATGAAAGCACATGCATGATGCCCTTCGGCGTGCAAGGGATGAAGCACTCCTCGCCTATCGATAGGCGGCCTGCGTTCACAGGAGAGAATCCATCGACATCCTTCTCCGGCGCGATATGCTCTATCACCTTCCTCTCGTCTATATGGGATGGAAGCGGGAGCTGCACGAGGATGCCATCCACCGAATCATCACCGTTGAGGCGGTCAATAAGCGCCAGGAGCTCATCCTCCCCGGTATCATCGGCAAGCGTGTACTGATGATGCTCGAAGCCGAGGGAAAGAGCAGCTTCTTCCTTCTTCCTGACGTACGTCTCGCTTGCCGCATCATGAGAGACAAGCACCACGGCCAGCGACGGGGCCCTGCCGCCCCTCTCCTTCAGCTCCTCCGTACCGGCCCTGATGCCATCAAGCACGGAGGCTGCCACACCCTTGCATTCCAGTCTGATCATATATGTGATTGTAAAGAATTCATGTGGTTGCAACAACGAGGGTGAATCAAGCGGCCTCTTTCATGTATAATCACCGCAGGAGCTAATGATGAAGAGAATACTGATTCCCATAGCACTGCTGCTCATGCTGTCGATGCCCTCCGTCGGAGCATCCGCCTATTATGATGCAGGCTCGCAGATATTCACGATCACGGCAGGCGTATCAACGCCGCTCACATACACATCAAACGGAGAGACGATGGTAGGACCGGGATCAGGGGACGGGCAGACACACCATACGATAGGAGGGATTGGCGCGCTAAGCTATCAGATATTCGTAACCCCCTATCTTGCCATAGGAGGAGAGCTGGGGTATCAGTTCGACTTCTCCCGATCCGGCGATGTCTGCACGAACGTTCCTATAACGGCCAAGCTGACGTACATCCCTCTCCAGGGCGATTTCGAGATTCCTATATCGGTCGGACTGGGACTGGACTACATAAGCTATGATTCCTATTCCAAGATCACGCTGGGTGCGACATTCGAGATCGGGCTGAGGTACTTCTTCACCGACAGCTGGGGAGTCGGCATAAACACCGGACTCCTCGTAGCGCCGGAGATCTACTTCGACAGGCCGTCGAAGAACTCGGTAATGACATACCTACCGGCGACGCTGAGCGTCACATACAGGCATTGAGGGGGCAAAGAATGAGAAGACAAGGAACGACCATCATGATCCTGGCGCTTATCGCGGCACTCACGTCATGCAACCTCGACTCAGGCCAGGGAGTCTTCCAGATGGCCCATAATGCCACGAAGAAGACCGAATACACGATAACAGATGTCTATGGCAGCTATGATGATAACGGAACGGCAAAGCTGCTCGTGAGCCGTGATGGAGACCTCTGGTCCACATGGTCAGAGCAAGGAGACAGTGAGATGAGGGCGGAAAAGCTCATGGAGCTTACGCTTTCCACGATGAGGCCTATCTTCGTCAATGGATCAGGCACGCTCTTCTATGCCTATAAGGAGAACATGACCGATGAGGCCTACCGCTTCGCGTCCGTCTCCCTTTCCACGATCGCAGAGGAAGAGAGCGGTAACGGATTCGACTATAAGAGCGAAGGCACCGTGCTGACACCTTCATTCGGAGAGAATGTCACCAAGTTCAGCAGCATCAACCTTGATCTCGATACATGCCAGATCATCTATGGCTCTGGCTCAGGGACATACTACGGGAAGATCGAGAGCAAGGCTGCGGCAGAGAATCTGGATATCACGACGATAGGTACCGTGGACAGAGCCGCGATCGTATTCGGGGACAATGCCATCTATTCATATTATGAGGACAGCGACATGGAGAACGCTCCCGATGACCTGATCATCACCCGCTTCAATGGAACGGCAGCCGAGACGATCGACTCAATGTCCGTAGATGAGGACAATATCCCAATGGGCTATGATCCTGACGGAGGCTACTTCATCACATTCGACGGCGATCTCTATCAGTTCGACAGCAGCGCGGATAACAGCAACGGCTACACGAGGATAGACGGAGGATTCGTATCAGACCTTAGATACAGGACAGGGCATCACATGGTCCTCTCGACGGAGGAAGGAGAGAGGCAGGTGGCATTCATCTATCGCAATGGCATATATGTCAACGAGCCAGGTTCGGATACTGCTCCACGCATGCTCTCGATAGACAATAACGACAATGACATCATAAGCACGACGTATATCGGAAAGAGCGCCGGGGATGCTGACCGGTATCTCTATGCAACCCAGAACAACAGCTTCATCATCGTGGAGCTGGGAAGCCTCAACGAGGACAACAGATACACCACCTACTCCGTCTCCAGCTATTCGCCGCTGACGCATGGACAGCTGAGCGAGTATCTTTGAGCCGGAAGTCTCAGGCAATGACCAGGCACCTTCACGATGGAGGTGCCTTTTCCTTTCCCGTCAGAACGGCAGCCACGATCCTCTGAAATCGAAAGGCTAAGATTATCAGCAGGAATTTTAATGTAACCATTGACATTACATTACAGCGACGCTATATTCCCTCACGTAGATGAAACCATAATGGTTACATTAATCAAGGAGGTCTATCATGACAAACACGGAAAAGGCATTGGCGCTTATCGGGACATTCGCTACTGGAGACACAAAGACAGCAGGAGAGCTACTTGCCGAAGGCTACATTCAGCACGATCTCGCCTATGGCACGGGAAGGGATGCATTCATCTCATCCGTAGAATACCTCACATCTGCCCCAGTGAAGACAACTGTTGAGAACATCATGGCATTCGAGGATGGAGACAAGGTCTTCCTGCAGAACGTCTATGACTTTGCCGGAGCCGGAGAGCAGGTCGCATTCGACATCTTCCGCTTCGATGAGGACGGACTAATCGCAGAGCACTGGGACGTGATGGAGACGATCGCAGATCCGTCGACCTGGCAGAATGACAATGGAAAATTCTGATGTAATCATTGACATTACATAGTAAGGATAAAAGAATGATGGCAGGAGGAGGAAGCTAATGCAGATAACATCAAGATTCACCGTAGCCTTGCATATATTCGCCTGCGTGGAGTACTTCAAGGGAGAGTGCAAGGTCACGAGTGATTTCCTTGCCGGAAGCATAAGCACGAATCCTGTCATCATCCGTAGGATACTTGGACAGCTGTCAAGGGCAGGGCTTGTAAAGGTTGCAAGAGGGACAGGCGGAATTGAGATAACAAGACCTCTTGGAAAGATATCCTTCTACGATGTCTACCGTGCCGTGGACTGCATTGAAGGCGATGAGCTCTTTCACTTCCATGAGAATCCCAGCCCTGACTGCCCTGTCGGAAGAAGTATCCATGCGCTTCTCGATGACAAGCTTGCCTCGATCCAGGAAGCGATGGAAGGAAAGATGAAGGA
Organism: uncultured Spirochaetaceae bacterium; assembly: GCA_944389145.1. Lineage (GTDB taxonomy): Bacteria > Spirochaetota > Spirochaetia > Sphaerochaetales > Sphaerochaetaceae > Ornithospirochaeta. Next base: position 16,882 of record CALXLH010000028.1, read on the forward strand.
GTACACTCTTGAAGATATCGGAAGAGAAGCAGTCCTTTCACTCCTCCAGCGCTGAGCACTGCCTTCAGCTGCTTGCGGAGGGGATCCATACTGTAGTTGCCTCGACGGTCGATGATGACGGCCTTCCCACAACCTGCGCGATTGACATCATGGACTGGGACAGTGATGGGCTCTATTTCCTCACAGCAAGGAGAAAGGGATTCCATCACAGGCTAACGGCAAGAGGATATATCGCCATCACAGGCATAAAAGGCAGCGATACGATGTCATCGCTCGCGATATCGGTACGTGGAAAGGTCGAGGAGCTTGGGAAAGAACGCCTTGATCGACTTTTGAGGAAGAATCCCTACATATTCGGGATCTACCCGTCAGAGGAATCTAGAAAGGCGCTTTCAGCCTTCAGGCTGCATGAAGGGAGCGGAGAGTATTTCGACCTGTCGGTCAGGCCGATAGCAAGGATCGGATTTTCCTTCGGGGGCAATGAGTACAATCATGGATATGAATTCATGATTGCAGAGAGCTGCACAGGCTGCGGCCTTTGCCTCAATGCCTGCCCTCAGGGGTGCATAGACTCAGGAACCGTCCCTTTCTCAATCATCGGCAGGCATTGCCTCCTGTGCGGGCGATGCGCTGATATATGCCCGGCCAAGGCAATAGCCAGGAGAGGTGACAATGATGACACATGATGAGAAAAGGCTTTGGCTGATCAGATACCTTCTTGAAGAAAGCGATGGATGCAAAGGCGCAGATATCCCAGATGAAGAGGGAAAGCAATGGAGGATGCTCCGTTCCCTTATGAATATCAGGCCAGCCTCCCCTGCCACAGATGAGTTCATCAGGATACAGGACAGCTTCCTTCAGGAAGAGACCAGGCGTAAGGGAATCACGGATATCGGCACGCTTAAGCCTTGGAAGAACGGGATGTGCCTCTGGCAGGGAGATATCACGACACTCAGGTGCTCCGCCATCGTAAATGCTGCGAACAGCGGCATGACCGGCTGCTATCATCCATGCCATAGATGCATTGATAATGCTATACACACCTATGCAGGGATCCAGCTGAGGCTTGAGTGCGCCCAGATCATGAGGAGGCAGGGCCATGATGAGGAGACGGGACTGGCTAAGATCACGAAGGGATGGGACCTCCCTGCGCAGCATGTGATCCATACCGTCGGTCCGATAGTCCTCTCCCCTGAGCCGACGGAGGAGGACAGAAGGCTGCTATCATCATGCTACCGCTCCTCCCTTACCCTTGCTGATGAGAACGGCCTGGAAAGCATCGCATTCTGCTGTATCTCGACAGGAGAGTTCCGCTTCCCGAACAAGGCAGCAGCAAGGATCGCATTTGATACGGCAAAGGAGTATCTTAGGGATACCGGCAGTACGATAAGGATCGTGTTCAATGTCTTCAAGGATGAGGACAGGAGGATCTATGAAAGGCTCTTCAGAGAACATCAGGGAGCTTGAGGAGAAAATCGAGAGCGCCGACATGATTGTCATAGGAATCGGCTCCGGGATGTCGTCCGCTTCCGGCTTCGACTATTCCGGAGAACGCTTCGAGAGATGCTTTTCTGACTTCCATGAACGATATGGCATAACCGATATGTACTCTGGAGGCTTCTATCCATTCCCGTCAGCGGAGGAATACTGGGCATGGTGGTCCAGGATGATATGGCTCAATCGCTATGAAGCGGGTATCGGGAAACCGTATCTCGATCTCCTCTCCATAGTAAGGGACAAGGAGTACTTCATCATCACGACCAACGTGGATCACCAGCTGCAGAAGGCAGGATTCGATAAGAAGCGCCTGTTCTATACGCAGGGTGATTACGGACTGTTCCAATGCTCCCTGCCATGCCATCAGGCGACATATGACAATAAGGAGGCCGTAAGGAAGATGCTTGATGAGCAGGAAGGCATGAGGATTCCTTCCTCCCTGATTCCGCGCTGCCCGGCCTGCGGCAGGCCTATGACGACGAATCTCCGCATAGATGACAGATTCGTGCAGGATGAAGGATGGCATGACGCAGCAGGACGCTACGAGGCCTTCCTCAGGCGATGCAGCGGGAGAAAGATCCTCTTCCTGGAGCTTGGCGCCGGAATGAACACGCCAGGCATCATCAAATATCCGTTCTGGAAGATGACTGCGGAGATCGGCAGCGCCTTCTACTGTGCCATAAGCAGGGATGATGCGGTCATCCCTCCTGCGATAAGGAAGAGATCCCTGGTCATCGCTGATGATCTGGGGCCTGTCCTGGCCTCTCTATCAGGCACCCTCCGAGATAAGGAAATCGGTGAGGATATCTGACTGCTGGACGAAAGCATCGATCACCGAGACCAGTAGCTCTTCATCGAGGCCTGACTCTCCATACAGCAGGTCATAGTCCCAGAAGAACGTATGATCTATCGGGACATACCATCCGCGGACGATGACAAGATTGGCATTGCATTCATTCATAAGCCGGAATGCCGTGATGCTGTCGATCGAATCGGATGCGTACCATGAGCACTGTATCCAGAGCCGCCGGTCTTCAGGAATATGGATCATGTAATAGACGAATCCATACTGATCCTCGAATGCAACGTCACCATCCTCGTCGACGTAGGCGGCATAGCCAGCATCAGACAGGAGCGATACCAGATTCTCCGATGTGATCTCATCGGTGGAGAGCGCGAAGAGCGGACAGGCGAGCAGAAGCAGGAGAACTATGATCGTTATGCGTCTCATAGCCTATCATATCATGGAAAAAGCCGCCGGAGCGGCTCTTTCACTCAAGAATCGAATGAAGTATCTCCCTGACCTCAGGATCCGTATATACCTCATCGATCTCATCATGGGTAAGTCCGATGAACTCATGGCAGGTATAGTGTATCCACCTCGAGTCCTCGGCCTTGTTCAGCACATGGCGGCGGCACCAGTAGTCAGGCTGCACGGGAAGCGGCTCCTCTTTCTTGTATAGAGGCACCTTATAATCATACACGGCAACCTTTATATCTTCCCGCGGAATACCAGCGTCCATGACGGTCCTGACCAGCGCATTGACGGTCATTCCCGTATCGAAGATATCATCGACGATAAGGACCTTCTGCCCCTTCTTCAGATGGCGGGGAGACCAGGTCCAGCCATCGATATCGACATGGGAGGAATGCTCGCGGACATCACCATATGACCTGGCGACGACTGCTGCATAGAATACTGGACTCTTGCCCTCCTTCATTGCCATCAGCTTGTAATACTCACTCATGACATTAGCCATGTAAGCACCACCCCTGAGGGAGTCATAGATGACATCAGGAACGAAGTGGTCCTCCGTGTACATCCTGTGTACGAGCTTCAATGCCGCATCGCGAATCATGTCGCAGGTGATGAATTCCTTGCCCATATATCCTCCTAAAGGGTTGTCAGTATCTCAAGGCCTGTATCGGTGATGGCCACGGTATGCTCCCAGTGGCAGGCTGGCTTGCCGTCAAGCGTGCGGACAGTCCAGCCATCCTTGCCATCGGTATCTACCTTATAGGTTCCCATGTTGATCATAGGCTCAATCGCCATGACCATTCCCTTGCGGATCCTCGGATTGGGATTCATCAGCGAGACGTAGTTTGGTATCTCCGGATCCTCATGCATCTCAAGCCCCACACCATGGCCGCAGTAATCACGCACGACGCCATATCCATGCTTGCGGGCCAGGCCGGAGACTGCTGCCGCTATATCCTGGATCCTCGCACCAGGCTTGGAGGCAGCCTCTATTCCCAGATACAGGCATCTCTCCGTCACGGTGTTCAGCTGATGCACCTCATCGCTGACCTTGCCGATCTCATATGTATGGGTGCTATCGCTTATGTACCCATCCTTCTCCAGGCAGATATCCACGCTCACGATATCCCCATCCCTGAGGATCTCATGCTTCGATGGAATGCCATGGATGACAACGTTGTTGACAGAGACGCATGTTGCCGCAGGATAGCCCATATAGCCAAGGCAGGGTGCGCCTAGATGACGACGCTTCATCCACTCATGGAAGAGCTTATCGACATCATATGTGCTCATTCCAGCCTCGATCTTCGGGCCGATCTCCTCGAACATCTCTGCAAGGAGCTTGCAGGAGGTCCTTATGCCATCTATCTGCTCTTCATTCTTCAGGACGATCATTTCCTCTCCGTGTCCTTCCTGTATGCATCAAGTATCCCGTTGATAAAGCGGAATGAGACGTCATTCGAAAGCTCCTGGCTGAGCTTCACTGCCTCGTCTATCACGATGGCAGGATGGACATCCTTCGTGATGGCAAGCTGATAGAATGCGATGCGGAGGATATTCCTATCCACGATATCGATCTTCTCAAGAGGCCTCTTCTCTGAGTAGCGGGAGATTATCTCATCGATCCTCTCCCTGTTCTCAAGCGTTCCGAAGACGAGGAATCGGATGAAGATCTTATCCTCCTCGTCAAGCGCTCCGACTTCCTCCTCGTTCATGCCCTGGAACGGGTCGATATCCTCAGAGGAATCGAGAGCATTGTTGAAATCAAGTGAATAGAGAGTTGATACGGCGATTACCCTATCGCGATGCCTCGTCATCAGTCGTTACCCCTGTAAAGAATATTGATCCTGGCCTCTCCCCTCAGCTCGGCGATAAGCGACTGCAGCTCCTCGCTCATCACGGCCTGCTGGTTCTGCATGGTAAGCATCTGGGCTATGTAGTCATGGACGCTCATGGAATCCTCCGGAGACACTGGATCGCTGAGAGCAAGCAGCTTAGCATCGTAATGCACGGTGACCTTCACGATGTGATAGCCCATCAGCGATTCAAGCACAGGAGAGACCTCTCCTGCCCCCATCGCGAGTACGGTATCGCAGAACTCATCGCCCCAGCCCTGGCGGGCAGAGGTGTTGTTGGCTGTAAGCCAGCCGATATCTCCGCCACGGCTGCTGGAATCATTATCCTCGCTATAGATAGGTACGGCGGCCTCGAACGTGAGCTCTCCGGAGGAGATCCTGTCAGATGCCTCCTCAAGCCTCGCCTTGTTCTCGGCGTTCACCGCCTCGTCCTCAACCTTCGCTATGTAGATATGGGAAAGCTTAACGCATTCAGGCTGGAAGAACTGCTGCTGGTTCTGCCTGTAGAATGAGCTGATCTCGCTCTCTGTCGGTGCGGGCGCAGCCATGATCTTATCACCGCGCTCCTGCATCAGGTACTGCTGCACTATAGCCTGATTGCGCAGTGCGTTCCTATATGCATCAACGGTACCGAACTGCCGCACGATCTCCGCATCGAAATCCGCCCGGGTGATGGACTGTCCAGCCGCCGCTGCCTGCTGCTGGGCATTCTGGAACACGGTGTTGATCATCTGATCGACCTGCCTGTCGCTGATGGAGATGCCATCGCGCTCAGCTCCCTGAAGGAAGACCTCATCATTTATCATCGTCTGAAGGACGCTCAGCTCATCGATTTCGATACCGGCCGCCCTGTATCTCTCGGTCTCGGCCTTGAGATCATCGACATTGATGGCGGTGTTCCTTATCAGGTAGACCGTAGCCGCAGGCTGGCTGATCATGCTCGCGGCAGAAAGCGAAAGCGCGGTCACGATCAGAAGCATTAGCCCGATGATTATTCTCTTCTTCATAGTAGCTCCGTTGAACCAATAGCGCGCTATTGGAATATAAGAGGCATGGCGATGCCATGGCCAATGCGCATGAGACCCGTGCGCAGGAACGGGAGATCCCGATCAGTTCCTTTCCACGTTGAGGCGCTTGCCGATTGCCACGGCAGCATCCTCCTTGGAGATTATATCACTGAGCCTGAGATACATGCCCTCATGCTCCATTGCCTTCATGAGATTCTGCAGGGCCCTGCCCTTCCTCAGTCCTCCCGAGATGAAGGCAAAGCATCTCTTCCCGGAGACAGTGCCAGCCTGAGCGAGGAACTTCGCTATCTGGGACGGTATCTGGGCCGAGAAAAAAGAAACAGGCTCCGAGCCTATGACCACATAATCATAGATCGTAAGTCTGACACCTTCCTCATACATATTGATGACATCGACCTGATGGCCCTGGGACTCGATGCCCTTAGCCACGGCCTTGGCAAGAGCCGGAAGCTTCCCGCCCTCGCGGGTCTTACCAGCGTAAAGGACGCAAACCTGCATCATTTCCTCCCTTTAGGAAAATATAGACCGGCTTGCCACTGGAATGGAAAGCCGGCCCTGATTCGAAAAGGAATCACTCTGCTGCTGTCTCTGCGCTTACCTCTGCGGCAGCCGCATCGGCCTGAGCCGCAGCAGGCTCGGCCTCATCGACCCAGCTCGTGGACTCGACGGCAGAAGCCTCAGCCGCACTCTGTGCCGCAAGAAGCTCCTCATCGCTAGACTTGTTGACTACTGCGACGACGAGGGAAAGGACCATGAACGCGATGGTGATGATCGTCGTTGCCCTGGTTAGGACAGATGACGTGTTGGAACCGAAGGCAGACTCAGAGCTGCCTCCGAAGATACCACCGAGTCCAACGCTGTTCTCTCCCTGGATTGCCACGAGGAAGATCAGGAGAAGCGCGATAATGCAGAAAAGCACTAACAGTATGATACCTAAAATACTCATCTCAGACTCCGTATCACTTATTGTAGGTTATGATGGGGAGGAACTGCTCAAGCGAGAGGGAGGCTCCGCCTACCAAGGCGCCATCGACGTTCTCCTTTGCCATCAGGGCCTTGATATTGCCGGCCTTAACGGAACCACCATACTGTATTATGAGATTCTTGGCAATATCATCGGAATACAAAGATGCCACCGTAGCCCTTATGAAGGAGTGCGCGCCATCCGCATCCTCAGGCGTTGCCGTCATTCCCGTTCCGATAGCCCATACAGGCTCGTACGCGATGGTGATCCTCGCCATATCCTCGGCACTGACATCCTTGAGACCGACCTTGATCTGCCTCGAAAGGACCTCCTCAAGCCTGCCTCCCTGCCTCTCGTCAAGCGTCTCGCCTACGCAAAGCACGACATCCATGCCTTCGGAGAGCGCAAGGATGACCTTTGAGTTGATGATCTCATCGGTCTCTCCATAGTACTGCCTCCTCTCGCTGTGTCCAAGGATGACGGTCTTCACTCCTGCGTCCTTGAGCATCGCCGGCGCAACCTCTCCGGTATAAGCGCCGGAGGTATGATTGGCCATGTTCTGCGCAGCGACGATGATCGGAGAGCCCTTCACGGCCTCAACGACCGCCGGGATGGCCACGAAAGCCGGAGCGATCATGACACGGCAATCGACTCCAGCCTCCTTGACGGCAGCGGCAAGCTCCGCGGCATACCTTGCCCCCTCGGAGGGGGTAAGGTTCATCTTCCAGTTTCCTGCGATATAAGCCTTTCTCATCTTACTTCTCCAAAGCCTTGATGCCCGGGAGCTCCTTGCCCTCAAGGAATTCGAGGGAAGCGCCACCGCCTGTGGAGACATGGCTGATCTTATCCGCCAGGCCGAACTTGTTGATAGCCGCTACGCTATCTCCGCCACCGACGACGGTCGTTGCATCGGATGCGGCAAGAGCCTTCGCGACCTCCTCGGTCCCCTTGGCGAATGCCGCGAACTCGAAGACGCCCATCGGTCCATTCCATACGACGGACCTTGCACCCTTGACAGCCTCCACGATGAGAGCGGTCGTCTTCGGTCCGATATCCATGCCCATCAGGTCATCCGGGATATCAACGCCATCGACTGCGACAGGAGCGGCATCCTCAGCGAATGCGGCAGCCGCGACATGGTCAACGGGAAGGATGACCTTGACACCCTTCTCCCCTGCCTTCTTGAGGAATGAGGAAGCAGTCTCAAGATAATCATCCTCGACAAGAGACTTTCCGATCGCGTGTCCCTGCACCTTGAGGAACGTATATGCCATTCCACCGCCGATGACGATGGTATTGCAAGTGCGGACGAGAGACTCGAGGACAGTGATCTTGGAAGAGACCTTCGAACCACCGATGATAGCGACAAAAGGCTTCTCAGGATTCTCAAGGAGCGGAGCCATGAACTTCACTTCCTTCTCGATAAGGAATCCGGCATAGGAAGGAAGATAATGGGAGACACCCTCCGTGGATGCATGAGCGCGATGAGCCGTGCCGAACGCATCATTGCAGTAGATATCACCATAGGAGGCGAGCGCCTTTGCGAAATCTGGGTCATTAGCCTCCTCTTCCTTATAGAACCTAACGTTCTCCAGAAGAAGGACATCACCCGGCTTGAGAGCCTTGACCTCCTTCTCGACCTCAGGACCGATCACATCAGGAGCGAGCGTGACCTTTGAGCCAAGGAGCTTCTCGAACTGGGCAGCCACAGGCGCGAGGGAGTACTTCTCGTTCTTCTCACCCTTCGGGCGTCCAAGATGCGTCATGACGACAAGCGAAGCACCGTTCTCAAGGATATACCTGATCGTAGGCAGGGCTGCCTTGATCCTGGTATCGTCAGTTACGGCACCATCTTTGAGAGGAACATTGAAATCAACGCGGATAAGGACCCTCTTGCCCTTGAGATCCGCTTCTCTGATCGTATTAAGAACCATTTGTGTCTCCTTTAAAAATAAGGCCTGCCGAAGCAGGCCCGAGGTTCCGGGCTATGCCGGAAGCGAAATCAGCCGTTAACCTTCTTCATGTGCGCGATGAGGTCAAGGACCTTATTGGAGTATCCAACCTCATTGTCATACCAGGAAACGACCTTGACGAACGTATCGGTAAGGGCGATGCCAGCCTTTGCGTCGAAGATAGAGGTCCTCTTGTCTCCGAGGAAGTCAGAGGATACGACAGCGTCCTCGGTGTATCCGAGAACACCCTTGAGCTCACCCTCGGAAGCCTCCTTCATGGCAGCGCAGATCTCGTCATACTTGGCAGGCTTTGCAAGGTTGACGGTCAGGTCTACGACAGAGCAGTCAAGGGTAGGAACCCTCATCGACATGCCGGTGAGCTTTCCGTTAAGGGCAGGAATGACCTTTCCGACAGCCTTCGCAGCACCGGTCGAGGATGGGATGATGTTGCCGGAAGCGGCGCGTCCACCCCTCCAGTCCTTCATGCTTGGACCATCGACGGTCTTCTGGGTAGCAGTAGTGGAATGAACGGTGGTCATGAGGCCATCGACGATTCCGAACTTGTCATTGAGGACCTTGGCGATAGGAGCAAGGCAGTTCGTGGTGCAGGATGCATTGGAAACGAACTGGGTTCCCTTCTGGTATGTATTCTCGTTGACGCCAACGACGAACATCGGCGTGTCATCCTTTGAAGGAGCAGACATGACAACGTACTTTGCGCCAGCGTTGATATGGGCCTGAGCCTTCTCCTTCGTGAGGAAGAGTCCGGTAGACTCGACAACATACTCAGCACCGACCTCGTCCCACTTGAGCTCGTTAGGATCCTTGCAGGCGGTAACGCGGATAGCCTTGCCATTCACGATAAGCTGTGACTTCTCGACATCAGCCTCGATCGTGCCATTGAACTGACCATGCATCGTATCATACTTGAGCATATATGCCAGGTAATCGACCGGGCAGAGGTCATTAATTCCTACGATCTCGACGTCCTGGCGCTCCATAGCAGCGCGGAATACGAAACGACCGATTCTTCCGAAACCATTGATTCCGACTTTCATCACATTCTCTCCTTATCAACTATCGATAATTCAGTATCAGATATAACGCTATGATTTAACCATTTCCAAAGGAAAATAGCAATAGAGCCCACCCGGCCATATCAGCATATGCGAGCTGGCATGAAATGCAGCATGATGTACAGGAAAGGCCGGGTATCCCCGGCCTGACCATCATCTTGCCTGAAGTCCGGCATTACGCATGTATATGATCGCGCTTGTCGCAGCAGGCAGGCGGACATCTATGCTCTGGCCTGTAAGCTCGCATTCTGCCCTTCCAGCGATCACCGACAGCCTGCCGCTGGGAAGCGCGAAGCGGTCAAGGGAGACCGTGCGTTCACGCGGGCATCTGTTTATGACAGCCGCGAGAGCCTCGCCCTCTCCTATCCTCCTGATGAGGAAGGCCTCTGCATCGATAGCCTCCACGGAGAACGATGAATACGGGAAGAAGGGAAGCTTCCTGACAGATGCAACCGCCTCATACATTCCCTTTATCTCCTTATCCCAGCGGGATTCATCCCAGCACATCGGATAGCGAGCCCCTTCCACGGAGCCCATCTCGCCATCGAGGGCTATCTCATCGCCGTAATAGATCGAGGGCATGCCCGGCAGCATGAATAGCGTCATTATGCCGCCGAAATAGATATCCTTGTCCATTACCGCCTTATTGTTATGCAGGCGCGGAGTATCGTGGCTATCGATGAGATTCATCTGGAAGAACGCGCTCTGATCAGGGACCGCGCTCACCCCATCCGCAAGGGCCTCAGCCATCTCATATCCGCACCAAGGAGCCTCGCTTGAGGGATCATGCCCCCATCCGGCCGTAAGGAAACGGTCGCGCTCTCCCATCCAGCTGCGTATCGGACGGCCCGAGCCATAGTAGTTCATCGTGGCATCCCACATATCGCCCTGAAGATACTCGTCGCTGTCATCCCAGTCCTCTCCTACGAGATAGAGATCCTGCCTGACGGCCTTCAGGCTCTTATGCACCTCCCGCCATACATCACGGGTAAGCTGATCGGCCGAGGTCCGCCCGAGCTCGGGTGCTACGTCAAGCCTCCAGCCATCCTGTCCGAAAGGAGGGCGGAGAAAGCGCTGCATGGCGCTTTCATCACCACGATACACGAGATCACGAAGCCGCTCGGAGCGGTAGTTGAGCTGCGGCAGCGTGCGCACGCCCTGCCAGAAGCATGGCTCTCCGTCCTCAAAGACGTAGAATCCCCTCTCCTCGGAGTGCTCATCCTCAAGGGCCTTCCTGAACCACGGGCAATCGGTACCTGTATGGTTTATCGAGATATCGACGATGATGCGCATGCCGTTCTCATGAAGGCGCTCGATGAGGCTTATCAGGGCCTTGTCCCCTCCGAGCTTCTCATCGACATGGAAGAAGTCGGTAGCATCATAGCGATGGACCGTCCTGGAGGCGTTGATAGGATTGAGATAGAGCGTATCGACGCCCAGAGCCTTGAGATATCCTATCTTATCCTCTATGCCCTTAAGGTCCCCATTGTAGAAATCAAGGCAGCGCGACTCGCTGAACGGCCTCGGAGCCTCGGAGAACGATGGCGTCGTAACCCTTCCGCCATCGAACTCATACTCCCCTTCCCTTGCGCCTACCGAGCTGTCGCCATTGCAGAACCGGTCAGGGAATATCTGATAGCAGACAGAACCGGCAACCCACGCTGGTGCCTCTATCGAAGGGATTAGCGTGAAGCGGTCCTTCATCCGCGGCGTGCTTCGCGTTATGCCACGCCTGGAATAGTACCAGCTGCGTCCGTGATGGAAGAATGCGAAGAAGTAATGGAACGGCTCATCCGAAGAGATCACGCGAGCCGTCCCCGCATAGCGGTAGGCACCGTTGAGGGTGCCTGCCTTATGCATCTCATAGCTCCAGACCATTCCGCTATCCCCGTCTGCGCGGAGGATCACGGATTCAGGCTGCTCAGAGAATGCTATCGAAAGCTCGACCTCCTCTCCCCGCTTCGGAAAGAGAGGAGAGACAAAGACATCTGAGAACGATGATAACGCCTTCATGGATCAGGCCTTTCCAACCGCCTTCATGATCGCGGCGACAATCGTCTCCGGAGACGGCGCAGAATCGACATCGAGGAGATTGCCCTTCTTCCTGTAATACTCGATGAGAGGCGCGGTCTGCTCCTCATAGACCTCAAGGCGGTGCTTGATGGCCTCAGGCTTGTCATCATCCCTCTGGATAAGCGGCTCGCCTGTCTCATCATCGATGCCATCGACCTTGGGCGGATTGGACTTTATATGATAGATCCTGCCTGTCGACTTGCAGAGCCTGCGTCCGGAAAGGCGGCTGATGATCTCCTCCGTGGAAAGCACGAAGTTCAGCACATGATCAATCGTGTCTATGCCCTCAAGGGCCTCAGCCTGCGCTATCGTGCGAGGGAATCCATCGAGGATGTATCCAGAGGCCGTATCGTCCTTCGAAAGCCTGTCCCTGACCATCTCGATCGTCACCTCGTCAGGCACGAGACCGCCGGAAGCGAGGATCGACTCGACCTTCCTGCCTAGCTCGGTGCCATTCTTTATGTTCTCGCGGAAGATATCCCCGGTCGAGATATGAGGTACGCCAAGCTCCTTCTTCAGCAGAGCTGCCACAGTTCCCTTTCCAGCCCCCGGAGGGCCAAGAAGCACTATATTCATTCTATTCTTCTCCTCTGCAGAGAGTATAGCAGATGCCTAGGGCTTGGTGAACCGAAAAGCGGTTGCACTGCTATGCTCATTCAGCTACCATCAGAAGGACCTCCGGATAACGGAAGGATAATGAGAGGCATACTTGAAAGCACTGTCGATCGCCATCATCATGCTGATCCTCACATCCTGCGCGTCAACCGCGACAGAGGAAGAGGGCTTCCTTGAGAAGGGCTACGCGCATACCGGAGAGGAAGCTGCCATGATATATCTTGAGGGAATCGCGGAAGCCCCATCTCCGGAACTATGGTACAATCTCGCGTATTCATACCTTGAGGCAGAGGATTATGACGCTGCGGTGGAAGCGGCGAACGAGGCAAAGGCTCTCTATCCCGACATGATCCGCTTCGACTATCTTGAGCTCTACGCCTATAGGGAGAGCGGCATGATGCATAGCTACGAGAAGGCGCTTGAGGCGCTTCATGAACGCTATCCGGCCAATGATACCGTGGCCGAGATGCTGCTCAGGTCATATGCCGGCGCAAGGAGGGAGAAGGGAATAGCTGTTGCCAGGGCACTGCTCGAGCGAAACCCTTCGAATGCCACCGCGATCCGCATCCTGGGAGAGTTCTATCCGTTCTATGAGGCCATATCGACCTACAGCCCGGAGATATCCGAGGAGCAATGGGACGTAGGACCCACCCCGCTCTATGATATCACGAACGTCATCGAGGACAGGCTGCTTCCCTCTCCCTGATACGCTTCCACTCAGCAACCGCGAGCTCGTCGCAGCGGTTATTATACTCATTCTCATCGTGTCCCTTGACCCATATGAAGGAGACGTCATGATGCCGTATGAGTGCCAGTAGCTCCTGCCAGAGATCGGTATTCGGCACGGCCTTTCCCTTCTTCCGGAATCCAAGCCTTTCCCAGGATAGGAGCCAGCCCTTCACTACGCTGTCCACCAGGTATCTCGAGTCGGAGTAGAGATCGACCGAACAGGGTTCCTTGAGGATGGAGAGGGCCTTTATCGCAGCGGTAAGCTCCATGCGGTTATTGGTCGTAGAGGCCTCTCCCCCTGATATCTCCTTCTCAGCATCCCCATATCTGAGGATAGCCCCCCAGCCTCCCGGGCCGGGATTGCCGGAACAGGCTCCGTCGGTATATATGGTGACCTTCTTCACTCCCTCTCTCCGGTCTTCTTGATGATGTGGTATCCGAACTGGGAACGTACCGGTCGCGATATGCTCCTCATGGACATGCGACGGACCGCATTCTCGAACGCCGGCACCATCTTGCCCTCTCCGAACCATCCGAGGTCCCCGCCCTTGGATTTCGACGGACAGGTAGAGTACTGGCGGGCAAGGCTTTCGAATGACTCCCCCCGGCGAGCTCTCTCATAAAGCTTCTCCGCAGTAGCCGCATCCTTGACGAGTATATGGCTAGCCCTCCATTCCATCTTCATTCCTCCTCTCCAGGATCATATCCCTGTATGACATGGGCTCCACGGCATCATCTATGCCAAGCGATGACAGGATGCCATGTATCCTCCGACCACCTTGCAGGGCCTCCTCATCAGAGGCCTCGAACGGAAGGAGTATCTCGATCTCGACAAACCATCCGAGGTCATTCACGCTGAGCAGTTCTATGTGGGCGTTCCCGTCATGCCATTCCCATCCGTCCTTCGTCTTGATGAAGTAATCGACATGGCCCAGCGCATGGAAGAACTCGACAGCCCTCCCATACTCGCCAGGAAGCGCAAGGAACTCGTATTCCAGATTATTCTCCCCCTGCGCATCACGCCTGTTATGCTTCGTCGTCAGCTCTGTCTTGCCGTCATAGCATCTGATGCGGAGCGATTGCTCAAGAACCCCGGGAAGATGGAAGTAATGATCCCTCTTATGGACCTCCCTGCCATCTCCTAGGCGGCTGTCGAGCTCTGCCCTTATCCTCTCCGGCTCAGCGGCATGTGCCTTTACCTCAATCTCCCTCATAAGCTACTTCCAGGGGAATATCATATTCTTGAGCGAGCGTGGGCCGACCTTCTCCCTCTCATCGAAAAGAAGCTCTTCCCATGGGATATGCTTGCGGTCTGCCGCCTTGTTCTCATCTAGGTAATCATACTTGAACATCAGGATCTTCATCGCATCCTGCCCTGCAAGCTGCGCTCCCGCCACACCAGGTATGAGCCCCATCGTGAAGATCGACACGACGAGCATGAAGAGGCGGTAGATCACGAGGAAGAACGTGAAGCCAAGGTTATCGCCGATGATGATCAGGCACTTCTTGAGCGTCTTCAGAGGCCTGTCTCCCGGAAGCAGGTTCATAAGCGGGAAGTAATATGCCATCGCAAGCGCGATGAATATCTCTATCCACGCCATAACGACGACAGCGGCTATGCCTATGGCATTACCCATCGCCATGTAGAACGGTATTATGAGCAGGATGTTCATGAAGAAGAGGAATTCCAGGGCAAAGAAGAGGAGCGAATGCCTGATGTTCCTCACGATCCCGGAACGGAAGGCGTTCCATGAATCACGCTGATAGTTCGAATAGTTCGACACCACGGCCGCAGTGCCTCCTGCTATCAGGGAGTATGCCAGAAGCACCACTGCAAGAAGCAGGAATGAAAGCACAGGAGAGAATGGCGCGAGATAGGAGAAGCCCCACAGCCCGAGAAAGATGAGCGCTATGTAGACCAGGTTGAACAGGACGAGCCCTATGAGGTTATCCCAACCGTCGAAGAATGCCTTTTTGATAAAGAATCCGACCATATGCCATAATCTAACTATTCCTCCTGAGCTTTTCAACAAGAGAAGGCGGCAACATACATATGATTGATACAACTATGATATCCAAACATGCAATTTCTGTATTTACAATAAACACCTCTCATGATATAAGGGAATCAGTGGCTTGAATGACAGAGTCAGGTTGCCTAAGAAGAGGGACTGCCATAGTCGTTCTGGAGGAAATCCGGAGCGCGACCCCCGGTTTCCATCCTGGTGAGACCGGGGGCTATTTTATTCATAGAAAATACAGAATTTTCGATATTTTTGAATATTTATGCAGAAAACCCTTGCATAAACTCGATGAATATGCAAAATCAGCATTGTAGGAGATGAAAGCGATGAAAGAGAAGATCATACTCGCATATTCCGGTGGACTAGATACATCAGTAATACTCAAGTGGCTCAGCAACAAGGGCTTCGATGTCATAGCGTACGTCGCTGACGTAGGTCAGAACGAGGATTTCAAGGCCGTAGAGGAGAAGGCATACGCGACAGGTGCCTCGAAGGTCTATGTGGAGGATCTGAAGGCTCCCCTTGTGACGGATTATATCTTCCCGGCGCTCAAGGCTAACACGATCTATGAAGGAACATATATGTTAGGCACATCCCTGGCCCGCCCTATCATAGCGAAGAGGCATATCGAGATAGCGAAGAAGGAAGGCACGAAGTACGTCGCCCATGGTGCCACCGGCAAGGGAAACGACCAGGTGAGGTTCGAGTTCGGCTACTACATGAATATGCCTGACGTCAAGATCATCAGCCCATGGAAGGACGAGGAATGGCTTTCACAGTTCGAAGGACGCTCCGATATGCTCAAATACGCCGCTGATAACGGCATCCCTGTGAAGGCCTCCCTGAAGAAGCCGTACAGCGAGGATGAGAACCTCATCCACATCTCACACGAGGCTGGGATCCTCGAGGATCCGTCGAAGAGATGCCCTGAGGACGTCTACTCGCTCACCCTCTCCCCTGAGAAGGCCGCAGACAAGGAGACCATCCTCACCTTCACGTTCAAGGACGGAGTACCTCTTTCGGTGAAGAACGAAGGGGATGGAACGGTCGTTACCGATCCCGTGGAGATGATCATCTATCTGAACAAGATGGGACACGACAACGCCATCGGACGCGTGGATATGGTGGAAAACAGGTTCATCGGCATCAAGAGCCGCGGCGTCTATGAGACACCAGGCTGCGAGATCCTATGGAAGGCCCACCACAATCTCGAAGGGCTTACCATGGACAAGGAAGCGATGCATCTGAGGGATATGCTCTCCCCGAAGTATGCCGAGCTTATCTACAACGGCTACTGGGGCGCACCTGAGTTCAACATGCTCACTGCCCTCTTCGAAGAGAGCCAGAAGAACGTCACAGGAACTGCGACGGTGGCCCTTTACAAAGGCAACGTCATCAACGCAGGAATCTCCTCTGACTGCTCGCTCTACAACGAGGACCTTGGTTCGATGGACAAGGCCGGCGGCTACCATCCGATCGACTGCAAGGGCTTCATCAACATCAACGCCATACGCCTCATCGCCTCATCCATCAGGGATGGAAAGGCAGAGTGAGCAGGCAGGCGATCATAATGAGCGGACCTTCGGGTCCGCTTTCTTTCTGCAGAGAAGGCCTCTGAAGTATCCGATCGGCCATTCAAGGCTATCCAGGACTGTGCAAAAGGCTCTTTTCAGTGCTATCCTTTCGTATCATGCTGAATATCTGCCTCTTCGAACCAGAGATACCGCAGAACACGGGCAACATAGCGCGGACCTGCGCCGTTACGGGCGCGAGGCTCCATCTTGTCAGGCCGCTTGGCTTCGATATCTCGGAAAAGGCGGTAAGGCATGCGGGACTGGATTACTGGAAGAGCGTGGATATCGTGGTGCATGATTCCATAGCGGCCTTCATGGAGAGATATAAGGATGAGAGGCTGTACTTCCTCTCCACGAAGGGAACGAGGACATACAGCGAAGAGCGCTTCCCGGTGGATGAGGATGCGTATCTGATATTCGGCAAGGAAAGCCGCGGCATCGATGAGGATATACTGGCAGCCCATCCGGAGACCACGCTGCGCATACCGATGCTCAATGACGAACGCAGCCTGAACCTCTCCAATTCCGTCGCGATCGCGGCATATGAATACTACAGGCAGCTAGGCTTTCCGGGAATGCAGAGGAAGGGAGAGCTTACGACAAGAAGATGGGAGGAGCTATGAGGATCTCCATAATTGGAAGCGGTAACATGGGAAGCGCGATCGCGCTGGCGTTGTCCGATTCGGATTACGATGTGGCGTTATATGACAAGGCTCGGGAGAAGGCAGAGGAGACCGCGGCCCAGAAGGAAGGCATCAAGGTCCTTGATTCGATCGAGGAGGCGGCAGGAAGCGATGCGATCATACTCGCCATCAAGCCGCAGGTCATGCCTTCGATGTATATCGCGCTGAGGGAGATCGAGACAGGTCTCTGGATATCGATAGCCGCGGGCGTTCCCCTCTCCGTGCTTGAGGACCATCTCGGGACTGATAACATCGTCCGCTTCATGCCTAATATCGCGGCCCGTGCGAAGCGCTCAGTAACCGCCATAGCCGCAGGAGACGGAGTCGGCGCGGAGAACAGGAGCCTTGCGTTCTCCATCGCCTCATCATTCGGAGCGGCATACTTCCTGAATGAGGAGCTGTTCCCCGCATTCATCGGACTCTCAGGATCCGGCATCGCCTACATGCTTGAGATGATGCATCACATGGCGCTCGGCGGCGTAAAGGCCGGCATCCCCTACCCTGAGGCACTCTCGATAGTCCGTGACACGATGATGAGCGCAGCGGAGCTGCAGAAGGAGAGCGGAAGGGGCGCGGTTGAGCTGGAGACGATGGTATGCTCCGCGGCAGGTACGACGATAGAAGGGGTCAAGGCCCTCTCGGATAACGGATTCGGATCGGCATTGATGGAGGCTGTGCTCGCAGCCTCAGAGAAGAGCATCGAGCTTGAGGCAAAGGCTCATTAAGGATAAGCGAGGTAAATGTCATGATTGACGTCAGGGATATTAAGACACGGTATGATGAGATAGCGAAGAACATCCGGGATCGCTATATGAATGTCGATCTGGAGAAGATCGCCGCTGATATGGATAGGAGGAGCGCGCTCCTTTCCGAGGTCGAGGCCCTCAGGGCAAGGCGCAATGAGACGGCCTCCAGGATGAAGGGAAAGCTCGATCAGGAGACGAGGCAGGCCCTTATAGAGGAAGGAAAGGCGATCAAGGAAGAGCTTGCAGCCAAGGAGTCGGAGCTCTCGGCAATAGACCAGGTCTTCCAGGAAGAGGTCAGGACGATACCGAATTACTACAGTCCGGAGGCTCCTATCGGCAAGGAGGATAAGGATAGCCTCGCCATCAAGTTCTACGGAGAGCCCACGAGGTTCCCGTTCAAGGCGAAGGACCATGTCCAGCTCGGCGAGGATCTGGATATCCTCGACTTCGAGAGCGGAGCCAAGGTATCAGGACAGAAGTTCTACTACATAAAGAACAAGGGAGTGATCCTGCAGATGGCCCTTGAGCGCTATGCCATGGATATCGTCCTGAAGCATGGCTTCACCCCATTCATCACTCCAGATATCGCTAAGGAGGAGATCCTGCAGGGCATCGGCTTCAATCCAAGAGGGGCGGAGTCGAATATCTATGCGCTCGAGGGAACGGGAACCTGCCTCGTCGGCACGGCTGAGATCACCCTCGGAGGCTACTACTCAGGGGAGATACTCGACAAGAAGGACCTCCCGATAAGGATGACGGGCCTTTCCCATTGCTTCCGCCGCGAGGCAGGAGGCGCTGGCCAGTACTCGAAGGGACTGTATCGCGTGCATCAGTTCTCCAAGCTGGAGATGTTCATCTACTGCCTGCCGGAGGAGAGCGATGCGTTCCATAAGGAGATCCTCTCGATCGAGGAGGAGATATTCCAGGGGCTCGGCATTCCGTACCGCATCGTAGATACCGCCACTGGCGATCTCGGTGCTCCAGCCTATCGCAAGTTCGATATCGAGGCATGGATGCCAGGACGCGGCGATGAGGGTGAGTATGGGGAGGTCACAAGCACCTCGAACTGCACCGACTATCAGGCCCGCTCGCTGAATATCAGATACCGCGATGATGACGGCAAGCTGAAGTTCGTCCATATGCTCAACGGCACGGCGATGGCCCTCTCAAGGGCGGTGGTCGCCGTCATGGAGAACTATCAGGAAGAAGATGGGTCGATAAGGATCCCGGAAGCCCTCGTTCCCTACTGCGGCTTCGACAGGATAGAGAGGAAGTAATCATATGACTAGCGCGCTGCTGACGGATTTCTATGAGCTGACGATGATGCAGGGCTACTACCTTGAGCATCATGATTCAAGGGCCGTGTTCGATATGTTCTATCGCAACAACCCCTTCCAGGGAGGATACACGATCTTCACCGGCATCGAGGAGATACTGGACAAGCTCGAGGATCTCCGCTTCAGCGCCGAGGATATCGCCTATCTGGAGTCGCTGAACCTCTTTGACAAGGGATTCCTGGATTATCTGAGGACATACCGCTTCCATGGGGACGTATACGCGTTTGATGAGGGCACGCCGGCATTTCCCGGAGAGCCGCTTATCAGGATCGAGAGCGACCTGATGGATGCACAGCTGATCGAATCGATGCTGCTGAACACGATAAACTTCCAGACGCTGATCGCAACAAAGGCCTCGCGCATGGTCCAGGCAACCAAGGGCCATGGGAACATCATGGAGTTCGGCCTGAGACGCGCACAGGGCGAGAATGGCGCACATGCCGCTTCCAGGGCATCGTTCATAGGCGGGACTAAGAGTACCAGCAACACATTCGCGGGAAAGCTCTATGGCATACCAGTGTCTGGCACGATGGCCCACTCATGGATAATGAGCTACCCTTCCGAGGTCGAGGCATTCCGCAAGTTCGCAGAGATCTACCCTGATAACGCAATCCTGCTTATCGATACCTATGATACGCTCGGCTCTGGCATAGATGCCGCGATAACCGTCGGTCTCGAGCAGAAGGCCAAGGGAAAGAAGATCGGGGTACGCATAGACTCAGGAGACCTCTCCTATCTCACGAAGGAGATAAGGGCCAGGCTCGATGCGGCGGGGCTTGAGGACGCGATCATCTGCGTCTCGAATGATATCACTGAGGATATCATCAAGAGCCTTATCTCCGATGGTGCTCCGATCGACAGCTGGGGCATAGGCACGCATCTGGTGACAGGAGGCTCGCAGGCCTCGCTCAATGGCGTGTATAAGCTCTCAGCCAAGGAAGTCGACGGTGTGTTCCAGCCCTGCCTCAAGGTCTCCAACAGCTATGAGAAGACCACTAACCCAGGGATAAAGCAGGTATACCGCTTCTTCGACAGATCCGGAGGAGCGCTCGCGGATCTGATCACGCTCGAGGATGAGAAGCTTGAGGAAGGCATGAACTACACATTCTATCATCCCTTCTCCACCGCAGACTTCTTCGTGATGAAGACCTCGCGCTATGCCTGCTTCAAGCCCCTCCTCTCAAAGAAGATGGAAGATGGAAGGAGGATATCGCCCAAGAGGGATCTTAAGGAGATACAGTCTGAATCCGCAAGGCTTCTTGCCTCATTCGACCGTAGCTATAAGAGGCAGATCAACCCTCATATCTACAAGGTGTCGCTGTCGGAGAAGCTGCGCACGCTCAAGACAGAGCTGCTGGTCTCAGCCCGAGTGAAGGAAGAGGAAGAGAAGGCAAGATGATCCTTTCCTATCCGAAGAGCCGGAAGACGCTCATCGCGCTCATCTCGCTTACGGCCCTCTTCGTAGTGCTGATACTTCTCCTGTACAGGCCGGAGAACCCTGAGGAGTGCGCGATCATAGCGATAATCGTCGGCTCCCTCGGGGCATTCATCTCCGTCTCCTCCGCACGATTCGTGATGAACAGCGAGATACTATCGCTGAGGTACATGCTGGCAAACGCAATAAGCCTTGAGCATTGCGCTGAGGAGCTGAGAAGCGCGGCAAGGATGATGAGGAAAGGATCCGAGAGCAGATTCCAGGCAGCAGCGCAGGCGGCTGACGCATATAGCGCCATCGGAAGATACGATGAGGCCATAGAGCTCCTGAGGGATGTGGCGCTTGAGCGCCCTGCAGCCTCACGCTCCACGACCTTCCTGCTTGCAGCGCTCCGCTATTCGATCCTCAAGGGAGACAGCGAGGCTGCGGATGAGTATCAGGAAAAGCTCGGCATGGCAATCTCAGGCATGCCGCAGGGCATGACCCGCAGCCACTTCGAGAGGGAGATGAAGCCATTCTCTTCATTCCTTTCCGGCGAGTACGGTCCGATGGAGAACCGCTTCCATAACGGAGAGACGCTCCTGATAAGGCTAGAGGCAGCAAGGCTGCTTCTCGATGGAAGCGATGGCAATCTCAGGCAGGAATGCATTGCTCTGATAGAAGAAGCATCAGAATAGGCATGGCAACGATATGAGACATTGATGCATATCGCATCATTAATGTGTGAAAACCACGAGGACTGATATCACTTAGATACAGTCCTCATATCATTTCAGTTATCCTGTTCAGGGGCCTTCCACTTCTGCACGAGCGTGAAGAAATCGGTCTTCTGCAGCATCAGCTGCTTCTTCTTGATCTCCTCATTGAACAGCTCCTTATCCACATATGGCTTCCACTTCTCAGCAACGTTCTTTCCAGCTATGTGCCTTATCGAAAGGGCCTTCGTATAGAACCTGTTCACGCCTTCGCAGAGCGAGCGATCCTCGATTATGGAGACACGCTCAGGAAACTGCAGGGCAAGGGCGCGAGTCGTCAGTATCCGATAACCGAGAAGATAGCATCTGACGCCGAAGTCCATAGCCTGATAGAACTCTCCCGAGATGAGGGTATCGAAGGCCCTGAGCCTCTGGAAGAGCGCCCTGTCATATAATCCCAGCTCCATCACTGGATAGAGGTTATCCTCATCACGGTCATCCTCTATCGTAGGGACGAAGGAAGCCGGCTCGACATTCTTTCCACGGACGAATGGAGCGCGGAGCGTCGGAAGGACCTCCCCTGCAGAGGAGATCATCACAGGGGTTATGATCGCGGGATGGTTATGGGCCGCCATCTTCGCCATGAGCTTCTCTCCCTCGAACGCGATAAGCACGGAATCGGTACGGACGACGAGGAAATACGTGGCGTAGCACTCATCCGCAAGCGCGTTTATGTACTCTCCCGTGGTGGCCGCGTTCTTGAAGGCGATGAAATTGACAT
The DNA here is from genome assembly GCA_944389145.1 of uncultured Spirochaetaceae bacterium. GTDB lineage: Bacteria > Spirochaetota > Spirochaetia > Sphaerochaetales > Sphaerochaetaceae > Ornithospirochaeta. The sequence continues at coordinate 39,205 of CALXLH010000028.1, forward strand.
CTGGGAAACGCTCCTGAAGCTCTCCATCCTCCATGCGTGACTGGAGCGTCATCACATAGATGCTGGCTGACATGTTCGCCGTATACCACTCAAGGGTAGAGGCAAGCTCATCGTAGGTTGAGAGATCGAGTATTCCGATGGCAAGCTGCTGCTGCCTGTACAGGGACGAGATGCGCAGCCCTAGATCCTGATGGCGATGTATTATCTTATATTCACTCATTTTCCGTGAAGACGAGATCCTCAGGCCTGAAGATCACATCCTTCCTCCCTTCTCCGATAAGGCTTCCTATTTCGGAGCTTTTATGCCCTTGTAATTTCTCTATCTCGGTACTGTCGAAATACGGGACGGCCTTGGCGAAGACCGATCCGGCAGAGTCCATCACCGCGACGACCTCACCTGCGAGGAAGACCCCCTTGACCTCCGTTATCCCGGAGGGAAGGAGGCTCTTATGGCCAAGGAGCGCCTTCTTCGCGCCGTCATCCACGCGGATGACACCGGTGTAGGAGGTATTGAGGATCCAGCGCTCACGCTGGGTTATCCTCTTCTCCGGATGGATATATGTCCCAACCTCCTCACCATCGGCGATACGTACCAGCACGTCCTTCTCGTATCCAGATGCGATTATCGTGGCACACCCACCCTTCTGCGCGATCTCCGCGGCCAGAAGCTTCGTCTTCATGCCTCCTGTGGAGAAGCGGCTTCCGGCGCCCTTGGCATAGGAGAATATCTCCGGCGTGATCTCCTCGATCTCAGGAAGCAGACGGGCATCCTTATCGGTCTTAGGGTTACCCGTGTATATCCCATCTATATCCGTAAGGAGGACAAGGAGGTCCGCGTCTATCTTGGAGGCCACCATGGCGCTGAGGCGGTCATTATCGCCGAAGTTCGTTCCGACCTCCGCCGCGGAGACGACGTCATTCTCGTTGAAGATGGGGATGACGCCCATTGCCAGCAGCATGGATACGGACTGTCTGAGGTTGTTGTAGCTCACCCTGTTGTTCAGCACGGTACGGGTTATCAATACCTGGGCACAGAGCAATCCATGGCGGCTGAAGGCCTCTCGATACGCACTCATAAGCACAGGCTGCCCGATAGCCGCGCAGGCCTGGCGCATCGCTATGTATACAACCGGATTGGTATGGCCGAGGGCCTTGGCGCCAAGCCCCACAGCTCCCGAGGAGACGAGCAGTACCTGCTTGCCCATATCGCGAAGCTTGGCGATCTCGCTGACGATCGCCTCGATCCTGTCGCTATCGACGCCGGAAGGAGACGAGAGGATATTCGTTCCGGCCTTTATCACTATACGCCTGACACCAGAGAAATCGCGCATCAGATAAGATCCTTATGATGGAAGGCCTTTCCGTTCCTTCCTGAATACTCGGCTACGGTCTCTCCATGACCGGAAAGAAGCCACTTCGTCGTCACGAGTCCATCAAGCCCAACCGGTCCGCGGGCATGTATCTTGGATGTGGATATCCCGACCTCAGCGCCAAGGCCGAAGCGGAAGCCATCCGCAAAGCGCGTCGAGCAGTTGCAGAATACATCGGCACTGTCCACGGAGAGGAAAAAACGCCTCTTATGCTCCTCGCTCTCGGTGATGATCGCATCGGTATGATGGGAGCCATGGTCCTGTATATGACGGATGGCCTCATCTATGCCATCAACCACCTTCACCGCGCATTCAAGGGAGAGGAACTCCGTATGGTAGTCATCCTCGCACGCGGCGATTCCGTCCTTAAAATACGGAAGCGAGCGCTCATCCGCATGAACGATGATATTCCTCTCGGAGAATGCAGAGGCAAGGCGCGGCAGGAACGCATCGGATACCGCTGAATCGATGAGGAAGGTCTCGGCGGCATTGCAGGCCGCAGGATACTGGACCTTGCTGTCTATGCATATGGGAAGGGCCTTATCAAGGTCAGCGTCCCCATCGACGTAGACTGAGCATATGCCATCGGCATGGCCAAGGACCGGAATCCTGGTATTATCCATAACGAAGCGGACAAATGCGTTGGAGCCACGAGGGATTATCAGATCTATCTCCTTATCCAAGCTGAGGATAGCATTGACATCCTCATGGCTCTCTATGCCGAGTATCCACTCCCTTCCGACGATTGGTAAGGAGGCCTCCCTTATTATCGAGACAAGCACTCTGTTAGTAAGCATCGCTTCCTTACCGCCTTTGAGGACAACGCTGTTGCCTGACTTCATCGCAAGTCCGGCAATCTGGATGAGGGCATCGGGCCTGGCCTCGAAGATCATTGCTATCACGCCGATCGGGAAGGTGACCTTTTCCAGCACGAAGCCAGGATCAAGCTCCCTCTTCTCACGCACCCGGCCTATCGGATCAGGAAGGGAACGCAGCTCGAGAAGGCCCTTGATGGCACTGTCTATCTTCTCATCGGTAAGCTCAAGCCGGTGCAAGAGCGATGAGGAGATCCCCTCATCCCTCGCCCGTCCGATATCCTTTCCGTTCTCACGATGGATCAGATCCCTCTGCCCATCGATGGCACCGGCGATGGCCTCAAGAGCCGCCTTCCGTGCCTCATGGCCAAGCGCCTCGGTACTCCTCAGCGCGCCTATGCCTTTCCTCAGTCTTTCATCTGCCATAGCCAGAGCCTACCACAAGCCACAGCTGGCATCAATAACGGCAGGGAATGATATATTGCCCACAATCAATCACTATATTGCTCATTTTGCTTAAAAATCCTGAAAATTCAATGAAATAACTTATCTTTTCTCATAATTTATGCGAAGAATCCGTGATACAATCTGGTTATGGGCAGCACTACGTTCACATCGGATGTCATGGGCATCAAGCCTGAGCTGAGATACATCTCACGGTTCAGGTACGAGAATGACTGGCAGCCCTCGCTTCGCGCTGATACATCAACCCAGATACTGTATTTCTCCGAAGGCAAGGGCAGGATGGATATCGGAGATGAGAGCCACGATGTACAGAGCGATGACTTCGCGGTCCTTGCGCCGAATACCTCGTATTTGATCGAGCGCTCAGCGGAAGAGGATTCCCTGGAGTACTATGTCGTAGGCATAGGCAATGCCGGTGCGGAGATCTTCCCGGAAGGGTCTCCGATAATCAGGCTGGGCGACTCGAGATCCACCGCTCGGCGGCTGATAACGACGATCTACCGCGAGATGCAGGATAATGATAAGGGAAAATCCCTGCTCTCAGAAGGACTGCTGTATGAGCTGATCGTCCTGATATCACGCAGGAAGGATGACAAGGCGGGAGATGGCGTCTCAAGCGATATGGCAGAGCTGAGGCAGTACATGGACGACCACTACGCCGAGGACATAGACCTCACGACGCTCTCCAACATCTCCTCGATAAGCCGCTTCCATCTTGTGCGCAAGTTCCGCAAGGAGACAGGAAGCACGCCGATGGAATATCTGGGGAAGCGCAGGATAAGCGAGGCATGCTCCCTGCTGGCATCCACGGAGATGAGCATATCCGCAATAGCCTCCTCCATCGGCTTTTCATCGTCCTCCTACTTCTCGGAGCGCTTCAGGAAGGAAACGGGAATCCCTCCGACAAGATTTAGGAACGAGGCAAGGGGGTGATCAGCGGGGGATGCTGACAAAGCCGTCTATCGCCTCAAGCACCCCGCCTGCGATCGCGCGGGCCTTGTCAGAGACCGTGAGGTGATCGGCTTCCTGTCCGCGCGGATCTATATCAGCGATCTTGAATCCCTCAGGTACGGTAAGGCCATCATGGAGAAGGCCCCTTAGCTTTCCATCAATCGTGGCAAGAACCGCGACATCAGACACATAGGCTATCCTATCGCCCTTCCTGACGATATCACCGATATTGGAGACTGAGCGGAAGACGCCGGCTGCAGGAGAGTGTATCACGCGCTCCTGGGCATATCCCGCGATATTCCCCGGTATCCCGGTATTGGGAATCGCGGAGCCGGAGGTGATGACGCGGCCTAATGAGTGGCCGCGCTTGGTCTCTATCACGGCATGGCAATCCACACCTGCTGTGAATCCTGGGCCCAGCGCGATGACAAGAGGCGCCATATCCATACGGGTACCAAGATTTCTCTTGGCTATCGTGGCATCGACAAGGACCCGAGGATGGAGGATATCGAGGATGGAGAGCGAAGGATCGACCATCACCGGCACGATGCCTTCATCAAGCATCCTTACAGCATCCTCGGCCGTGCTGACAAGCCGTCCCGTCACGCCTTCGATGACGATCTCACCATCATAGACAGCCTCTGCAAGCGAGACGGTACGCCTGATCACCGTCGGACGTTCCACCTCGGTCGCTATCACGCGATAGCCGGCCTTCACCAGGCGTATGATCACGCCCGTGGCAAGATCGCCCGCGCCCCTGACTATGACGAGACGGTCCTCCCAGGCGGAGAGCAAAGAAGGCTGTCGATGGCTGATGCACGACATGACCTCAGCGGCTACGGAGACGGCTATCTCCTCCGGAGTCTCTGCTCCGATATCAAGGCCGACGGGAGAGTGTATGCGCCCAGATCGAGGCAGCTCGATGGTCCGGGATGCCAGCACCCCGATATAGAAGGCCTCGGTCTGAAGGAACGAGGAGGCAAGATGGGCATCAGCTGCCCCGGCAATCAGTACAGCCGTGTCATTTCCGATGCGCGTCGTGTCTATCGTGGAGAACGGAGTTCCCCTGTCGTACTCCGTCACGTTCCATCCAAGCGTCCGGAAGAGCGATGAGACCGCCGCGCCTACATGGCCGCGGCCGACTACGATGAGGGAGCGGCTGCGTACGGGAACATCGATGAACAGCTCGATGCTGCCCTTCCCCTGGTTGGAAAGCGTGATGCGCCTTCCCTTCCCTTCCGCGATCGCCTCCTTCGCCTCGGCTATCGCCCTGTCCTCTATCGCGCCGCCACCGACGGTGCCGGCTATCTCGCCGTCGGGAAGCACGACCATGCGTCCGCTCCTGCGCGAGACACGGCCCTCGGAGCCGATCACGGTAACGACGGCGAAGGGAAGATTCTCCTTCTCCCTCTGTGCAGCCTTATCGAATATGCTCATATACCCTATCCTCCCTTATCGATGCGGCAACGACCGCGGTGCCTTCAGGGAACGCGATGCCATGAAGTGATGATATACTCTCGGCATTGAGGGCATCAGCCCCGTTTAGGATCATCGCAGTACGTCCTGCAAAGCCCTTGGATAGTCCCTCGTCACAGCTAACGTACCATGAGAGATACTCCATATCGATGATACCATCACGCCCATCTCCGAAGACCGATGAGTAGATCCTGTCGCCGATCCCCCAGAGCCCCATGATGCCTACGGTGGCGCTTGTGAGGGGATGTATCACGGGATCCCGATCGCTATGTATCTTCAGAGGCAGTCCCCTTGACCCGTCAGCCTCGGCGACGATCACGTCATAACGGCTCCTCAGCGCTGAAAGCACCTCCATCCTCGGCGAGAGCCACTTCTTCATATCCATGGTGTTATGCTCGGCGTAGAACACAAGCTCTCCGGGATGGGGATCGTATGAAAGGACCGACTCGCTCTCAAAGACCGCATCTGTCCCGTAATCATGGAGGCGCGGTGACATCACACGCGTGGTCGTGGTGATCATGACCCTAAGGCCCCTATCCGCAAGGGACCTTCCGAACGAGGACATGAAGCTCGTCTTGCCACCGCCTCCGGTAACAGAGACGAAGCCGCTGCCCTCAGGCGTAAGCGTATCATATGCCCAATCTGTCAGCTTCACCGCATGAGTATATAACACAATGCCTTGTAACCGCCAGAGAACATCGCTAGAATACGCGAGTATGGTCGAAGAAGGAATCAGGAACAAGGTGCTTAAGCGGACAGCCCTGACGGGAATAGCGTCAAATGCGTTCATCGCCGTCCTCAAGCTGGCCATAGGCCTTATCTCCGGATCGGTTGCCATCGTCTCCGATGCGGCGAATAACCTCTCCGACATGCTCTCCTCGATCGTGACCATCGTAGGGTTCAATGCCGCCAAGCGCCGCCCTACGCACTCGCACCCTCTGGGATTCGGCAGGATGGAGTATATCTCAGCCCTCTTCGTGGCCTTCCTCGTGATATTCACCGGCGCATCGTTCTTCCGCACCTCCGTGGACCGCATACTGGAACCATCGCCTGTCTATGTATCGATCCCGATGGTCCTTATCCTCGTAGTCACCATACTGGTGAAGATCGCGCTGTGGCGCATCAATATAAGGAGCGGCAGGATGATAGAGAGCGAGGCGCTATCCGCATCGGGCTCAGACGCACTCTCCGATGCCCTCGCTACGACGGTGACGATCATAGCGGCCATAGCCTCGCAGTTCACAGCATTGCCCATCGATGGGATCGCAGGCATCATCGTCTCAATCTTCATACTCTACTCAGGCATAACCAGCGTCGTGGGAACCGTCTCAACGATCGTTGGGGAGAGGCCGACGAAGGACACGGTCAAGCTGCTCCGCTCGATCATCAACAGCCATCCGCCTATCTCCGGCGGCTACGACATCCAAATACACACATACGGCCCTTCACGCTCGATCGGGACCTGCAACGTAGAGGTTCCCTCCGATGCCCTTAGCGAGGAGGTCTATGACGCGATGACCGATGCCCAGGAGGAGATACTGGAGAAGATGGGCATCTACATGACTTTCGGCATGTATGCGGTGAACACGAAGAACCCAGTGGTGCAGTTGATGCGGCAGGAGGTGCTGAAGGTACTCAAGGCGAACTCATCGGCTGTACTCAGCATCCATGGCTTCCACGTCCATTTCGAGGATTCACGCGTGCATTTCGACGTCGTAATCGACTTCTCCGTAACCGATCTCGCATCGTTCCGAGAGAAGGAGCAGAAGGCCCTTGAGGAGGCCTTCCCAACCTACAGGTTCAGCTTCAACATCGATCCCGATTACGCCTGATAGAATCAAGGGATATATAAATGGATACATACGAAATCAATCTGGGAACGTTCGGAGATTATCTGAAAGAAGACTGGATGGAACCGCTTGGGCTCTCCTCATACAGGCTATCAAAAGACCTTGGGATCTCCTCAATGTCCCTCAGCAAGATACTCAATGGTAAGAACCGGATGTCTGATGATGTATGCTGGAGGCTTGCAAGATACTTCGGCATGAGCCTGAACTTCTTTGTGAATGTCCAGGCAGAGTATTCCTTCAGGAATAAGAAGGATGCTTTCACAGATGAGACGAAGAACCTTCCTGTATATGACTGGAAGAACTCCCCAGCGAATCTCAGCGCATCAAGATAGACAGGATATCCTGCTTCCCCCTGACGAGCAGGGATAGCCGTTTCTGAAGATAAAAGCCACAAGAGTATTCAAGGCCATTGCCTACGAGGTTTGAAAACCGTAGGCAAAAGGGAATTTCAGGGATATAGTAAGATTTATTTATAATACAAATAAATATTAATCCATTACATCTGATAACCCCGCGACCTTACTATCCTACGATGCGCATCGAATATGCCTGATTGCTATCGCATGGCCTTGCATCCATCTATCATCTGAATGTATAATGCCGATTATCTTAGGAAAACAAATCGATATGGACGCGCTTCTCAAGATAAGGCTTACGAATGAGAATGGTGTGATCTTCGGACCGGGGACGCTGATGCTCTTCGATGCGATAGAGCGTACGGGCTCGGTCAAGGCCGCGGCTGAGGATACAGGCATGAGCTACTCCAAGGCGTGGACGATCATCAGGGATGCCGAGAGGAATACAGGCATGAGGCTCGTAGAGAGGAGCAACGGAGGAAAGGATGGAGGAACCGCGTCCATCACGGAGGACGGACAGCGGCTCATAGAGCGCTATATAGCGATAAGGGATGAGCTTGAGAGGGCTAAGGATGAGATCATAGGGAGGCTTGGATGCTGAGACGGAGCCTCTTCCCTGCCATGATCATCATCTATGCCGCCGTATTCATCCTCTCCTTCTCGATGGGACGCTTCCCTGTCGGACCGGTGGAGCTTATGAGAATACTCCTATCGAAGGTTCTTCCCATAGAGGCTGATTGGACAAGGCAGGCGGAGTCGGTGGTGTTCAACATCAGGCTTCCTCGCATAGCCGCAGCCTCGCTGATCGGAGCCGCGCTCTCGCTCTCCGGGCTGGTCTTCCAGATGATCTTCCGCAATCCGATGGTATCGCCAGACGTGCTTGGCACCACCTCCGGAGCCGGATTCGGCGCGGCCATAGCGCTCCTTATCCACCTGCCATCTCAGATGCTTCCAGCCTTCGCATTCATATTCGGCCTCTCGGCCGTCTTCCTTGCGTGGCAGATAGGAAACAGGGTCCCGAGCAATCAGGTATTGGGTCTGATCCTCGGAGGGATAATGATCAGCGCGCTCTTCGAGTCGGGAACAAGCTTCATAAAGCTGGTTGCCGATCCGAACGATGAGCTTCCTGCCATCACCTACTTCCTGATGGGATCGCTTGCGGGAGCCGGCAGGCGGGAGATAGGCATCATCCTGCTACCGACGGTCATATCCGCACTACCGGTGATCCTGCTCTCATGGAGGCTCAACCTGCTCTCCCTGCCAGAGGAAGAGGCCCGCTCGCTAGGGGTGAACACGAAGGCTATCAGGGCGGTGATGATAGCCGCGGCATCGCTTATGACCGCATCATCGGTGGCCGTGGCAGGAATGATCGGCTGGGTAGGCCTCGTAATACCGCATATAACGCGCATGATCGCGGGCCCGGACGCGCGCAAGGCCGTACCTGCGTCGATGATACTCGGAGCGGCCTTCCTCACAGCGGTTGATTCCGTCGCACGCACCGCAAGCTATCAGGAGATACCGATAGGGATACTCACATCGTTCATAGGGGCGCCATTCTTCCTCTATCTCATCATCAGGGAGGGTCGCAGGGATGCGTCTTGAGGTATCTGGGATAACATTCAGCTATGGAAACCGCAAGGTACTCTCTGATATCTCCCTAAAGGCGGAGGATGGGGAGATCATCGCCATACTCGGCCGCAATGGGTCGGGAAAGACCACGCTGATGAGGGCGATGCTCGGCTTCCTGCGCCCGGAATCGGGAACGATAACCATCGATGGCCAGGATATCCTCATGATGGATAGCCGCACGAGGGCGAAGGCGATCGCATATATCCCGCAGCAGACAGAGGCCGTGTACCCCTACACCGTGCTTGAGGCTGTGATGATGGGATCCGCTCCGACGCTCTCGCTCTTCAGCCGTCCGGGAAGGAAGGAGGAGGAACGGGCGCTTTCCGTACTGGAGATGCTGGGTATAGGAAGCCTTGCGGGAAGATACGTCAATCAGATAAGCGGCGGCGAGAGACAGCTCGTGATGATCGCAAGGGCAATCGCACAGGATGCGAGGATTCTCCTGCTTGATGAGCCCACTTCTTCCCTCGATTACTCCAATCAGCTCCTTGTGATGGAACGCGCCGGCATGCTCAGCAAGGATGGCTACACGCTCATCCTCTCCACCCACGATCCAGCACAGGCCCTTACCTACGCCACCTCGGTATTGGCGCTTTCAGACGGCGGAATACTCTATTCAGGAGGCCCTGATGGCCTTCTGGATGGCAAGGTACTCTCCACTCTCTATGGCCGCGAGCTGGCAATACGGGAGATAGAGACGGAAGGCGGCAGGAGGATCGTATGCATACCACGCTAGGCTGGTGGGATGAGGAGCGCATCAGATGGTATGATGCGGCCGCATCCTACTCATCGTTCCACAAGGCCCTCACGGATGATATAGAACGGCTGATTGATAAGAACGACAGGATCCTTGAGCTCGGATGCGGACTCGGGTATGTAGCAGAGCTGCTCTGCGCCGATGGCTATGCCATAAGAGCGACAGATAAGGACGAGAGCGCGATACGGAGCGCATCGGATAGGACCGGCCTTCCAATCTACTCCGTGATGGATGCCGACGGGACTATCCCCAGCTCCGATGTCCTCTTGATGGCCTATTTCGGCAGGATCGCAGAGAAGGACAGCCTCGAAAGGCTATTGGAAAGCACCGGACGCATCATCTACATACTCTCCCATCACAGAGGCCAGGATACCGACAGGCGCATCAGGAGAAGCAATGTGGAGACTACGGAGGAATACCTCCGTAATAAGGGAGTGCATTACTCAAGGACCGATGTCATCCATGACTTTCCCCAGCCGCTTGTGGATGCTGGGGATGCAAGGCGCTTCCTCGCACGGATGTATGGCGAGGAGAATGTCGAGGAGTATATGCCAATGCTTAAGGCAGGCCGGGGATATGGGTATGAGCTTGAGAATAGGAAGATATCTTCCATCTTCGATATAAGGAGGCAGGCATGAAGAGGATCATGGCAACGATGCTTATAGCGGCAATGGCACTTCTCTGCGTCAACGCGGCAGAGTATACGGATGATCTAGGACGCACGGTGATGCTTCCAGATAACATAGAGAGGGTCGTACCATCGGGGAACCTCGCCCAGATGGTCCTCTACTCCATCACGCCGGAGAAGATCGTGGGCTGGTCATCACAGCTCTCAGGGGCGGCGAAGGAGGAGTACTTCGTGCAGGATATCGTGAATCTTCCTGTATTCGGTACCTTCTATGGCAAGAAGGCCAATCTCAACAAGGAGGCTCTGATGGCCTCCGCGCCTGACGTGGTGATAGACATGGGAGAGCTGAAGGGCTCCAAGGAAAGCATGGTGGCCGACCTAGACAGCCTTCAGGACGATCTATTGATACCGGTGATCTTCATAGAGGCCTATCTCGATAACACTCCCGATGTATACCGCAAGCTGGGATCGCTTCTGGGCGAGGAGGAGAAGGGAGAGGCCCTCGCAGGATACGCAGAGGATGCGATCAGGATGGCGGCTGAAGCCAGGGAGAGGATAACCGATCCCATCACCATCTATTATTCGATATCCTCAGACGGCCTTGAAGCCATAGCCGAGGGCAACTTCCACGGGGAGGTCATAGAGAAGATCGGCGCGAAGAACGTCGTGTCATCGGTATTCGGCGCCTCTCAGGGTGATGTGTCTATGGAACAGCTGTATATCTGGGATCCCGATGTGATACTCCTCTCCGAGAAGGAAGCCTATGAAAGAGCGATAACCGATCCGATGTGGACGATGCTCCGCGCCGTAGAGGAAGGTAATGTCTATCTAGTACCCTCAGAACCCTACTCCTTCATCGATGCCCCGCCTGCGACGAACAGGATCATCGGCATCTACTGGCTGGGCAACCTACTCTACCCAGAGCTGTACCCAGTGGATGTCGTGGATAAGATGATCGAATACTACGACCTCTACTACAGCTATGACCTGACAGAGGAACACGCGGAGGAGATTCTAGGGAAATAAGCCTAGGATATTGCAATAGCATGAGTAGCGTACGGGGAGAGATACCCTGCACGCTATTCCTTACTCTCCTGCCGCGGCAATCGGGCTATGTTCTCCTTGCTTAGAAGCCATAGCGCATAGAGAGGTATGGAGGCTATGCCATCCTCATAGCCGAAGTTCCTCGTGGATAGCCTGATGCTCAGCCTGGGCCTGAAGCCATCACGGTAGACGGAGAGGCTCCGGGAACGCACATGGTCACTTGCCTTGACCTCCACCGGTATTACATCGAGGCCATCCTGCAGCAGGAAGTCGATCTCAGCCTTTCCTGAGGATTCCCAATAGTAGAGGGGAATATCATCAGCTGATAAAGACGCCGCCGCATAGCACTCGGTAACTCCACCCATGAAACGCTCTCCATAACCATTGAGTACTATCTCCGGAGGCATATCCGCAAGCGATATCAGGAGTCCCGTATCGAGAAGATATAGCTTGAATGACGATATATCCTCATAGGCCTTAAGAGGGATATCCGGGGCAGTCACCTTGCTGCATCTGAGTGTCAGGCCAGCGGCGCATAGCCATTCGATAGAAGGCCCGAAGATGGTAGATGTGGCTCCTTTCCTTATTAGGTTGTACTGGAACTTATGGTTCTCCTTGGCAAGCTGGGCTGGAATCGTATCGAAAGCCCTCTGGGCAAGGACCTTCGCGGAATCATCGGCATACTTCGCTATATCATTCCTATAGTCACTGAGGATCCCTTTCTGAACCTCCCCTACAGGAAGGTAGCTCCTGCTCTCAACGTACGTCGATACTGCCTTAGGCATACCTCCTACCACCAGATACGATCTATACAAGGAGACAAGCTCCTCATGTACGGCGGACGGTATGGCAGCCATAGCTAAGAATGAATCACGGCACATTTTCAACAGTCCATCCTTCCCTAAGGCCATGAGGAACTCCTCGAAATCAAGAGGATATAGCCGTTCGGTAATGACCTTTCCGACGGGGAAGGAGAAATCACTACGTTCAAGGGCAACCCCTAGGAGGCTCCCCGCCCCGATGATATGGATGTTCCTAGGACTATCAGTGAAGTACTTAAGGCTTGTAATGGCCCTTGGACAGGCCTGTATCTCATCGAGGAATATCAGGGTGTCGCCTTCAATGAAGCGCTTTCCTGAGATGACCTCAAGCTGAGGAATCAGGATATCAGGATCGAGGCTATCATCGAAGATCTCCCTAGCCCTGGGAGTCTTCTCGAAATCGATGTAGATCATCGATTCGAACGATGATCTTCCGAAGCTGGTAAGGAGATAGGTCTTTCCGGTCTGCCTGGCACCGATGAGCAGCATGGAAGCCCGTTCCGGGTTATCCTTCCAGGACTCAAGCTTCCTCTCAAGTTTCCTATACATAGCTGAATAATATGTCTAAATGACTTTTAAGTCCAGAAAAATCATTTCATAAGCAACTTTTCCGAACTTATAGATCATCATGAAAGAAGGACAGCCTTCCGACTGTCCTTCCTTCGTTATTGGTAGAGATTATCTGATCCTCGGCTTCGCCTCATCCAGAAGCATCTGGAGCTTGGAGGATGGATCAGAGAACTTCGCGAGGAAGATCATCGCCGCGATGATGTAAGGCTTGTATGAAGCCTCCTTGTAGAGCGGATCGAGATAGCGGCTGAATACCGAGTCCTCGACCTCGCCTTCCTTGCAGGACACGCCTGAGATATCAGCGGGGAGGCAGTGCATGTAGAGCGCCTTGCCACCCTTCGTGGTCTTCATCAGCTCCTCGGTACAGGTCCAATCCTTGAACTTCGCGTTGTTCGCGAGGCATCTCTTCTCAAGGTCCTTAAGCTCATCGAAGCGGCCCTCGCCTACGAGCTGGGTCCTCTCCTCCATCACCGCGAACGGAGCCCAGGACTTCGGATACACGATATCCGCATCCTTGAACGCCTCAGCCATCGATGAGACCTTCTTATAGGAACCGCCGGAAGCCGCCGCGTTCTTCGCCGCGATCTCCTCGACATCGCTCATCACGTCGTATCCCTCCGGATGGGCAAGCACGACATCCATACCGAAGCGGGTGAAGAGTCCGATGATGCCCTGAGGCACCGAGAGAGGCTTACCATAGGACGGGGAGTACGCCCATGTCATGGCGATCTTCTTGCCCTTGAGGTTCTCTACTCCGCCGAAGTAGTTGATCACATGGAGCATATCAGCCATGGACTGCGTCGGGTGGTCGATATCGCACTGGAGGTTGACGAGCGTCGGCCTCTGCTCGAGGATACCGTCCTTGTAGCCCTGATCGACGGCGTCCGCGACGCTCTTCATGTATGTGTATCCCTTCCCGATGTACATATCATCGCGGATACCTATGACATCGGCCATGAAGGAGACCATGTTGGCCGTCTCGCGCACCGTCTCGCCATGAGCGATCTGGGAGACCTTCTCATCCAGGTCCTGGACCTCAAGTCCCAGCAGGTTGCAGGCGGAGGCGAAGGAGAATCTCGTACGCGTGGAGTTATCACGGAAGATGGAGATTCCAAGCCCTGAGTCAAAGACCTTCGAGGAGATGTTGTTCTCCCTCAGCCCGCGAAGGATCTCGGCGACCTTGAATACCGCGCTGATCTCATCGTCGGATTCCTTCCATGTATGGAAGAAGTCATTAAGGTACATGCCCTTCGTATCGAGAGCCTTAAGCTCCTCGATCATTTTCCTGATTTCGCCTTTGTCCTTGGCCATCTCATTTCCTCCTGGAATGTTCTCCATTCACTCTATCACAGCATCGTAGCGGCCGCAAGGCGCTGTTGCACTTTGTTGCACTCACTCCGGGCGCAGATGCTCAGGGACCTCGCTGCCATCATTCTCATGACCGTTATACAGCTCGACATCGGCCTCGGTCATGTCATAGCCAAGCGAACGGGCATAAGGAATCAGCACATCGCGCGTTATATCTGCAGGATCACCCTCATAGCTCCTTATCCTCTCATCAAGCTCCTTGCGGACCTCATCATCCTCATCGACGAGGAGAAGAAACGCATCCATTATGTTATCTGCCATGGTTCCCTCCTTGATACATTCTAATCGGATATCCACACAAGAGAAACAGAATCGGATGCATCATGCCGAAAAAGCTATCTCGATAGCGGCAGAGGGGTTATCATCTGAGTATGGAACGCTATGCACGCTTCGCGGGAACATGGTATCCGGATGACAGGGAGATGCTTAGGAGGATCGTCGATACAGAACGGCAATCCGGCAATACCGTAATGGGAGTGCTTCCCCATGCCGGCCTTGCCTACAGCGGCCGCTTGATACGGACCTTCTTCGCCTCGCTCTCTCCCTCCGTGCGGAGGATACTGATAATCTCCCCCTCCCATTACTTCTATCTCAGGCCCGATAGCCTCATATCCTCATCATTCACGTCGTCGGAAACGCCTCTGGGGAATATCGATACCATCCCCATGGGCTTAGGAGAGGAATCGGAAAGATGCATACAGGCCGAGCATGGCGTAGAGATGTTCCTGCCATTCATCGCGGCGCGCGGAGGCCTGTCGGTATCATACCTGATCATCTCCTCGCTATCCTCCTACGAGGCCGCAGGGCGCATAGCAGGAAGCATCATGGAGCGCATCGATGACAGCACGGGAATCATAGCCTCCAGCGACTTCACCCATTACGGACGGTCATACGGCTACATGCCATATGGCAGCGATGGATACGGCAGGGTCGCAGAGCATGATGGCATGGTGGCCGGCCTCCTTGCGGATAACAAGGCAGAAGAGGCGCTTGAGGCGGCAGAGGGAGGGACGATCTGCGGCATAGCACCTGCCGTCATCACGTCTGAGATCGCAAGGATGAGAGGCCTTCATGGACACGCTGGAGACCATGCCACGAGTGCAGACATCAATGGCGACAGGATGGACTTCGTCTCGTATCGTACGGTGCTATGGGAGGCATGATGGAAGAGGAAAGGAAGAGAGCGCTTCTCGATATCGCGAGAAGGGCGATAGCCGATCAGGACTACCGTCCAGAGCCATCAGATGAACGCTTCGGCGCGTTCGTCACGCTCCGCAAGGGAGGGAGCCTCCGCGGCTGCATAGGCGTGCTTTACCCTATCGCTGATCTATCCGGAGAGATAGCCTCGCTTGCAAGGGACGCGGCGTTCGAGGATCCGAGGTTTCCACCGCTCCGGCCGGACGAGCTTCCGCTCTGCTCGATAGAGATATCATTGCTGACAGAACCTGAGGAGATCGCAGGGCCGGAGGAGTTCATTCCCGGCCGTGATGGCATCATCCTCACCTGCCATGGCCGCAGGGCGGTATTCCTCCCGCAGGTAGCGGATGAGACCGGATGGGGACGGGAGGAGATGCTTTCGGCCCTCTCGGAGAAGGCTGGGCTAAGAAGCAACGCATGGAAGGAAGGCGGCGCCCGCTTCCAGACCTTCAGGGCGGAGGTGTTCTCAGAAGATGATCTGTGATTTCTGCTACCGCCATTGCGATATATCCGAAGGAGGCTACGGCTACTGCCAGTCCCGGACCGTGCGCTCAGGCCATCTGGAGGACAGGAGCTACGGAGAGCTTGCCGCAGTAGCCATCGACCCTGTGGAGAAGAAGCCGCTCCATCACTTCCTTCCCGGAACGAGGACGCTCTCGGTGGCCATGGAAGGCTGCTCGCTCTCATGCGCATTCTGCCAGAACCATGAGATAGCAAGGAGCCATCATGAAGGCTTCCCGTTCACGCCGCCGGAAAAGCTATCTGAATATGCCATAGCCCATTCAATACCATCGCTCAGCTTCACATACACCGAGCCGATCGTATGGCAGGACTATGTGATGGCAGCTTCCATGATCGCAAGGAAACGCAGGCTGAAGACGATCATGGTCACCAACGGAACATTCTCAGAAGAAGCCCTCGGAAGGCTGCTGCCGCTCATCGATGCATACAACATCGACCTCAAGGGCGATGATGGCTTCTATCGCGATATCTGCAAAGGAAGCATAGCACCTGTGCTTGATGGGATCGCACGTATCACGGAATACGGAAGCCACCTCGAGGTAACGACGCTCATCATCGAGGGAATCCATGACGAGGGCATGATAAGGGCCCTCGGCAGGGCACTCAGGGAGCGAGGCGTCCATGTATGGCATCTGACCCGCTTCTTCCCCGCATACAGGATGGCAGACCGGAAACCGACGTCGGAGGATTTCCTGAGGAGGATGATAGAAGCCGCGGAGGAATCTGGAATAGAGTTCATATATCCAGGCAACAGCCGTATGAGGAGCATGATGCGGTGTCCATCATGCGGCAAGGAAATCGCCGCCCCTGAGGACGGCGGATGCCCGCATTGCGGAACCTCGATATACGGAGTCTGGCACTAGCCTCCGAGATAGGCCTTCCTCACACCCTCATCGGTTATCAGATCGCTTCCCTTCCCTGATAGCGTGATGCGTCCCGTCTCCATCACATAGCCTGTATCCGCGGTCTGCAGCGCCATGTTGGCGTTCTGCTCGATAAGGAGTATGGTGACGCCCTCCTCGTTTATCTTGCGGATGATGGAAAAGATATCGCGTACGACAAGGGGAGCAAGGCCTAGCGAAGGCTCATCCATCATCATCAGCCGAGGCTTCGACATCAGGGCACGCCCTACCGCAAGCATCTGCTGCTCTCCGCCTGAGAGCGTGCCACCATACTGCCAGCTGCGCTCCTTGAGGCGGGGGAAGAGCGAATAGACCCATTCGATATCATCCTCGATGCTGTCTGACCTGAGATACGCTCCGATCTTAAGGTTCTCCAGCACGGTAAGGTCGGGGAAGATCCTGCGGCCCTCAGGAACGAGGGTGATGCCCTTACCGACGATATACGCGGGATCCTTGCCCGTTATATCCTCACCCATGAACTCTATGCGTCCTGACCTCGGCTTCACCAGTCCCGCGATCGTCCGGAGCGTGGTGGACTTGCCGGCTCCGTTCGCGCCGATGAGCGTCACGATCGATCCCTCTGGCACCGATAGCGATATATCCCTCACCGCCTCGATACCTCCATAATTCACAGAAAGGTTCTTAATCTCAAACATCCTCGGACACTCCTAGGTAGGCATCTATGACACGCTGATCAGCCTGGATCTCATCGGGCGTTCCGTCAGCGATCAGTGAAC
The DNA here is from genome assembly GCA_944389145.1 of uncultured Spirochaetaceae bacterium. Classification (GTDB taxonomy): domain Bacteria; phylum Spirochaetota; class Spirochaetia; order Sphaerochaetales; family Sphaerochaetaceae; genus Ornithospirochaeta. The sequence goes on from CALXLH010000028.1 coordinate 56,663, forward strand.
CGAAATCAAGCACATAGACCCTGTCTGATATCCCCATTACAAGATCCATGTGATGCTCGATCATCAGCACCGTAAGCCCATAGCGTTCCTTGATCTCCCTGATGAAGGCCGAGAGCTCCAGCGTCTCCTGCGGATTCATTCCAGCGGCAGGCTCATCAAGCAGGAGCAGCCTTGGCTGCGTCGCAAGCGCCCTGGCGATCTCAAGCCTCCTCTGGAACCCATATGGAAGGCTCGTGGCCTTCTCATCCCTATGCTCCCAGAGGCCCTGCTCCCTTAGGAGCTTCTCAGTCTCCCTGCGCATCTGCCTCTCCTCGCGCCAGCTCAGCCGGAATACAGAGGAGAAGACGTTTGCCTTCGCCCTGATATGCATTGCAGTCAGCACGTTGTCAAAGACATTCATGCTCCTGAAGAGCCTTATGTTCTGGAACGTGCGGGCAATCCCAAGCTTCGTGATCTGGTCAGGGGTCGGATCTATGACCCTGTCATCGGCGAAGAGATCCGCCTCCGATCCGCCATACATCTTCCTCATCCTGCCAGAAGGATGATTGACTATGATCGGCCTGCCCTCGAAGGATATCCTGCCATTGGTTGGCTCATAGACGCCTGTTATGCAGTTGAACGCCGTCGTCTTGCCTGCGCCGTTAGGACCGATGAGGGCGATTATCTCATCATCATCCACATGAAGGGAGAGATCATTGACCGCAACCACCCCTCCGAACTGCATCGTGACATGCTCAAGCTCAAGAAGCGTACTCATCCCTTGACCTCCTTGGTTCTGGCCAGCCTGGCCTTCATGCCCTTCATGCCGTCCTTGAATCTCTCGAAGGAAAGCTCCTTATCGCCCATGATGCCTCTGGAGAAGAAGAGGACGATGACCATTATGATCACGGAGAATACTAGGCGGCGGAAGCCTGAACGGAAGAGATCCGGAGCATCTATTCCGAGGAAGCGGCCCATATCGAGGCCTCTGAGCCACCACTCCGAGAGCGCGATATACAGGAAGGACGCGATGCAGGATCCGGATATAGAGCCGATTCCGCCGATGACCACGATCAGAAGCAGCTCATATGTCAGCACCGTCCTGAACTGCTGGGCCTGCACCGTATACTGGAACATGGCAAGAAGCGCTCCCGATACCCCGGCGAAGAACGAAGAGATGACGAAGGAAAGCTCCTTATGGCGGAAGAGGCTTATGCCCATCGCCTCTGCGGCTATCTCATCATCCCTTATCGCCTTGAAGGCCCTGCCGTACGTCGAGTTTATCAAGAGGACTATCAGGAGTATGCAGATGCCAACGACGATGAAGACGAACAAGGTCGGCGGGAACGGGATGTCCGAGAACGGCAGCGTGATCCTCGACAGATCCTTGAATTCCCTGAGCAGGTTCGCGCCATTGGTGAGAGGTCCCAGCACATCCCACTGGAATATCGCGCGGATGATCTCCGCGAATCCCAGTGTGGCTATCGCGAGGTAATCTGACTTGAGGCGCAGCACAGGCAGCCCGATCAGGAACGCGAAGAGCGCCGCCACGAGTCCTGCGGCGATAAGCCCCACGATGACGCCCGTATCGAAATGAACGATGCAGTCATAGTATCTATAGACCCTATCGGATTCCTTCACCGCGGTCGGCATCGTAAGGATGGCGTAGGTATATGCGCCAAGCAGCATGAAGCCCGCCTGTCCCAGCGAGAAGAGCCCGGTGAAGCCGTTGAGCAGGTTCATCGACACAGCAACGAGCGAATATATCGCACCCTTGCGGAGAACGGTGAAGACGATGCTCGTCGGGCGCAGCGTCGCCTCAAGGACGGCCACCATGCCATAGACCAGCGCTATGGCGACGAAGAGCCTTATGAGATGATTCCTCTTTTCCTTATCCATATGCCCTCCTCAGACCTTGTCGACGGACTTCTCGCCAAAGAGCCCCGTCGGCTTGACGATCAGGACGACGATGAGGAACGCGAAGGTGAAGGCATCAGAGAACGTCGTCCATCCTGAGCCGGGTATACCGAAGATAGAGGCACCGCCCTTGATGATGTTCTCGCAGATTCCAATGATGAACGCGCCTATCACCGCACCAGGTATCGACCCGATTCCTCCGAACACGGCTGCGACGAATGCCTTAAGGCCTGGCATCGAACCGCTCGTTGGAGTCACTGAGGCGTAGTTCGTGAAGTATAGGAACGAAGCGACGGCAGCAAGGAGAGAACCGAGCATGAACGTCATCGAGATCACCTTGTTTATCCTTATGCCCATGAGCTGGCTCGTCTCGAAATCCCTTGAGACAGCCCGCATCGCCATACCGATCTTCGTATGCTTGATCAGCAGCGTCAGCAGCACCACGAGGATGACTGTCAGGAACGGAGTGACCAGCGTCACTAGCCTCGTTGCAGCACCGCCGATCTGCACGGAGCGTGAGAGCACCGGTATCTCCGGATAGACCTTGGCAAGGCCTCCCGTGAAGTACAGCGCGGCATTCTGCAGCAGGTATGAGACACCGATGGCGCTTATCATGACAGACATCCTGGGAGCGCTCCTCAGCGGCTTATAGGCCACGCGCTCTATCACGAAGCCAAGGACGACCGTCATGGCCAGCACGAGCGGTATCGATATGAAGAAAGGGAATGATGATGAGAGATATACCATCATCAGGCCGGCACACATGAAGACATCACCATGCGCGAAGTTTATAAGCCTCAGGATACCGTAGACCATCGTGTAGCCGATCGCTATGAGGGCATACTGTCCCCCTACCGATATGCCTGAGAGGAAATAGGAAAGATTCTGATGGAAGAAATCCGCCACCCGCTTACCCCCTATGGGAAAAAGGATATGCGGCAGGAAAACCTGCCGCTCTGCCTTATATAGGACTAAGGACTATCAGTCGACGACTACGGCAGGAAGGGCATCCCAGCCGCCGGTCGAAGTATTGGCGTGCTTGACGTATACGGTATTGCGGATAGCGTCTCCGTTGACCTGCTCAAGCGCGATATGGCCGGTAACGCCATCAATCTCCGTCGTCCAGAGAGCCTCCATGATATCCGCAGGATCGGTCGAGGCTGCGTTCTCGATGGCCTGAAGGGCGAAATAGTAGGCATCATAGCCCATCGCCGTCACGGCACTGATCGTGTCATCGCCGCCGTTGTTGGCCAGGCGCGTCGAATCGGCGTTGACCCACTCCTTGAACGCGGCATCGAACTCAGGGTTCGCACCCTCAGGATAGAATGTCGTCACCGTGATATCCACATCCTTGCCGAGCGCGGCCTGAAGGATGACGTTGGAATCCCAGGTGTCTCCGGCAAGGATCGGCATTCCAAGCCCCTGGCTGTCAGCCTGGTTGATGATGAGCTGCGCGGCCTCTGTCGAGACAGGTGAGAAGAAGACCTGGCATCCGCTGTTCTTAGCATTCGCGATATACGACGTGAAGTCGCTGTTTCCCTCAGGGAACGTCTCTGAGACGATCTCGCCGCCGAGCGCGGTGAACTGCTCTACGAAGTAGTTTACCAGTCCGCCGGAGTAATCATCGCCAAGCTTCGCAAGGCAATATACCTTCCTTGCTCCAAGCTCGTTATATGCATAGTTGGCAAGAACGGTGCCCTGGAACGGATCGAGATAGCAGATGCGGAAATAATGGGAATTGCCCTCCGTTACCTGCGGATTGGTACAGGTGATTCCGATGGCAGGAACGCCAGCGACGCGGAAGGTATCGCTTCCAGCGATAGATACTCCGGATCCATATGAGCCAAGGACTACCGATGCTCCTGCGTTGACAAGGGTGGAAGCCGCAGAGGCCGCCCTGTCGTTGGAGCTCTCGTTATCAGCCTGCACAAGCTCGACGGTATACTCCGTATCTCCGACCATCACCGTAGGAGTCAGGTAGTTGGCATACTGGATGCCGAGGGTTTCCTGCTTTCCGCCAGCACCGTTATCACCGGACGCCGGTTCGAAGATACCAATCTTCACGACAGTAGAATCTGACTCCCCTGATCCACCCGCAAACACCATAGCGCAAGAAAGAAGCACCATGGCAAATAAGGGCACTAATTTCCTCATTCTTCCTCCTCTGGCCAGTAATTCATTATCTACAGTAGCAATACTGAATGAAAAACTACCTATATGGCGATATGTTAAACGGAAGGCCCTTCTATGTGAATGGCAATTTCGCCTAAATTTGCAAAATTTCGTATTTTTATAGAAAAAATATGCATCAACACGCGGAAAGGCAGGAAAATGGCCATCCTCGTAACGAAGACGGCCATCGGTCATATCGCAGTCAGGCTATCACATCTACAGATACGCTCCCGCGTTCCCTGACGTGGCCGATTATCGCGGCAGGCGCGCCGAATCCATCGACGAAGCGCTCTGCGTCAGGGCGCGGCATCGACAGCAGCAGCCCGCCAGAGGTCTCAGGAGAGAACAGGAGGTCCCTCTCTCTCTTTCCAAGCCCTGAGGCAAAGGCAACCTTATCATGGAGATAATCCTCGTTCGTATAACGCCCCTCGGGAATGAAGCCGAAGCGTGCAAGCTCCTCAGTGCCGGAGAAGAACGGCAGTGACGAGAATGCTATCGAAACCGTCACTCCCGAACCATCGGCCATCTCGGCAGAGTGCCCGAGGATCGAGAAGCCCGTGACATCTGTCGCGGCATGGACCCTAAGAGCCCTCGCCATATCCCTTGCCCTCTTATTGAGGGTCCTCATGCTCTCTATGGCCTCCGCGGCATCTGTCTCACCCCCCTTGAGAGCCGTCATGTTCACTCCAGCGCCAAGCTTCTTGGTAAGCACCAGCACATCACCGGGAAGGGCCCCGGAATTCGTCCATACGCTTTCCTTGCCGGCTATGGCTGTGACAGAGAGTCCGAACTTTGGCTCCCTGTCAGATATGGTATGCCCGCCTGCGATGATGCAGCCGGCCTCGCGTGCCTTCGCGATCGCGCCAAGCATGATGGAACGCATCACCGAAAGAGGCAGGCAGGAAGGAAAGCACATCAGTGAGAGTGCCACCGAAGGTTCTGCGCCCATAGCGTATATGTCTGATATGGCATTGGCTGCCGCAATCTCACCGAATGCGACAGGATCATCGACCATCGGAGGAAAAAAATCCACCGTCTCGATCAATACCTTACCCTCACCTATATCATAGACGAAGGCATCATCGCTCTTCTCATAGCCCCCTATAAGCCTGGCGTCGGCATCATGGGGCAGGCTGTCCAGCACCTCATGCAGATCCCCCGGCGGTAGCTTGGCATTGCATCCGGAGCTTCTCACAAGCTCGGTAAGCCTCTTCTCATCCATAGATCTTCCTCCATCCTTCCTCGGTCATCTCATAGGCCGCCTCGGTATTCTCATCGAAGAGTTCCTCGTGAAGCCCACCGGAGACAAACGCCGCCGTACCGCAGGAGGACGAAAGCTCACGCGGCACGGGACGTAGGACGCAGCCATCGCCATAGCGGCGACGGTATAGAAGCGCCCCATAGTGACTGTGGAACGTAACTACCTTCTGATCTCTATCCTCCACGCCTCTCCCTCCTGCTTGACCTCGGCCTTATAGCCGGTAGCCTCAGCATAGCGTGGAACGTTCTCGCGCGCGGCCCTGTCATCAACGATGACATCCACTCCATCGGGACTCTCCTTGAGTCCTTTCTTGGTCCTTATCACGGGTTCAGGGCATCCAAGTCCCCTGCAGTCAATCTCCTTCATTCCGACCTCCTGTTGCGTTCAGTCACGATTGCCGCTATGGCAACAAGCAGCACGATGCCGATCACCAGCGCGACCTTTCCATTGATTCCCGGCCCCACGTTTGCTGATGCGGCGAGGGAGAAGTTATGGGCACACGCGGCTCCCACGAGCATGCCAAGCACGGCCATTGCACTGTCTCCAGAGCCCTCTCCTGCCATTATGAGCTGGCGTAGCGGACAGCCTCCAAGCATCGCGGAACCAAGTCCCACGGCGAACATGCCAAGGAAGTTCCAGATGTGGGCGCTGTGGGCAACGGGCTGTTCGGCAAAGCCAAGGCTGAAGCGGCCTGTAATGAGGTTTCCGATAAGCGCGAAGGCGAAGATGGCCACGAAGCCGGTTATGAGTGTGAAGTCCCTTATCAGGATCATATCACGGATACCTCCAGCCATGCAGAGCCTGGTACGCTCTGCCGCGATGCCCACGATAAGTCCGGCAAGGAGCGAAGCCGCTACAGGAGCATGCATGGATCCAGGGCCTGACTCGGAGAAGAGAAAGAGCGATGGAACGGCAAGGAATGCGATGAAGAGAGCGACATTGATCGCAGGGAACGCCACGCCTTCAAGAGGGCTCTCCTTACTGGCTCTTCCGAGGGAGAAGCCACGGGAGAGGAAGAAGCATCCTGCCGCGATGCCGGCTGCGAATCCCGCCAGTCCTACAAGCGCGTTGAGGTCCCCTCCTCCGAGGCGAAGTACCATCCTCAGCGGGCAGCCGAGGAAAACAAGGGCTCCGACCATGACGATGAAGCCGATGATGAAGCGAAGCACCGGGCTTGATCCCGCGCGTGGATTGAAGTCACCCTTGATGACGCTTATCGCGAACGAGCCGAAGACTATTCCGATGATCTCCGGACGGACGTATTCGACGATCGGAGCGGTATGCAGATGCATCGCCCCCGCGATATCCCTGATGAAGCAAGCGATGCAGAAGCCCATATTGGCAGGGTTCCCGAGCGCCACGAGAGCAACGCTTATGATCCCGATCGCTGCGCCTGTTACGGCCAGGCCAGCCTTTCCTGATATCCTCATGGCAGGGAATATACCATCATGCAAATGAAAACGCAATGGATTATGAGCCCGCTCTCTGCTATGATTACGGTCTATGAGGAGAATCTATCTCGATAACGCCGCGACAGCGTTTCCCAAGGCCCCGGGAACGGCCGAGGCGATCTATGAGCATATAAGAAGCAATGTCGTGAACCTGTACAGGACGGAGAGTGCAGAGTCAGAGAGCGTATTCTCCTCGGTCTTCGGCCTCCGGGAGATGATCGCATCGCTATATGGCTACGCTCATCCTGAATGCGTGGTGTTCACGCTAAATGCAACCGAGGCGATCAACATGGCGATAAAAGGACTCATACGCCCGGGCGCTTCCGTGATAACGACCAGCAATGAGCATAACGCGGTGATGCGTCCCCTGTCCCAGCTTGGCTGCAGCATCATAAAGGTTCCTTCAGATACCAAAGGGAGAAGCCAGTGGGACGGATTCGAGCCGGAGAAGGCAGACGCCATGGTGATAAACGCCGCTGGGAACGTCTCAGGAGCGATAGAGGACATCTCCAAGGCCGCTGAGGAAGCCAGAAGGCTATCTATCCCATTGCTGATCGATGCCTCGCAGGCCTCGCCCTATGTTGATATTGATATGAGCGCCCTCAACGCAGCCGCAGTATGCTTTCCAGGGCACAAGGGCTTCCTCGGACCAGAAGGCACCGGAGGCGCGATCTTCCGCAGGGACATAGCGGAGAGCATCGAGCCCCTGATAACCGGAGGCACAGGCACGGAGAGCGATATGGAGGCAGTACCCCATACCCTCCCGGAGAGGCTATCTGGAGGAACGGAGAACATACCGGGACTCGTGGGGCTATCCACATCACTCAGATACGTCATCGATAACCTCGGCGATATAAGAAGGCACTCACTCGCTATGACGGAAAGGCTCATTGATGGCCTGAAGGGAATAGATGGCATAACCATGCATGGTCCTGACGCGGATGAACCACGGACTCCAATCGTCTCGGTCTCGGCAGAGAAGGATATCGCATGGCTTGCATCAAGGCTTCTGGAACGCAGCGGCATCGAGACGAGGGTCGGGCTTCACTGCTCTCCTTCCTCTCACAGGAGCCTTGGGACATTCCCGACCGGTACCCTACGCTTCTCACCCGGACCGTTCACGACTTCCGATGAGATCGATGAGACGATAAGGACGCTTAAGGAGGCAATGGATGAATAAGCTCTACATGAAGCTGGCAGAGGCGCTTGAGGAAGGAAGGAAGATCGAATGGCTCACTTCTCCCGATGATGGGAAGGAATGCCTCCTTGTGGACGGGGAACCAGCCTTCGGCAGCATAGAAGGCAGCATGACAGCCACCGCCATAACAACTGAGCCGACCCTGCTATTGATAGGAGCAGGACACATAGGCAAGGCGCTCTATGACCTCGCCTCGCTTCAGGGAATGAGGACGATAGTGCTCGATGACAGGGCCGAGGAGCTTACGGAAGAGAGATTTCCGGAGGCAGAGCGATACGTCGGCCCATTTGATGAGCTGCTGCAGAAGAGGTACGCCCACTCTCCCTATATAGTGATCTTCACCCATGGGCACTCTTATGATCTTGAGGCTCTCCGCTACGCACTCTCCGAACCATTCTCCTATCTTGGCATGATAGGCTCGAAGGCAAAGGCCGCCTCGCAGATAGAGACAGTTACCGCTGAAGGATTCGACAGCGGAAGGATAAAGGCGATACACAGCCCTATCGGCATACCCATCAACGCAGTAACGCCTGAGGAGATTGCCATCTCGATAATGGCAGAGATCATCAGCACGCTGCGCAAGGATAAGGATGCAGTGATCCTCTCCCCTGCCCTCGCAAGAAGAGCCGCGGAAGGAAGCTGCTCGGTCGCACGCATCATCGACAAGCACGGCTCCGCACCCCGCTCAATCGGCTCGATGATGGTCATAACGGAGGACAGCACCTATTCCACGATAGGAGGCGGACGGGTGGAGAGCATCGCCATAGATGAGGGGCGGAAGATGCTTGAAGATGGACCGGAAAGGAAGATACTACGCCTGGACCTCTCAAAGGGAGGAAACGCAGGCATGATCTGTGGAGGCGGCGTAACGGTACTGCTGACAAGGCTATGACAGCGGCAGACGGGCTCGATCCCGAGCAGATCCGCTCATTGTGGCATGCCCCCTGTAAAAAGGACAGCCACAGCCAGATAATTTAAAGTATCCGCTGTCCTCTCGAATGCTCCCACATCAAAGAGCAAGCCAGGCTCTTGCCAGCATACTAGAAGTCTTCCTGGTATAGACGGATTGTTGCTTCCTTAGATGATCCTCGCGCCTTCAAGCACGGGGGTATTCGCCCTCACCTTGCTGATCCGCATCTTGAAGTAATCCGACAGGGCCTTGTCCTCGCAGTATATGAAACAGCCTTTCTGTCCACGCGAGAGCAAGGTCTTATATACATTCCTTGTAATACGGTCAGCCCTAATCCTGTCTGCTTCAGTCTTTACACCATAAACGGAAGCATCACCGGCCTTGCTTCTCACTTCAAAGTCTGTGACAACTTCTCCATCAGCATACTTCAGATCCCTTCCGATGATGATGCCGACATAATCGAACTCCAACCCCTGAGTGGAATGGATGCATCCGACCTGGTCGAAGGAATCGGGATTGGTGGCAAATCTGTCAGTGGTGAAGTTCCACTGGGCCTCAAATCCTCCGGGCAACCTGATGTCTATCCTTGACTTGTCCTTCTTGCTTGCCCATGGGTAGCAATAGCCGGCAATCATGCGCGCCTTGTTGCCTGTATTCCTAATCCGGAGCTGATTGCGCATCTCACAGGGATCATCGAAGACACGGATGTCATAATCAAGGTCAAACCAGTCCCTGTTGGCCGTCTGCCTGATCTGCAGCAGATCATCAAGGAAGGCAATATATCCATCCGACCCATTGCACCTGAACTGGCTAGTCAGCTTCAAAGACTCATTGCAGTGCAAGACCGATCCAAGGGATTCTGCCTGTTTCCTGATTTCCGCAATCGTACCGATATCCTTCATGGTGACAGCCTGGTCCTCATCGATGAAGAAAACGCTGATACGGGAGGCATTGATCAGCTCCCTGACCTGATTCTCGCCTACTTTCCCATATAGGCCAGACTTAAGATTGAGCCTGTGAGCCTCATCGACAAGGAGGCAATCGAATGTGTCGGCCTTTACATCATAGAAGGAACCAGAGCTCTTGAAGAGTCCTCTCAGATACGAAAGCCTATGCCTGCCAGATACGAGGTTATTGGAAAATGTGCTCCGCGGTGCGCTGTTCTTCGTAACATAGGCACAGGAATAACCATTATTCAGGATCTTTGCCAAGAGCTGTATGGCAATGACGGACTTTCCGGTGCCAGGCCCCCCCTGTACGACAATCGTGTGCTTACGGCTGTCACTGACAGTGTTCTCAACCAGCTTAAGAATCGTTGCATAGGCAACCTGCTGCTCATCGATCATGATGAACTCTGGATTACCGTCAAGGATCTTGCCGATGGAATCCTGAAGGGATTTAGAGGGCTTCAGCTTCCCGTTCTCGATGATTTCGAAGATATTGCCGTTGTGAGGCTTCTTAGTCACATGGCAAGCGATGAAATCGGAAAGCCTGTAGCCATCCTGCTGGAGGAAGACAGGAGCATCGCTGATTGCCTCTGCATAGCGCTGGTTGCAGATATGGGACCTCGCCTCCTCTCCATAGTTGTGAAGATAGGCGCAAGGATGGAGACTGATGCCGTAGGCTCTTATATCCTCATTGAAATTCTCAATAAGCTGAGCATAGGAATAGGCCTGCTGTGATGGATGGACAACATCTCTCATTGCACCGCCAACAAAGGCCTGTACGACGTTTTCCCTGCTTGTAGCGGTGCACTCCTGCCACTGCTTCAGCTCGATGATGACAACATTATCATTATCCCCATCGCTGCCGGCAACCATGAAGTCGACGCGCTTGCTGGTAAGCGGTATCTGATATTCAAGGGCAATCTGGACATCATCATCGATGCGAGGGTCCATGACGACCATGCCGATCCTGGGAAGGGAGTTCTCCCAGGACCTGTACTCTGCCTGGCTCTCCCTACCGATTCCAAGGAGACGGAACATGGTATTGAGGTTCTTCGATATGACACCATTGACCATATCGACCCTGAATGAAGACTTTGTTCCAGAATATACAATCATCGCAGCATCTTCCTCACAGCCTGTCGTACCTTACGGGCAAGTCCACTGCCTTCCTAGCAGGATACTTCTGATTATTTCTTACAGCACATCCAATATTAATCAAGGCTCGAATGAGTCCACAATCACATATCTGCAAATCGAAGTATCCCATCATGCAGGATACAATACATCAGCAGCACAGTTTATCATGGACAGAGATCCCCGCTCCTGATCCGGCAGGGGCGGGGCAATCATTCATCTCACAGGACCTCAGATGCGGCCAAGTCCCTTCAGTATCTTCTCCGGGGTTATCGGCCAGGAGCGTACCCAGACACCGGTGGCATCCGCTATGGCCATGGCGATGGCAGGAGCCGCACCGTTGCATGCTATCTCCGAGATCGATTTCGCACCGAACGGGCCGTACTGATCATTCACGTCGATAAGGACCGAACGGAAATCCTCAGGCGCTTCCTCGATCATAGGCACTCCATAATCGGTGAATGTGGTCGTCAGGCAGCGTCCGTCCTTATCAAGCACGAGATCCTCATAGAGCGTGTGACCGATACTCTTCATCACAGCGCCATACATCTGGCAGAGCGCAAGCTCCGGATTGATAGGCGTGCCTGCATCCTGGAGGGCATAGAACTTAAGTACCTTTATCTCCCCCGTGCGGATATTCACAGCGACCTCGGCAAAGTGAGCGCCATACGGCACGGCGAAGTTCTCCGTAGAGAATGATCCTGTGCCGACAAGCTGCCCCCTGCCCGTCCCTGACGTGGCAGCGTGCGAAAGCTCCGCATAGGTAAGGCGCTCTCCGCTCCTGGCCACAACGATGCCGGGATACTCCACGGCAAGCTCATCCTCCGGCTTCCCCATCTGGAGAGATGCCTCGTGGAGGATCTTCTTCATGAGGTCCTTCGCCGCATTGAGCGATGCATTGCCGGAGAAGTATGTCCCGGAGGATGCATAGGCACCTGTGTCGAAGAGGCAGGAGTCGGTATCACCGGAGATTACCGAGATCCTATCCATAGGAACCTTCAGCACCTCTGACGCAAGCTTCGCGGAAATCGTATCGAGGCCTGTCCCGAGGTCTGCTCCCCCAGAGAGGACGATGAGCGTACCATCGGTGAGGAGCTTCACCTGAGCGTTCGAATGATCTAAGCCAGGAAGCCCTGAACCCTGCTGTATCATCGCAAAGCCCTTGCCGATCTTCCAATCAGGATCCTCTGCCGCATCCTTCTTCCCCCATCCGATCATCTCGGCACCCTTATCGAGCGCCTCACGGAGGCCGCATGAGCCAACAGGAACGACAGCGCCCTCCCGACCTTCTCCCAGGCCTCGGAGGATCTCAAGCATATAGCCTTCCTCGACGATGTTCTTCCTCGCCATATCCAAGGGATCTATGCCCAGCTTCATCGCCAGCTCGCCCATCGCAGATATGATGGCAAAATAACCCTTTGGGGCTCCGTATCCCTGATATGCCCCCGTAGGAGGAATATTCGTGTAATACGTCAGGAGATCATAGTACATGTTCTCCACGCGGAAGATCGGAAGGGTCTTGGAAGAGGCATTCATCGGCACGGTAAGGCAGTGGTTGCCATACGGACCGGTATTCGCCCTCACATCCATGTAGATCGCAGTTATCGTTCCATCCTTCTTACCGCCCATCTTCACGCGGATACGCATAGGATGGCGCGTTGAGTTTGCATAGAACTCCTCAGCGCGGGTATTGCGGTAGTATATCGGCTTTCCCGTTCGCCACACAGCGTATCCCAGCAGATCCTCGACAAGCACGTCCTGCTTGGAGCCATAGCCTCCACCGACACGTTCCTTGATGACATGGACCTTATTCTCTGGGATCTGGCAGATGCGCGCGACGATACGCCTGACATGATACGGTACCTGCGTCGAGCAGTTGAGTACCAGCCGGCCGCCCTCGATATGGCCATAGCAGACATGGGGCTCAAGAGGGGTACACTGCGGCTGAGAGGTCTGATAGGTCGAGTCGACGACAGCATCAGCCTCCGCAAAGCCCTTCTCGATATCACCGATACCGCCATGGGCACCTGCCGCGATATTGTGCCTTATATCCCCATGAAGAGGAAACTGGTATATGACCTTCTCCTCCCTCTCATCGGCACCCTTATTGTACTCATCGAGATCGGCAGGAGCGCCGGAGACATACTCCACGATGCCATCGTGGACAAGCGGAGCCCCTTCGGCCATCGCCTCCTCGACGGTAAACACAGGCTCGATCGGATCGTATGCGACGCTGATCAGCGCGGCAGCCTTATCTGCACTCTCGGCATCACGGGCAATGATCGCAGCCACGCGGTCGCCTACATGGCGTACCTTCCTGTTAAGCAGCCTCCTGTCATATGGAGAAGGCTCCGGATTGCCCTGCCCGGCCTGCATGTAGTAGACATCAGGACAGTCGAATGCCGTTATGATATCCACGACACCATCGACCTCCAGAGCCTTGGAAACATCTATGGAGCGGATGAATGCATGGGCGAACGGAGAACGCAGCACATGAAGGATGCAGGCACCGCTCTCTACCCTATCCTCGACGAAGAGGCGTTCTCCTGATACCAGCGCCTTGCCATCTATCTTCGGCTCAGGCTTGCCTACGACGCGGAGGGAAGGCCTGAACGAAGGAGCGATCTCGGAGATATACCTGCCATGCTTCCGCTTCTCCTCGACAAGCTTGATGGCAAGGTAGTAATGCTCATAACCCGCATCACGGATGAATATGCCGGAAAGAGCCTCCTTCACATCATCCTTTGACGGTTCAGGATTCCTCTCCAGAAGCCATGTGAGGATCAAGGCCGCGGCAGGCGCATTATAGGCGCTCTGGACGATGCCGGCCGCGATCATGGCGTCCTGCACGTCATTCGTCTCACGCCCTGAAAGAAGTCCCTCTGCCGTCCTGATCTCAGCCCCGTCTGCCTGATAGAGCATGATGAGGTTCGAGTACGCCAGGCGGCCACGGAAGACGATCGTATCAGAACCGGCAAAGCCTTCCCTGTCATCGCTGTCCCTCACAGAGGAATAGCCTGAGCGATACAGAACGTCGCGAAGCCTCTCATCCTCCGATCCAGAAAGAATGGCTCTCTTGCCGTTTATCGTGCATCGTACGTCCATCACCTTGCCTCCTCGAAGATCACAGACGCTATATAGCGCTTGTACTCGGCAGATCCCGTAAGATCATCCCTGAAATCGATATCCTTCCACGAATCCCTGTCTCCGAAGGCGACCCCGGAACCGCTCGCCTCATAGCAATAGCGGCTTCCCGAGCGCGCGGCTATAATGGCCGCATGGGAGTGGGAGGCGCGCCCTATGCGACGGCTCTCACCCTCAGCCTCCTCTATGGTGACGCGCTCTATGATGGAGATAGAGCCACGGTCCCTGACATACTCCTCTATCGCAATATCCTTCCTTCCATCATCTGTCACTACCGTAAGGACGGCAGAAGCGGCATAGAGGGAAGGGATGAGGAAGCTGTCGAAGCGCCTGAGCGCTATGTTGCCTCCGATCGTCGCCTGCGATCGCAGCTGCAGGGACGCGCAGTACCTCGCGGCCTCTCTGATGAATGCTGGGACAGGGCCAGAGGCGATAGCCTCAAGCGTCGCGCCGCCTCCGATCGCAATATGCTTTCCATCCCTGGAAATGGACGAGTCAACGAGCGCGGAGATATCTACGACGGCAGAGGCCTCCACGCCTCCGGACAATGAAAGCACTGCCGTTCCGCCGGAAAGATAGCAGGAGTCCTTCTCATGTTCCCTGATGGCAACGGCCTCCTCAAGCGATAACGGATGGAATATCCTCATCGATCCTCCTATCTGACGATGCCCTCAGGCTCGCCATTGACGATTGCCTCCAGGAACCTGGTGAGCATCCTGGACGTGGTATTGCGCCTGTAACGCGGCATCGCGTGCGGGGATATCGCATGATCCCAGGCCTCAAGGAAGTCTGGGACGATGCCCTCTATATCCTCTACCGGACGGCGGATGATCATGGACTCAGCCTCGCGCGAGCGTATCACCTTCGGCCCGGCGGCCCCGGAAGAGGCACGGAAATCGACCACGAGGCCATCCTTTATCGTGGCAGCCGCAGAAAGAGAGAGCTTCGAGATCGCATTGGCCTTCCTCATGCCGATCTTGCGGTAATAGCTATAGGTGAATTCATGCGGAGGGATGACGATCGACGCAATGATCTCATCATCATGCAGATCTGTCGTCTTGGATCCCTTTATGAAGTCATCAAGGAGCATCCGCCTCTCGCCATCGAAGGAAATCAGCACGACCTCCGCGTCAAGGAGGATCAAAGGCTGTGGAAGATCTCCCTTGGGGGAGGCATTCCCTATATTGCCTCCGATCGTCGCGCTGTTGCGCAGCGCGATTGCACCCATTCCAGACGCGGCCATGCGCACATGCCATGGAACGATATCAGAGGATGCGATCTCAGCAGCAGTTGCAATAGCCCCGATCACTACGGAGCCATCCTCATCCTTCCTGATCCCTCCAAGCTCATCCTTTAGGTGAGATATGATCATGACAGGACGATCCAGCTGAGGAGCCAGCCCGAGTCCCCTCTTTCCCTGCACCATGATATCGGTGCCGCCGGCAAGAGGAATGGCCTTCCTGTCCTTCCTGAGAAGCAGAGCCTCATCCAATGTGGACGGTACATAGTTCACTGCCATAGCGCGCCTCCCCTCTCAGCTGCGAGCCTGATGCTTTCCACGATCAGGTCATAGCCTGTGCATCTGCATATGTTGCCGCTTATCGCTACGCGGATCTCCTCATCCGTAGGAGCAGGATTAGAGGAAAGCAGCACATAGGCGGCCATCACCATTCCCGGGATGCAGAAGCCGCACTGCACCGCACCGCCATCACGGAAGGCCTCGACGATGCACCTGCCCTTCTCCGTGTCCCTTATGCCCTCGATGGTGAGGATATCAGAGCCGAGGCAGGCTCCGACCGGAATGATGCATGATGTGACGAGACGACCATCCTTGATGATGGAACATGCGCCGCACTCTCCCTCTCCGCAGCCTTCCTTCACGCCCGTAAGCCTCAGATCATCCCTGAGGACGTCGACGAGCCTCGTAAGCGGATCGCCGGAATAAACAACCTTGTTCCCGTTAACGCGGAACTCTATCTGCCTATGCATTCTCCAGTGCCTCCTCTATATCCTCAGGCGGGATAGGTATCTTAGTGACGGTTATGCCGAGCGCACGTTCGACCGCGTCGACGTAAGCCGCGTCAGCGCCATTAAAGACAAGCTCTCCCATGCCCTTGGCACCCTGAGGTCCCCACTGGTAGGGGTTATCGACAAGCGACCATTCCTGCTTCGGGAAATCCATGCTGGTCGGTATCACGTAATCAGACATCGATTCCTGGCGGAAGTGGCCGTTCCTGTTCTCCATCTTCTCCATCGCAGCGTAGCCTAGGGACTGGATGATGCCTCCATTCACCTGGCCATGGACTATGAGCTCATCGATCGCATGCCCTATATCATGGCAGGACCAGATGCCGACGGTATTCACCTCATTCGTGATCCTATCGACCTCAACCTCCACGACAGCGGCCCCCCAGCCATAGCCGAGATAGGCATCGCCCCGGAACGTATCCTGGTCCCATGGATGCCCTTCTGGGTGGACATACTCCTTCTCCACGGAGAAATCGCCCTCATCCCAGCGCTCCTTCATCTCCTTGGCGCATTCCTCGACGATCTTCCCGACGATCATGGTAGAGCGGGATGCGGCGGTAGGGCCTGAATCGGGGACGAGAGACGTGTCAGGATTAGGATAATCGACATCCTCCATCTCGATCCCGAGCGTATTGGCCGCGATCTTCCTGAGCGCAGTCTGGAAGCCCTGTCCCATCTCCGTGGAACCTACCTCTATGCGCACGCGCTTCCCTTCCTTCACGAGCCTGGCATGTGCCTTGATGATGGCCTGCTCGCCGTTTCCGGTAAACGCTCCGCCATGGTTATAGAATGATATGCCGATCCCACGGCCTGAGCCGATGCCGTACTCCTCCGCCTTGCGGTAGTAATCAGAAGCCTCGGCAAGGCGGGAAAGCATCTCCGGAAGCTTCACTTCCTCGATGATATGGCCATTGGTGACCGTCTCCCCACCCTTCTTGATGAAGTACCTGGACTTATATTCCGCGGGATCGAAGCCGAAGCGCCTCGCTATGTGATCAAGGTGAGTCTCTATCGCGAAGAGCGTCTGCGGAGCGCCGAAGCCGCGGAAGGCATCGGACGGGAAGGTGTTCGTCGCGACACCTACACCCTTGAGGTAGGTAGCGGGAAAGTCATAGACGCCATTTGCGTGGAAGACTCCGCGCTGCAGCACGACGTAAGATGCGGACAGATAGGCTCCGCAGTTATAGTAGATAGTTCCCTCGATACCCAGGATATTACCTTCCTTGTCAAGGGCGGTGCGGAATATCGTCTTTGAAGGATGGCGCTTCACCGAGTAGAGCATATCCTCGCTCCTGTCGAAGATGAGCTTTATAGGCTTATGGATCACGCTCTCAGCAACTAGAAGCGGCCCGCATAGCACATCGGGGAAATGCTCCTTGCCACCGAACGCGCCACCTGTGGTCGTCTGCCTGATGATGATATCCTCCGGAGAGATCCCGAGAAGCCCGGCGACAGACTTGCGGATATAGAACGGGCACTGGGCAGAGGCGTAGATGACATACCTGCCATCCTCCTCCGTGATCAAGGCTCCATTCGTCTCAAGATGCACATGCTCCTGGAATCCGGTCTCTATCGTCTCCTCGAAGACGGAGTCGGCCTCGTTGAATACATCCTTCATCGGCCGTCCCTTCTCGCAGAAGAGGGAACACATGACGTTATCCTCGCCGACGATCGGGCCACCCTTGAGCGCGATGGCATCATCGATCGTCACGGCAGGCACGCCCTCCTCGTAATCGATCCTCGTATTGTCCTGGAGATAGCGGAGGATGTTCCTGTCCTTGCCTACGAGGAGGCCTATAGTCTCTCCGACATACCTCACATCCCCGTCGGCGAAGCATCTCCAGTCCTTGGCGATCATCCACAGCTCATTGCGGCCATTTTCCGGTATGTCCTTCGCAGATATGAAATAATATCCTTCTGGAAGCTCTGGAAGATGGATTCCCGTAATCCTTGCCCTAGGAACAGAGGAGCGGACCATGCATGCATAGAGCATATCAGGAAGCACATAATCCGAGACGTACCTAGCCTCACCTCTGGCCTTGGCCTCCGCATCTACCCTCACGACCTTGTCATCGATACCCGTAAGCGGCATATGACCTCCATCCATTGTGTTTTTCATTGTATGATGAAGGATTATCTCCACCATCTGATCCGATTATATACCACCCTTACGCTTTTGGGTACTCAGAGTTCTTCTCTACATACAGCGTCGCGCCCGAGATCTCGCGGATGATGACAGGCGTTCCCCTCCCTATCTCCTCTCCCGACAGCGAGACTGCGCTCCATCTCACGCCATCGATCCTCACATGTCCGAACCCGGTACGGTCGATCGGATCCGTAAGCTCAGCAGTCCGTCCGATAAGCGAGCGGACGTAGCCGCGTGAGGCCCTGCCCGTCTTCACGAGGACGGGACGGATGAGCACGATCGATACGGCAGCCCCGACGAGAAGCGTCGCCAGCTGGAGGGAAAGAGGGAATCCAAGGAGCGATGAGGCAGATGACAGCACGGCCCCTATCCCGACAGAGAGAAGGTAGTAGCCATGGACGCGCCGGTCCAGGATGAACAGGAGGATTGCCAGGATCATGTATATGAGGCATGCCATGCCATGATTCTACACCATGGCTGCGATATTTTGAATGAATCGGAACGTTTCAGGATTGTGCCATCACATTCCATAGGCTAAAGTCTTATCAGAGGAGATATCAAGAATGACCAACGACGAAATCTACGACTTCATCGGAGAGCTTGCCATAGCGCTGTACTCAAAGAAGATACAGATATCCCTAGGATCCCTGAGGACAATAATGATGGACAAGGGAAAGGACTATGTGAACAACAGGGGAATGGCCTCGGCCGTATCGGCTGCGTACAGGAGATGGAAGGAGAAGGATCCGATCATCTACTATGCGATCGCATACACCTACACTGACAAGGAAGGCAACCTCGCCTGGGATACCACGCAGGACAAATAGCCATAGAGGAGACAGGCAGTAGGCCATCAGATCTGAATGACATCAGGAAAGTGCTGATGCGCCCTTGCCTGATCATTTCCATGCGCCTGCCTTCCTTATGATGCAGAGGAGCGCCAGCGGAAGGCTAGCTCCGGCAGCCAGTATCAATAAGCAGCGATATGCACAGGAACCGCCTGCATGAGAAGCAGATGCGTTCCTGATTTGCGGATGAGGCAATATCGCTGTCACTTTCCATGACATCTATGACGGGAATGATGAAGAGCGGAAGGATGGATCAGGCTATAATCGTCTCATGACAGCAGACAGGATAGCAGAGAGCTTCTCGGCTCTTGCGGCAGTAAGCGCGGTGGCGCTCTCCGGCTCACGCACAAGCGCGATAAACGATGACTCCTCTGATTGGGATATCTATATATACTCAGATTCACCGATAGCAAGGGATGAGAGGAAGCGCATCTATGATAGCCTCTCGCTTGCATCACGGATCGCCATCTCCTTCTTCGAGGAGGGAGACGAGGCGGAAGACGGGGAAGGCCGGGTCTTCGACATAATGTTCCGCAGCAGGGAGTGGACGGAAGGAGAGATCGACTATGTATATAGGAGGCATGGCTCGAAGATAGGCTATACGACCTGCATACTCTACAATATCGCGACATCGAGGATACTCTACGACAGGGATGGATGGCTTTCAGGCCTGCAGGAGGAGATCTCCGGAGGCTATCCTGAAGAACTCAGGAAGAATATCATCAACGACAACCTCACCGTCATGGATGGCAGCTTCAGCTCACCGTTCCTGTCCCAGCTTGAGCTGGCGGTAATGAGGGATGACATAGTAAGCCAGAACCACAGGCTCTCCGCCATCATCGCATCATGCTTCGATGCGTTATTCGCATATAACAGGGTATATCATCCGGGAGAGAAAAAGCTTATGAGATACGCAAGGCTCCTCTGTGAGAAGGTGCCTGAGGGATTTTATGAGGACATACCTGCAATGATAGAGGCAATCGGGACGGATGAGCTGCTGCCAAGGACAAGAGAGGCCATCGCAAGGCTAAGGAGACTTGTGGAAGAAGGCTGATCACAGCCTCACGCCGTCAGCCTCGGCCTGCCAGTACTCTCCTGTGTCGATATCCATGACGGTAAGAGGCCCCTTCCCTGATCCCGCACCTGTATCGATGGCATGGAGGTGGTAGCGCCTTGAGATGAACGGCACGCACTCCGGCCTTATCTGGGTATGCCCTATAAAGACCTTGCGGGAAGTATCCAGCGGCCCCACCCTATGCTCAGGAATCCTGCCTTCGCAGATGATCCCGGCATCGTTCATCGCTGAGAAAAGATAGCTTCTGTCCCATAGCAGGGGTTCCAGGCGGCCTCTCTCCGGAGAGAGAAGGAGCGGGACCGTACGGTCATCATGGCTTATATCCACAAGGGCCTCCTCGTCGTATCCTGATGGTATCCCTCCATGGACAACGATGAGGTCATCCTCGATGCGCACGACGGGGAATGACAGGAACCATGCCATCATCCTGGCCTTCTCCTCATGATCCACCGCCTCAAGCTTCCTCACGGTATCATCGCCTCCATCCCAGCCATACCAGGCCGGATCCGGCGTTCCAGTGGAGAGGTATGCCTCAAGCCAGGCGTCATGATTGCCAAGGACAGGACGGAAGTCAGGGAGCCCCATCAGGAAGCGTATAGTCTCCAAAGGCCTCCCTCCCCTGTCACAGAGATCACCTACGGAATAGAGCGTATCGGATGACGGATCGAAGGATGCCTCATCAAGCACCCTCCTGAGCATATCGTAATGGGCGTGGATATCACCGATGATCAACCGTCTCATGGGCCGATGATACAGCAAAAGCGATCGATGAAGAAGCGAGGCTGCCCCCTAGGACAGCCTCAGTTGGTTGTATCGGTCTACCCTTACTCTGTCTTTCCTTCAAGAGAGTATGGGAGCATCGCATAGAACTTGGAGCAGATCACAAGATCCTCCACCCTGTTGATCTCATTAGGCGCGTGTGCCTGTGCCTCGTCACCAGGGCCGAAGCCGATGGCCGGGATCTTGTGCCGTCCCGTCGTGGCGACAAGGTTGGTGCTGAATGTCCACTTGTCAACGACAGGCCTCTTGCCGAAGAGGGCCTCATAATCCCTGATTCCGGCCTGTACGAGCTCTGCCTTCTCATCCAGCTTCCATGTCGGGAAGTAGAGCTCCTGAGAGTACTTCTTCCCAGTCCAGGCAATCTTATCGTAATCAGGCATCTCGACAACGATCTCTGACTCCGGATCCCCCGTGGCCTCGGAGACATACTTCTTCACCTGGCTTATCGCGAGGTCAGCATCCTCTCCCCAGGTGAGGCGGCGGTCGCAATAGAGCATCGCATAGTCAGGAACGGCGCACTGGGACGGTCCCTTGACGTCGATCTGAGACACAGTGATCGTTCCCTTGCCGAGGAAGTTGTCATCATCGGGCTGGAGATCGTTATTGAGCTTCTCGATGGCGAGAGCGGCACGTGCAGCCTTATATGCCGCAGAGACGCCGCGCTCCGGCGCAGAGCCATGGCAGGAGATGCCGCGAAGGATGACACGGATCTCCATCCTTCCACGGTGACCCCTGTACAGGCGGCAGGAAGTAGGCTCGGTGGAGACGATCATATCGGGCTTGAAGCCCTCCTCCTCGATCAGGTACTTCCAGCACATGCCATCACAGTCCTCTTCCATTACCGTGAACGTGAAGTAAACCGTATACTCGCCGCCATAGCCAAGCTCCTTGAGGATACGGCCGGCTGTTATCATGGAAGCGGCTCCGCCCTTCTGGTCAGAGGCGCCTCTTCCCTTAACGAGTCCATCCTCGATGGCACCCGCGAACGGATCGAATGTCCAGTTCTCGATGTTACCGACCTCTACCGTGTCGATATGAGCATCGAAGGCAAGCTTCTTAGGACCGTTTCCGACACGGCCTATGACAGATCCGAGCCCGTCGATACGGACCTCATCGAATCCAGCCTCCTCGCAGAGCTTCACGAGAAGATGGCAGACATCCTCTTCCTTCGAGCTGTAGCTCTTCGTCTGAACGAGCTTCGAAAGGTTCGTGGCCGTATAATCCCTATACTTCTCGGCCAGCTCAATGATCTTATCCTGTATCATAATCACTCCTTATGCCTTGATCTTATCTGCCTTGTCCCAGACCCGCCTTGCCACGCGGCATGCCTCCTGATAGATCTTGGGCGCATCGACCATGGTGAACTTCCTTTCATGGTAAGCGAGGCGTCCGTTGATGATCGTGCTTTCAACCGCATTGGACGAGATTCCCCACACGAAGTGCGTGGCGGCGTTCTCCCTTACCAGCGGCGTCGGCGCGTTGTAGCCGAGGATCACGAGATCGGCCTTGTAGCCCTTCTCTATCCGCCCCCATCTGCCACGTCCGCGGAAGACGGACTCCAGAAGCCTGTTGCCGCGGCTGAGCGCCGTGAGGAAATCAGCAGGCCACCATGCGCCGCCTTCATCCTTATGCTTGAAGAAGGCGAGCTTCAGCTCCTCGAACATATTGCCGCCGCAGCCATCCGTGCCTATCACGAGCTTCTTCACATCAGGTATGCGCGATGTATACCCGACATGATTATTCATATTCGAACGCGCGTTATGGGCAAGGAAGCACCCTCTCTCATTGATAAGCCCTATCTCCGTACCCGAAAGATGGACCCCATGGACAAGGAGGGTGTTATCGCGAAGGAGCGAGAACCTGTCAAGGCGTGCCGCTATATCCTCGCCATGCCAATGGTGGGAGCTTACGCTATCGTACTTATCCTCAGCCACGTGCAGATGCATTCCGCGTCCGGTCTCATCGATGGCCTCCCTCATCAGCGAAAGCGCGTCATCGGGAAGCGTGAACGGCGCATGGCCTCCTATCATTGCTTCGCAGAGGACATCCTCGCCTGCTTCGATGCGGGAATCCACCTCCCTTGCAAAGCGGACATTCTCCGCAACCCCTTCCTCGACCTCCTTCATGCCGCCATTGCGGTCAGTCACCTCATAGCAGGTGGCACCACGGATGCCAGCCTCCTCCATGCCCCTGGCAATAGAGGAAAGCGACCCCTCTATGAAGCAGGGCGAGGCATGATGATCTATCGCGGTGGTCGTGCCTGCCGCGATCGCATCAAGGGAACAGATAAGGGAGGAATAGTAGCAGGCCTCCTCGTCAAGGGCCCTATCCAGCCTCCACCACCATTCCTTCAGGACCTGGATGAAATCGGTCTGGGGCCCTGCGGAAATCAGCATGCCGCGGGAGAGCCCTGAATAGTAATGATGATGGGCACAGACATTGCCTGGAATCAGCGTCCGTCCAGTACCATCGATCACGGTAGGGGCAGAGACGCCTTCCGCGGCCCCTTTGCCTACACGCTCGATCTCCGAGCCTGTGATAATGACATCGACTCCCTCTTCGATATCGAATGGAGGCTCTGTCTGCATCACGCGGATATTCCTGATTATGATATCAGCCATATCACTCCTCCACGCTGCCGAGAAGATATGAGTAGGAGATCAGCACCGTCTCGATCATCGCCTTGATATCCTCCGGCACCTCAGCCTCAACCTCGCCTTCGCGGCTTATCCTTCCTTCTATGACCTTTCCCTCAAGCCTGATGAGAAGCTCATCGTTCTCCACATAGAATCCGCTGTTGCCGCTCTCCTGGAAATCCTCACGGAGCGAGAAGAGCGTGAACTTATCCTTGTATGGCCTGCCTTCATGAGGACAGAACGTAGCGCAGTTGC